>CAYPJU010000064.1:0-37775 GCA_964411125.1 uncultured Bradymonadales bacterium | reverse complement strand
GGAGACCGGAGAGCGGAGATGGAAAGCGGTGGAAGCGGGGCGTCACGGTGGTCCGGGGCGCCTCCATGTGAAGGGAAATCGGAGACCGGAGAGCGGAGATGGAAAGCGGTGGAAGCGGGGCGTCACGGTGGTCCGTGGGGCCTCCAGGGGAAGGGAAAGCGGAGACCGGAGAGCGGAGAGGGAAAACTGGCGGGGGAGGCATCCCCCGCACGAGTTTCAGCGGCGCTCGAGGGTGTCGGCGGTCGAGAAGCTGAGGCAGACGCGGGCGTTGGTGGCCTGGTCGTCGCGGGTCTCGACGTCGGCGAGCTCGCAGGCGGTGCCGGTCGGGCAGGTGGAGTCGCTGCAGCAGGGCTCGATGCAGATGCCGAGGTCCTTCTCGCAGAAGTTGGACTGGCACTGCGAGTTCTGCGAGCAGGCCTGTCCGCCACGTCGCGTGCCCTGGCCGGTGACCTCTTTCACACACTGACCGCTGGTGCCGTAGACCTGGTAGGTGCACTGGCCCTGGAAGCATCGCGCGCCCTCGCCCCTGCCGGCGCAGTCGGCGTCGGACGAGCATGACGGGGCGTCGGCTTCGGGGGTGAGGACGATCGCACCGTTGTTGATGATGATCGGGCTCGCGTCCCCCTCGTAAGAGCAGTAGGCGCCTGCGCCGCAGTCGGCGTCGGAGCAGCAGAGGGTCGTGCAGTAGGTGGAGCCGTCGTTGGGGTCGACGATGCAGGCGTTGCTGCCGCACGCAGTGTCTGTGGTGCACGCGTCGCCGTAGGTGCCGGCGCCGAAGAGGTCGTCGGGGGTGCAGGCACCGGTCGACTGCCCGCTTCCGGTCGAGACGAGGCGGCATTTCGCCGAGGGGTCGCACTCGCCGTCGGAGCTGCATCGATCCTGGCAGACGTTGCGGTTGCAGCCGGGGCCGACGCACGGCTTGTCGCAATTGCCGCTACGGCACTGATCGTCGTTCGAGCACGAGGCGCCGCCGACGAGGGTCCCGACGGTGTCCGTCGTCACCGAGCAGCCGTTGACGTTCGCTGAGCCCCGCAGCGTGAGGTTGCAGACCTGGTCGGCTTCGCAGCCGTCGCCGATCGCGCCGGTGCGGGAGGAGTTGCAGAAGGAGGTGCAACGGTAGTCGCCCTGGCACTGACCGGAGCGATTGACGATGCAGGCGCAGAGGAAGTCTTCCTCGCAGACGTCGGCGTCGTTGCCGAAGTCTCCGTCGCCGTCGAAGTTGCAGGGGTCGGAGACGCCGCAGTTGTCGACGGTGAACGCGTTGCAGTCGTTGTCGAGGCCGTCGCAGATCTCCGGAGCGCCCGGGTATCGCGTATCGTCGGTGTCATCGCAGTCCCCGTCGCACTCGCTGGCGCCGTCGTTGTCGGCATCGGTGGTCGTGCAGGGGTTGCAACCCTCGTCGACGTATCCGTCGCAGTCGTCGTCGACGCCGTTTCCGGTGAGCCCGCCGGCGCCGTCGTCGCAGACTTCTGGCCTGCCGGGGTTCACGTTCGGGTTGGCGTCGTCGCAGTCGAAGATGGCGGGGTCCATGGCGCAGACGGAGAAGCCGTCGGAGTCGCCGTCGAAGTCTTCGTCGATGGCGCCGTCGCAGTCGTCGTCGACGCCGTTGCAGAGCTCGGTGCCGCCGGGGCGGATCGCGGCGTTGGTGTCGTTGCAGTCGTCACACTCGTTGGAGCCGTCGAGGTCGGCGTCGACCGCAGGGTTGCAACAAGTGGGGTTGTTGACGTCCTGCATGGTGACGCATCGGTCGAGCGTCATGTCGCACGAAGCGATCAGGCAGGCATCGCCGCCGGTGCTCGCCGAACAGTCGCGGGGCGGGCCGCCGCCGAGGCAGCTCCCGGACATGCAGGTGTCGACGGTGGTGCAGAAGCGACCGTCGTCGCAAGTGGTTCCGTTCATCGCCTGGCGCGGTGCGCAGGCGTTGAGGTTCTCGTCGCAGACGCCGACCTGGCAGCTCCCGTCGGCCGACGAGCAGTCGGGTTCGGGTCCGCCGACGCAGTTGCCGGCCTGGCACTGGTCGCCGGTGGTGCAGAAGAGGCTGTCGTCGCAGGGCGTGCCGTCGGCGACGGGGTCACCGGTGCAGGCGTCCGCGGCTTCGTCGCAGACGCCGTCGCGGCAGGATCCGCCCTGGGCACCGCAGGCGCGCGGGGCGCCTCCGGTGCAGGCACCCGCCTGGCACGTTTCGCCGGTGTTGCAGTAGAGCCCATCGTCGCAGGCGACGCCATCGGTGACGGGGGTGGTGACGCAGGCGTCGGTCGCCTCGTCGCAGGTACCCGTGTTGCACTGGTCGCCTTCGCCGGAGCAGTCGCGTGGAGCCCCGCCGCACACGCCCGCGGCGCAGACGTCGGTCTCGGTGCAGAACTGTCCATCGTCGCAGGAGGTGCCATCGGCGACGGGTTGGGGGACGCAGGCGTCGGCCGCTTCGTCGCAGACGGCGACGTTGCACTGGTCCGACTCGGCCGAGCAGTCGCGCGGCGTCGTCTCGCAAACGCCGGCGTTGCAGACGCCGTCGATGGTGCAGAACTCGCCGTCGTCGCAGTCGGCTCCGTTTTCTTTCGGGACCGCGATGCATCCCCCGTCCTTGTCGGAGCAGACGCCGTCCGCGCACGGACCGTCGAGGTCCGAGCAGTCGGTCGGTTCTCCCGCGACGCAGGCGCCCTCGGAGCAGACCTCCATGCCGTTGCAGGTGAAGCCGTCGTCGCAGATCGAGTCGCCCCCTTCGTCGACCTCACCGTCGCAGTCGTCGTCGACGCCGTTGCACGCTTCGGTGGTGGGCTCGACACCCCCCTGGCAGAATCCCCACACGAGGTCTTCTCCGCAGGTCTGCGTCCCGATGGTGCACGCACCGGTGTCGGTGCCGCAATCTCGCGTGGCGCCTGGTTCTGTGCACGCTTCGCAGTCTTCGTCGACCTCGCCGTCGCAGTCGTCGTCGACACCGTTGCAAGCTTCTTCGGCGTCGGGGTTGATCGCGGCGTCGGAGTCGTCGCAGTCGACGGGCCCGTCGCAGGTCAGGCCGGCGTTCCAACCATCGCCGTCGGCGTCTTCGCACGCGGCTTCCCGCGGGTTGTTGTCGTCGTTGTTGCTCGAGGTCGAGTCGTCGCAGCCGTTGCAGGCAGAGAACGCGAAGGCGCAGGCAATCGCGCCGATCAGCAGTCTGTTCTTCATATTGGAATTTCCCTGAGGGTCTCGTCCCAATGTCGCAGCGACTGCGATCTCGATCAACCCTCAGCGGCGTGGACGAACCAAACGCCGCGCGGGTCGACACTTTCAGGTTGTTTCAGTCGGCGACGCCACGGTCCTCCCCTACGTTCCCATGGCACGATGACGCGGAAGAGGACTGAACGATGAACAAATTGGGATGGATGGTGCTGGTGGTTGGAACGCTCGCTGCGGGTTGTGGTGAGCCCGAATCTTCGATCGCGAAGAACAACGCGCCGGACGGGGAGCCGACGAAGATGGAATGCGAGGGGGACGCGTGCGAGGAGGAGACGGGGACGGACGCCGCCGGGCTGGTGGTCGGGGCGGCCTCCGCCGCGCTGATCGAAGGGGGCGAACCTGTGACGGTTCCGCTGAAGCTGACGCGTCGGCCCACCTCGGACGTGACGGTGAACCTCGTGGCGCTCGAGGCGACGTACTTCGAGATTGCACCTGCATCCCTCACCTTCGGGCCGGACGGATGGGGGACGAGCCAGGTGGTCACCGTCACTCCCCTGGCGGACGTGATCGACGCGGACCGGACCGTCACGATCGAGCCCTCGATGGTGAGCGACGACGAGGAGTTCGCCGGTGCCTCGCTCGCGCCGATCGAGCTCACTCTGTTCGACTCCGAGAGCGAGGTGCCCGAGAACAACGGCGTCGGTCCGACGCCCGAGCTGATCGTGGAGTCCGTCGCCGGGCTTCGGCTCGCCGAAGGTGGAGACCCGCTCGAGATTCGCGTGCGTCTGACGGCGGCACCGCAGGCCGACATGGTGATCCCCGTGGCGACGTCGGACGAGACCGAGGCGGTCTCGGACACGGCGGGACTCACCTTCACGACCTCGAACTGGTCGTCGGCGCAGACCCTGCTGCTGCGGGGTGTCGATGACCTACAGGCGGACGGCGACCAGTCGTTCGACCTGTCGTTCGGCCCCTTCGAGACCGACGACGAGCGCGTCCACGGCTTGTCGTATTCGGTGACCTTCACGTCCGTCGACGGCAACTGCGGAAACGGCGTGGTCGACGGCGCCGAGGCGTGTGAGCCCGACGGGTCTACGTCGCCGCAGTGTGCCTACGGCGACCAGAGCTGCACCTACTGCGAGAGCTCCTGCCAGCTCGTCCCCGGCGAAGGGGGCGGCTGGTGTGGCGACGGGATCGTCAACGGACCCGAAGAGTGCGAGGGCCCGGAGGAAGCGTGCAAGTACGGGGAGTCGAGTTGCACGACGTGCCGCGGGTGTCGCGAAGTCGCGGGGAGCGTCTCGGGCTTCTGCGGAGACGGGGTCGTCAACGGACCGGAGGAGTGCGACGGAGGAAGCTGCTGCACGGCTACGTGCACCAACGATCCCGCCTGCGGCGCGAAATGCCTCATGATCAGCGAGTACATCGAAGGGTACGGAGAAAACCGCGCGATCGAGATCTACAACTGCGACACGACGCCCGTTCGGCTCGAGCGCTACGAACTGTGCAACGTGCGTGACGGAGATACCGGGTGCTCCAACTGGTACGACATGCAGGGGACGCTGCAGCCGGGAACCACCCGCGTGATCTGCAACCAGAACGCCGGCGCAGAGCTGTTCGCCTACTGCGACGTGTTCGAAGGCTACGCCACGAACTTCAACGGGGACGATCGAGTCTTCATCTACTACGACGAAGACAACGACGGGGCGTGGAGCGCGACCGACACGATCGTCGATGCGTTCGGCGAGCTCGCGACCAAGCCCGCGGGCTACGCCTGGGCCGACGCGGTGTACGAGCGTTGCTATCTGGACACGTACGACGGCATGGGAGCGTGGACGCTGACGAACTACTTCCAGATGACGAGCACGTGCGACATCAACGGGTGCGACTATTCGGGCCTCGGCGTCGCACCGATCGGAGGCGGCTGCTTCTGAGGTCGATTCACTCGGGGGGGCGTGAGCGCCACCACGTCGCGAGCGCGAGGCCCGAGATCAGGTGCCAGATCCCCCAGAAGGCCGCGACGACCGCCATCCCGCCCAGCCCGTCGAAGAAGGAGAAGATGAGGACGAGGCCGAGGCCGGAGTTCTGGATCCCGACCTCGATCGTGAGCGTTCGCTTGTCGGGCTCCGGCAGTCGAGCTGCTTCGCCGATCAAGCGTCCGAGCCCCAGCGCGATGACGTTGTGGGTGATGACGATCCCGGCGATGACGGGGACATAGTCGACCGCCGGGCCGATGTTGTTCGCCAGCGCGATCGCGATGAAGAGGAAGAGAAAGAAGATGGACGCCACGCGGAAACGCCCCTGCTGACGATCGGCCCAGTCGCTGCGGTGCTTGCGGACGAGCATTCCGCAGATCACGGGGAGGACTATGATCAGCGCGACGATCGAAACCATGCGGACCGGATCGATCGACACGGAGCGCAGGACCGAGGCGGCGTCAGGGGACATCGAGCCCCAGAAGCCGACGTTGGCCGGCGTCGTCACCACGGCGAGGGTCGTCACGACCGCCGTCATCGAGATCGATAGCGAGGCGTTGCCGCGTGCATGGGACGTCAGGAAGTTCGAGACGTTTCCTCCGGGACAGGCTGCCACCAGGATCATGCCGAGCTCGACGCTCCCGGGAAGGTCGAGCAGGAGCGTGAGGAGGAAGGTCACCGCGGGGAGTGCGAGGAGCTGACCGAACAGCCCCGCCGCCGCGGCCCGCGGTTGACGCACGATCCCCCGGAAGTCGTCGACACGCAGATCGAGCGCGACGCCGAACATGATGAAGGCCAGGATGGCGTTGAGCGCGAGCAGACCCGACGGGTCGAACGCGAGACGGACGGCGTCGATCCCCTCCACGTCAGGCGCCCGGCGCCGCCTGTGGTCCCCGGACGAGCCCACCCGGTCGGGCGTCGGTCGGGCGACCGTTGTCGACGATCGTCTCCCCCTTGCAGATCGTCGCGACGTATCCCTTCGCATGCTGCGTCAGGCGTCGCCCGCCAGCCGGAAGGTCGTGCACCATCTCGGGCGCCTCGAGCGCGAGGGCCTCGTAGTCGATGATGTTGATGTCGGCGCGGTAGCCCGGCTTCAGAAGGCCGCGGTCCAGCAACCCGTACATCTCGGCCGTCTGACGCGTCTGTCGGTGGACGATCTGCTCCAGGGGAATCTTGTCGCCCCGCTTTCGGTCGCGCGTCCAGTGCGTGAGCATGAACGTCGGCATGCCGCTGTCGCAGATGGCGCCGCAGTGGGCACCGCCGTCGGAGAGCCCCATCCGGATGCGCGGGTGCAGGTGCATCTTGCGCAGCGGCTCGAGATCGTGGTCGGCGTAGTTGAAGAGCGGAAAGTAGAGAAACCCGCGCCCGTCTTCGCCGAGAAGTGCGTCATAGGCGATCTCTTGAGGCGTCTTGCCGAGCTCGCGGGCGCGGTAGGCGACCGACTGGCTCTCGTCCGGCTCGTAGTCGAGGAACTCGTCGAAGAGGAACATCTTGTCGAAGCTCGTCGCGACGAAGTTGTTGAACTCGCCGGCGTCGACCGGTTCGTCCTCCAGGATCGCTCGGCGGACCTCCGGATCCCGAAGCGCAGCGATCTTCTCCTCGTCGGTCTGCAGGCCGCCGACGTGGGACCAGTAGGCCGGGTAGACGAGGAACGGGTGCGCCGTGCCGAGCCAGCTCATCAGGATGCCGATCGCCCGTCCAGCCGACTGCGCGTAGAGGGGGACGTCGTTCGCAGCGGCGTCGTCCAACTGCTCGAGCACCTGGCTCCACATCTGCGGCGCCTCCCAGGTCTGCGACAGATTGAAGACGACCGTGCGCCCCGACTTCTCGGCGATGTCACGCAGCCATTCGATCTCGTTGGGGACCTCGATGTGCTCGAGCGCCGCCTCGAACACACCGTGACCGGCGTCGGCGAGTGCGTCGCCGAACGCGGCAAGCTCGTCGACCTGCGCGAAGGTCCCCGCGACGAGGTTGCCCGACGCCGAGCGGTGAAGCGGGGTGCGAGACGTCGAGAACCCCAGCGCGCCCGCGCGCAGCCCCTCGACCGTGATCGCCTTCATCTGCTCGATCTGATCGGGAGTCGCGTCCTCGTTCTCGGACCCTGCCTTCCCCATGACCCAGCAACGGACCGCGGAGTGGGGAACCTGTGTCGCGACGTCGACCGCGCGCGGGAACTTCTCGAGCGCGTCGAGATACTCCGGGAAGGTCTCCCACTCCCATTGAATCCCCTCGGTGAGAGCCGAACCGGGGATGTCTTCGACCCCCTCCATGACGTCGATCAACCACTCGCGGTCCTCGGCACGGCAAGGGGCGAATCCGACGCCGCAGTTGCCCATCACCACTGTGGTACATCCGTGCCAGCCGGACGGCGTGACGAACGGGTCCCACGTCGCTTGCGCGTCGTAGTGGGTGTGCATGTCGACCCAACCGGGGGTGACGAGCAGTCCCTTCGCGTCGATCTCGCGGTCGCCGGGCCCCAGGCCCTGGCCGACTGCGACGATGATCCCGTCCTTCACCGCGATGTCCGCTTCGAAAGCGGGATCGCCCGAACCGTCCACTACCAATCCATTGCGCACTACGAGGTCGTACATTTCAGCTCCTGGCTGCGTCAGCGGTTCGCTGACCGTGGTCATTTAGTTCGAGCGCCCCTTCGAGGCGCCCGGTGTCGAGCCGAGGCACCTTCAGGGCGCGCTCGATCTCGGTCGGGTCTCCGCCCCACCCCCGCAACAGCGATGCGGTGAGGCTGTCTATCATCTCGTCGCGGTCGAACGGTTCCGTCGTCCCCCGCATCAGCTTTCGTCGGTCGACCAGGGCCTGAAAGCTCGACCAGAAGAGGAAAGCACGTCGCTCCGGATCGCCCGGCTCGAGCGCTCCCTCCTCCACCGCGACGTCCAGCGTCCCCGCGAGGAGCGTCAGTAGCCCGAACATCCGAGCGAGCGCCGGCTTTACCGCTTCGTCGTCGAACAGCTCTTCGGGGCTCGCCACGGCGAGGGCGATCAGGCGAAATCGATGGGGTTGCAACCGCTCCAGATCCGTATAGGCGCGGACGAGCTGGGCCACTCGTTCCAGCGGAGGGCTCGTGACGAGCAGCTCCAACGTACGTTCGAGGTAGCTGCGAAACCCCTCCAGCACTTCGACTTGGACCGCCACCAGCACCTCGTCTCTCGACGCGAAATACCGGTAGAGCGCGCCGACGGTCAGCTCCAGTTGCTCGGCGAGCTTGTGCATGCTGAATCCAGCGAAGCCGTCGTCGACGACTAGATCCATTGCCGTATCAATGATTTGCCGCGTTCGCTTCTCGCGACGGCGTTGTCGTGAGGTGGACATCTGTAAACACCATTTACTTTGTAAGTGGTGTTTACGGGATGGTTCGGGCGCTGTCAAGAGAAACCGGATATCCGTATGAATACCAGTGGTCTATGGCGTCTCGGTCCGAACCCTGCCAGCATGCGGGCCGCGTCGCGTGCGCGGCCGAACGGGCGGAGCTACCATCGGGGGCCGGTCCTCCGAACCCTCTCCCCGGTGACGAAATGAAGAGCCGCTGGCCAATCGACATCCTGCTGGGTCTGGGAATCACAATGAGCGTTGGGCTCGCTTTGTCCGCCCGCCACGAGGCGTCCGAGCTGCGGGACGCAGTAGCGATGCTGGAGGCCCGCCCGACGGGGACGCAGGTGCTTCGGGCGGAGAGCGACCCCGCCACGTCGGGAACGGTGGATGCGTTGGTCCCGAAGGCTCGGTCCCGACCCGCCGCGACACCCCTCTCCGAAACCGAGAACGCAGAACTTCTTCGTGCGGCGGGCGCAGCGCTGGAGGAGCGTGAACCCGCCGACGGCGCACTCGACCTGGCCGATCCGGAGGTCCGGATGAAGCTGCGCGACGTGATTGCCGAGGAACAGCAACTGATGCGTGACGAGCGGTGGTCGCGCCGTCAGGAACAGCGGGAAGTGAGGATGAAGGAAGAGTTTCGGGCCTGGTCGGCCGAAGCGGGGCTCGACGACGTAACCGCCACGCAGGTGGAGGACCTCCTCGTGGTGGAGCTCGCCGAGGTCTCCGACCTGTTTCGAAAGGCCCGCGAAGAAGGAAACTGGGACGAGATGCGTGAACGAATCGGCAAGGTTCGAAGCGAGACGGAAGCGGAAGCGATCGAGCTGATGGGGGAGGACGAAGCGAAGAAGTTTCTGCGGATGAGGGAGGAGGAGGCGAGTCGCTGGTCGGATCGCGGTCGCCGTGGTCGCGATCGCGGCCGTGAGTGATTCAGGGGTTCTTCCGTAGGGCGGTCCGCACTCTCGTCGCGATGGCTCGGACGCGCCGAACGATTTCCGTTCGTTCGGCTTCGGCCGCCCTCGTCGCCAACCAATCGTAGAGGAAGAGTCCTTCGCGCGTGTGGACGACCTCTCGAGCGAGACACTGGTCCACGGCGCTCCAGTCACCCTCGGCGGCGTCGAGCGTGGCCGCGGCGAGGGTGACGAGTGCGCGTTCGCTGTCGGTTCCGCGGTCGGCGATGGAGGTGCGGGCCGCGTCGACCCGGGCCCGGGCCGCGCCGATCTCTCCCGCCTGCAGGTCGAGGATCGCGAGCCGGACGAGGACCGCTTCGTCCCCCCTGTAAGACCAGGTTCGGAAGAGCTCCAACGATTTCTCGTACGCGCTGCGTGCGCTCTGAGAATCGTCGCGAAATCTTGCGATGTCCCCTCGGAGCGCCAGGGTGAGGGCTCGCAGAATCTTGTCGTCCTCGGGTGCGAACTGGTCCACTTCGCCGAGGAGCGAGGCGGCCTCGTCGAGGTCTCCGCGCTGCGAGCGGATGCTACCGAGCCGGAAGCGCGCATGGGCGCGCGAGGCGCGCACGATGTAGGTGGAGACGTCATCCCCGAGGTCGTCGGCGATTCGGAGCCGATCGCGCGCCCAGCGTTCGGCATCGTCCCATCGGCCAAGCGCGATCGCGGCGTTGACCGCGTGTCCCAGCGAGACGAACCGCCAGAACTCGTCGCCATGGACGGTCGCGGCGCCCTCGGCGCGGAGCGCCGTGTCGAGGCTCCCCTGCGGGTCCCCCTGACGCAGCCGAAGAGGGCTGCGCCTCCCGATGGCCGAGACGAGTAGGTCGGACCACCCGTGCTGCCGCGCGGTGAGCTCGAGCTGGTCGAGGAGCGCGTCGGTGCGATCGTAGTCGCCCCGGGCCTGGCTGAACTTGGAGAGGGCGACGAGGATTTTGCCTCGCCGCGGATCGGAGGGCGGTGCCTGGGCACGGTCGAGAGCTTCGCTCGCGCGGTCGACCCAGTGCTGCGCGGCATCGAGGGCGAGGGAGTCGAAGTGGTGTCGAGACGCGCGCAGGCACGGCTCGATCGCCTCCTCCCACCGCTGGGCCTCGAAGTAGTGAGAGGCCGAGCGGACGGGATCGGGTTCGGCGTAGACGTCCTCGAGGGTCCGAGCGCAGAGCTCGTTCCAGCGCTGCCACCTACCGGAGGCTCGCGCCTCGTCGACGAGGGCCTCACGAAAGAGGTCGTGGGCGAAAGCCCAGTCCTCGCCGGCAGGGACGGCGATCCCGGAGCGGATCAGGAGGTCGGTGACCCCGCCGCGGTCGGGGAGCGCGGCTTTGTCGCGAGCGATCGCCCACTCCACGCGTCGCACGCGGTTGCCGAAGGCCGCGGCGAGCTCCAGGGAGTGGCGGAGTTCGTCAGGCCGTTGATCCAACTGCCGGGCGACGCCGACGAGCTTTCGATCGAGAATGCCCCGCAGGCCCCGCGGCAGTTCCGTTTCGAGGTCTCTGACGACGAAGTGACCCTGGTCATCGAGCGAGAGTTCGTTGCGAGCGATCCAGTCCCCCAACATCTGGATCGCGAAGAGAGGGTTGCCCGACGTTCGGCTCGCGAGCGCTGCCGCGAAGTCCGGACGAAGTGGTAACACCGTCTGTAGCAGCGTCCGCGTGGCTTGCTCGTCGAGCGGGGCGAGGATGACCGTGTGCTCCTGGGTGACCTCGGTCAGTTTGCCGATCGCGCGCCGAAACTCGGAATCCTCGGCGGCGTCCGCCGACTGGTCGGCGACGAGGATGAGCAGGGGAGGGGGTGCGTCCCCGGCGAGCTCGAGAGCACCGCGCAGGTAATCCAGCGTTCGGGCGGCTCGATGTCCGTCTTCGATCCAGAGGACGCCGAGCCGGTTCTTCGTCAGCATCCGGAGCACGGTGAGGAGCCCCGCCGCTCGTTCCCGCCTTCGAAGCCGGCCGGCGAGATGTTGGTGCGGCTGACGATCCAGTCGGTGAGGGCTCCGGCGGTGGCGACGGCTTCTGTTTCGTCGTCGAGGTGGCGGCGCAGTCGGGCGCGAAGCCGTGTCACGGCTTCGGCGGGGGAGAGCCCCTCGAGGCGAAACCAACGCACCAGAGCGCCCGGGAGCCCGTCGTCGAGCCGAGCGATCGGGTCGTGGACGATCATGAGCGGTTCGGAGAGCCCCAGCTCGTGGCTTCGCTCGACGAGCCAGCGAGCAAGCGAGGACTTGCCCGTCCCCGGAGCTCCGTGGAGCAGGACGAGCTGGGGGGCGGGCGCCTCGAACGCTCGTTGGAGGATCGACCAGAGCTCGGTTCGCTCCGCCTCGCGGCCGACGAAGGGGAGGCGTCGCAGCCCCCAGAGCCGTAGCTCGGTGTGCGCCGCGGCGTCGATGATGGCGCGCTGAGGCGAGGCGATCCGGCGCAGCCGTGTCACGAGTTCGTCCGTCCGAGGCGTGTCGACGTGGAACGCTTCGGTGGTCGACTCTTCGGTCTCGATGAGGAGCGTCGAGGCGATCGCAGGATCGAAGTGTGCCGGAAGCTCGACGGTGGCTGGGTCGGTGACGGGCTCCAGCGCCAGCAGCTCCATCACGGCGTCCGCGGCGCGTTGGGTTCGATCGGGGATCTTCCGGCGGAGCAGACGAAGCAGCCATGGCTCGAAGCCGGGCGGAACGGCGACCCGCGGTTGAAACTTCGGGAGATCCGCTTCGAGATGCATGGCGAGGACGTCGTCCCGCTCACCTTCGAAGGGAGCGTTGCCCGTCACCATCTTCCAGGCGATGCAGCCGACCGAGTAGAGGTCGGTCCACGGTCCCTGATCGCGCCAGTCCCCGCGGATCTGCTCGGGCGCCATGTAGGGCGGGGTCCCCGCGATCACTTCGTCGCCGCCGGTTCGTTCGCCCAGTGGAACCAGGCGCGCGATGCCGAAGTCGGCGACCTTGACGTCGGCGAGCGGTTTGGCGGAGGTCCTCAGAACGTTACCCGGTTTGAGGTCACGATGAATGACTCCGCGGGCGTGCGCGTGGGCGAGGGCGTCGAGGATCGAGACGATCACTCGTTGCACGTCGGGAAAGTTGCCCGGCTGCCACCCCGACCCCAGGGTCCCGCCCGTCGCGAGCTCCGTCACGAGGTACGGGACGACCCCGCCTGCGGGGGCGAACTCGCCGCGTCCGTAGTCGTAGATTCGCACGATCCCGCGGTGATTGAGGGAGGCGACGGTGCGCACTTCGCGGAAGAACGTGTCCCGGGTTTGATCCACGTGGCGAGGGTGACCGGTGATGATCTTGACCGCCACGGGCTCGTCGGACGCCGAGCTTCGGGCAGCCCACACCTCCGCCATTGCGCCGCGGCCGACGCGTTCTTCGAGGATGTAGGAACCGATCAGCATCGCCGCGAGTGTACGACGGGCGAGGCGGGTTGGCGATGAGCGCTCGTGCGTCTCGCAAGCGACAGGGCCCGGCGTCAGCTACGCTTTCGGATCAGGCCTTCCTGCGCGACGCTCGCCACGAGCCGGCCGTCTTGGAAGACCTGGCCGCGCACGAGCCCGCGGGCTCCGGACGCCGAGGGGCTATCCATCGTGTAGAGGAGCCAGTCGTCGATCCGGAACGGGCGGTGAAACCACATCGCGTGGTCGATGCTGGCGACCTGCATGCCGGGCGACAGCCACGAGACACCGTGGGGGAGGAGGGCGGTCGAGATGAAGCTGAAATCGGACGCGTACGCCATCAGGTAGCGATGCAGGGCGACGTCGTCGGGGAGCTCGCCGGCGGCGCGGACCCAGACGGCTCGGCGTGGCTCGCGAGCTTCGGGCTGCAGCGGATTCATCGGGGCGACGGGCCGGACCTCGATCGGGAACTCGCGCTCGAGCCAGCGGTCGCGGACGGCTTCGGGGATCTTGTCGGCGAACCTGCGAATGAGCTCCTCTTCGGAGAGGATGCCTTCGGGGCCGGGCTGTTCTTCCGCGTCGGCCTGGTGGTCGAAGCCGGGTTCGACGATCTGGAACGACGCGGACATGCTGAAGATGGGGCGCCCTTTCTGGATCGCCACGACGCGCCGGGTGGTGAAGCTCGAGCCATCGCGGATTCGGTCGACGTCGTAGACGATCGGTTTGTCGACGGCGCCCGGGCGCAAGAAGTAGCCGTGGATCGAGTGGGGCTGCCGCTCGCTCGGCACGGTCTGGACGGCGGCGGAGAGGGCCTGGCCGAGGACCTGGCCGCCGAAGACGGTGCCCCAGCCGAGGTCCTGGCTCTGGCCGCGGAAGAGGTTCTGTTCGATCTGTTCGAGCGAGAGGAGCTCTACGAGGCGGGGGAGGACGGACGACATGGGGTGGCTCTACGATTGGGGCTTGGAAAACGGCTCACGATCGCCGACGAAAGGACTACGATGCCCGGCCGGTCGGACTGATTCACCGGCGTCCTGGAGGAGAGTATGCACGAAGTCGATCTCGAAGTAGGCGAAGGGCACGAAACGGTGGACGACGAGCTGGTTCACTTGCAGTTGGGGCGGTCGTTTTTGGCGGGTCCTCATGGCGACGACACGATCATGCGGCTGCGATGGTACCGCCGACTGAGGGACGGCGCGCTGGTGGGCCGCGTCTGGTGGGGCCCCGGCGCGCAGGGGCCGCCGGGCCACGCGCACGGCGGCAGCATGGCGGCGGTGCTCGACGAAGCGCTCGGAAGCTCGGCCTGGATCGCCGGCCACGCTGTCGTGGCGGTGGAGCTGCAGACGACGTTCCGGAAGTTGCTGCCGCTCGGCGCCGTCTACTCGGTCGAGGCGTGGGTGGAACGCGTGGAAGGGAGAAAGGTGTTCACCCGCGGCCGCATCTTCGATGCCGAGGGGACGGACTACACGACCGCGACGGGGATCTTCGTCGCGATGTCGGAGGAGCAGTTCCGGGGGTTGCTGGACTTCAGCCCCAGTACGTGAGTCCGCGCAGGTGGTCGAGGAAGGCGTCGACCTCTTCGGGCGGCGACTCACCCCACCACGCGACGACGGGGTTCCCGTCTCGCACGACGACGCCGACGGGCCGGGCGTGGTCTGCGTCGTTCGCGATAGCGAGGGCGCCTTCGGTCGATTCGGGATCGCTGTCGAGCCATTCCAGGAACGCGACGATCGTCGCGATGTCGGCAGGTTCGACGACGCGGCTGCCTCGCGAGTGCCGGATGAGCGGGGCTTCGAACGAGAACCCCACGTCGTCCATGCCGGGGCCGCGGGCACCGAACCAGAACGACGGGAAGCCGGCCTGAGAGTCTTCGGGCTTCAGCTCACGTTCGGACTCGGGGAGGACGACGAGGTCCTCGTTCCCCATCATGGCGGAAGTCGAGATGCAGTCACGCGCGACGCGGAAGCCCTGGACGAGCTCGTCGACGAACGCGTCGAGGTCCTCGGCGTGGTCGGTCTCCTTGCCGGAGGCGTCGCGCAGGGCGATGGAGCCGTCGGGGCGCCACAGAAGGTCGATGTCGCGCGACTCGATTCGGCCGAAGACGTAGCCCGTGCCCGAGATGGCGACGCGGTCGAACAGGACGACGGTATCGGAGGCGTCGAAAGGCCAGCCCCAGCTCCAGCGAGCGGGGAAGCGGACTGCGCCGGTCTCGGCGATGATTCGCTTGAGGAGTTCGGGGGCGTCGTCGGCGACGTCGGCCTCGAGGTTCTCCCACTGCCCGTGATCTTCGTGCCACTGCTCGGCGAAGGTCATCGCGTTCGAGAGGCGGTAGAGCTGCCGGTCTTCGGGGTCGAGATCGATCGGGTAGTCTTCACCGGAGAAGTCGGCCGCCGCCGGGGGGTCGAGGGCAGGGGGCGGTTCTTCCTCGGCCTCCGACGCGGCGCTCGCCTCCTTGAGCGCTTCCTTCGCGGGCTCGCTCATCGGTTTCGTGGTCTCGATATCGACCGAAGGCTTCACGTCCACGGCCGGTGCTGCCGCTTCCTCCGAGGGTTCTGCGAGCTGGTCGTGAGGTCCGGTGTCGGCGGCCTGAGCGGCGTTCGCGGGCTTGCTGCGCGGTCGCGGTGGAGGGGCCGGCAGTTCTTCGTCTTCGACCTCACCCCCCGTGATCGACAGGTACAGAGAGATCGCGGCGACGATCCCGACCACGACGTATCCCCCGAAGAACGCCTTGTTATCCAGGCCCAGGAAGACGCAGACCCCCGCGGACGCGAGGAAGAGCAGTCCGAGGAGGGCGCGTCCCGTCAGGAGGTGCCCCAGACCGGGAACCACGACGCTGAGCGCCATGGGGAGGATTTCGTTGGATTCGAGGTTCCGACCCATCGTTGACCTTATCTATGCTGTCAGTGCGGTTGTGTACTTCCTATCTACGATCTTCGATCCCGCGCCACAATCAAGATTTTGGCTCAGTTGGTGGGGTCGCGGTCGTTTGGCGAGGCGGACGGCGCTCGTACGGGAGAAAAAAAAGCCGGCCCCGCGAAGGGCCGGCCGGGTCGAGCACGGGTCAGGTCACTGGCAGAGGAAGGCTCCGAGGCCGGTTCCCACGAAGTTGCATCGTCCGTCGGTTCCGCAGGTGGCCGAGGAGGGCGTCGACGCTCCGAGGTCGGTGGCGTCGTCGATGCAGTCCTGGTCGCCCGCGCAGGCGGTCGAGCAGATCGTGCCGGCGCACAGGGCGTCGTAGTCGGCGAAATCCCAGCAGATGCCCGACGAGCACTCGGCGTCGTCGGCGCAGCCGATCTCTCCGTCGGAGAGGAGGCAGGCGCCCGCCGTGCAGGTTTCGTTGGCGTCGCACACGTCGCCTTCGTCACCCCCGGCGCACGTTCCCGTCGCGCCGCAGTAGTCGGGGTCGCTGAGCGGGTCGATGCAGTTGCCGTCGCACAGGACGGTGTCGACGGGGCACGTCTCGCAGACCCCGTTGTCGCAGACCTCGTCGGCGTTACAGGTCGTGCCGGCGTTCTGGCCCATGCAGTCACCCGTGGCACCGCAGTACGTCTCGTTGCCGCGCGGGTTCACGCATTCGGTTCCGCAGATGATCTGGTTGACCCCGTTGCATTCGCACATCCCGGCGACGCAGGTCGAGGCTCCCGGGCAGGTGATGCCGGCGTTGAGCCCCATGCAGTCGGCCGTGGCGCCGCAGTAGTCGGAGTCGGCCTGCGGGTCGATGCACTCGCCATTGCAGAGGACCAGGCCCTGGGGGCATTCGCACACGCCGGCCTCGCAGGTCTGGGTGTCGACGCAGGTCGCGCCGGAGTTGAGGTCCTGGCAGTCGCCGACGGCGCCGCAGAAGTTCTCGTCGGCGAGCGGGTCGATGCAGGTGTTGCTGCAGAAGACCTCGCCGACCTCGCATTCGCAGGAGCCGGCGTTGCAAGTCTGTCCGCCGCCGCAGGTCTGCCCCGCGTTGACGTCGACGCAGTCGAGCATCGCGCCGCAGAAGTCGTTGTCGGTCATCGGGTCGACGCAGATCCCGTTGCAGAAGACTTCTCCCTGCGGACACTCGCAGGCGCCTGCGTTACAGGTCTGGTCGGCGGCGCACGCTTCGCCGGCGTTGGGTGCCTGGCAGTCACCGGAGGCGCCGCAGAAGTCGGTGTCGGTGAGGGGGTCGACGCACTGGTTTCCGCAGCGAATCTGCCCCTGCGGGCATTCGCAGACGCCGGCGTTGCAGAGCTCGCCGCCGGTGCAGACGTCGCCGTCGTTCTGGCCGATACAGTTTCCGGACGCGCCGCAGTTGTCGAGGTCGGTCATCGGGTCGATGCAGCCCCCGTCGCAGGCGATCCCGACGGTGCACGTGTTCGAGCACGTGCCCTGGTCACAGACCTGCTGTCCCTGGCAGGATTCGCCGGCGTTCGCCGCCACGCAATCGTCGGAGGCTCCGCAGAAGTTGCGGTTCGTGAGCGGGTCGACGCACACGCCGTTGCACTCGACGAGACCGGCGGTGCACTCGCATACGCCGGCGTTGCAGGTCTGGTCGGCGACGCAGGCGGTGCCGCTGTTCGCTCCCTGGCAGTCGGCCGAGGCGCCGCAGTAGGCGAGGTCGGTCGCCGGGTCGATGCACGCGCCGTCGCATTCGACGAGGCCCGGAGCGCATTCGCAGGCGCCCGCGTTGCAGACCTCGTCCGCTCCGCAAGCGACCGCGGTGGCGCACCCGGCGGTGGCGCCGCAGTAGGTCGCGTCGGTCAACGGGTCGATGCACGTCCCGTTGCAGTCGACGAATCCCTGGTCGCAGACGCAGCCGGTGCCGTCGCAGACCTCGTTGGCGCCACAGGTCTCTCCAGCGTTGGCCCCCGTGCAGTCGCCGGTCGCGCCGCATGCGACGAGGCTCGTGGCGGGATCTTCGCAGACGCCGTTACAGAGGAGCTCGTTCGCCTGGCAGTCGGCCTGGCACGTTCCGCCGGTGCAGACGTCCCCGTTCATGCACGTCTCGCCGGCGTTCGCGCCGGTGCAATCGCCGGTGGCGCCGCAGTAAGTCGCGTCGTTGTCGGGGTTGATGCAGACGTTTCCGCAGAGGACTTCGTCGGCCTGGCACGTCGGGCAATCGACGTTTCCGTCACAGTCGCTGTCCGCACAGTCGGTGGCCCCGTCGCCGTCGTTGTCGACGCCGTCCGAGCACTCGCCGGCGTCGTCGCCTTCGAGCTCCGCGCCCATGTCGGTCCCCATGTCGACGTCGCCCCCCGTGTCGGTCCCCATGTCTGGGGTCGACGTGTCGGGCGGGTCAGTCATGTCGGGGGTGTCCCCCATGTCCGGCTGGCCGTTGTTGGACACCCCGTTGTTGGACACGCCGTTGTTCGACGTCCCGTTGTTTCCGCCATCGGCGCCGCCGTTGTTGCCGGCATCGCCCGCACCGTTGTTGGTGACCCCGTTGTTCCCGGCGTCACCACCTCCGTTGTTTTTCTCGCCCGTCTTGTCGCCGCATGCCGCGATGGCAACCACACAACAAGCCGCGAGGGCTCTCGTTCGAATCCTCATCGTCCTCTCTCTCTCGAAATGATTTTGGTACTTTTCACGCTACGAGACATCGCGACGCTTTGCCAGCGGGAACGTCCTCGGCAGGAAGGGCCCGGGGGGCGAGCACTATGGGTTGGAAAGGCGGTGTGACGGATCGCGCGGAGAGCGAGTCGTCAGGTCATTCGACGCGTTCTTCGTCCTGAAGCGTTCGCGGACGGTCGAGCCCGACGCAGGTTCGGTACGCGGGCCAGTCCGCGGTCGCGACGCCATAGTGATCGGAGTCGTCACCGGTCTGGAAGTCCTCCACCCCCGCAGGGGGAGCGATCACGACGTGGTCGGCGAAGCAGCCGTCGTGATTCTGCCGGACGTCGAGGACACAGTTCGTGTTGGTATCGCACACGTCGATCGCCCGCTGCTTGATGCGTTTGCCGAGCAGATTCATCGTGAGAAACCCGCCGCCTACGATGGCGAAGACGACGAGGAAGACGACCATCCCGAGGATTCCCCAGACGGCGGAAGACTTCTTCGGCTCCGGCTCGGGCTCGGGAGCGCGAACGTTCGACCAGTCGACGTCCTGCGGCATGTCAGCGGTCTCCGGCTTTCTTCATGATGTCACCCATGCTCGGGAAGCCCCACGGAGCGCGCTCTTCGCCACCCGCTCCGTTCGTTCCCGCTCCCTTTTCGTCGTCGTCGTTGTCGTCGAGCCCGAAGATCTCGGCGTCTCGCTCGGCCTGTTGGCGAGCGCGGTCGCGGGCGAGCTGCGTGGCGAGCCCCTTGCTCATCATGCCGCCCATCATGCCACCGCCCATCATGCCTCCACCCCCCATCATTCCTCCCCCTTCCTCGGAGCCGCCTCCTTTGAGGATCCCGAGTTTTCCCATCCCGGCGCCGCCCGGCATGTTCCACATGTCGACGGTGTTCGGATCGACGCGATCACTCTGCGCCGGCATGATCTGCACGTTGCTCCCTTCGGCGCGCACGACGTCGCGCCAGAGCAGTTGTCGCAGTGGGGTCGCGCTTTCGAGGGCGAGCCATTGGATGCCGGAATCGTCGATGGCGAGGAACTCCTCCCCTCGCACGAAAGCGGTGTCGGGACGGACGGGCCGCTCCGGTTCCAGCAGGAACATCGCGAGATCCCGGTCGGCGCGAACGACGAGGAACGTCCGTTCGTTGCCGCGGGTGTCTAGTGCGCCGAGCGGTGCGGCGAGCACACCGTCCCCCACAGCGACCACGGAGGGGTCCCAGCGGAGGATGTTGAACTCGGGCGGTGAAGCGACCTCGCCGAGCTTGCGCCCGGTCAGGTCGAAAGCCGCAAAATGTAGTTGTGGGCCGCGCAGGGTCGACGTGATCACTTTGTCGCTCGCGATGCGTGCCACGACATCGCTGTCCAAGACGCCGTCGGCGGCGAGCACCTCGGTCGGAACTTCTCCCAGCACCCGTGGCAGTCCGAACGACGGGGCGTGCAAGGTCGGCTCGCTCTTCTCGGCGAGCGGAAAGTCGTACGCGAGCCGCTCGGAATCTGGCCATCGGGTCGTCACGAGCCAGCCGGCCTCGTCCTCGACGCGCAGATCGACGGGGGCCCCTTCGACGAGCTGTGATTTCTGATGACGAAGTGCCGAGCCGAGCCGGAACGTGTCCACGACCGTGTAAGGCTTCTCGGCGACCTCCACGGTATGCGAGCCTCGGACCTGGCGCGCGACGTAGAGTCGATCCCCGCGTGCGCCGACTCGAACGTTCTCCCCCACCACGAGCCCGACGGGGTCGAGCTTGCCCGTGGGGAGGTGAATCCGAGCGACCGTGAGAACGTGTTCGCCCGTCCCCGACGTCTGGGTCACCCAGACGTCCTTGCAGTCGAACTGGACGTCTTCGACGTCCTCGAAGTTCACCGCGTGAGCCGCTCGAGGCGCAGCATCCGCACCGATGTCGATGTCGATGTTGGAGGCGAGCGCACTTCGCAGTGCGGCGGGGTCGCGAATGCCGGCGCCGACCTGCCGGGCGCGGTCGAGTGTCCAGCGCTTCACGCGAAACGACGACTTTTGCAGCAGATACGCGTGGTCACCGTCCAGATGCAGCCCGACGGGCTCGCCCCGAAGCCGAGTCTCCGCGATCGTCTCGGTCGATTCGCCGTCGACGCGCAAGAACTTCCAGCCCGTGAAGGGTGCTCGCAGGCTCGGGTCCTCGTCGCGCTCCTGGGAAGGGTTTCCGCTCGGTGCGTCGAAGGTGACCTCGTCGACCCCCTTCTGGTGCCGCAGCGCAGCGGTCGCCACGAATCCGTCTTCGGTCGCCGCCATGACGAGCGGCCGCGTGGTTCGCTTTCGAGAGTCGGCGAGTATGTGGAGCGGCGGTTGCGCCGCGGTGTCGACGACGTGAAGTGCGTTGCCCTGCACGCGGAATAGCCGCGTCCCGACATCGAGCGTCGAACCGCGTTGCGTTCGCCAGTCGGTCCCCGCTTCGATCGGCTGCCCGAACAGCTCGGGGAAGTTTCGCCTCACCTGGTGTTCGATCAGCGCGCTTTCGACATGTGCGTCGAGCTGTTTGCAGCTCGACAGACGTTTCGGATCGAGTTCGAGCTCGGCGGGGTCGAAGTCGGCGAATACGGGCAGGGGCGCGGGGGTGTCGGGTTCGGTCTCGACGACCTGCGGCTCGATCAGGAGGGTGCCGAGGTCCGCCTCCTGGTTCACCCGGGCGACGCCGGAGTCAGACGCTCCGGCGGATCTCGTGATCGGCTTCGGTGGGGCTTTTTTCTCGGCGGCGTCCTTGCGGCAGCCGACGAGGACCGTGGTCCCGATGACCAGAACCGTGGCCCAGCGCCGCGCAGATGATCTGGAGTGCAGCATGGACGGTCGCCGTGGAATCAGGGACACCCTTCGTCGGTCTCCCCATCATGGTCGTTGTCGGCGCCGTCGCAAACCTCGTTCGCGCCGGGGCAGATCTCGTCGACCTCGCCGTCGCAGTCGTTGTCGCTGTAGTCGCAGAGTTCGGGTCCGGTCGCCTCGCAGAGAGGTGCAGTCCCGCGGTCGATCAAGAGAGCCTCCACCTGAATCGCAGAGGGATCGGCGCTGTTCTTGATCTCGTCACACGCCTGGCCGTTCATCGTGAGCGAGCCCGTCGCCGCGTCGTAAGAGAACCCGTTGGCGGGGTCTTCGGTCTGCGCGACGCCCGCGACGGTGACGCGGATCTCGTCGGTCTCGGCGGGGGTGTTCATCAACTGGAAGTTGCAGCTCGCGATGTCGGCCTGAATGTTCCCGAGCACGGTGACGAGCTCGGTGGGGTTGTTGGCGACGAAGTGGCGTCGGGTGGGGTCGGGGGCGTCGGTCCCGCCCGCCTCCGCGATGTCGTCCAGGGTGTCGGGGTTCGCGCCCGATTCGAAGCCGACGACGTAGACGGGTACGCCGGCCGAGGCGAGGGCACGCGCACCGGCGATCGCTTCGGGGATCGCAGACGCACGAGTATTGATCGGTTCACCGGTGTCGCAGCCGACGGTGGGGTCGCCGTCGGTCACGAGGACGACGACTTTCGGCCGCGCGGCGTCGAGGGGATCGCTGGCGTCGTCGAGAAGCCCCAGAGAGAGCACCTGCTGCAACGCGTAGCCGGTCGGCGTGTCGCCCCACGGTTCGATGCCGTCGGCAGCGTCGCGGATCTCCTGGGCCTGGTTGGCGTCGACCCCGACCAGATTTCGGAACGTGCACGTCGAAGCGGTGTCCGGCGGCTGCTGGAAGGGGAACTGCCCGATCCCGACGCGCGAATTGAGGAGCATGTCGGGGAGCATCGTCATCGCGCTCTGGAAGTTCTCGATCGGCCAGGGCCGGGGGCGTTCGGGCTCGAGCTGGTTCGCCATCGAGCCGGACGCGTCGACCAGGAGGTAGATGCTCGGGTCGATCTGGTTGACCATCGGGCTGACGGTGTTCGTCTGGCAGACGTCGTCGGCGAACTCGTTGGCGAGCTCGGGGCAGCCGTCGCAGGCGTCGCCGATCCCGTCCTGGTCACTGTCGGCCTGGTCGGGGTTGGGCACGTCGGGGCAGTTGTCGGTGATGTCGGGGATACCGTCGCCGTCGGAGTCGCGCCCCGAATCCCAACCCGTGGGGCACCCACCTTGCTGCGCGTTCGCGATCTCGGGGCAGTCGTCGCAGGCATCGCCCACGCCGTCGGCATCGGTGTCGGCCTGGTCGGCGTTCGGTGTGTCCGGGCAGTTGTCGTCGGCGTCGGGCACTCCGTCGTCGTCGCGATCCGAGACATCGGGTTCGATCGGGAGGCACTCGCCGTCGACGAGCTCCTCGTCGGAGCCGCACTGGATGGTCGTGGACTTGTCGTCGCACGTGCCGCAGGAAGCGAGGACGAGCAGCGAGAGGATCAATGGTCTTTTCATCGTTCAATACTCCATTCGAACGGTCATTTTCAGTTATCTACCGCTTGATCACAACAAATGCCGCAAGCGGGCGTATCAAGGGGCTTCGCACCACTCGCGACCATCGGGCCCGGGGGTGCAGGTGAAGCCGAGCAACGAGCAGCGCTCGCGCGCGGACGGACCCATACCGCCTCCGTCCTCACATTGGAATCGGCATTCCCCGTCGAAGCAGCGCTCGTTGCCACCGCACTCCGCGTCGTCGTCGCACTCGGGGAGACAGACACGCAACGCCGAGATGCGTCCGAACCCTTCGCGCTCGAACCCGACCAGACGGCACTGGTAGTCGTCGCGGCACGCATCGTGGCGCGCGCAACCGTCGAAGCAGACGCCTTCGCGCGCCTCGCCGACCGGAACGCAGATGTTGCCGTCGCCACACGCTGGGTCTTCTGAAGCGCGCGGGTCCTGGGGATCGACGAAGCAGCCGAATGCGGTGCAGTAGCCCCCGTCGAACGAAGGATCTCCATCCTCGGCGAGGCAGAAACCCGGAAGTCCCGTCGAGACGCAGTCGCTATTGTCTTCGCACGAATCACCCACCTCTCCCGTTCCGTTGCCCGCGCCGCCGCACGGGCAGACGTCTCGCAGTCGAGGGTCGCTGCAGTGTGCGTCGCGAACCTCATCGGAGTCGCAGGTGAGGTCGGCGAGAAACTCGAGCACTTCGGGGATCGCGTCCGGCTCGGCTTGCAGCGCTTCGACACACCCCGGACCTCCATCGATCCCCTCGAACATGCACTGCTCGACGAGCTCGGGCGCACCGGCGGCCACTTCGGGCCCACATTGCTGTGCGACGCAATCCTGAAAGACCTGGAAACAGAGCCGCTCGCAGACGAGGAACGGATCTTCGAATGAATTGTTCTCGGGTTCGTTGTTCGTCGGGTTGTTGATCGGTCGGTTGTTGTCGGGCCGGTTGTTGTCGGGCCGGTTGTTGTCGGGCCGGTTGTTATCGGGTCGGTTGTTGTCGGGTCGGTTGTTGTCCGGCCGCACGACGGGACCGTTGTTGGAAGGTCCGTCTTCGTCGCCGTTCGTTCCGTTGTTGGAGGGGACGTCTTCTCCCCCCACGCATCGCCCGTCGTCGCACACCCGTCCGAATCGGCACTCGTCGTCGCTCACACATCCGACGTCGGTCGCAACGGTGCATCCCGATGCGGCCAGAAGCGTGGAACTGAAGATGGCGGCGAGCAAATGTCTCATGGCGACTCCGATGGGCGATGAGAACGTGATATCAAACTGCGAACCGCGGTCCAAGAAGGTGCGCATTGGAACGACCTTTTCACACGCTGTCAGGCCCGGGGGCTTCGGAACACGTCGTCGATCGGAGTCGCTTTCTGGGATTTGCCCGCCCCGTCGATTCGCTCGACGAGGCGCTCGCGTTCGTCGCCGACTGCCGGTCGGAGCACCACGATGCGCGCCACGTCTGCTACGGCCTTCGAGTGGGCCACGGAGCTCAGCGCGTCGATCGTTCGAACGACGACGGCGAGCCGTCGCGCACGGGCGGGTTTCCGCTCTTTCAGTTGCTGGAGGGGGAAGAGCTGACCAACGCCATCATCGCCGTCGTACGATACTACGGCGGCGTGAAGCTCGGCACGGGCGGGTTGTCGCGCGCCTACCGGGAGTGCGGGCGCCTCGCCATGCAAGACGCGGGCATCGTGACGATTCATCCCGAGCGTGTGCTTCGCCTCACGGTCGCGTATGACGCCGTCGGGTCGCTCCGGCACTGGGTGGAGAACACGGACGACGTCCGGATCGCCGACACTGACTACGGCGCGCAGGTCACCTTCTCGCTCGCCGTCCGGGCGGTCGCCGTCGACACGGTTCGGGCCGGGCTCGCCGAGCTTCTGCAGCGCCCCGCGGACGCCTTCGAATTCGAGCAGCCGTGACGCGAGGGACCGTCAGAAGCGGTAACCGAGGCCGTAGATGAGCGCCGCCGTGTCGATGATGAACGAAGATGCGACGCCTCCATAGAGCCCGAATTCGGACTCGTGCAGCAGATAAGCGCGCAGGGCGAAGAGGGCGTTGGGCGTGAACTCCCGGCGTAGGGCCAACCCGCCGAAACTTCCGACGTGAAGCTCGAAGCGATGGCGGTTCTCGGCGAATGGGATCGTCATCGGGATCCAGACGACTCCGACGCCGAGGAACGGCGCGACGTACGAATACTCGATCTCGCCGTCGACGAGCGTCACCGCCGGAGAAGTCGGCCAGTTGAAGAGGGCCGAGACGTGCCACCGGTAGTGCGCGAACCACTCGAAGAGGAGCATCACCGACTCGGTCGGTACGACCTGCGCGAGCTCGTCGGAGAGGCCGGCGGGCCGGAACACCTGAGAACTACCCAGGCTCACCTCGAAGATGGAGCCGTCGTCGACGGTCCAGTCCTCCCCCGGGGCCGGCGCGGGTTGCGAAGGCGCGGGAGAGGCGAAGAGGACCGCCGCCATCGCTGCTGCCAGAGCGGTGAGGCGAGGGTTCAAAAGCCGCCGGTCGAGGAGGGCGACGGCATGCCGTTACCGGCCGGCGGCGGCGTGGTGTTCGTGGGAGGCGTGGTCCTCGCCGCTTCCAGCCGATCGACCTCGGCCCGGATCTCCGTGATCCGCTGCTCGATTTCGAAGTCTGCGGTGAGAAGCTCCTCCTCGGTCGCCGGCGAGATCTGCTCGATGTCGGCCTTCAGCCTGCGAATGCGAGTCTGCACCTCGGATGCGGAGAAGCCGAGCACCTCGGCGCGGTCGTCGAGCGCTTCCGCCTGCTCCATCTTGCGAGCCTTGAGCGCCTCGGTCTTCTCGGCGAGCTCTTTGGCGGCAACTTCCTCGGGCGTCGGGCCCTTCGGCTCGGCTTCCTCGGCTTGCTCCTCCTTGGGAGCCATGTCGAATCGCTCGGGGTTGGCGCTGCAGCCGACCAACCAGACGAGAACGGACAGCGCGACGAGTCGTTTCATGCTCGACCTCTCGGCAGGGGCGAAACCACGCCCACAAAGTTCAACCAGTCGTTCCTGTTTACATCACGATCGGGGAGGTGGCGAGTTTCCTCTATTCGAGCGCGGGGGTAGGGGATTGGCGCCGCAAACACGGTCCATTTCCTGTTCGAGGCGCCGGACGTGGTTAGCGTTCTGCTGCACGCAACGACCCCCCTATGGAGGCGCAGATGAACGCCGAACAGAAGAAGATTGCCGACCTGATGGACGAATTCGACAACGCAATGCTGGTGACCCACGCCGACGGCAGCGCACTGCGAGCACGACCGATGCACGTCGCGAAGTCACGCGAGAACGGCGACGTCCTCTTTCTGACCTCCTGGAGCGCCCCCAAGGTGGACGAGGTGCTCGAGGAACCCGCGGTCAACGTGACGTTCCAGCAGCCCAACAGCTATCTCTCCCTGTCGGGCACCGCCCGGGTCACCGCGGATCGGGCCAAGATCGACGAGGCGTGGAGCGAGACGATGAAGGCGTGGTTTCCCGAAGGAAAAGACTCTCCCGACATCGCGGTCGTGGAAGTGAAGGCGGAGCAGGGCGAGTACTGGAACATGGAACTGCGGCATCGGTTCCAGTTCGTGGTGGAAGCGGGCAAAGCATTGCTCACCGGAGAGGCGATCCCCGAAGATGGGGATGTTCCCGGCGAGCACGCCAAGGTAAACTTGGATTGAACGACCCCTTCACGGGTGGAGCGAGTGCCGTACTCCGACCGAACCAGACATCGAATCTTTTACGAAACTGCCGGTGACCAGGGGAGCTGTGTTCTTCTCGTCATGGGCTTCACCATGCGCGGACGCGCGTGGCGCTATCAGATCGACGCCCTCTCGGAGCGGCATCGGGTCGCGTGGTTCGACCACGCCGGCGTCGGGGCGAGCGGCCCGATCGGGCCGCGGTTTCTGAAGATGAAGCACCTCGCACAGGACGCGCTCGGCGTCGCGGACGAGCTCGGGTGGGACTCTTTCCACCTCGCCGGACTGTCGATGGGGGGGATGATTTCTCAACACATCGCGCTCTCCGAGCCCGAGCGAGTTCGCTCGCTGACGCTGGCGGCGACGCATGCGGGCGGGATCCGATACGTGGTGCCGCCGACGCAGGGAATTCGAGCGCTGATGAAGACGCGGAAGGGCTCCGCATCGCGGCGAATGGACGCGCTCGGCGAACTCCTGTTGGGGCGGGAGTTCCGCGAGGAGAACCCCGAACGGGCCCGCGAGGTGCTACGTTCCGACTTCACCGCGCCGCCTTCGATGCAGACCCAACTCAAGCAGATCGGCGCCATCTCTCGGCACCGGACCCTCGACCGGCTCGAGGAGCTAGGGAAGCTCCCGGTGCTCATCATCCGGCCCGGTCACGACGTCCTCATCACGCCGCGGTCCAGCGACGTTCTACACGACCGAATCCCGGGCTCTCGGATGGTGTGGGTCCCCGGCGCCGGCCATGCCGTCTCGCGGGAGCGCCCCGAGCTCTTCAACGCCGCCCTCCTCGAGCACTTCGGCGCCGCCGATCGACGCGATGCGGAGGTGGGCCCTTCCGAACGCGGAGAGGACGGTTTTCGCGCGACAGGCTGACTTCTAAGTCATTGTCGAAGGTTGCTTTTCTCGGTTGACCTGCGGGCGACCTTCGACGATGGTGTCGCCCATCACACCGATCCAAAGACGATCAGGACCTCGATATTGAGGCCGCAGTGCGTCCGGGGCGGTCAATTTCATCGAGGAGGGAAGGCAATGCGTGGGAAAATCAGAACAGTGGCGCTATGTACCGTCGCCATCGTCGCGGCTGCGTGCGGTGGGAACAACGAACCGAGCGTGAACAATTCGGGTGGGTCGAACAACGGAACGACGACCGATTCGAACAACGGCACGACCGTCGTCACGAACAACAACGGGATGGGCTCCAACAACGGAACCGTCACCAACAACGCGACGAACAACGGCACGACGTCGGGCACGATCATCGACTGCGATCCGGGCTGCGACACCAACGCCGAATGCAATCAGGGGACCTGCGTCTGCAACCCCGGCTGGGAAGGCGACGGGGTCACCTGCACCGACGTCGACGAATGCGCCGACATGTCGGACAACTGCGATCCGCTCGCGACCTGCACCAACGAAGACGACGGCTTCAGCTGCACGTGCCCCGACGGCTACGAAGACGCTTCGGGGGACGGAACCTCGTGCGTCGACATCAACGAGTGCGCCGATCCCGCGCTGAACAACTGCGATGCCCTGGCGACTTGCACCGACACCGACGGTGGGTTCATGTGTGAGTGCCCGACCGGCTTCGACGACGTGAACGGAGACGGTACGTCGTGTGAAGAGGCGAACGAAGACGAGTGCGCGCTCGGCACGGACAACTGCGACCCGGTCGCGACCTGCACGGACGCCAACCCCGGCTTCACCTGCGCCTGCCCGTCCGGCTACGCCGACCGCAACGGTGACGGAACGATCTGCGACGAGATCGACGAATGCGCCGACGGGACCGACACCTGTGATCCCAACGCGCTCTGCACCAACACCGACGGTGCGTTCGAGTGCGCCTGCCTGACCGGGTTCACCGGCGACGGCGCCACGTGCACCGACGTCGACGAGTGCGCCGCCGGGACCGACAACTGCGACGCGCAGGCCACCTGCGCCAACACTGTCGGTGGATTCACCTGCACCTGCCCGAGCAACCTGTTCGACACGAACGGTGACGGCACCCAGTGCGACTCGCTCAACGAGTGCAACGACGGCACCGCCAACTGCGCCGCCGAGGCCATCTGCACCGACACCCCGGCCGGGTTCGATTGCGCATGCCCCGCGGGCTACACCGGCGACGGGCTCACCTGCACCGACATCGACGAGTGCGCGAACAACACCGCGGGTTGCGCCGCCACGGCGACCTGCACCAACCTGCCGGGCGACGCCGTGTGCACCTGCCCGACGGGCACCGACGACGTCAACGGCGACGGCTCGGTCTGTAACCCGATCGACGAATGCACCGACGGGACGGACAACTGCGACCCCGCTGCGACCTGCACCGACACGGCGGACGGCTTCACCTGCGCCTGCCCGGCCGGGTACACCGACCTCCTCAATGATGGAACGCGCTGCGTCGACATCAACGAGTGCACCGAAGCGACCGACAACTGCGACCCCAACGCGGCCTGCTCCAACACGGCCGGTGGCTTCGTCTGCGCCTGCAACCCCGGCTTCACCGACACCTCGGGCGGCGCGGGAACCTCGTGTGAGGCGATCGACGAATGCGCCGACATGACGGACAACTGTGACGACACCGGCGGCGTCTGCACCGACAACCCCAACGGGTTCACCTGCAGCTGCCAGACCGGCTGGTACGACATCAACGGCGACGGAAGCGCCTGTGAACCCGGCATCCTCGGAGC
The DNA here is from genome assembly GCA_964411125.1 of uncultured Bradymonadales bacterium. Lineage (GTDB taxonomy): Bacteria > Myxococcota_A > Bradymonadia > Bradymonadales > Bradymonadaceae > JBFIHF01. Next base: position 8,779 of record CAYPJU010000064.1, on the reverse strand, counting down.
CGGCACGCAGGCCGCTCCGCGCACGTGGGCCGATGGCACCTTCGCCGGCTCCTGCCGCGAGTACCGCAACCCGTCGGCGAACTCGGGCTACTTCTACGCGGGCCAGACCGGCGATGGCTACTACACCATCTACACCGGGACCGCCTTCGTCGACGTCTGGTGCGACATGACGAGCGATGCGGGTGCCGGTTACACGATGCACATCATCCGCAACAACGCGCTCGTAACCGGCCAGAACCAGCAGCCTGCTTACGTGAAGGCCTGCACCGACCTCGGGATGGAGATCATCACGCCGCGCACCAAGCCGCACGCGACCGCGATCAAGGCGCACCTCGGTGACAACCCGAACATCGTCAACGTGATGCCGAAGTACGACAACGCCGTCGACCTCGACAACTGGCAGGGTATCTGTCAGGGACAGCCGTGCTCCTTCTGGATGACGGACCCGAACCCGAACGACGTCGGCTGCACGAACTTCGAGCCGAACGGCGACAACGATCCCGACGAACGCCTCTACCGACGTAACAACAACGGCGGGTGCTTCTTCGGGAACTGGAACGACACGCCCCTGCTCATCGTGCAGATCGGTGGGTACGTGATGTGCGCGGTCAACGACAACTGACCCCGATCGTTCGATGTTCAAAAGCCCCGGCAATCGCCGGGGCTTTTTTTTCGCTCGCCTGGGTCAGCCGAGTGGGCCGTCTCCGGAGAGCTATCGCAGAACGTCCGGCGTCGCTACGATGCTCGCATGAGAACGCAGCCTCTCGTCGCCTTCGCCCTCACCGTCCTGGTCTCGAACCAGGCCGAGGCTCGCAACTTTCGTCAGGGTCAGGTGCCGAACGGGCCCTCCTACACGTGCGACTCGTGCCACGGCAAACGCAGCCTGCTCGCCGAAGACCTGACGCCGTTCGGCGTCGACGTCAACCAGACTCTCTCGGGCGACGACGTGAACTGGTCCGCCATCTGGGACCGCGACTCCGACGGCGACGGGTTCTCGAATGGGCTCGAGCTCGGTGATCCCGGCGGAACGTGGCGTCGAGGAGACCCGCACCCCGACGCGCCGACCGCCAACCCCGGGATTCCCAACGAAGGAATCTGCGGTAACGGGGATGCCGAGCCCGACGAAGATTGCGACACCTCCGACCTGCGCGGAGAGAGCTGTCAGTCGCTGGGGTTCGGCGAGGGGACGCTCACCTGTCATAACCTCTGCCGTTGGGACACGCGCGAATGCGGCGGCTGCGGCGACGGATACCTGAACCCCGCGTTCGAAGACTGCGATCGCGATGCCTTTCCGTCCGACGCGACGTGCGAGGACTTCGGGTTCTTGCGTGGCGAAGTGTCCTGCACCTCCGACTGCAAGATCGACCCGAGCACCTGTACCGACGAAGCGCCCGCGGTATGTGGGGATGGTGTCATCTCGACCGGCGAGCTCTGCGACGGGGAGAACCTCGGCCAGATCGACTGCGTGAGGATTGCGTACGCGGGCGGTGAGCTGCTCTGCACCGACCAGTGCCGCTGGGACGCGAGCAACTGCGTCCTCGACGACGGTCGACGTGTCGGGGACGAGGAGCGCGCCGCCGAGGACGACGGGGCGCCTCCGCCCGACGGGGGCGATGCGGGTCACGATCCCGGCCCATCACCCGGCGGTCCCGATGTCGGAGAGGGGCTGGGCGGAGACGCGGGAACGGTGGTGGCGGCCGACGGAAAAGCGTGCTCGTCGGTCGGCCAGCCCCCTCTCGCAAACGGACGCATCGCACCGCTCCTGGTGCTCTTCCTGTTCGTCGCTCGTCGACGCGCGCGGCGCTAAAGTGGTGGGCCCAAAGCGCCGTAACTACCGGTCTCGCAGCCAGTCTGGTATGAAGAGACGACACTGTAATCGGAACGTTCGCCATCGTTAATCCGACCCGACAGCCCGAGGGCCGCCTGCCCGAAACGGGGGAAGTGGTCTCGAATCGCTACCGCGTGGAGCGCCAGCTCGACCGTGGCGGAATGGGGGTGGTTCTGCGCGCCGCGGACCTGCGGACCGGCCAGTCCGTAGCCTTGAAGGTCCTCAGCCCGAAAATCGCCAGAAACCCGACGCACCGCGCGCGGTTCCAGCGCGAGATCGAGGTGATCCGGCAGCTCGAGCATCCTAACCTCTTGCGCTGTCTCGACGTCGGTAGTTTCGGCGATAGCCTCTACATCGTCACCGAACTGCTCGAGGGTTTCTCGATGCGCGGCCTCCTGATCCGCGAAGGGCGCCTCGACACACATCGCGCAGCCGAGATCGTCATGGCGGTGCTGTCCGGACTCGCCTGCGCACACGACGCCGACATCGTCCACCGCGACCTCAAGCCGGACAACGTCTTCGTCGGGGACGATGGGAGCGTCAAGCTGCTCGACTTCGGCCTCGCCAAAGTGATCTCGGCCGAGGACAACCGGCTGACGGCGACGGGGATGATCTGCGGGACGGCCTCGTACGTCGCCCCCGAAGCGCTGGTGACCGAACAGCCAGGCAAAGAGGCCGACGTCTACGCGGTGGGGCTGATCTTCGTCGAAGCGATGATCGGGCGACAGCTCTTCGCGAGCACCAGTACATCCCAGACGTTCATGCAGCAACTCGTCGTCCCCGCTCGCATCCCGAAGAAGGTGTGGGACAGCCCTCTCGGTCCCGTGCTGATCAAGGCGCTGCAGAAACATCCCGACGAGCGTTTCCCTGATGCGGGCGCGATGTTCCGTGCGCTTCAGCAGGTGCCGCGTTTCGACCCGATTCTTCTGGGGAACGAGGAGCTGCCCCCCCGTCCGCCCGACGACCTCTCCGGGTTCCTTCTCGACCATCTGGCCGATGGACGTGGTCGTACCCTCGACACGCTTCATCGACTGCCGAAACCGGAGCCCTACGTTCCGGAGGCGCTGGTCGACGACAAGGCGACCCTACAACTCGTCATCGAGAGCCTCACTTCGGGGGAGCTCGATTCGCTCTTCGAAAGCGCCAGGGCCCCCGTCGCCGGAGGGGAGGGCGACGAGCATCCGACGGTGCAGATGTTGCTCGAGCCGAGCTCACCCGAAATGGAGCCCGAGCCCGCGCGCACCGTGGGCCTCGCGACCGTGCCGGCAGCGCCGCTCCCCAACCAGGGGGCGTTCATCGGCGGTGTCGCCGGACAAATCACCGCGGAAAACGATGTGGCGGTCGACTTCCAGAGCGGCCGCAAGGTGGGATGGATAGCGCTCGCGCTCGCCGTCCTCGCCGGCGTGGCGGGCGCAGTATGGCTCTGGGGTCAGCGCGCAGAGCCCGAGCCCGAGGTTCCTCCCGTGCGCCCGGCGACGGAGCCGGTCATGGTGTCCGAGATCGCCGAGGTGGAGGTACCCTCCGCGGACGAGACGGAGCCCGAAATTCCGTCGGACGACGAAGGTGCGGAGGAGATTGGGGTGGATTCGGAGCCACACGGTGAGCCAGAGACCGCGAACGACGAAGAGGACGTCGAGCCCCCGGGAGAAGCGGTCGACGACGAGCGGCGAGGCGACGAACTAGCCCCAGAATCCACCGCCAGGCCGGAACCGGTTGCCAAATCCGCCCCCGCGCGCGACAAAGGATCGCGGAAGGCACGAAAGCAGGCTCCCGAGAAGAAAGAGGCGACGGAGGCTGCCGACAACCTCGTCGACAAGTACGTGCCCAGCTTTTGAATGATTCGACGTACTCTTCTCATCCTGGTGGTCTTCGGCGTGTTCGGGCTCGGCGCTGCGCCGAGTGCGCTCGCGCAGCCCACCGGTGAAGAGCTGAAGCTGTACGAAGACTACCTGCGTCGCGGCTCGGGAGCCTTCGAAGAGAAAGACTACGAGACGGCGCTCTTCCTCTTCGCGAAGGCGCAGGAGATCCACGACCATCCCCGCCTCCGCTTCAGCATCGCCCGCATCTACGAAGAGCTGAGCCAGTGCGTTGCGGCGAAGATGCTCTACACCCTCTTGATCGAGAACGAGTCGAGCCCCGAAGAGCTGCGCAAACAAGCGGGCTCGCGACTGGCCGACATCGAGACGTGCGGACCGAGCGACGTCGCCGAGGCGGGCTCGACCGCGGACGGGACCCCCGAAGAGACCACGACCGAGGTCTCGGCGATCGCGATCGAAGAGCCGGTGCGGTCGGCGACGAAGAGCCGCAACCTGCGAAATGCCGGATACTGGTCGATCGGGATCGGCGCCGGCCTGACGGTGACCGGCGTGGCGTTCGCGGCGGGGCTCTTCATACCGAAGGATCATCGCCGCTGTTTCGGCCTCGGGGTCGATGACGAAGAGCAGCGGATGACGTGTCTTGCGCTCGCCGACGAAGACGGCGTCGACTTCTTCACCGCGCACTCGCGGTCGCGCGCCGTCGTCCAGCGGCACCGACTCGCGAGCATGGCGTTGTTGACGGCCGGACTCGCCGGCACCGCGGTGGGGCTCACCTTCCTCTACCTCGACGGACGGCGGAGCGCCTCCGTCGGAATCGACCTGGGAAGGGTGCACGCCACCGTTCGCTTCTGAAGCTCACTTCCGTTCGATCGCGTCGAACGCTTCGCAAGCGGTCTTCGGCGTCGCCTCGACGACCCAGACGTTGCCGGGATTGAACCCGCACACCGGCGCGCGCTTGCAGTTCCCCGTACATTTCGTCTTCAAGATCAAGACGGAGCGCTTCAGGCCCTTCGCTTTGACGTGGTTCTTCAGCGCCTTGCGGACGTCTTTCGCGCCTTGCTTCTTGCAGTCCTTCCCCTCGCATACGAGGACGACGTAGTCGGTGCGCTGCAGTCGTTTCGGTAGTTTGCTCACGGGTGGCTCCGCGAGGACTGTAACAGGGCCCCGTGGGGATTTCACGAGCTGCAGGTTGGTGGTGGTGCGGCTTCTAGCCGGGGTACGGTGGCGGTGCAAGCGATCCGCAGGCTTCGCCTGCGGGAACAGGGGATTCTGACAACCTTTGGTGGTGCGGCTTCCAGCGCCCTTTGGTGGTGCGGCTTCCAAGGGCGCTTTGGTGGTGCGGCTTCCAGCCGCACTCGATCTCCTTCAAAGCCCCAGAGCTCGCGCGAGGAAGGCGGCCATCTGACCTCGGGTGAGTGCGTCTTCGCCACAGAATTTCGAGCCTCCGCAGCCGTTGGTGATCCCGGCGGTCTTCAGGTCGTTGGCGGACTGCTCGTAGAAGCGCCCGTCGTCGTCGGAGAAATAGTCGGCGCCGTTGGACGGATACTGGAAGGCTCGGTCGAGGAACACGGCCATCTCACCCCGTTTGAGCGGTCGGCTGCCGCAATACTTCCGGTCCCCGCAACCCACGGTGATGCCGGACTCGTACATCGCGTTCGCCGAGTTCTCGTAGAACGCACCGGCATCGTCGTCGAAGTAATCGCGCCCGGTCGGCGACAGGGAGAGCGCTCGGGTGAGGAATGCCGCCATCTGTCCGCGCGTCACGACGTCGTTGGGGCAGTAACGCTGACCGCCGCATCCGTAGGTGAGTCCCGCCTTCCAGATCTTGTGGATCGCCCCTTCGAACGGGCTGAAGTCGTCGTCGTGGAACGGACCGTAGGTGCGCTCGAGGCCGTCGACCGCCGCTCGCATGAAGACGACCGTGACCCAACGCGTGCCCGGCGTTCGGACCCCAATCCCGACGTGGGTATAGTCCCCGAGGACGTTGGCGCGATGACCCGGCGAGTTCATGAACGCGTCGTGAAGCCCCTGGACCCCGTAGCCGCGGCCGACGTTTTCGCCGAGCTTCGACCAGTAGCCGGAGCGGGTGACGCTCTGAAGGTTCGGGTTGTGGTGGAGGTCGTTCGTCGTCTCCATCGTCTTCGTGTGTGAACGCGCGTCGTCCTGCAGGTCCCAGTAGACGGCGAGCTCCCCGAGCCCCCGGGAGCGGCGCTCGGCGTTGATGAGGTCGAGGAACTCGCGCTCGGCCTCGACGTCCCACTCGGTCGTCTGCGCGAACGCGACCGTCGTCGCCCCAGGGGCGTCGTCGGTCGTCTCAATCGGCGTCCGGGGCGTCTGGTCGGTCCACTCGATCGCCGCGGGCGGCGCGAGCTCGAGGTTCAGGTCGACATCGACGGCTCGCCCGTCGGGTATCTCGCGGTCGTCGGGTGCGTCGGTGACGAGGTCTTCGGCGACCTCGGCGGCGCCGTCCGGCGCAGAGGTCACGGGTTCGTCGGCGAATCCGCAAGATACGCAGCCGAGCAGGGCGATCGCGGAGAGAAGGGTCTGGGTCGTCGTTTTCATGACGAGACCATGACAGACGGAGGCGATGCAATCAGTTCAAATGTGTTGAAATGTGGGTTTCAGGCGACCATGTAGGCGGGGCAGGGCGGATCACAGCCATTGCTTGACGCGGGGGCGTCCGTTCTACACGATAGCGGCCCGTTTCCCGCGGGAATTCCGAAGTACGAAGAGGTTGTGATGGAGTTGTTGAAGGCGCTGTCGGAGATGCATGGTGCACCCGGTCGTGAGGAAAATGTTCGAGCGTTCATCGCCGAGCGTGTCGAGAGCCACGTCGACGAGATGCGGACGGACGCGATGGGGAATCTCATCTGCATCAAACGGAGCGGACGCGACGACGCGAAGCGCGTGATGCTCGCCTGCCACATGGACGAGATTGCGTTCTACGTGCGCATGATCGACGAGGACGGCTTCGTCCGCGTGCAACAGCTCGGAGGGTTCGACACCCGCAACCTCTTCGCGCGACGGGTTCGGATCGAGACGCGAGACGGCCAGGAGATCTTCGGCAACCTGAACCCCGGCGGACGTCCGGTGCACATCGCGACGCCCGAAGACCGAAAGAAGGTTCCGGAGGTCAAAGAGTTCTTCGTCGACACCGGCCTTTCGAAAGACGAACTGAAGGGCAAGATCCGCCCCGGCGATCCCGTCACGCTGGTCCAGGAGTTCATCCAGCTCGGGGAGCTCGCGACGGGCAAGTCGATGGACAACCGCGTCGCCTGTTGGCTCGGAATCCGCGTCCTCGAAGAGGTGAAGAAGCCCGCAGAAGATCTCTACGTCGTCTTCACGGTGCAGGAAGAGATCGGCCTTCGCGGCGCGATCACGAGCGCTTACGAAGTCGACCCCGACATCGGCATCGCGATCGACGTGACCCTCGCCGTCGACACGCCGGGGGTCCCCGACGAGGAGCAGATCACGAAGCTCGGGGAGGGGGTCGCGATCAAGATCCTCGACTCGTCCTCGGTGTCCTGCAAAGACCTCGTCGACGCGTTCATCGCCATCGCCGAATCGAATGACATCCCGCATCAGTTCGAGATCCTGCCGATGGGGGGGACCGACGCCGGTGCCCTGCAGCGCGCGCGCTCGGGCTGCAAAGTCATCACATTGAGCGTGCCGACTCGCTACATCCACACGGTGACCGAGACGATCCACCGTCGCGATCTCGACTCGGCGCTCGCACTCCTCACGAACTACCTCGGAGCACCATGACCGACCGCCGAAGCCAGCGAGTTTCCGACCTGACGCAGTCCTACATTCGTCGCATGACGCGGGAGTGCAACCGCGTCGGCGGGATCAACCTCGGCCAGGGGATCTGCGATCTTCCGACGCCGCCGGAGATCCTGGAGGCGACGTCGCAGACGATCCTGAACGACAACTGGAGCACCTACAGCCGCTACGACGGCATCGCTCCGATGCGCGAGGCGCTCGCCGACAAAGCGATGCGGTTCAACCGCTTCGAATCGGTCGACCCCGAGACGAACATCGTCACGACGATCGGCTCCACCGGCGCGTTCAACTGCGTCGTCACGAGCCTCTTCGACCCGGGTGACGAGTTCATCCTGTTCGAGCCGTACTACGGGTACCACCTCAACACACTGAAGGTCGGCGGTCTGAAGCCGGTCTTCGCGACCCTCGAACCGCCGAGTTGGGAGGTGACGCGCGAGGCGCTCGAGGCGGTCGTCACGCCGAAGACCCGCGGCATCATGATTTGCACTCCGGCGAATCCGTCGGGCAAGGTCTGGTCGCGCGAAGAGCTCGAAGTCGTCGCGCAGTTCTGCAAAGACCACGACATCCTCGCCGTCACCGACGAGATCTACGAGTACATCGTCTATTCGGGAGCCGAGCACATCAGCCTCGGAACGCTGCCCGGAATGTGGGAGCGCACCGTCACGATGTCGGGGTTCTCGAAGACCTTCTCGATCACGGGATGGCGCCTCGGGACAGTCGTTGCGCACGAGTCGCTGGCCGACCCGATCGGCCTCGTCAACGACCTCTTCTACGTCTGTGCTCCGTCACCGCTGCAGCACGGCGTGGCGACCGGGATGGCGAAGCTCCCCGACAGCTACTACACCGAGATGGCCGCCGACTACGAGCAGAAGCGCGACGCCTTTTGCGGGGTTCTCGAAGAGGTCGGCCTTCCGCCGCTCGTCCCCGACGGTGCGTACTACGTCCTCGCCGACATCACGCGCCTCGGTTTCGACGACGATCGCGACGCGGCGATGCACATCCTCGAGACCGTCGGCGTCGCCTCGGTCCCGGGTAGCTCGTTCTTCGTGTCGGACACCGGAAAGCGCTTCACGCGTTTTTGCTACGCGAAGGAAGACTCGGTCCTCGACGCGGCGATGGAAGCGCTTCGCAAGCTTCCCTGAACCCTGTAGCGCCGCGTTTCCCCCGTGGTGCCGCGGCTTCCAGCCGCGTTCCTGGAATGGGAACACCGTGGGGCTTTGCCCCACACCCCACCAAGGATTGCATCCTTGGAACCGCGAATTTTCTCACCCGGTGGATTGGTTGTTGGGTTTGAAGGGGAAAACTTCGGGGTCCAGGGGAGAATCCCCTGGTGGGTTTGGGCGAAGCCCAA
>CAYPJU010000063.1:0-39440 GCA_964411125.1 uncultured Bradymonadales bacterium | reverse complement strand
ACACCAGCCGTTTTGCGCGCTGCGCTGTGCGCGGTTAGCGGTTAGCGGGTAGCGGGTAGCGGGTAGCGGTTAGCGGGTAGCGGGTAGCGGGTAGCGCTGCGCTATCCGCTACCCGCTAACCCGCTACCCGCGCTAGTAATCCTCGGGAGCGAGGTTCTCGAACCGCGTGAACGAGTTGAAGAAGCGCAGATTGACGGTCCCGATGGCGCCGTTGCGGTGCTTGCCGATGATGATCTCGGCGATCCCCTTGCGCTCGGTGTCGGGGTTGTAGACTTCGTCGCGGTAGATGAAGCAGATGAGGTCGGCGTCCTGCTCGATGGCGCCCGATTCGCGGAGGTCGCTCATCATCGGACGCTTGTCGGCGCGCTGTTCGACGCCACGGTTGAGCTGGGCGAGGGCGATGATGGGGATGTTCAGCTCCTTCGCCACCGCCTTGAGGTTACGCGAAATGTCGGAGATCTCCTGCTCGCGGCTTCCGCTGCGCAGTGCCGCGGCGCTGCCCCGCATCAGCTGCAGGTAGTCGATGAAGATGATGCCGATGTCGTGCTCGGCCTTGAGGCGCCGAGCCTTGGAGCGGAACTCCATGATCGGCAGGGACGGGGTGTCGTCGAGGAAGATCTTCGCGTCGCTGAGGGACCCGGCGGCCTTCAGGAGCTTCGCCCACTCCTGCTCGGTCATCTGGCCGGTGCGAAGCTTCCCCTGGTCGATCCGCGCCTGGCTGCAGAGCATACGGATGGCGAGCTGGTGGTTCGACATCTCGAGGCTGAAGAACGCAGCGGGCGTCTTCCGCTCGACCGCGGCGTGGACCAGCATGTTGAGCGTCAGCGCGGTCTTCCCCATCGCGGGTCGCGCCGCCATGATGATGAGGTCGGACGCCTGCCATCCCGAGGTGATGCGGTCGAGATCGACGAAGCTCGACGAGACGCCGGTGACCGCCTCGCTCTTCTGATACTGCGCCTCGATCTGGGTGAACGCTTCGCGGATCACGTCGCGCATCGAAGAGTAGCCGCGCGCCTGTCCACGCTGCGTGATCTGGAAGATCTTGCTCTCGGCCTCGTCGAGGAACGCCTCGACGTCGGGGACGTCGTCGAAGCATTCGTCGACGAGCGAGTCGGCCGTGCGGATGAAGCTTCGAAGCGCGGACTTTCGGCGCACGATGTTGGCGTAGGTGCCGACGTTGACGGCCGAGACGACTTCGTTCGACAGACGAACGACCGCGTTGGGACCGCCGACCGAGTCGAGGACCCCCTCGGCGTCGAGGTAGTCGTTCATCGAGACGGCGTCGATGTCGTCCCCGCGTGCGGCGAGGGCGCACATCGCGCGGAAGATGTGCCGGTGCGACTCGCGGTAGAAGTCTTCGGGATCGACGGTGGCCGAGACCTCGTCGAGGGCGCGCGGATCCATGAGGATCGCGCCCAGGAGGTTGCGCTCGGCGTCGTCGTTGTGAGGCGGCGAGCGCAGGCCGTCGGGCGGCGGTGGGCCCCCGCTTGTCGGCCCGCTACTCATCGATTCAACCCGCGGTGACGTAGTCGTTGCGGATCAGGTAGACGATGTCCTGCATCGTCTCGAGGTCGCCCACGAGGCTCTTGTTGCACACGCCCGCGACCGTCTCGTAGTTGAAGACGAGCTGGAACGTGTCCATCAGTTCGGGGGTGAGCGTCCGGATCGGAGGCACGAGAGGCTTGTTGATCTCGAGCTTCGTCTCGAAGTCGGGGACGTCTTCGCCGAGGTTTCGGATCTCGTCGAGGATGCGCATCCCTTCCATCATCAACGACTCGATCGACTCGTCGATCTCGGCGTCGAACGTCTCGTCGGAGGGGTGCTCGAGCGAGAATGTGCCGTGCTCCCAACCGATGATGCGGTAGAAGACCTTGTAGGGGTCGACGTCGCGGTCTTCGTCGACCATCGCGAAGCGAACGCGTCCGTCGTTGAGGAAGACCTTGGCGACCGAGTCGTCCTTGTGGATGACGAGGACACCCGACTTCTTGCTCGTCGAGAAGAGCTGCAGCAGGTCGGGGAGCGGAACCTCTTCGATGAGGCCCGAGATCGAGCCCGTGAGGGTCGCCCCGGTCGTGCGGCCCGCGGCCGCGGCGCTCTCGGGACCGCCGACGACGAGGCCTTCGCCCGTCTCGTTGCGGTCGCGATGGACCAGCTTGATGATGTTGGTGCCGACGAGAATTCGGTCGCCCTCTTTGAGCCGGGCTTTGGTGATCTTCTCACCGTTCACGAACGTTCCGTTCGTGCTACCGAAGTCCTCGATGAAGATTTCTTGGCCGTACGTCGTGATTCGTGCGTGTCGGCGCGAAACCATGTCCTCCACGAGGACCATGTCGAGCTCGCTCGAGCGACCGATCACGATTTCGGAGTCCATCTCCAGAGGGAATTCGCCCCCCTGGTATTTCCCCGAAATGAACTTCAGGACGTAGCCGCCGCTTTGACGTCGATTCAAGGTTCTCTCTCGTCCATCGGGACAGCGAGCGAAATTGCTCGCGAGACGGCTCGAAGGTGCACGCTCTCGGAATACCGTAAAGTACGTCGCACCCTCGGGACCGTCAAGATAGGCAGGCCGTCGAGATGGCCGAAGGCGCAACGAGCCGTTCCCATATACAATCGAACGGTCGGCGTGGCAATCTTGCTCCTCCAACCGATCGACGACAGTGGACCTCACACCCGAAATCGCCGCCCTCCTCGGACTCGTCTGCATGATCGCAGGGGTGGCGGTCGTGTGGTTCGGGACGTCGAAGCTCGATGACGGTTTCGACGAAGAACTTCGGGAGTCGTTTCTCGCACCGACGCTCGCCGTCGACGCCCTCGACGACGATCTGCGGGTCGCCTACATGCAGACCCTGGTGCTCGATGCCCGCTGCCGCTCGGCGTGGGGGAAGGGGGAGAAGGCGCGCTGGGCGACGTTGGGGCGGGAGCTCCGGCGGGCGATCGTCGCCGCGCAGGCCCTACGGATGCAACAGCTCGACGACGCGCGCGTCTGCACGAAGATCGAGGCGACGCTGGAGCGGTGCGATCGCGACCTCGAGCGAGGCGGGGTGCCCGATGGTTGGGAAGATCGCGTCGACGAGGTGGAGCGAGTTCGGCGCGAGGCGGCCGAGACCGTGAGGGCTGCGCGACGCGACGAGACGAGGGTTTACGCCGACTCCCGTCGGTGACCCAGCGAACCGAGGAAGCTCTCCCCGACACCCCAGTCGACCCCGAAAAATTCGGCGAGGGTCGCGCCGACGTCGGCGAACGACGGGCGGGTCCCGAGGTCGACACCGCCGTGGGCCCCTTTCACCATCGCCAGGATCGGAACGTATTCGCGGGTGTGATCCGTCCCGCGGTACGTCGGGTCGTTCCCGTGATCGGCGGTGATGAGGAGGAGATCGCCCTCGTCGAGGGAATCGACGATCCCCGGGAGCTGCGCGTCGAACGCTTCGAGCGCTCCGGCGTACCCTTCCGGATTGCGCCGATGCCCGTACTTCGCGTCGAAGTCGACGAGGTTCGTGAAGATGAGTCCCTTGCGGTCACCGATGCACCTCAGCGTCGCCGCCACCCCGTCGTCGTTGTCTTTCGTGTGGATGTCGTCGGAGATCCCGCGGTGCGAGTAGATGCTCGCGATCTTTCCAATCCCGGTGACGTCGATGCCCGCTTCGGCGAGCCGGTCGAGCACCGTCTCTTTGGGGGGCGGCAGAGCGTAGTCTTTGCGATGATGCGTCCGCTCGTAGTTCGGATGCTTGCCGACGAATGGACGCGCGATGACGCGCGACAGCCCGCGCGGGATCACGATGTCGTAGGCGATCTCGCACCACTCGTAGAGCTTGTCGAGCCCGACGACTTCCTCGTGGGCGGCGATCTGAAACACCGGATCGGCCGAGGTGTACACGATCGGCCAGCCGGTCCGCTCGTGCTCGGGGCCGAGCTCCTCGATGATGACCGTACCCGAGGCCGCGCGGTTTCCGAGGATGCCGCCGCAGCCCGTCTTCTCGACGAACTCCTCGATGATGTCGTCGGGAAAGCCCGACTCCATGAACGTCTCGAACGGCTGGTCGAGGATACATCCCACGAACTCCCAGTGCCCGGTCGCCGTATCCTTCCCCTGCGAGACTTCGGCCATGCGCCCGTATCCGGCGGTCGGTCCGTCGACCCCGGGCACCTGCGGGCACCCTTCGATGTTGCCCAGCCCCAGCCCCCGCATGTTCGGAACGTCGAAACCCTCGACGGTCTCGGCGATGTGGCCGAGCGTGTGAGAGCCGACGTCACCGAAGTCGGCCGCGTCGGGGAGCTCTCCGATCCCGACCGAGTCGAGCACGATCAGGACGGCGCGTTTGTCGTTGGCTTCGCTCATGGTTGGTCCGCGGTTGGAGTCAGCGGAAACGTCGTACGTACAGCGTCGGGTCAAGGCCTTTGCCCCATCGCACGATCACCTGCACCGCGCCCTGGTAGGGCGGGTTTTGATCGAGGTTCACGTGGGTCCAGACGTCCTCGACCTCGCACACCTTCGTCTCACCCTGCCACTTTACCAGAATGTGCTCGCCGACGGTGGGTACACGGTACTGATGATTGGACCGTGAATCCGACACCGGAAGTTCCGCGCTCTTGTCGATGATGAGGATGCGGTACATGGAAGACCTCGCCGGTGGGGAGCTTGCAACGCCCGTCACTATACGCGAGATTGCAGACTCCGTTGAAGCCCGTTCGGCAACAGATCATGCGAAAGTCGGTGGACAAGCTGTGCGCGTTGCTCGTGGTGCTCGCCGCGGGCCACGCGTCTGCCCAGGTCGTACCGCCGACGCCCGACGAGGCCGCCCCCGCCGAGCCCGCCCAGGAGGTCGAGACCCCGGACGCGGCAGCGGCCACCGACGAAGGCGAACGCGCCGCGCAAGACACCGGCGACGTGCCGGTCCCCAAGACCCGCCCGCTCGATCTCGAGTTCGGGGGGAAGATGGTCCACTCCGACCTCCGGTTTCCGGACCCGTCACAATACGCGGCGCGCGTCGACCGCCGCGATTCGCTCGACGCAATCCCCCACCGCACGATCCTGATGCCGACGGCCTACACGCCGAAGCAATTCACCGTCACGGCGTCGTCGTTCATGCTCGCCCTCAACAACGTCAGCTTCTCGCCGACCGACGCCATCCAGGTGAGCGTGACGGGGAAGATCCCCACCCCGCTGTCCGACACGCAGCTCGGGCTGGCGACCAAGATACGGTTGCATCAGGCTCCCAACTGGAGCTTCGCCATTCAACCTTTCGGCTTCATGCGGCTCGGCTCGCGCCTCGAGTTCGACCTCGGGACGCGCGACGCCGGGCTCGGCCTCGCGGCGTTGTTCGACTGGGCAGTGACGAACGACTTCGTCGCAACCATCGGCGTCATCGGTTACGGGACGGTCTGGTATGCGTTCGACACGTTCGAGTTCGAATCCTGCTCCTCCCGCTCCGAATACCTGAACGGTGACTGCCGCGACGTCGTGCAGGAAGGACGGTCCTTTCCCGAGGGGGGGCACTTCGGGGCACTGCAGCTCGCGGGCTCCTACTATCTGTTCGATCACTGGTCCTTGAAGGGGGAGATTTTCAGCGCGATCGCGGCAGGCACCGCGCTCGCCACCGACTTCGTGGTCCGAGAGCCGGAGGACGCCGCCGACCGCGCGCGGTTCGAGATCGGCGCCCCCGGCTACGGCATCCCGTACGGTTCACCGGTGACGCTCGGGATGGGGCTTCAGTGGTCGAACGGGCTCTTCGCCGCCCAGCTCGCCGGATACGTCTACCGAGGCGAAGCGGAGTTCGCCGTCGACTTCGAGGGGCGACCGCGCGAGATCTGGCTCCTCACTCCGATGGGCAACCTGGCGGTCACCTTCTGACATGGACGGAACCGATCTCCCGAAGCTGACGACCGCAATCCCCGGCCCGAAATCGGTCGCGCTCCTCGACTCCCTCGCCCGCACGGAGTGCCCCGCCATCACGGCGAGGCGCTCACGGCGGGCCAGTGAGAGCGGGGTGGGGCAGGACCCCATCGTCTGGACCGAGGCGGTGGGCGCCAACGTGAAAGACGCCGACGGCAACGTCTTCGTCGACATGACGAGCGCGTTCGCGGTCGCCGGTCTCGGCCATCGGCATCCGGCGGTCGTCGCCGCCGCTCACGCCCAGACGGACCGGCTCATCCACGGCATGGGGGACGTCTATCCCACCGACGCGAAGATCGAGTTTTGCGAAGAGCTCGCCTCCATCGCCCCCGGCGACCTCCAGCAGTCGATCCTCGGCCTGTCCGGTGCGAGCGCAGTCGAAGCGGCGCTGAAGACCGCGACGGTTCATACGGGAAAGCCGGGCGCGATCGCCTTCTACGGCAGCTACCACGGGCTGTCGCTCGGAGCACTCTCGGTCACGGGCTACAAGCGCTCGTTCCGGGAACCTTTCCTCGGACACCTCAACCCGTGGGTGCGCCACGTCCCGTTTCCCGATCCACACCGGCCCCCGCACGGCATGGCCGGCGCGAGCCCCCAGGAGATCTCGGCACGCTGTCTCGGTCACATCCGCGGGGTCCTCGAACACCCCGCGGCAGGCGGCGAGGCGATCGGTTCCGTCATCGTCGAGCCGATCCAGGGTCGCGGTGGCTACGTCGTGCCGCCCGACGGCTTTCTTCGCGGACTTCGCGAACTCTGCGACGAATTCGGGATCGTCCTTATCGCCGACGAGATCTACACCGGCTTCGCGCGCTCTGGACCGATGTTCGCCTGCGACGCCGAGGGGGTCGTCCCCGACGTCCTCTGCGTCGGCAAGGCGATGGGCGGCGGCTTCCCGCTCTCCGCCGCCATCGGACGTCCCGACGTCATGGCGAGCTGGGGCGCGAGCAAGGGCGAGGCGATCCACACCTCGACGTTCCTCGGGAATCCGCTGGGGTGTGCGATGGGCCTGGCCGCCCTGCGCGAGCTCCGCGACGGCAACTGGAGCGACGTCGTCGTACGTCGCGGCCTCTCGCTGACGCAGAAGCTCGGAGAGCTGGGCGAACGCCACGACGGAACCGGGGTGCTCCGCGGACGGGGCTTCATGCAGGGAATCGAACTCGTGCACCCGAACTCCGGCCAACCCGACGGGGCGCGCGCGCTGGCTGTCATGGACGCCTGCCGGGACGCGGGCTACCTGATGCTGCCCACCGGCGTCTTCGGGAACGTCCTCGCCGTGACCCCACCGTTCGTCGCCACCGACCGGCAAATCGACGGCTTCTTCGATACGTTGGACGCGGCACTCGCCCTTGGGCGCTGACGCTCGGGGTCAGAGGTCAGCGGTCAGCGGTCAGCGGTCCTTCGCCTCGCACCCCGCGCCCCACACCCCGCACCCCGCACCCCGCACCCCCGCACCCCCGCGGGTGTATTCGCAACGCGGTCGACGAGCGGAGTTCGGAGACTCCCCATGGAGAACACGGTTGAGCAAATCGGGGCGTTCACGGTACACCTTCTCCCGGTAAGTACACTCAGGAGTCGCGTGACGAATCGATCGGAGAACATCGTTGAAGAGTCCGCTGGGGGCGTGCTTTTTCGCGATTTCAGCGGTGAAATCAAGGTCTGCCTCATCCAGGTACCGACCCGCGGAGGCAACCCGAGCTGGCGACTCCCAAAAGGAAGCATCGAGCGCGACGAAACCCCCGAACAGACCGCCGTTCGCGAAACCCGAGAGGAGACCGGTTGCTCGGGGGAAGTCATCTCCTCCCTGAGCGCCATCGAGTACTGGTACACCCGCCGCGACATCTCCTCGTCCGAAAAGATCCGGGTGAAGAAGGTCGTCTCCTTCTACCTGATGCAGTATCAGTCCGGCAGCATCGACGACCACGACCACGAGGTCGAGGAAGTGCGCTGGTACTCGCTTGAACAAGCCCTGAAGAAGATCTCCTACGACGCCGAGAGCCGCGTTCTCCAGGAAGCGATCCATTCCTGGGACGCGCACCTCTACCGGCAGGGCCTCCTCTAATCGATGTTTGCGCTGTGAGCTGGGGCGGTGGCCGCCAGCGCTAGCCGCGGTCCGCGCACTCCGGCAGGCAGACACCCCATTGGGGGACCTGCTCGGCGGGGAAGATCGGGTTGCAGAACTCCGCTCCGCACTCGTTCTCTACCGTGAGGTCGCAGTATCGGCGGCATTGACCACCGAGACAGCGGAGGGCCGGGCGGCAGGGAGTCTCTTCGTCACACGACTCGCCGTCGCGGGCACCCATCACTTCGCCGAGCCGAAAGCCGCGGCAGGCGACGGAGAACTCCGGGTCGCCGTCCGGCGAACGGAGGATGACGTCACAGGTACGGCCGACGTCGCAGCCGCGCTGGGTC
The DNA here is from genome assembly GCA_964411125.1 of uncultured Bradymonadales bacterium. Classification (GTDB taxonomy): domain Bacteria; phylum Myxococcota_A; class Bradymonadia; order Bradymonadales; family Bradymonadaceae; genus JBFIHF01. The sequence goes on along the minus strand of CAYPJU010000063.1, from coordinate 31,141 downwards.
GTCGGATCGCAGACCGACCGCGGGGGGTTGTCGGGAGGGGCGGCGCACAACGCCGTGCCAGCGAGATCGTACTCGACCCCCACGTCCTCGGGGCCCATCTCTTCGGCGGGATTCCCCTCGTCGGGCGGATCGCCGCCCGTGTCCACTGCGCTTCCCGAATCCGCGCTCGCGTCGGGCCCCTCGAACGGCACGGTGGCCGAGGTCTGGAAACAGCCGACGAGGAACAGCGCGGCGCAGATGGCGGAGCGAAGGCGCATCAGAACTCCCCCTTCATGCCGATGAAGACCAGCCCTTCCCGAGAATCGCGAGGCTTGGAAGGGGACGTCGCGACCAGGATGATGCCGGTACCGGCGACGGCGCCGCCCAGCCCGTACAGAACGGGGACGAGGATGTTGGCGGTCCGAAGGCTTCGGTCCAGCCGATCGTACCGGGCACGGTCTTCGCCCGCCGCGGCGGTCTCGACGAAATCGGGTTCGACCAGGACCTTCACCACCACGTGGTAGGCGATCCCGCCGGCGAGGATCGCCGACCCGATGCCGACGAGCGGCCACCCGCGGGTCTGGGAATCTTCGACCGGTTCGATGTTGTCGAGCGAGCTCGGCCGAGGGGGTGCCTTGGTCGTCCCGCCAGCCCGCGGCTCTTCGGCGGGGGCCGGGTCGGTAGTTTCTTCGGGCTCGCCGCTGTCGATGCCGTCCAGCGCCGTGACCGCAGGGACGTCCGCCGCCTTGCGCCGTTTCGCGACTTCGACCCGCACGAGCGCCGCGCGGTCGCGCAGCACGGGGTCGGGGTTCATCGCGTCGACGTCGTCGAGGAAGCGGTCGGCGAGGTCGAAACTTCCCGCCTCCATCGCTTCGCGGGCGAGTTTCACCTTGCAGGCCCCGAGCAGCGATTCGATCTCACGACGCTCGTCGGAAGTGATGTCCGAGCGCATCAAGAACATGTGCGACGATTCGACCGCGTTGCTGCAGCGGTTCGCCTTGTACCAGGCGACGGCCTGATTCTTCAGCGGCTCGCTCTGCGGTTCGAGGGCATAGGCGCGGCCGAAGAGCTCGGCGGCCTGCTCGTAACGGCCCGCGGCGAATGCCTCGAGCCCCTGCGCGTTGAGCTCCCGAACCGTCGTCTGTGCCCAGACCGAGACGGAGAAGAGCATCGCGATCGCGAAAGCGACCGCTGCGCTCCATCCCCTCCTCGAGATGCGGGCTGCGTCGAGTACTGCTGCGTCCGTCATGGGACTCGTCCGGCTTCAGTACGTGAAGCGCACGGTCGGAAGTTTGTCGTCGCCTTCCTTCTCCGCACTCTTCGTTTCCTTTGTACTCGAAGCGGGGGCCTCTTTGCCATCGTCGGTTGCCTTCGGTTCCGGCGAGGGCGCTGGTTTCTCCGTCGCCACTTCCGGTTCGGGCGAGGGCGCTGGTTCCGAAGGGGCCGCGGGGGGCGGAGTGGCGCGACGTTTCTGTTTCCGCTTCGCGATCGACCGTCGCGACTTCTCGACGGGAGGCGGCGGTGGCTCGTCGGCCACGATCGGTTCGGGGAGCGCTGGTGGAAGCGCCGCGGCTTCCTCGGGGATGTCGACCTCGGTCGGCGCGTCGTCGGTGCGGGGCGACTCGGCGTTCGCTTCGGCGGCAGCACTCTCTTCGATCGCTGCTTCCGCGGGAGGAACGGCGGTCTCCGCTTGCCGTGCCCCGAGCTGACCCGACGCGACGAAGCCGACGCCCACGAGGGCTGCGGCGAGGAGGGCGACGAGGACGAACCATCCCGATTTGGGCCGTTGGGGCTTTTCGTAGGCGTAGGTCTCGGAACCGAAGCGCACAGCTCCGGGGCGCTCGTCGGAGACGTTGATCTCGTCGATCGACTTGAGCTCGTCGCTCGGCCGCCGCTCGCGCAGCGCCTTGTCGATCTCCTTGCGCGCTTCCGGTTGGAGCATCATCGGCTGCATCGTCTCGACGACGCGTGCCTGGTGCTCGAGTTCGACCGCTGGAGTCTCTCCCGGGTCGGTCGCCGGCCGTGACTCGAGCGATTTTCCGACCCCCTGCATCGTGGAGCGCGGGACGCCCTCGCCGGTCTGAGGGCCCTTGGTCTCGTTCTCGATGAGGCTCTTCTGGATCTCCTGCGAGACGTCGATCGTGTTGCGCTCGGCGCCTTCTGCCGGGATCTCGGGGAGGATCGAACGGAGTGTCTCGGCGACGATCTTCGCGTCCGAAGGCCGCTCCACCGGTCGCTTGGCGAGCATACTCATGATCAGCGACCGAAGGCGTTTCGGTATGTCGGCCCGAATCGGTGGAGGCTCCTCGCGGACGTGCTGCACGAGAATGTCGAGCACCTTCGGCGCGCGGAACGGCAACCGCCCCTCGACGAGCTCGTAGAGGATGACGCCGAGAGAGTAGATGTCGGTCGCTTCGGTGACGTCGATGTTGCCCTGGCACTGCTCGGGGCTCATGTAGGCCGGGGTGCCGTACACCGCGCCCTGCTGAGTGAGCCGCTGCTGTGCCGGCGTGTCGGACAGTTCGTCGACGATGCGCGCCATCCCGAAGTCGAGCACCTTCGCCGTCCAGTCCTCGGTGATGAGCACGTTCTCCGGCTTTAGATCGCGGTGGAGAATCCCGTGGCCATGCGCGTGGGCGACCGCCTCCGCGATCTGGATCCCGGCGCGCACCGACTGGTGCAGCGAGATCGTGTCGTTCACGCAGTGCTCGTAGAGCTCGCTGCCGCCGACGTACTCCATCACCATGTAGAGCGACTGGAACTCGTCGGAGTACCCGAAATCGTACAGCGTGATGCAGTTCGTGTGACTCAGCCGCGCGATCGCCTTCGCTTCGCGCTGAAAACGCTCCTTGTAGTCCTCGCGCACGTTGTACGTCGGGTTGAGGACCTTCACCGCGACGGTACGGTCCACGGAGAGCTGCACTCCTTCGTACACGATCCCGGTGGCCCCCTTTCCGATCTCCTTCACGAGCCGAAAACGACCGTCGACGGTCTTCTGATGCGCAGGAGGGGCAGGTATTTTGAGACGTTTGGTCACAGATCGATTATGGCGTCCATGGGGTGTAGTGACAACTCGTCATGCACGAAACATGCGAAACGGCATGTTCAGTGCGCAAAAACAGCACAGTCGTCAGAGGTTTGTGGCGATTGATCCTCACGGCGTTCGAAGCGGGTGCGCGAATGGCCAATGTCGGATAAGGTGCTCGCCGCCCATGGAAGAACAAGAAACAACCCCGTCCAAAGAGCTCCCGTCGAAGAAGTGGGTCGCCGCGCTCTACGTGCCCCTCATCATCCCGGCGCTGGTGCCTCTCTACATGGTCCGAGACCAGGAGGACCCCGTGATCGTCGCGATCATGCTCGGGACCACCGTCGCGGTCCTCTTCGCCAACGCTGCATTTCTCGTCCTGGTCTACCGCTGGTTCGCAGGGAGAACCGACGATGTCTGAAGCCCCACCGACCGTCTCGATCGTCATCCCCATCTACAACGAGGAGGGGATCCTCAGCGCTTCGGTCGCCGACCTGACCGAGAAGCTCGCGAGCGAACCGCGGTGGGACGACACCTACGAGATCATCCTGAGCGAGAACGGCTCGAGCGACCGGACCGTCGAGGTCGCTCGAGGTCTGATGGAGCGCCATCCCGAGCTTCGTATCCTGCACTCGAGCGAGCCGAACTATGGCCTCGCGATGCGACGGGGCATCGAGGACGCTCGTGGCGAGATCGTCATCTGCGACGAGATCGACCTCTGCGACACCGACTTCTACGTGCGCGCGCTCGAAGAGATCCGCGAGCGTGGGTTCGACCTCGTGATCGGGAGCAAGGCGCTCGATTCATCGCGCGACAAGCGCCCTGGTTACCGCAAGCTGGCGACGTTCACGCTCAACTTCCTCCTGCGCGTCTTCGTCGGCTTTCGCGGCACCGACACCCACGGCCTCAAGGCGTTCAAACGCGACCGATTGCTCGAAGTCGTCGGGCGGTGCGTCGTCGACAAAGACCTCTTCGCCAGCGAGTTCGTCATCCGTGCGCAGCGGATGAAGTTCCGCGTGACGGAGATTCCCGTGACGATCGCCGAGAAGCGCCCCCCGTCGATCAACCTGTTTCGCCGGGTCCCCAACGTCCTCAAGAACCTCGGTCGACTGACCTGGGTCATTCGAATCCGCCACCGGTGATCCGCTCCCCGCACGCCTGCTTCACCGTCGACCTCGACGGGCTGTGGTGCTACCGCGAGATCCACGGACTCCCCCGCGTCGAGGCTCCTCACGACGAGGCCTACACCGTCGGAGTTCGCCGCCTCCTCGACTTTCTCGGCGACGTCGGGGTCGACGGGACTTTCTTCGTCATCGGAAAGGACCTCGACGACCCCGCGCATCGCGAGCTGCTCCACGAAGCGGTCGACGCCGGTCACGAGCTGGGCTCGCACTCATGGGCCCACGACTACGCCCTGAGACGCCGACCGATGCCCGAGATTCGAGACGACATCCGGCGCGCGCACGGGGGGCTGACGGAGCTCATGGGCGCTCCCCCGGTAGGGTTCAGGACCCCGGGCTACAACGTCGACGCTCGCATTCTCAGCATCCTCGCCGAGCTCGACTACCGCTACGATTCGTCCGTCTTCCCGTGCCCCCCGTACTGGCTCGCCAAGGGTGCCGTCATGTCCTCCCTTGCGCTGCGCGGGACGCCGAGCCGCAGCGACATGACCCGCGTCGACACTCTCTGGACCCCGCTCGAGCCGTACCGGCCGTCGCAACATTCGATTCGCGTCCCCGCACCCAACGGCCGGTCGCGGTTTCCGATCGAGGTGCCGATGTGCGTCGTCCCCGGGGTGCGGTTTCCGGTCATCGGCACGAGCCTGCATCTTGTGGGTGCGCGCGGCTTTGCGGCCCTCTATCCGATGTTGCGTCGCGCCCACCCGCGCCTGCTGAACCTCGAGTTTCACGCAATCGACTTCATGGACGCCGAGGACCCCGGCGTGGCCGACCTGGTCGGCGTGCAGCCCGATCTCGGCATCCCGTGGGCCACCAAGCGCGAGCGCTACGCTCGCATCGTCGCGAAGACCCGCGAAAACTATCGTTTCGTCACCATGGCCGAGGCTGTCGAAGCGCTGTGACCGATGGGTCCACTCCGCTCAGAGCGGGGTGCCCGGTCGCCATCGGTCGGTCTCCTCCGCGTTCAGCGCCTCACCGTACTCGTCGAAGAACTTCAGGATCACCCGGGCGTAGGGAAAGGTCGTCCCGCGATCCTTCTGGACACAATCGTCGGCCCATCCGAGCTGGTCTCGCAACTGCTTGACCTGCGCCTCGATCGCCGAATCCCCCGCTGGCCATTGGTTGCCGCCCTGCACCTCACACAGGGCGAACGGAGCTTCGCATTCCCACCGGAAGCACGTGCCGTCTTCGCGCTCGACGAACGTTTGCGGCTCCCCGCTGCACGAATTCAGCCCCTTCCACCGCTGGGTCTTCGCCGACAGCGATTGGATGCGCCGGTGGTTACAAGGCGTCAGACCGTCGCGCGGCAGATAGGGGTCGTCGACCCCCCACAGATGAATGAACGGGGTGGAGAAGGGAGGGATCTCCGGACTGTCCTTGGCGCGGTAGCGGAACCCCGAGCCGGCGATCCCGGAGAGGGGAAGGTCCATGATCACCCGCTCCACCGCCCGTCCTCCCGATCCATGTCCCACGCCGAAGATCCAGCGCGGGTCCAGGCACACGATGCGCCCGGTCTCGTGAAACGAGGTCCGGACGAGCTCCGTGCGATCCGAGAAGTCGCCCTCGAACCAGGGGCGCAGAGCGTTGGCGCTGTTGTCCGCCGGGGCTATCACCACCCAGTCTTCCAGCCTCACCATCCCGCGTTGCTCGATCGCTGCGAGCTGTGACTCCCCTTCGGTGTGGAAGACGAACAGCGTGCGGTAGGCACGCCCGGGGTCGTAGTCTTCCGGAAGCACCACTGTCCACCGCATCGGGCCATGACGGCTGTTGGTGGTGAGTTCACGCATGTGCGTGAAGACAGCCTCGCGGTCACAACCAGCCGTTCGCGTCGGTGCCATCCCCGATCCCGCGTCGCGGTTTGCGGCCACCCCGGCATCGATCGCAGCCGGGCCACCCACGTCCGCTTCGACCTGCGGAGGACGGGGTTCGAGGTCGGTCGGCGGTCGTGGCGTGGTCACCGCTGCCTGGACCGTTTTCGGAACCGAAGGCGCCGGAGCTGGCGGGGGCGCGTCGTCGGTGGCGGACAGAATCGCGAAGGCGATCCCTCCCACGGCGAGCGCCGCAACCGCCGCCATGCCGAGATCGCGGACGGTCAGCCCTTGCGGCGCAGCGGCGGACGTACCGCGGTCGTGACGAAGGCCTTCCACATGTGTCGCTCGCTCTTCGACGAGGGTCGAAGCCTGCTGCAACTGCGGGAGCGGGTCGGTCGACCCATCCTCGTAGTCGTCGGCAGGCGAGGTGCGGACCGCCGAAAGAAGCGTGGGATGACGGACCGGATGCGGTTCCCGTCGGTCGGCGTACCACTCCGAGAAGTCGAGCGCTTCGCTCCCCCCGATCGGAGGGGCGAAGTCGTCACTCCCCAGAATTCGGGCGATCCGATCGCCGAGCTCCGACGCGCGGTCGAGCCGAGCGTTGGGGTCACGCTCGAGGAGCGCCGCGACCAGGTCGACCACTTCCGCCGGGACTTCCCCCTGCGGGAGAAAGTGGTCGAGGCGTGGTGCGTCCTCGTCGACTTTGCGCGCCATCAGAACCATCGCGGGCGCGTCGATCGGGAGCCGGCCCGTCAACAGCTCGAAGAGGATGACCCCGACCGCATAGAGGTCGGCTGCTGGCCCAAGCGTCTGGCCGAGCGCCTGCTCCGGCGCCATGAAGGCCGGGGTTCCGAAGAGTGAGCCCGTCTTCGTCAGCCGGGTGCTGTCGTCGACCGCCGTCGCGAGCCCGAAGTCGAGCAACCTGACGTGGGCGGTGCCGTTGGCCTCGCGCGACACCATCACGTTCTCCGGTTTCAGATCCCGGTGCAGGACGCCGCGATCGTGCGCCGAGGCGAGCCCCTCGGCGATCTGCCCGACGAGCGCGAGCGCGATCGGCCATCGCAGGCGTCCCGCTTCGACCACGTCCACCAGCGAGACCCCGCGGACGTGGTCCATCACCAGGTAGAGCAACCGACGCGCCGGATCCTCTCCGAAATCGATGAGTCCCACGATGTTGGGATGGCGAAGCGTCCCGACCACCTTCGCCTCGCGCAGGAAGCGGCGCCGGTCGGATTCGTCGCCGTGGTGGGCGTGGAGCAGCTTGATGGCGACCCGGCGTTGCAGCGCGATCTGCGTCCCCTCGTAGACCGCTCCCATCCCGCCCGACCCGAGCATCCGCTCGATCCGGAACTTGTCACTCAGGGTGACGCCGATCAACCCCTCACTCGCCAACGTTCGGACTCCAGTGGCTCAGGCGCTCCTCCCACAGATCGCGGTCGAGAGATGGTTGATTCTCCATCCACTTCGCCGCCCTGTCCATCGCGAGGTCGTAGCGCCCGACCGGGCTCGCACAGTCTTCCAACATCTGTTCGCGCGACTTGCTCTGCGACAGGAGGCTCACCCGCCGCGGGTTTGCCGAACCTGCGAGCAACGTGTGGGCGACCCGGACCTCCGGCGCGCCCGGCCATTCATAGCCGCCCGGCACCGAGCAGTGGGTGAGCGCAGCCTCACACTCGGTGAAGGTGATGCACTTCCCACCCTCCGACAGCTTTCGGGTGCTCTGGTCGGGGCCGCATCCGTTGAGCTTTCGCCACGACGTGACCCACATCTCCGTCGATTCGACCTCGGTGATGCCGTCGCACGCCAGCCCCCCCTCAGGGTTGCGCGGGTCGTCCTCCCCGATGATGTGAAAGAGTGGCGTCGGGACGGGGGGGCTCGGTTCCACGACCGCGCCGACATACCAACCGAGCGGATGGAGGATCCCGGGGTCGTCCCGTAGAGCGAGACCGAAATCACCGCGCAGCTCGTAGCGGCGATAGCCAGTGATGATCGCTCCCGTGACGACCATCTCGCGGATCAGCCGGTCGACCATCCGCCCGCCCTGCCCGTGCCCGATCGCGAAGACCCGCGTCGGGTCCAGGCAATCGCGATGGTTGGCCCGGCGAAGCGCGTGACGCACGGCCTCCACGTCCTGGTCGCTGTCCCAGGCGGGGCGGATGTTGTCGTACTTCACCGTCAGCGCGTACATCCCGTGGTCGAGCGCGAACTGGCTCAGCCCCCGCTCGTCCTTCTGCATCCTCGCCATCGGTTCGAGCGCGTCGGCGAAGATGAGCATGACCGGAAGTTTCCCCTTCGCGTCTGGTGGGACCATCCCCCACCACTCGTAGGTGGTCGTTCGCGAGGGGGTGATGCGTTCGTATTCCGCCACCGACATCTCGATCGGCGGCTGCTCCAGGCAACCCGACTCTTCGGCGGGCATGAACTCCCACACCGCGGGTATCTTGGGAGCGAGTGCCTCGGGTGGCTCGTCCTGAAGCGAGCCCCCCTTGTCGACCGTCGGGGGCCGGGCGGGTTCGGGCTCTGAGGCGGGATCGTCCAACGCTTCCCGGGTCGGCTCGAGCGCGATCGAACCCCGACGCTCCGGCCCGTCTCGGAAAAGAATCCACCCCCCCAGCGCTGCTAGGCACGTGAAGCTGAGGAGGACGACCGCCGCAAGCACCAGCGTCCGCTGCGGGCTGCTCGGGGCTCGAGGTGGGGGCTCGGGGCGATCGGGCGGTGCCTCGGGCCGCCGCCGCGTCACCTTCTCGCCGGCGATCGCCGCGAACTTCCTCGCGACCTCATCCGCCGTTCTCGGTCGCCCCTCGGGGTCGCGACGCAACAGGTGGTCGACCAGCGCGACGAACGGTGCCGGCACGTCCGTCCCGACATGCTGGCGCAGGGAAGGGGGCTCCGTCCGGAGCTTCTGAAACATCAACGAAAACGGGTGCGGGTCGTCGATCGGCAGCGTGCCGGTCAGCATCTCCCACGCGATCACGCCGAGCGAGTACAGGTCGGCGCGGCCATCGACCTCCGCGAGCTTCGCCTGCTCGGGAGCCATGTATGCCGCGGTGCCGGTGATCACCCCCGTATCTGTCAGCCTCACGCTGACGTCCTGAGGAAGCGCGATGCCGAAGTCCAGGATTCGCGCCCACACGTCACCCGAAGGGCCGACCGTCAACATGATGTTTTGTGGTTTCAGGTCGCGGTGGACGATGCCGCGAGCGTGGGCGGCGCCGAGCCCTTCGGCCAGCTCTCGCAGGATCACGGCGGCGTCTTGCCAGGAGAAGAGATCGCGCTTCAACGCGTCCGCCAGCGTCTCGCCCTCCACGAGCTCCATGACCGAGTAGAGCATCCCGTCGTGCTCACCGGAATCGATGACCTTCACGATCCCAGGGTGATCCACCTGCGCGACCGTTGTCGCCTCTCGCAGGAAACGCCGACGCGCCCGCTCGTCGCGGCTCCCGTCCAGGATCGTCTTCACCGCGACCGCGCGTCCCACCGAGAGCTGGGTGGCCCGATACACCTTTCCCATCCCCCCGGCGCCCAGGACGGCGTCGAGCCGATAGCGTCCGTTCAGCGTTGTTCCAACGAGCGGGTCGGGGGCCATGGAGCTGCGATCAAGAGGTCGAATCCGACTTTAGCACACCGTCCCCGGTTCGCCCTCAGGATCGTCGGCCGCCGCTCGATTGCGGAACAAGTTGCGGCCTTTTCGAACGCTGTGATAAAAAAGTCGCTCGACGCGCAAGCCAAGGGATTACGAGTGGCCTTGAAGCTCCGTTACGCCGGCAACACTCACGTGGGGATGAAACGTTCCCACAACGAGGACAACCTCGCCATTCTCGCCGAGGAAAACCTCTATATGGTCGCTGACGGCATGGGAGGTCACGCCTCTGGCGAAGTCGCGTCCCAGATGGCCGTGGAGACCGTTGCCGATTTCTTCCGCGAGACTGCCAAGGACCAGGACATCACCTGGCCCTACAAGATGGAGAAAGGGCGCAAGTACGAGGAAAACCGCCTCGCTGCCGGCATTAAGCTCGCCAATCTCCGCATCTTCGAGACAGCCGCGCAGAATGCCGCCCAGCGAGGGATGGGGACGACGCTCGTCGCGCTCGCCTTCTCCGGCAACAGCGCCTTCCTCGGCCACGTCGGGGACAGTCGAATCTATCGCCTCCGAGGCGATGACATGGAGCAGATCACCGAGGACCACTCGCTGCTCAACGACTACATCAAGATGAAAGATCTCACCGAAGAAGAGATCGAAAACTTCCCCCACAAGAACGTCATCGTCCGTGCCCTCGGCATGAAGGAGACCGTGCAGGTCGACGTCGCGCAAGACGAGCCCGAGGTCGGAGACCTCTACCTCCTCTGCTCCGACGGTCTCAACGGCATGGTCACCGACGAAGGCATCCGAAAGTGCATGGTCGACCATCGCGACGACCTCGAAGAGTGCTGCAATGCGCTCATCCAGGCTGCCAACGATGGGGGCGGAAACGACAACATCACCGTCGTGTTGGTCGAGATCGTCGACCGCTGAATGACCGATTCAAGCAGGGATGACAGCCACACCGCGATGCACGAAGCATCCGTGGTGTGTCCGCGCGCCGTCATCGTGACCGGCTACAGCGGTTCCGGAAAGTCGACCGTCATCAACGCGCTGGAAGACATCGGCTTCTACTGCATCGACAACATGCCCGTCCCGCTCCTCGCCCAGTCGCTCGACCTCATCGCCGACGAGCGCGAGGAAGCCCTCGATTTCGCCTTCGTCGTCGACGCCCGCGAACGAAAGTTCCTCGCCGAAGCGAACAACGCCATCGAGCACCTCCAGGAGCGCGGCACCGAAGTGGAGATCCTCTTCCTCGAGGCCGAAGAGGAAGTCCTCCTCCGACGCTTCAGCGCTACGCGTCGCCGCCATCCGACGAGCGATGGCGGGACCGTTCGAGAAGGGATCGAAAAGGAGAAGGAGCTGCTGGCGCACCTGCGGGCGCGGGCAGGGTGGGTCGTCGACACCTCCAACCACACCGTGCACACCCTCAAGGCCCTCGTCCAGGACCGTTACTCGGCCGACGAGCACCGCGAGCGGATGCGCATCACGCTGCTCACGTTCGGCTTCAAACACGGCTTGCCGCCCGAGTGCGATCTCGTGTTCGACCTGCGGTTCGTCCCCAATCCGTACTTTGTGGAAGAACTTCGCGAACAGACCGGGTTGGACGATCCCGTGCGAGACTACGTCCTGGGCTCCGCTGAAGCGGGCGGATTCATCTACTTCTTCCGGCAGTTCTCCGACTTCTCCCTCCCGCTCTATCAGCGAGAGGGGAAGGCGTACCTCACCATCGGCCTCGCCTGCACCGGCGGCCGGCACCGCTCGGTTGCGATCGCCGAGGCGATCGGGACGCGGCTCCGCGGGCAGGGGTGGGACGTCACGATGCGGCACCGTGACGTCGAAAAGTAACAGGCCCCCCGAAACGATGACGGACGACGAGAAAGGTTCGGTGGGCCGAAGCATGGGGATTGCGGCCGTGATCCTCTCGGTCAGCATCCTCCTGAGTCGCGTGCTGGGGTTCGCCCGCGAGGCGGTGATCGCTGCGGCTCACGGAGCCTCGCAGGCGACCGACGCCTACTACGCCGCGTTCACTCTCCCCGACCTCATGAACTATTTCCTCGCGGGGGGGACGCTCTCGATCACGTTCATCCCGCTGTTCACGTCCTACGTCGCCCGCGGCGACGAAGTGGGCGGCTGGCGGCTCTTCTCCACCGTCGCCACGACCATGGGAGCCGCGCTCGTCTTCTTCACGATCGTCGCCGAGCTCGCCGCACCGTGGGTCGTCCCGCTGCTCGTCCCCGGCTTCGACGACCCCGAACAGCTCGCGCTCGCCATCGAGATGACGCGGATCGTCATCCCGGCACAGCTCTGCTTCTACTTCGGGGGGTTACTCCAGGCGACGCTCTTCACCCGCAAGGTCTTCTGGCCCGCCGCGATCGCGCCGCTCGTCTACAACCTCTGCATCATCCTCTTCGGGATCGCCCTCGACCCGGTGCTCGGGATCCGAGGATTCTCCATCGGCGTCGTCGTCGGAGCGCTCCTCGGACCGCTCGCCATCCCGCTGTGGGCCGCTCGACGCGAGGTCCGGTTCAAGCTCAGATTTGCACCGCGCGACCCCGGGTTCGTGCACTTCCTCCTGCTCACGCTGCCGTTGATGCTCGGGGTCGGCCTCGTCACGGTCGACGAGTGGCTACTGCGCTACTTCGGCTCCCAGCACGCTGCCGGGGCGATCACCTGGCTCAACAACTCCCGCAAGCTGATGCTCGTCGTCTTCGCCGTCATCGGCCAGGCTGCCGGTCAGGCCGCGCTCCCGTTCCTCACCGAACTCTACCACAAGGGCGAGGAGGACGAGATGGGGCGCATGCTCGCGACCTCCGTCGGCCGGGTCGTCTTCCTCGCCGTCATCGGCGCCGCGTCGCTCGCGGTCGCCGCCGAATCGATCGTCTGGGTCGTCTTCCGGCGTGGTGCCTTCACCGCAGCCGACGCCGCCACGACCGCCACGCTGCTCGTGATGTTCTCGCTGGGGCTGGCATCGTGGGCGTCGCAGACGATGGCCGTTCGCGGCTTTTACGCTCGGAAGGACACCCTCGTGCCGATGCTGGTCGCCACCGGGTCGGTCATCCTCGCGCTCCCCATCTACTGGGTCCTCGACGATGCCCTCGGGGTCGTCGGGCTCGCTCTGGCCACCTCGATTGGAATGACGATCAACGCCATCGCCACGATCGTCGTGTACCGACTCCGCACCGGCACGCTGCCGCTCCGCCCGATCATCGCCGCCCTGGTTCGCGGACTTCTCTTCGCCGCCGCCGGCGCAGGTGCCGCGTGGGCCACGAAATTTGGTCTGCAGCAGGCGATGGACATCCACGACGTCTGGACCCACGCCCTGGTTCTCGTCGCCCAGGGCGCAGCCTTCCTCGTCGCGCTCGTGCTCGTCGGCGCCCTCTACCAGCCTCCCGAGCTCAGGGTCGTGACCGACAACGTGGCCCGCAAAGCAAAGCGCGTCCTCGCCCGCTTCTCTCGCTGACCGCTTCCCGCTTCCCGCTTCCCGCTTCCCGCTTCCCGCTGACCGCTTCCCGCTGACCGCTTCCCGCTACCCGCTACCCGCTACCCGCTACCCGCGAACCGCGAACCGCGAACCGCGCCTCAGGCGGGGATTTCTTGGAGCTTTTCGTCGGCGCGGGCGCGCCATTGAGCGGGGTACTCGCCCTGGGCGAGCTCGGTGAGGTTCGTCCGAGCATCGGCTGTCTCGCCGAGCTCGATGTGGCAGAGGGCGATGTGAAACAGCGCCGCCGGTGCGGCGTCCGAGTCGTCCAGGGCCGCCCGGAACTCGTCGATCGCTTCGGCGAACAGCCCCATGTCCTTGTACGTCTTTCCGAGCTCGAGGCTCGAGTTGTTGATCATCTCCGACTCGACGTCGATCGCCACATCGATGGAGGGGTTCGTCGCAGGACCGGAGAACGTCGACGTCAGGCTCGCCTCTCCGAACGGGTTCGACGCCTTGTTGTTCGTGGAGGGCCCCAGGTCCATGCTCGGGGCGCTGTCGTCCTCGACGTCGGAGTCGAAGCCGCCGCCTCCGAAGAGCTCGTCGAACATCATGTCCGCGTCTTCGGCGGAGATGTCGAACTCGATCCCTTCGCCCGCATCGTTGAGCATCGCGAGCTCGGACTCGTCGAAATTGACCGCGTCGACATTGACGTCGACGTCGTCCGCCCCGTCGAGGTTGAAACCTTCACTGATCTCGCCCACGCCTTCGGTCGACTCGAGGTCGTCGACGAACTCGTCGATCGAGAAGTCGTCGATCTCCCCGAGCGAGACTTCCTCCATCGCGACATCGTCCATGTCGAACTCTTCGATGTCGTCGACGGCGAGGTCGTCCGCCGGGAGCATCAAGTCGTCCGCGCTCTGGTCGTAGTCTTCGAAGTCCCCGTAGTCGGCGTCGAGATCGATCTCATATGCGCCAGCGTCCTCAACCTCCATCGCCGCGTGAGGGTCGATCGAGCTCGAGATTTCGTCGAGCCCTTCGCTCACCTCGTTGATGAACTCGGGGGCGGCGTGGCTCTCGTAGAGGGCGGGATCGAGGCCCGCTCCTTCGGCGAGGAGCTGCAAGATCTCCGGTTCCACCAACTCCGCGGCCTGCTGCAGATAGTTCTGAGCGACGGGAGGGTTCTCGGCCGTGATGGAAGCCATCGCGACGAGCTGGTGAGCCGCTCCACGCCGGTCCCCCATCCGCTCCATTAGCTTTCGCATCTGATCGCGTCCACCGAGGTTGTCCGGCTCGAGCTGGATCACCTTCGTGAGCACGTCCTCGGCTCGATCGAGCAGGCCGTACTTCAGGAACACGTCGCTCTCGGTCAGGTATTGGTGGACCTGATCGTTGTCCGACTTCAGCTCCGCTTCGACCGGCGTGATCTCGACCAGCTCGAGGCTCGACTCCGAGATCTCGTCCGCCGCCGCCGTGTGCTCGCCACCGACCGCCGCTTCTGGGTAGGCGGGGAGCTGATTGAAGTCCGCCTCTTCCGCGATGTCGTGGATCGCGTCGTCGGCGAACGCGTAGAAGGCATCCCCCTGACTCTGGACGCCCTGATCGGTCGGATCGGGCTCCTGAAACGTCATGCTGTCTTCGTCGAGAAACTCGATCCCGTCGAGCGCGTCCTCTTCTTCCTCGACCGGCTCCGGGTCCGCCTGCTGGATCTGCTCCCGCGTCGCCGGCTCGTCGCCGTGACCGAGAAACGTCCGCGCCATGGCATGGTTCGGGTCGATCGACAGAATCGTCCGGTACGCCTGAGCCGCGCGATCTTGCTCACCCAGCCGCTGGTAGAGTGCGGCGAGCTCGCCGTACACGAGGAGCGACTTTTCGGTGGAGCCGAGCCGGTGAAACGTCGAGCCGAGCAGTTCCAACGTCTCGATGTCTTGCGGGGCGACCTTGAAACAGTACTGCAGATGCTTCAGCGCGTGCTTCTCGTCGCCGCGGCCGAGGTAGTTGCGGACCACCTCCTTGCGCATGTCGAGGCGGTTCGGATCGAGATAGATGATCCGCTCCAACACCTGGACGTACTCGTCGACGCGCCCCTCTTCACGCAACTGGGTGGCAGCCTCGCGGAAGAGTTCGAGCGCCTGCTCACGCTGCCCGTCCTTCTCGCTACGCTCGGCGAGCTGGATCCGAAGCCCCACGTCTTCTGGATCGATCCGGACCATCCGCTCGAGGATGTCGCGTTGCGCAGCTTCGTTTCCGTCGCGCTTGTAGATGCGTTGGGCCTTGTGAAAGACGCGGACCGCGTCCTTCAGGCGACCGAGGCGATAGTAAGCCTCGCCCAGATCGGTGCAGAGCACCGGGTCTTCCGGAGCGATCCGCATCGCCTGCTTGTACACTGCGGCGGCTTTCTCGTAGAGGTCCTGACGCGCGTACGAAAAGGCGACCTCACGATAGCCTTTCAGAGCGTCGTCGAACCGGTCGACCTTCACCAGAAGGTCGGCGAGCTTCAACTTCGACCGGATGTCGCCGGGATCTTCCTCGACGACCTTCGTGTACTCTTTGATGGCGCGATCGTAGTTGCCCTTCCGCAGTTGCTTCTGGGCGTTCGCCAGGGTTTTTTCGCGATCGAAAGCCAAGTGATTCTCGCGTGACTACTTGTTGACGCGCTCCACGAACTCCCCGGTGCGCGTGTCGACTTTCACGAGCTCCCCGGTAGCCATGTAGAGCGGTACATGAACGACGGCGCCCGTCTCGAGCGTCGCCGGCTTGGTCGCGCCTTGTGCCGTGTCCCCCTTGAATCCGGGGTCGGTCTCCGTCACCTCGAGGATGACGAACGTCGGCGGCTCGACGCTGATCGGCTTGTTGTTGTGGAACAGAACGTCGACCTGAAGGTTGTCCTTCAAATACGGCTTGATCTCCTCCACCGCATCGTCCGTCAGGCGAATCTGCTCGTAGGTGCTCTGGTCCATGAAGACGTAGAAGTGATCCTCGGGATAGAGGTACTCCATCTCACGGGATTCCAGGTTCGGCACGTCGACCTTGTCACCCGACCGGAAGTTCTGGTCGAGCACCCGCCCCGTGATCAGGCTCTTCATCCGCGTCTTCACGAACGCGACCCCTTTCCCTGGCTTGACGTGCTGGCAATCCACGATGACGAACGGCTCGCCGTCGATCTCGATCTTCAGGTTCTTTCGAAAACTAGTGGTATCGTACATTCGCGACCTCGACGCGGAACCAACCGCGTCAGATGATTTCTTTTTCGACGAACGGCGAGATGAGCCGCAGCATCGTCTGCCCGCGCCCCACGTCCGCTTCGTCCGAGAGTGCGAGGATCAGCAGATAGTCTTCAGCCACGACTCTCGCAAGCGTCGTGACGTCACCCGACGTGATCGACACCTCGTGGATCGGCCCCACGTCCGCGATCTTCAATCGGCGAAACTTGTCCAGCATGTTGGAGAGCTCCACCGCGATGGCGTTCATCTGCGGCAGCTCTTCCGACCAGATACTGTCGATGGCGATACCGTCGAATCCCATCAGCACGCATCCGAGCGCACCATCGACGTTGCCGACAACGCGGGTCAGCTTCTGCTTGAACATGGTTCACCTTAGGTGTGGCAATTCAGGCCTTCCGTTGTCGTACATCGCCGGTTTTCGGTCAAGCCGAGTGTGCGCTTCCCCCGTGATCTCGCTAGCCCCTCGTGCCGACGAGCCACCCTTCCGACCATCCGTTCGAACTCAGTCGCGGCGAATCGCCGACATACGCACGACATGCGATGCCCCCTGGTGAGAAACCCCTTCGTCCAGCTCCACCGTCGTCTCCTCCAGATGCTCCATGAAGAGCCCCTCGAAGTCGCCCTTCAGGATCTCCTGCGAATACATCAGCCCAGGGTCGGACGGTCCTCCCCGTGCCGCCGACTCCAGTTGCGCCGGGGTATACGCTTCCAGCAGCACCACGCCTCCTGGCGCCAGCAGCCGCTTCACCTGCGCGTGAACGACCTTTCGCATCGCCTCGGGCATGTGCACGAACACCAGCACCACCGCGTCGAACGTCCGCCCCACGAGCGCCTCGCTCGGCATCGCTTCGGCGACGACCTCCACGTTCACGCCACGTTTCGCCGCGAGCGCTTCGATCCGAGCACGCCCGATGCCGCTCGGCTCCAACGCCGTCACTTCGAACCCTCGCTCGGCGAGCCAGACCCCGTTCCTCCCTTCCCCGTCCCCGACACAGAGCACCGTCCCGCCCTCGGCCACGAGCCCTACCTGCTCGGTGAGATAGACGTTCGGCGCCTCGCCGAAACGCAGGTCGACCTGCTCGTACTTTTCGTCCCAGAACGCCCCCAGGCCGTCGCGTAGCTCGAGCGTCTCCAGCAGCTCTCGTTCTCGCTCGACCGACAGCCCCGCGCGCGGAGTGGCTCGCCGCCCTTCGTCGAGCGACTCCCACCACGCTGCCGTGTCCGCGACCGTCTCGGCGATTGGCCGGGTCTGCAGCCCCGCCGCCGCCGCTCGAGCACCCGATACGCGCCCCAGCCCCGCGGTCTCGCCGGTCGACGGCGCCCACGCAGGGAGGTCCGACCACGGTTGGGCACCGAGCGCGAGAGCGGTCTGGGTCGAGACGTGACGAAACTCGACCTCGGGCGCCAGAAGTTCGCGAGCGGTGTCGAGCACGTTCCCCACGGTCGCGAAGCCCGCGGGATGGACCGCGTCGAACACCCCTTCGAGGCCGTCGACCGCGGCGTCCGCGAGGAACGCCGCAAGGTCCCGAACGTCGACGAACTGCATCGCCTCCTCGATCGGCGGCGCCAGCACCGTGCCGCCACGAAGAATCCGGGCGATCCAGTATGTGAAGCGGTCGGTCGGATCGCGCGGGCCGACGATCAGGCCCGGCCGCACGATGCACCACGAGCCGAAGCGGCGTGCCTCTTCCTCGCACGCCGCCTTCAGCGCTCCGTAACGTTCGTTCGTCACCTCTTCGTCGTCGGGGTCCTCCAGCGTCGCCACCGCCCGCGTCTCGTCGATCCCCGGCGTGGAGAAGTCGGCGTACACCGACACGGTCGAGACAATGACGTAGTGAGGGTCACCTCCCAGAACTTCTCGCAACTCCCGCACCGCCCGCGGAATGTAGGCGCACGTGTCGAGCACCGCATCGAACTGCCGCCCCTGCAGGCTCGCGTAGTCCCCGGCGGTTCGATCGCCTCGAAGGCGTTCGAGATCGTCGAACATCTCCGGCGAGGTCCTCCCGCGGTTGAACAGGGTGATGGTGTGGTCGCCGCGTCGCAACACGTCGACGAGATGAGGGCCGATGAAGTTGGTGCCGCCGACGATCAGGATGCGCATCGAGGGTCTCCGCGGAGGGTCGCGAATGCGTATCCAATTCGATCCGGCAGCGCCAGCGTCTACTCCTGTTGCGCGGCCATCGGGTGGTCGTCCTTGCCCAGACCGATGACGTCCACCACGTCGGAGATCGTCGAGTAGAGCATCAACACGATCGTCACCGTGAGCCCACCGAGGATCGCGTTGATCAGCACCATCGCGTAGTAGATCACCTGGTACCAGGCGACCGGGACGTTCGAGCCGTCACCACCGAGCGGCATCACCAACAGCGTCAAGAAGACCGCCGCGACGATGAACGAGACGGTCGTCACCCGCGCCAGCATCTTCACGCGGATGAAGTGGTTCTTGTCGAGCTTCGCGTCCGCGCTGGCCGTCATCGAGATCATCGTGAGGAGCAGCGCCAGGATCGTCGCCGACGCGGTCATCACGCCGGAGCAGAGAAACCGGGTCGTCGGGAGGGTGTTCTCGAGCAGACGCTGTGCTTCCCACGGGCCGATTCCGCCGATCGCGAGCTTCGTCCCGAGGGCGAGGATCGCGGCCACGAGCCCCCCGGCGGCGGACTTTTTCAGGTCGAAGACACGGGCGTCGTGCTTCTCCTTCTCGCTGCGGTCGTCCTTCTCTTCGGCGTCGGCGAATGGGTTCAGTTCGGCAATGTCCATGCGAAAACCTTATGCACGTTCCCGCGGTCGCAAACATCGCCGAGGGGTGCTATCCCCTTCGTCGGAGGCCCCATGAGCGATACACCCTTTCGACACCTCTCCCCGCGGTCCGACCTGCGCGACACCTTTCCGCCCGCCGAAGTGGCGACGGTCCGAGCCGCCATGCTCGGTTCCCCCACGGCGGTCAGCGCAGCGCTCGTGGCGTTGGAACTGCTGGAGTTGGTCGCCGAACGGGCAGGGACGCGCGTGCGACCGTCGGCCATCGAGGAGGCGACAACCCTCCTCCGCGTGGCGACCGCCGACGGTGTCGACCCGCAGTGTTCCGACGAAGCACGCCGCATCGCCGCCTGGCTCGAAGGGGCCGCAGAAGCCCTGCGCGAAGCCCCCGACGAAGAGGACGACAACGTCCGCGTCATGCACGAGTCCGACATCCGCAGCCGCCTCGACCTCGCACGCTATGCCATCGCCGAGGAGCTCGACCTCGAGCTCGAGTGGTGGGACCCCGAAGACCAGCGCTGGCCGCGGCGCCGCGCCACCCCCGCACGCGTCGACGACGACCCCGCGACCCTCGTCATCGAGACGCTCGCCGGAGACCTCGAGATCCCGATGGAAGACGTGCGGTGGATGATGCCCGTCGAACGACGCGACGACGCCGTACGGACACGCGTCGGCAAAGTGCTCGAGTTTCCGTCCTTTTCCTCCGAAGAAGAGTAGTACCCATGCACGTTCATCTCGATCTCGTCGGCGGACTCGCCGGTGACATGTTTCTCGCCGCCGCCATCGATGCCGGCGTCGTCGACGTCGATGCCCTGCAAGAGGGGCTTCGGACCCTCGGGCTCGGGCACGGCATCGTCATTCGCACCGAGCACACCCGGCGCGGAGCCATCGCCGGGACTCGCGTCTGGTTCGAGGGATGGGACCCCGCGAACGACAGCGACCACCGTCACCTCTCCACCATCGTGAAGATGATCGGCGACAGTGGGCTCGACCAGGCCGTCAAAGATCGCGCAATCCAGCTCTTCGAGGTTCTCGGGCGGGCCGAGTCGAAGATCCACGACATCCCGATGGAACGCGTTCACTTCCACGAGGTCGGCGCCGTCGACTCGATCCTCGATTTCGTCAGCGCCGCGTGGGTCATCACCCACCTCGACGCGACCTGGTCCGTCGGACCGATTCCCACGGGCCGTGGAACGATCAAGACCGCCCACGGCGAGATTCCGGTTCCCGCACCCGCCACCGGCGAGCTCCTCAAAGGGATGCGTCTGGTGCAGCGCGACGTGGAGGCAGAGCTCGTGACCCCGACTGGCGCTGCGATCATCGCGGGGCTCGAACGCGTCGAGCTGCGCCCGGAAGCCGTCCTCGAGAGCGCCGGCTACGGCTGCGGTACGCGGGAGCTCGGCGAGCTGTCGAACGTGGTTCGCTTGCTCGTCCTGCGCGACGAGGAGACCGCGCCGAAACCGTGGGACACCGACACCGTCGTCTGCGTCGAGACCGAGATCGACGACATGTCTCCCGAGCTCCTCGCCGACGTCGCCGAGCGACGCCTCCCGGAGGTGGGCGCGATCGACGTCAGCCGCACCGCCGTCACGATGAAGAAAGGGCGCACCGCGGTGCGCCTCACGGTCCTCTGCGCCGAAGAGAACGTCGACGCCGTGTGCGAGTGCATCCTGCGCGAGACGACGACCCTCGGCGTCCGGACCCACGTTGCGCAGCGCCGCAAGCTGCGGCGCCGAATCGAAGGGGTCGGCACGCCGTACGGCACCGTCGCGGTCAAGGTGGCACTGTGGGGTGACGAAGTGCTGCGACGCGTCCCCGAGTTCGACGCGTGCGTCGCCGCCGCGAAGGAACACGGCGTGGACGCGTCCACCGTCTACGAAGCTGCGTTGCGAGCGTAGCGAGCCGTTCGCTCTAAGGCGAGTTCGGCTCGCCAGGCGTAGCGAAGACCTTGTCGCGAAGTGCGGGGTTCACGTTCTCCCCCCCTTCGTCGACGCTCGACGAGTGCCAGTTCGAAGGCACCGTACCGTCTTCGGCGGGCTCGCCGTTGACCCAGTCGCGCTCCATCGAGCGAACACCGACGATCTCGGCGTCGAACCCTTCCCCTTGCACGATCTGACCGCCAGCGAACGGGGCGAGCCCGTTGCCTGCGCGGTCGATGACCCGTGCACGAGTGTCGATGAGCTGCAGGTCCATGCTCGCGTCCTTGAGGTTCAGACGCGGGAAGCGTGGATCGTTCGCCAGGTTCATGACGAAGTCGGGGTTCAGGTACGCGTGCGGCTGCCGCTGCGGGTTGGTGTCGCTGTACGGCTCGAGGTTGTGGTCCAGGATCAGGAAGTACTCGCCGGGTTGAATCACCGTGCCTGGAGTGAAACCGACCACGAAGTCCTCGCCGTTGCCGATCGTCCACAGCGACAGATTGATCGGGTCGTTCGTCGTGTTGTAGAGCTCGATGAACTCGTCGTTCGAGAACTGCTCGCGCGTACGGCCCGAGTGGTCGGCGGGGTCGGTGTAGCTGTTCCAGCCGTACCAGCCGACTTCGCTGATCACGATGTCGCCGGGCTCGACGTCCTTCGCGCACCGCGGGCCTTCGCCCGTGTCGGGGTCGTAGTCGACCAGGTAGTTGCACACCGCCTGATCGAGCGTCTTCGACGTCTGCCAAAGGTTGATGAACTCGCGGTAGTACTGCTCGACGACGCGCTCGCCGCGCAGCACCAGCATCACCTCGTCGTTCGCGATCGTCGCGGCGGACGACCAGTTGAACGAACCCGTGATGACGCGCGCGTTCGGTGTGCCGTAGTCGATGATCATCGTCTTCGAGTGGAGACGTCCGCCGCCCGCCTGGTAGTCGCCGGGAAGCCTCGAGTTCTCGTTGGCGTCCATCCGCATCGGGACGCCTTTCTGCGTCAGCCGGTACGCCTCGTGGTAGAGGAAGTTGCCGTGCACCTGGCTGCGGTCGAGGATCCCGACCACCCGCTTCGGGCGTTCGAGGACGGGGAGCTCCGCGTCACCGTTCGCCTCGTTGATCGCGCTGAATTCCTGATGTTTCGAGATGAAGAGGCTTCCGACCTGGTCCTTCGTGAACGCGAAGATCGTGAAGTGAATGTTGTCGGTGGCGAGCTCCAGCTCACGCAGGATACGCCCCATGGCGTCTTCTTGCGGTGAGAAGTAGACCTCCACGGTCGTGTCGCCGACCTGGTAGGTGTTCCCGTTGTTGATCCGCTCTTTCGCCGTCGAGAACTTGCCCGCGAACATCTGCTCGAACTCCGCCTTGAAGTCGGCGGCCACGAGCGGAGAGTCGATCATCACCCAGTTGTTGGCGTTGCGCTCGAACCCGGTGCTCGTGATGTTCCCCGTCCCGACGAACACGAACAGGTCGTCGATGATGAAGAACTTGTTGTGCATGATGTGAAACTGGTTCCCGACCTGAATCGGGATGTGGTTCTCCTGCAGGATCCGGTAGCCGCGCTCGTTGTAGCCGAAGTGGCGCGCGTCGCCGGTGACGCGCACGTCGACGCCCCGGTAGTGGGCGCGGATGACGGCGTCGATCACTTCCTGGTTCGAGAACCCGTAGATGCAGGCGTCCAGCGTCCCCTGGGCCGAATCGATCCGCTCCACGAGTTGCTGGACCGCCGCGATGTCGCGCGCGTTTCCTTCGCGGGTGCCGGTCGAGTTGAAGTAGACCCACACCTGCGGGTCGATGAGCTCCGGCTCGCCCTCGATCATGTTGCAGCTCGCCGTCGTGGCGAAGAGGGCGAGCAGGGTGGCGATCGTGAGAACGTGTCGTTTCGTCATGGCTCCCTCGATTGGCTCCAGAGATCGTCGAACCAGCGTTTCATCCGGTTGATGTCCTCGACCTCGCCGATCTGCCCCCGGTACTCGACGAGGCTCCACATGTGGCCGTCGACGAAGTAGTCGGCTGGATGGACGACGATGCAGTCCGCGGTCAGGCTCGACGGGCAGAACGAGTTGTCGCCCGGGCGCAAGATGTCGAACGGACTCGAGCGCCACAGCGGCTGCGAGGCGACGTGGACGCGGCGCGGTTTCTGATCGCCGTCTTCGGTCGCGACGGCGTCGTAGATTGCGATCGTCGGCAACCGGTCGATGCCTTCCGGCGCGTACCGCACGTTGCCGATCTCTTCGAGGTCGTCGCGCGTGATGTCCGACTGAGCGGCGTCGTTCACGATGATCCGCACGTCGAATGCGGGGCTGTCCGAGTCGGGACGCCGCGCCGTCGCTTTGTAGCGAAGCGCGTCGATCAGATAGTCCTCGGCGAGGTTGTCGGTGACGATGTAGACCGCCGCCTCGGCGCGGTAGGTGTCGTCGATGATCACCTTCGTCAGCCGGTCCTGCGGGTTGAACCGCACCTCGAGCTCACCCTTGTCCGTCAGATAGCTCTGCGCGTTGAAGTCGGGGTTGTTCTGCGGCATCGACTTCACCGGACCGTTGTAGACGTCGAGCGTCGTAGCGAAGACCCCGCTGAAGAGCTGGTTGAACTCGCGCACGAAGACTTCGCGCATCCGTTCCGACTCCGCGCGGTAGCCGAAGTTCGGCCCGCTCGAACCGTCGAACGGCTGGACGAAGGTCCAGACGGTGCGCTTGTCGATGATGAAGAAGTTGTGGCTCTGCAGGTTCGACGAGCCGGGGCGGTACATCGCGCCGAGCGGCACGTTGTCGTGGTCGTCGAGGGGAGGGCACACCACCAGGTTCCCCGTCTGTCCGCAGTCGTCGATGATCCCACCGATCGTCGGCTCCGGCAGATAGAGCATCGAGCCGTCGCCGTAGGTGACCGGGATGTCGGCCGCTTCGAGCGCCTCCATGCCGGAGCTCCCGGAGAAGTCTTCGTCCGCGGCGACTCGTACCGTCACACCGCGGTTCTTCGCCGCGACGAGCGCGTTGGCGATCTCGGTATCTTCCAGCGTCGTGAGCGCCGCGTCGATCCGTGTCGTCGCCGATGCGATCTCCGCGACGAGCGCCGCCTTCTGGTTGGAATCGACGAAGTACTCGACCGTGGTGAAGTACTCCGGTTCTGGCTCGCTCGTGTCGCACGAGGCGACGGCGAGGGCGCAGCCGAGGGCGGCGATGAGGGTCGTTCGTCGTCTCATTCGAAGTTCCCCGAGGAAGCGTTGCCGGAGTAGTCGCGGCTGTTGGCGGCGCCGGGACTCGCGAGCGTGTACTCTCGCCATCCTTCGGCGACCAGACCGGTCTCGTCCGAATAGGCGTGCCAGTTGCGCGAGTTCGAACCACGATTGCCGAAGATGAGCTGGCCGCGCTCCATCGAGCGTGCCGTCACACCGTCGTAGCCGCCCGTGAAGACCCGCTCGACCGTCGAGCCGGCGTCTTCCATCAGGCGCCGGTCGTTGTCGCGCAGCTCCACCTTCACCTCTTTCTTCCCGAGCTCGAGGTTCGGGATGAAGACGTCGGCGATCTCGGCGAAGGCGCCGTCGTCCTTTCGCGCGACGACGAAGTAGCCGTTCGGCGGAATCGCGTAGTCGACGGCGGGGATGCGGTAGCCCGCGTTGAAGTCCCCGTCGACCTCGATCCGCCACCCCGACACGTTGATCGGGCGCGGGTGCTTGTTCATCAGTTCGATGAAGATGTCGTCGGCATCGTACACGCCCTCGTCCGAGACGCTCCCCGCCCAGTGCACCTCGTTGATCATCATGCTGCCTCGCTCCCCCGACGACGGCTCGCCGTCGACGACGTTGCGGTACAGTGGCGTGACGTCACCGGTGCCGGGGTCGGGGTTGCTGCAGGCCGAGAGAGCGGTCAGCGCCGCGCCGATGGTGAGAAGTCTTCTCATCAGAATGTCAGCGCCGCTCCGCCGAGAATCGCCCAGAACGTCCTGGGGTCTTCTGCGCCGAGCGCGGTGCCGCCGGTTCGGGGAATCTCGATCTCGTAGAAGCTACCCGGGAGGAAGACGCCGCCCATCGTGTAGAGCGACAGCGCTTCGGAGGGATTCAGGCCGAGGCGAGCGTTGAGCTCCACCCCGAGCGGACGTCCCAGACGTTCCTGCGGGATGAGGTCCGCCTCGGTGTACCCGAACGGAAGCTCGTCGGCGATGTCCCCCAGGTCGTCGAAATTGTCGAGGTTCGACGTCGACGTGTCGCGCATCAGGTAGGCATCGAGGTCGAGCTCGACCAGGTCGACGAACTCCGCGCCGATCCCGCCGTGGATGAGCATCGTCCCCGCCTTGCGCGAGGTGTCCTGCGGGGTGTGGTACACGCCGCGGGTCCCGACGTAGGCCGAAGGATGCCAGCCGGCGAAACGGCTCATGTTCAGGCCGCCCACCTGGGCTCCCTTCATCCCGACGAAGCCGTAGTTGAAGAGGAGGCCCTCTTCACCGGTATAGCTGCCGCCGTCGGCGTAGAAGAACTGTCCGATCGCGCGCAGATCGATGTCGCCGAGGTCGACGCGCGGTTCGAGCGCGCCCCCGAAGGCGTTGCCGTTCGCGGTGACGTCCCGGACGCCGATCTGCGTCGCCTTGCGGTCGATGCCTCCCGAGCGGGCAAATTCCCCGTAGATCCCGAGGTCGAACACGTCCGTGTCGAGGTCGTAACCGACGCGCGCTCCACCCATCCAGTTGAAGTCGTTGTCCGCGAAGTTGCCGTGCGCCCCGTAGAACGCGCGGTCCGCGCCGGTGTGGGGAGCCGGGCCCGCGCCGATGTCGGCGTAGAACCCGAAGAGCCGGATGCCGAGGCCGTCGACGATCTCGGTGTTCTCGTACACCCCGCCGAAGCGGATCGTGTTCGTGTCGCCGTCGAAGCCGACCGTGGGATAGCGCTGGTCGGGACCGGCGTAGCCCAGGGCTGCGCCGATGCTGACGTCGTCGGGGCGTTGCAAGGCGTAGACGTCGATCGGGACCAGGCGGAGCTTGCCGCCGATCCCGAAGTCGGTCGTGAGCACGACGCCGTCGATCACGTCGTCGAGGAAGTAGTCGTAGCGGGCGCCGCCGATCTCGAACGGCTGCCGACCGATCGTGACCCCCAGACCAAACGAGTCCGATTCGATCGGCCGCCAGTCGATGTTCAGTGCGTTGAGGTAGAAGATGCCGCCGAACGCGTTCGCCGCGCCGAGGCTGTCTCCACCCCAGGCGCCCGTGTGCGAGGCGCCGAGCGTGAACGTCGTGTCGTCGAGCACGTCGTAGGCTACCGCCGCGCCGATCCGCGTGAAGAGGATCGTCGCCCGGTCATCGGTGTCGTAGATGTCGATGAACGTGTCGTTGTTCAGATCCCGCATGTCGAGGTTGTTCGCCGCCGCTCCTTCCGAGCGGAGCTCGAAGGCGGTGCGCAGCCTCGAATCGGCGACCTCGTCCGCCATCGCCTTCTCTTCGGCAGACAACTCGACCGTCTCGTCCCCTTCCTTCTCTTCGGGAGGGGTCGGCTGGGTCGGCGGCGATTTCTGGGCCGTCGGAGCTTCCACGGCCTCGACCTTGCCAATCGGCGCATCGTCGTCCCCGAAGGGCTCGGGCCGCGGGATCGGCTCCTCGGCGTTGCTCCCCTCCGCGGAGATCGGGTCTTCGGGGACCGGCGCGTCCTCCTGAGCGAGGACCGGGCTGGCGTAGAAGACCGATCCCGCCATCGTGGCGAGGATCGCGTTGCGCATTGTTCGAATGGTCATCGAAATTTACTCGACGAAAGTGATCTGTCCGATCCGCATAACCAAGACTTGCAGACCGAAGCTATTGATGACGGGGCCGGTGACTTCCAGGACGTCGCCTTTCTCGATAGGCGCCGGGTTTCGCTGACCGATCTCGCGGTCGACCGAGACGAGGATCTTGCCGCGACACTGCGGCTCCCCGACACAGCGCGGATCGCACTTCTCGGGGTCTCCTCCCTCGGGGATGAGGCACATCTGATTGAAGTTGAAGTTGGTGGGCGGGACGACCACTTCGCCGCGAATCCGCATCACCTTGCCGATGTCGTTCAGACCGAGAAGTCCGCTGTCGTCGGGCTCTTCGTAGTAGATCTCGTTGCCGCTGCTGAGCACCTCGACGTCCGTCGCGATGTTCACCGCCCGGGTGTCGAAGAACTTCGTCGCACCATGAACCGTCATCCGGATCCGATCGCCGAACGTGAACGGCGCGATGCGCGAATCGCGCAGCACCATCACGCCACCCGTAGAATCCTGGACGAAGTAAGACCCGTAATACCGCTCGTCGCTCGCGCAGTGCGCCGGCTTGAAGAAGTAACGGGGATGAAGGGTGACGATCCCCTCGATCTGCATCGGGTACTCGGGGACCTCTTCGACCTCTGCCCCGAACGGGTCACAGGGACCGTCCACCGGGTAGTCGCTCTCACTCGAGACGCCGTACCAGGTGTTGCCGCTGCCGATCGTGTCGAGCAGCTGCTCGATCGTGTCGGGACCTTCGAAGTCGTACGGCGTGCTCGTGAAAGCGACCGGCTCCTCGGTGAACGTCGTCGATTCGACGCCGTAACGATCCGAGAGATCCTCGGTGGGCTCGTCGCCGGCCGGGCAGCCCAGCGACACGGTCGCCAGCGCTGCGAGGCCGAACAGCTTCGCGATGAGTTTCATGGATTGAGCCGGCACGGCCCCTCAGGGGTTGTTGACGTAGAACCAGTCGAACGTGGCGGCGTTGAGCTGCCATTTCACGGGGGCGTCGGTGTCGTTGTACGGCCCCGGGAAGCTCCCGAGCGGCCCGACGTAGTTCGTCAGGCATCCACCGATCTCCACGAACTCCGAGCGCGTCCGAAGCTCGACCATGTTGCCGTTGCCCGTGTCGATCTGCCAGCACTTGCTGGAACCGCCACACGCTTCGCCGCCGCCCACGACCGTGCCCGAAACGCGCACGATCTTGTTGTAGTCCGACTCTTCGAACGCCACCCCGGTGCGCTCGAGGTACGGAACCGCCGTCCCCGTCTCGTCGATCGAGAGGTCCGTGAGGGCCTGAATCTGCGGATGACCGCTGAAGTTCCCCATCTCGGTGATCTTGAAGCTGATCTTGTCGCCCACAGCGACCGGCTCCGACGTCGGGTTGTCGAACCCGAGGAAGACCTGCATCGCCCCGTTGGCGTCCTGGATCCAGAAGTTCGAGGTGTCGGCGCCGAAGTCGCCGACCGCCGTCACCGTCGCACCCGAAATCTGCAGGTCGACCGTCTGCGTCATGTCCTCCATCGCGGTGAACGCCGCGAGTGCCGCCTGGATCCCGGCGTCCGTCGTCAGCGCGTCCATCGTCGGCGCGCCGCCCCCGTGCTCCACGCCCGAGTTGTTGATCTGCCCGTAGAAGTCGGGGTCCAGCTCGCACGTGAACGGCACCGTCCCGTTGTTCGGGTCGGTCGTGCCGTTGTTCGGCGCCGTGGTCGTGCCATTGTTCGGTGCCGTGGTCGTCCCGTTGTTCGGCGCCGTCGTCCCGTTGTTCGGAGCGGTCGTGCCGTTGTTGGGAGCGGTCGTTCCGTTGTTCGTCCCTCCGTTGTTGCTGCTCGTCCCGTTGTTCTTGCTCGGGTCTTCGGTGGGACCGCAGGCGAGCGCGAACACTGCCAGCGAGAGTGCGATTCGTTTCGTGTATTTCATCGTATTTCTCGGCGCTTCGGGGGCAGTCTCTGAGCGACCCCGGGGGTGTGATTCCGTGGCTTTCTGACGGGCGCAATTGCTAACACAACCCATCATGCCGTTCAACCGCTCACACATGACGGTTCCATGACGATCCGCTGCCCCTTCTGCGCAATCGAGATCGGGCCTCCAAAATCGCGTGGGGCGGCGCTCCGAGGCCGCCTTTTCGTGCGGCGGCGCTCCGACCCCGCTCGCTTCGCGCGGGACCCCTCAGAAGGTCGCCCGAAGCGTCATCCCCGCATGGTCGGAACCGAACGACGGCGCCAGCCGAAGAGAGCCGCTCGGCCTACCGGAGGCCGCCGAAGGTAGGGGCCCCGAAGTCGACAGCTCGTAGCCGATCACCCCACCCAACGAGAGCGACCCAAGGACCACGGCTCCGATGGCGGGGCTCGCGTCCGGTGCGAGGACGATTATCGTTCCGCCGATCAGACCGCCCGCCACCCCGCCGATCAGAGTGCCGAGAAGGGTGGGGAGAAACTTTCCGTCCGCCCCGATGATCTGCCCCGTCACCCAGACCCCCGTGGCCGTCCCGGCCAGTCCGCCCGCGAACCCGCCGATCACCGTCGTCGCGACGAAGACGGGTTCGTTCGAACCCCCTCCACTGGCGAGGAGGCCGACCCCGGCGCCCAGAAGTGCTCCGGCGGTAGCGCCTGCGTACAGTCCGACCCCGCCTGCCAGAAATTGAAGGCCCAGGCGCAGCGGCCGCGGGAAGCTGTTCGTGGGGGTGTAGACGTTGGTCGTGACGGCGCCTGCCGATGGACGACGCTCCTCTTCTTCCTCGGCGACCTCCCTCTCTTCTCTGCTCTCCGGCGTCGAACTCTCCGCGACCTCTTCGGGGGAGCCGGCCGGGCGCAACACCTGGTCGACGGGGGGAGGGGCCGGCGCACTCTCGAGCGTGTCGGGATCCAGCTCCGGCGTGCGGGGCATCTCGTCCTCGGCGACCGAAGCTGCTCCCTCCGTCGGTACCGGGGCGGAGTCGGGCGCTGGCACGGTCCGGTCGGGCTCCGCCCCCACCGGCGCGCTACGAGCCCGCTTCGCGCTGCTCCACAGCACATCGACGCTCGCCGACTGGATCCGCCGCTCTCGCTCCCCGATCTGATGGACTGCGATCGGTCCCCCACCGCTCGGCGCGTCACTCACCGCGGTGGTGAAGTTGCCGTCGGAGTCCGTTCGAAAGACGCGCGCCAGCGCTCCCCCGAGCCACAGTTCCAGACGCGCCCCTGGTGGCCCCGTCCCCTCGACCGTGAACGGTGGGGCGACCTCCGCGCCCGCGACGGGCGATGTGATGACGAGGGGGGCTCGAGCCGGTTCGTTCCCCGCTTCCAGCTCGCGGATCGTGGGGACGTCGGTCGACGACTGTGCCGCGGCGGGGACCGCCACGACCGAGCAGACGGTCGCCAGCAGGATCGGTATCCAGGTCCTCAACACGGCGGTTGCGCGGTCATGGCGGCTTCGGTTCAGAAGGGGATGTCGTCGTCGTTGAACGACTGATCGAAGCTCGCCTCGGGCCCCGGATCGTCGTCGCGATTGTCCCGAGACTGCGAGCCTCCGCCGCTGCTGCTGCTGCTGCTGCTGCCGCCACCCCAGCTCGAACCGGCGCCGGCCGAAGGGCCTCCGCCCGACAGGAACTGGACGTTCTGCGCCACGATCTCGGTCGTGTACCGCTTGTTGCCATCGCGGTCTTCCCAGTCGCGCGTCTGCAGCCGCCCCTCGATGTACACCTGTCGACCCTTGCTCAGGTACTTCTCGCAGTTTTCGGCCTGCCGCCCCCACACGACGATCTTGTGCCACTCGGTGCGCTCTTGCGTCTCTCCCCCTTTGTCGGTCCAACGCTCGTTGGTGGCGATGTTGAAGTTCGCCACCGCCTGGCCGCCCTGGGTGTAGCGCAGCTCCGGATCGCTGCCGAGGTTTCCGACCAAAATCACCTTGTTCACACTCATCGTTGTCTCCTCGTCGTCTCGTCGCCGAAGTTCGTGGATCGCTTCACTGCGATCGACACGTTATCGGCAGCGGACCGCTTCCGTTGCAGAAAAAGTTGGGAGCGGGCCGCAAGTCCTTGCGCCGAGCGGCCCGGCGCACTCAGTCTTCGAAAATGAACTTCCCTTCGTCGGTGATCGCATCGTCGGCGATCGCCTGCTGGATCAGGTCGTAGGCGTCGCGAGCTCGATCATCTTCGACCACGATCCGATGCTGCCCGTGCGTCCCTACGTTCATCGGGAATCCGCCCGGGTGCATGTCGCGCACGAAACACGCGATGTCGTTCTCGTCCAGCATCTCCTTGATGAACATCGCCTCCGTCTGGTTGTAGGTGATGTAGAGATCGACGAGATCGAAATCTTCCGTCGAGTAGTTGCGCTTGTCGTCCGCCATGGTTCTCCGCTCGAACTCTGCTGGGATGTTCGGCGACGGTAGTGCGGAACGCCCCGATTGTAAACGAGCCGGCACCGCCCGACTCTGCCGTCAATCCGAACGCTCCCGGGCGGGGAGCGCGCTCGCTGGCGTCTTCACGGCTCCCTCGCGAGGACCGACTTTCTACCGTACAATCGAAGAGATGTGCGCCGGACAGACGATCGCCGGCCACCGACTTTTGTGAGGGGGCGAG
>CAYPJU010000062.1:0-39597 GCA_964411125.1 uncultured Bradymonadales bacterium | reverse complement strand
TGCGCTCTGCGCGGTGCGCTCTGCGCGGTGCGCTCTGCGCGGTGCGCTCTGCGCGAGAGGGGCCGGGACTCGGGGGAGGTGCGAGCGCCCCACCCTCGCGGGTGGGGTGACAGCCCGCTTCGCGGGCATGCCTGCTGATGCAGGCGACGTGCCGCGCTCTCGTATTGCTCACTCTTCTTCCAGCAGCCGCATCGCGTTCTCCAGCACGGGCAGGCGTTCATGGAATCGAGCGCAGCTTTGAGTCGGTCGACGTTGTCGGGGGTCCGTCGGTGGACGATGTCGAGGTCGAACGTGGAGATTGGAGCTCCGTGAACCACGCCGCAAACACCCCCGACGAGAATGAACTCGACGCCGTGTTCGCTCAGAACCTCGATCATGCGAACAAAGTCAGGTCTTGCGGGCATCTCTCAGCCTGTAGACGCTCTCGATCATCGACTCCAGCGCTCGGATTCGCTCTTCGGGGGTCTTCTCGAGCATCCCCCTGATCAAGGTCAGATCGGTACCATCGGCAGCAAACGCAGGACGCTCCGGATCTTCATTCGGAACTGCCAGCCGGTCGTGCATTCCAGCCGGTTCGTTGGGGTCAGCGCCGGGACGGCGGTTTTTCGATTCTTCGCTCATGTTCCATCAGTCTAGCGCTCCAGGATGGTTGCGGCGAGCACCACTGCGCGAGACGCGCGCTCGCCAAACTGCACCGCGCGGAGCCGCGCGAGACGCGCGCTCACCAAACTGCGCGGCGCGGAGCCGCGCGAGACGCGCGCTCACCGACCCACCCCTCGGAGCCGCGCGAGACGCGTGCTCACCGACCCCACGCCTCGAGCCTCGAGCCTCGAGCCTCGAGCCCTAGAGGATCTCGGCGGTCTTCTTCGTGACGTCGTCGAGGATGAGGTAGAGGCACGGCACGATCACGAGCAGCAGCGCGGTGGCGAAGACGATGCCGAACCCGAGTGAGATCGCCATCGGGATGAGGTGGTTCGCCTGGTTGGAGGTCTCGAAGATGATCGGCATGAGGCCGCCGGCGGTCGTCATCGTGGTGAGGAGGATCGGGCGGAAGCGGCGCAGGCCCGCTTCGTGGATCGCCTGGAAGGCTGGCCGGTCGCCGCGCTTGCGGTTCGCGTAGTCGACCATGATGAGCGAGTCGTTCACGACGACGCCCGACAAGGCGATGATCCCCATCAGCGACATCAGGGAGAGGTCGTGGCCCAGCAACAGGTGGCCGATGACGGCGCCGATGATGCCGAACGGGATGGCGGAGAGCACGATGAACGGCTGCAGGTAGCTGCGGAAAGCGACGGCGAGCAGCGAGTAGATGAGGACCATGGCGAGGGCGAAGCCGCCCCACAGGGTCTGGGTCGACTCGCGCATCTCGGCCTGTGTCCCCTCGAAGGTCCACGTCAATCCGGGGTAGTCGTTGCGCAGCGCGGGCAGCTCGTTCTCGTTGATCGAGTTCATGACCCGCGTCGTCGCGTTCTTCGGTTCCACGTCGGCGCTGACGGTGACGACGCGGCGACCGTTGCGGCGGGTGATGCTCTTGAACGCCTCGGTCTCGGTGACCTCGACGACCTCCATCAGGGGCACCTCGACGCCCGACGGCGTGCGGACGATGAAGTCTTCGAGGTAGCGCAGATCGTCGCGCTCGTGACGCGGCAGCTTCACACGGACCTCGAACTCGTTCGTCCCGCGCAACTGGCGGATGGCGAGCGCACCGTAGAAGGCGTCGCGCACCTGGCGGCCGACGTCGGACGACGTGAGGCCGAGCGCACGACCTTCCGGCAACAGCTTCAGGTCGATCTGTGCCTTTCCTTTGTCGAAGTTGTCCGACACGTCGCGGGTGGCCTCGTAGGCTTCCATCTTCGCTTTGAGCGCTCTGGCAGCCTGCTCGAGCGTGTCGACGTCGTCGTGGCTGAGGTCGATCTCGATGTCCTGGCGCCAACCGCCGGGGCCGCGCTCGGCCTCGAAGGTGATCTGGTCGATGCCGGCGACGTCGCCGATCTCGTCGCGCCATAGCTCGATCACGTCCTGCGCCGTCATGGTGCGTTCGTCGGGGGGCCTCATGACGATCTCGACGTCGATGAAGTTGCCGCCGCGTACGTTGGTCTTCACCCCTTCTGCTGCCCGGTAGAGGTCGTGCTCTTCGAACATCCGGAGCGTGCTCTCCGTGATCGTCGCCGCCGTCTTCGCGGCCTGCTCCGGGGTCGTCCCGACCGGCAGTCGTGCCCCCGCCTCGATCTCGTCGGCGGCGACCTCGGGCATCATGATCATCCCCATGTGGCCGCTGTAGCCGAAGCCCCCAACCACGACGAGCAATCCGAGGGCGGCGAAGACGGTCACGTAGCGGAAGCGGAGCGCCGCCTTCAGGAACGGCCCGAAGAGCGTCTCGATCTTCTGGTTCACCCACCCGGCGAACTTGCGCTGTTTGCCGTTCACCCACTCCTCAATCCGCGTCCCCTCGGACTTCGACACGTGGGCGAGGTGGGCGGGGAGGATGAAGAGCGCCTCGACCAGCGAGACGAGCAGCACCACGATCACGACGACGGGGAGCGGCCACCAGTACTTCCCGGTCGTCCCGGGGATGAAGAGGATCGGGATGAACGCGACGACGTTGGTCAGGATGCTGAAGGTGACCGGCCGCGCCATCTCGCGCGTCCCTTCGACCGCATTCACCAGCCGGTTTCCACCCATCTCGCGATGTTCGTGCACGTTCTCGCCGACGACGATCGCGTCGTCGACGACGATGCCGAGGGCGACGAGGAAGCCGAACATCGAGATCATGTTGAGGCTGACGCCGACGAGCGGCAGGAACATCAGCCCACCGACGAACGAGATGAGCATCCCCATCATCACCCAGAAGGCGAGCCGCAGCTCGAGGAAGAGCGCGAGGATGAAGAGGACGATGAAGACCGCCATCAGCGCGTTCTCGAGCAGTAGGTCGAGCCGGTCTTCGTAGTCGTCGGCGGCGCTGCTGCCGACACGCAGCTCGACCCCTTCGGGGACGTTGCTCCGGAACTCCTCGGCGATGCGGTGGACCGCTTCGGATATCTCGATCGGCGACTGGTCGCCGATGCGCCAGATCTCGACTTGGACCGACGGCTGCTGGTTGAACTGCGAGTGGAACCCCGCCTCCTCGAAGCCGTCGGTGATCGTCGCGATCTCGCCGAGCGTCACGACAGAGCCGGCCTCGGACGTGACGATCGGGATCGACGCGAACTCCTTCGCCCACTCCTTGCGCTCCTTCATCCGCAGCAGGATTTCGCCCGTGTGCGTCTGGACGTCACCGGCGGGGATGTCTTCGCTCGACTCGCCGATGATCGCGGCGATGTCACCGAGGGTCATGTCGAGCTCGCGCAGCTTTGCCGCGGGGATCTCGACGTGGGTGACGAAGTCGGGGACCCGGCCGATCTCGACCTGGCTGATGGCGGGGTCGGCGAGGAGCCGGTCGCGCAGGCGCTGGGCGAGGTTTCGCAGCGTCCAGGGATCGACGTCGCCGTAGAGGCCGAGCTCCATCACCTCGCGCTGTTCGGCCTGCAGCCGAACTTCGGGCTCGTCGGCATCGTCGGGGAACGTGCGGATGCGACTCACGGCCTGGTCGATGTCCTGGAAGGCGACCATCCGATTGGTCCCGGTGACGAGCTCGATCGATACCGTCCCTCTCCCTTCACGCGCCGTGGAGGTGATCTCCTTGATCCCCTGAACGCCGCGGACCGCCTCTTCGATCGAGAGCAACATCCCCGACTCGACCTCGGCGGGCGACGCGCCGGGGTAGCCGACGCTCACCTCGACGATGTCGAGCTGGAACTGGGGTTCGACCTCTTTCTGCATCTCGCGGGCGGTCCAGAGCCCCCCGAGAAGAAAGAGGACCATCAAGAGGTTGGCGGCGATGGCGTTCTGCGCCATCCACGCGATCGGGCCTTTCGGCAGGTCGATCTTCTCACTCACCGGAGGCCTCGTCTTCGGGCGCCGCGGCTCCGCCTTCCGGTTCGCCTTCGAGCCGCAGTGGCGCGCCGTCCACGACCGTGGAGAGGTTCGTCGTCACGATCTTCGCACCGTCTTCGAGGCCCGTGGCGACGTAGACGTGCTCGAGGTCGTTCGTCACCACGTCGACCTTCGCGATGTGCAGCTTTCCGTCCTTCATCACCCAGACGGTGTCGTCGGGGCGCAGGTAGTCGCGCGGCAGTTTCACGACGTCGGGCACCGGTGTTCCCTCGATCGAGACGTTCACGAATTCCCCGAGCATGAGCGCGGGAAGGTCGAGGTTCCCCTCTTGGCGGGCGAGGGGATCGTCGACGCGGACGAGGACTCGCGCCATGCGGGTCTGCGGGTCGAGCGCTCCGACCAGTCGAAAGAGTCGGCCCGTCCGCGCATCGCCGCGCGCCTTGCGGTGGGACGGCATGATCTTCACCGTTGCACCCTCCTCCCCTTCGATCTTCGGCACCTCGATCCAGGGGAGTTTGCTGAGGGGGACTTCGGCCGCGACCCAGTAGTGGTCGATGCCGACGAGGCGTCCGATCGTCTCGTTGGGGCTGATGACCGAGCCTTCCGCGACGTCGCGTCGCAAGACCTGCGCGTCGAAGGGTGCGGTCACCCGCGTCCGCCGGATCTCGAGCTGGAGCTGGTCGACCCGGGCCTCCATCGCTTCGACACGCTGCTTCGCCGCCGCCAGCTGCGGTTTGCGCAGGATCAGGCGCTCCTGCTCTTCGGGGAGCTTCTCGCCGAGGAACTCGTAGTCGCCGCGCGCCGCTGCCTGACGGCCCATCTCTTCGGCGAGCGCGGCCTCGGCCTGGTCGACGTCGCTTCGGGCCTGCGCGAGCTGGTTGCGCAGATCGGCCGCCTCGATCGCGACCAGCAGGTCACCTTTCTCGACGTACCCGCCCGGCACGAAGTTCTCGCCGCGCTTCGTGATCTTGCCCCCCACCTGTGCCTCGATCTCGACCTCTTCGGCCGCCTGAACAGTCCCCGTCGCTTGAATGGTGGGGCGGAAGTCACCGCGCTCGACCTCGACGACTTCGACCAACATCGCGGTCTTCTTGGTCGCCCCACCGCGCTCGGCTTCCGGTTCGGTCGAAAACGTCAGGACGAGCAGGCCACCCACGGCAGCCGCGATCACCGCGCAGACGACGAGGGTGATCTTCCAGCTCGCAGACTTCTTCGACCGCGGGGTGTCGACGACTTCGGAGGTCGACTCGAGTTCTTCTTCGGATTCCACGCGCGCACCGCTCGGAGACGAGAAATTGGCAGAGTGGAGAGTATCGGCGCTCGACGAGGATCATCAAACGAGTGAGCGGGAACAATGCGTTCTCGGGCGTCGGGGCTCGCTCCTCCCTCCGTTTCCACCCGTCGATCGGTTCCTCAGATACGGTCCCCTGCTCCCGCGTATCCGAGAACGAAATCGCCCGGACCGCCCTATCCCGCGACCAGGCGCCGCATCTCTTCGATCGGATGAGCGGTGTCGACGACGGCGGGCATGGTGCACACTTCGTCGAGGCGCGCGCCGAGTGCATCGATTGCCCGGCATGCGCGGACGACCTCCCCATCGGGGCGCAGATCGCGGAGCAGCCACCAGAACGGAGCGGCGGCGATCTCGACGAGGTTTGGAGGTCCCTGCGGTGCGACGAGTGAGGCCAGCAGCAGCGCCATCTCTTCGTACCTCACGCTCGGGGCCAGGCGGCGCCCGAACATCTCGCCTGCCATCAGTTCGTCGATCTGGGCGATCGCCCGGCGCACCTGGGCGCGCTCCAGCGGAGTTCCCTCCACCAGTCGGGGAGCGTGAAGCTCGGCCAGGAGCTCCACGATCACGGACGACTCGGTGAAGGGTTCGTCGTCGATCACCAGCAGCGGAATCCGTTCACTCGGCGAGTGCGCTGCGAGCCCGGGCGGTTTGTGGCCGACCGGGACGGCACGCAGCTCGTGCTGCACGTCGAAGATGCGAAGCGCGATCGCGATGCGGTGGGCGTAGGGACACCCGTAGTCTGCGAAGAGTGTGACCTTCACGCCGCCGCCCGGTCAGCGCCCTTTCCCGCGACCTCGATCCGCGGGAGCACGTCGTGAGTTTCGGGGAAGAAACGTGCGCGCATCCGCTCGCAATACGCCATGAGGTTCGGCAGACGCGCGGCGTGCTGGAACAGGGGGTTGTCTCCCTCCACATACACCGTCACCCCCAGGAAGCCGAAGACGCATGCGTCGATCGCGGTCGGTTCGGCGCCGTGGAAGTAGTCTTTGTCGCCCAGCCACTCGGCGAGGGCGTCGAGGTCCGCCTGGCCCTGCGCGATGATCACGTCCTCGGCGTGCCGCCCCATGCCGCGGGCGTGAAGCTGCTTCGCGAACGCGTTCTTGAAGATGCGCGGGACAATCGAGCGCACCACCGGCGGCAGCGACGCCGCGAATTCGTCGAGGCGATCGGTGCCCCCGCGTCCGAAGAAGAGCTGGTGCTCGAAGCACTGATGATAGTGCTCCTCGAGCATCCGCTGGAACGCGACTCCCACCGCGCGCGACTGGGCATCGAGGCCGGCGTCGAGGTCGGGCGTCGCGAACGCCTTCGACAGATGCTCGATGATCAGCGTCGAGTCCCCCATCCGGACGTCGGCGTACTCGATCCAGGGCGACTTGCCCTTCGGCCCCTTCCCGGTGTTGTTCTCGACGTGCCATTCGAAGTCGATCCCCGACATGCGCATCCAGGTTGCCAGTTTCAGCGGGAACGGCGCCGAAGTGGGAAACGGAATCCCCCAGCCGGTTCCCAGGACGAACAACTTTACGGTTTCTCTGCTCATTCTCTCCTCTCCTCTCACGGGTTGATGATCTCAAACTGCTCGAAATTTGAACTAAGGTCAAATCATTTTTACTGCGGTAAAAATATTTTACCGTGATAAAGTAACCTTCCCCGCGAATCGAGGATTCGATGAGCAGTACCCGAGAGAAACGCGCAAAGAGACGGCGGCAGCGGGTCCGTGAAGACATCCTGGAAGTGGCGCGCGACCTGATGCTGCAACACGGCGTCGCGAACGTGACCCTCAGCGCGATCGCAGACGAGCTCGAGCTCACGAAGCCGGCGCTCTACTACTACTTCGACTCCAAGGACGCGCTGGTCCTCGAGTTGGTCGAAGTGACGATGTCCGCGGAGGCCGCCGCGGTAGAGGCCGCGATGGAGGGGGTCGAGAGCGCCGCCGACGCGGTGGAGGCGCTGATCCGCGCCGTCGCGGGCCATTACTCGTCGAGTTTTTCCGAGTTCCGGCTGGTCTACATGGCGGGCCAGATCGGTTCGGGGTTGTCGCTCACCCCCGAGCACCTCGCGCGCATCCGACCTTTCAACGATCGCGTGTACGGAAGGGTCGAAGAGCTCATCCGCGAGGAGCAGTCCCGGGGCTCGATCGACGGTTCGATCGACCCGCGCCGCGCCGCGTTCCTCGCACACTGCGCGATCCTCGGCGTTCTCACGATGGAGGGGATGGTCGCCGCGGCCGACGACCCTCTCATCCACCGGCACGAGGACCTCGTCGACGACGTCGTCGCCACCCACCGGCGGGCCTTGCGCCCCTAGGGTCGGAGCTCACCGGACAAAGCCCCGCCTTCCCCACTCCGCACGATGCCAAACATCACGGCTCGAAGGGTCCCGTCCCGGCGCCAGACCTCGGTTTGCGGCGGGGAAGCGGGTCGACCGTAGTCACCGTCCCGGGAACTGATTCGACTTTTTTCGCAACGGAACGACCTCGCGGCCGAAAACGTAATTGGCCGCCGCCTCCTCCCCTGCCCTCGACCCCGGATCCGTCGAGGTCGGGAGAGGCGGACACACTTCAACCCATCCGGCGGACTCGACATCCGCCGGCAAGGGCCGGGGTGCGTCCGATGGCGACGGGGGCGGGCTCGTCGGGAGCCCGGAGCGAAGCGGAGGGGGGCTGGGATCCGGCGAGGGGTCGCGGGCCCCGGCGAGCGAAGCTCCCGCAACAGCGCGAGGCGCGCGATAGCAAGCAAAGCGATGCTCCTCGCAGCGGCGCAAGGCGCTCGACAGCGAGCGAAGCTGGCGCAAAGGCGCTGCCCGGCGACCGCAGCCGCTACAGCGACTCGAGCACAGAGCAGGCTTCCGCCCAGCCGAGGCCGCAGGCCGACTGGTAGAGCTGCTTCGCTCGTTCGATGTCCGCTTCGACGCCGAGACCGCTCTCGTACGCGGCGGCGAGGTTCGCGCAACTGTAGCCGCGCACGGTGATGCCCCAGTGGTCGATGGTATCGGCGGTCTCTTCGGCGCCGCACACCCCGCCGAGGAGGTCATGGGCGGAGCGGTACATCTCGTCGCGCTCGGGGTTGCTCTCGTCGGCGTGGAAGGCGTTGGCGAGCAGGTGGCTGCCGAGCTGCGCGCACGCCATCGGCTCGTCGGCGGCGCAGGCATCGCGCCAGAGGTCGAGGACGCGGAGCCGGTCGAATGGCTCGTCGGAGGCGGCGAGGAGCGCTCCGAGGCGGGTGCAGCCGCGCGGAAGACCTCCTTCGCACGCGAGTTCGTATTTGCCGCGTGCCGCCTTCGGGTCGGGCTCGCCGCGCGCACCGACCTCCAGGTCGACGCCGTCCTGCAAGCAGAGCTCGGGGGACTCGACGGCGCAGATGGGGGGCGGCCCGTCGGGTTTTACTTCCGGCGGCTTCTCCTCGGGTTTCGAGGCACATCCGGCGGCGAGGACGACGATGAAGAAGAGGTTTCGCATCGCGCCCACACTAGCACGGCGATCGCGGCTTCCCACTCCGGATTTGCGACTTCTTGGTAGCCATCGCTGTACGCGAGACGAGGTTCCATGCGACACTCCGCCGGACTCCTCGCCGCAGAAAAGGGTGAACGATGACGAAAGAACTGATGACATGGCAGGAGCTCCTCTCGTTCGAGGAGTTCGACGACTACAGCGACGAGTACGGCCCGAACACGCAAGCTGTCGTGAACTGCTTCGAGACGTTGAACCACATCTCCTGGTTCGCCACCGTCGGAGCCGAGACCGGCGAGAACGTGGAGGGGATCGACACGTGGGGTGAAGCGCTGGCGCCGATCATGGGCGGCGAAGGGGGACGCTACGACGAAGCGGGTCATCCGATCGAGCCGGCCGAGGCCGCGGCGAAGGCCGCGAAGACCCGTGGGTTCGCCAAGCCGATGAAGAAGGCGTTCAACGACGTCGAGAAGTACGTCGACTACATGGGCTACATCCCGGCCTACTTCGACAAGCCGCAGAAAGAGTTCATGCGCAAGCACATGGAAGCGTGGTTGCAGAACATGCTCGCCGAGATCATCACGGACTCCGAGGTGACCTATTTCCGCGAGATGCTCACCTGGTTCGAGAACGGGCACTTCCCGTGCGGCTGGGCGGGCGAATGGCCCGAGGGCCGGCTCCGGGTCTTCTGATGAAGCTCGACACGAAGCTGGTGCACGCCGGCGAGCCGCGCATCGACGGCGCGATCTCGATGCCGGTCTTCCAGACGTCGACGTACGAGTACCGCGGCGGCGCGTCGTACGACGACATCCGGTATCTACGGCTGAACAACTCGCCGAATCACGAGTCGCTCGGGCAAAAGCTCGCGGCGGTCGAAGGCGCCGAGGCGGGTTTGGTGACGTCGAGCGGCATGTCCGCGATCACGACCGCGCTCGTGACGATCGCCGACGCAGGTTCGCACATGCTGGTGCAGTCGGGGCTCTACGGCGGCACCTTCTCGTTCATCCGCGACCACTTTCCGCGGCTCGGGATCGAGTGGACGGTGGTCGACGCGACACGCCCCGAGACGTGGTCGGACGCGGTGCGCGACAACACCGTCGGTTTCTACCTCGAGACGATCACCAACCCGACCCTCGAGGTCGCAAACCTCGTGGAGGCGGGGAAGTTCGGTCGCGCGCGCGCGATCACGACGATCGTGGACAACACGTTCGCGTCGCCGATCAACTTTCGCCCCGCCGAGCACGGCATCGACGTTTCGGTCCAATCGGCGACGAAGTTCTTGAACGGTCATTCCGACCTGGTCGCCGGGGCCGTGACGGGCTCGGCGTCGTGGGTCGACCGGATCCGCCATCAGCTCAACCACTGGGGCGGCACCCTCGATCCGCACGCCTGCGCGTTGTTGCAGCGGGGGATGAAGACGCTGGCCCTTCGAGTCGAACGCCAGAACCATAACGCGCTGGCGATCGCCGAGTTTCTGGAGGAGCACGACGGGGTGGAGCGCGTGCTCTACCCGGGGCTCGAATCCCATCCGCAGCACCGGTACGCGCGCCAGTTCCTCGACGGATACGGTGGGATCGTTTCGTTCGAGCTCGGCGAGGGGACTGACCCGCAGCGCTTCATCGACGCCCTGGAGCTCTTCATACCCGCGCCGAGCCTCGGTGGGACCGAGTCGCTCGTCGTGTTGCCCGCCGCTTCGTCCCACGCCGGGTTGAGTGCGGCAGAGCGGGAAACGGTGGGAATCTCCGACCGGCTCGTGCGGCTCGCCATCGGGATCGAGGCGAAGGACGACTTGATCGCCGATCTGGACCGAAGTCTGGAGTGAGGCCGGGGTCGGCGTCGCACCGTCGATTCTTTGTCGGACAACACAGCACGTCTATTTGGCTTTTCATTCTCCGAAGAGCTGACTCGGGAAACTCCTGGAATCCGGGCTCCCACGCGCTATGATCGGCGTGGGTACTCGCCCACACGGTAGTCCGACCATGCCGCCGCACGAGCGGGTGAGGCCGGACGAGCCGAGGGGACCTGGTTTCGATGTGAGCCGGCCTTCCAGGGCAACACCTGGACGATGTCGGAGTTCTTTCACCTGGAAACTTCGTTTGCGTGCTGGCGTGTCGAGTTCGACCGCACCTGCGCCGGGGACCGTCCTGCCAGGGGAACGAGCAGTGAAAGAGAAGCAGTTATCGGAGTTGATTCGTATCGCCTATCACGGGGTGACATGCCCCCGAGGGTTCGGGCCGCTGATGGACGAACTGTTGCGGACCAGCGGTTTCGAGGTCGTGGGGATCAGTGCGATGGGGAGGGACGACGACACCTTCACCACTCAGATATCGGCGGGGACCGAGGACCCTTTCGTTCGCGAATACATCGAAGAGATCGCGCCGGTCGATCCGTACACCGAGCACGCGATCGAGATCGAGCCAGGGAGGCATACGTTGCCTGGTGAAGCGCTCGTTCCCCGACGCGAGCTTCTGCGAACCGAGATGTTCGACTGGATGCAACGCATGGGCGCGAGCGACCTCCTGATTTCCGCCGAGAAGACCGAAGAGCGCGGGATCCTGAGCCTGGTGGGATTCACCTCGCGCGGGACACGGGTAGGCGACGACCAGATCGAACTCTGGGACCAGCTCGCCCCCCACATGTTCCAGGCCGCAGCCCTTTCGAGGCAGTTCGCGCGGCTGGAGATCCAGAATCGAGCGGCCCTGGATGCCCTGTCGCACGCTGACTTCGGGAGTATCTGCTTCGACGAAGCCGGGCGGGTCGAGTGGATGAATCCGTATGCGCGGCAGCTAATCGAAAAGCGCGACGCGGTAGAGCTCGGAGGCGACGGACTGCTCCGAGCTGTCGACCCGAGGTCGCGTCGAGCGCTCGACAATGCCCTCGCCTGTGCTCTCGGCGCGGCTTCGGGCGAGGTGATTCCCCTCCGTCCCATCTTCGAGCTGCCCAGGGGAAACGGAAAGCGTCCGCTGGAGATTCTGTTCAGCCCGCTGCGTCCTCGTCGAGACGGCGTGGCGTTCGAGATGAGTGGAGGAGCCCTGATGATCATCGCCGACCCCGAACACGTGGACGAACAGTTCGCGGAACGATTGCAGCAGCTCTATCAGTTGACCCCCATGGAAGCGGAGATCGCGCAGTGGCTCTTGTCCGGCGAGTCGGTCAACAGCATCGCCCAGATCTTCGGAAACAGCGTTCACACTGTCCGTACCCACGTGAAATCCCTGCTGCGAAAATGCCGGGTCTCTTCGCAGGCCGAGCTCGTCGGTACCCTCCAACGCAGCCTCGCGCGCCTGGCGTGACGGGAACACCCCCTCTTTCAGGTAATGAGAGGCTCCGGAACGTATCGTGCCGTTCTTCGTGAGAAACGTGGTTCGGTCGGGATGCGGGGCGGAGCCTCGTCCTCGCCCGTCACCGGGTGAAGTGGCGGGAGGCGATCGAGAGGATGGCGGGAGCCTGGATCGTAGCGCAGCTTCCCCCGTCTCGTCTCACCGCGAGTCCTCCCCCATATGGGGTATTCCGAAGACCTCACTTCGGATCTAGTCTCGCAGGCATCAGGTTTCAGTCGGAGGGGGGGACACATCCTGCGGGTCGGGGGGCCGCAGGATGTCGTCTCGGGGGACGGCCGGCAGGGCGGGTGCCGGCCGTTACCGCGAGTTTGCGATCGACAGATCCTGGTGCCTGTGGTGCAATGCGCCTCGAGAAAACTCAACAAACAACTATCGAGACGGGGAGCTGCAACGAAGAGCGCGGTCGCCCGCGCTCGGTTTCTGTCGCAACGACGGAGGGATCGATGAGAACACCGCTATTCTTCGTGCTGTGCGCCGGCCTCTCTTCGGCGTCTTGCAGCACCGCACTGCCCGTGTGTGAGGAGCCCGATCAGGTCGAGTGGAACCCTCCCGAGAAGGACTACGTCCGTGTCGACTTCGCGATGGAGTCCGAGGGGCTCCTCGAAGAGGTCGCCGAGATCCGCCAGACACCGGCGTATCGCACGCAGCTCCCGTTCATCCAGACCGTCGCGATCCGCGCGCCGAGCAAGTGCCTCGACGTCACCGCCGACGAACAGACGGGCACCAACCGCGAAAACGACGTCATCCTGAAAACCAACTGCTCGATCTACCTCAAAGAGCTCGAGCAGGGCCTCGCCGCGGTCGGCTACCGCGTGGTCTCGTGGGACGTCCTCGACCGCACCGAGCGGACCGGAAACGTCTCGACCTACGAAGCAGCGGCGAACCTCGGCGCCCAGGCAGTGTTCATCGTCAACAGCCTCGAGACGCCCGCGTCCGACGTGGGCGAAGAGGCCCAGTTCCGCTTCAACTACTTCGACTCGAACCCTCGCGGTGAATCCTTGCAACCGTTGCAACTGAGCGAGAAGGAACAAGCCGAGTTCGTCCAGCGTGTGCTCACGCGAATCCCGGCGCTCGCGAGCGGTACTCCGAAGGGCAAGATCTTGAAGGCGACCCTCGACACGACGGCGGTCGCCGTTCCGTCGGGTGAATCGATCTGGTTCTATCGACGGTCGCTCGCGGAATTCAGCGACGAGGATCTGAGCGCTGCGCTCTACCGGAAGTTTCTCTTCGCGACCCTCGACGGCGAGAAGTACTG
Organism: uncultured Bradymonadales bacterium; assembly: GCA_964411125.1. Classification (GTDB taxonomy): domain Bacteria; phylum Myxococcota_A; class Bradymonadia; order Bradymonadales; family Bradymonadaceae; genus JBFIHF01. Next base: position 26,329 of record CAYPJU010000062.1, on the reverse strand, counting down.
GGGGGTGTGGCCCGAAGGCGTGCCGAAACCGACCGCGCCCGTTGCCGAGAAGAAGAGTTCGAGCTCGTCTTCCACCAGCTTCTCCCTGAGCAAAAAGGGCGAGGAATCTTCCGGCGAGCGCTACCGAAAGCGGCAGCAAATGATGGTGCGAAAGATCGTCGACGAGTTCGCGCAGAAGTTCTCCAAGGGGGCCACCGAATGACTACGACCTTGCGACATACAGTCCTGTTGGCCCTCCTCGCTGCGTTCGCCTTCCCGAGCAGCGCGTCGGCACAAGAAGACGTGCCCTGGTATCAGCCGAATCCGTCGATCGACCAGGCGGCCCCAGAGCCCCAGCCTCCGCCTAAGATCGTGGGTCGCCCCCCCGGCAGCGCGTTTGCTCTGGAGCTCGGTCCGGTGGGCTACCTCGGTTCCAATGCGAGTGGCGTCGGGACGTTTCTCAAGCTGAAGTACTCCTTCGACAAATCGATCGGGCTCGTCGCCGGGCTGTTGCTTCCCGGAGGTGTTCTCGCCGGGGGACTCGAGCTCAATCCTCTCGGGGGCGTCTCGCTGGCACAGATCGACGAGACGATTTCCGTGTGGCTCCTGGGACCTCGCACGACGCTCCTGGCGCTACTCGGACCGGGATCCCCGACCGGTCTCGGCGTCGGCGGTCAGTTCGCGCCGATCGGTGGTCGCGTGAGCTTCTGCACCCCGACATGCTTCTTCGCCGACCTTCGAGTCCTCGAGTTTTCCGGGCTCCTCTACATGCCAGACACCGAAAACGCCGACAGCGCGGTCTTCCTCCCTGCGCTCGGCGGGAATTTGGCGGCCGGTGTCGCGTTCTGAATGCGGGTACCTCCCGTCCCATCGGAGATCGAAATGAAACGACCCATCCTCTTCGGGCTGCTCTCCGCCGCCGTGCTCTTCGTCGGCTGTGGAAAGGGTGCCAACCTCAAGGAGCTGGGACGCAACGCCTCGCGGTGCGACCGACTCCAGGAGATCCACGACGTCTACACGGCGTGCCCCGACAGCTTTTCGTGCGACGACCCGTCGGACAACTACGTGAGCTGCGCGGAGGACTGGCCCACCGAATACTGTGAGAGCGTGACGCGCGGCGGGAGCAACGCGTTCACCGCTTGCGTCGACCCCTTCGACGGGGGATCTCGCAACAATGGCGGCAGTTTCAATAACGGCGACGAGTTCAACAACGGCGACGGTTTCAACAACGGCGGCTGGAGCAACAACGGCATCGTCAGCAACAACGGCACCGTCAGCAATAACAGTGAAGAAGGGCCTTGCTTCCATGCATGCCTCGCTATGGAGTTCGAAGCCGGGCAATTCTGTGGTCTCGAGCAAGGACATTGTGACCACCTTCGCGGCGCAGAATGCACGTCGGAGGAGCTCGGTTCCATCGACTGCGGCCGACAACACCCCGAGTCCTACTGTCGCTTCGTCGCGAACCCTGGAGGCTCCGCCGGGGAGCCGTATGTAAGGTGCGTGGACGACGTGAGAAACGGAAGCACACGCAACAACGGACAGCCCTCCGAGGGATGCTACGAAAAGTGTCTGCAGATCGACTCCAACATGGAGTCGATCTGCCCCGAAGTCGGCTACTCGTGCGGGGTAGATCTCAACGAGAACTGCAGCGACTCCATCCTCCAGGAGTTCGATTGCAGGCTCAGCTATCCCGAAGGGACGTGCAGCCTCTTCGAGGGGGATTCGACCCCCGAAACCGAGATGCTTCTCGAGTGTCTCGACAACGTTCCCTGAGAAATTCGGCTCTCCCTACCCTGTGGAAAACTCGGCTCTCCGTGTGGAGAACCCTGTGACTCGGAGTGGGGAAGAGATGTGATCCAACGCGAGGCCGAAACGCTCGGCAAAGTTCTCCACCGTTGGATCACGATCGGATCACACACGATCGGTGATCCAAGTCCCGAGCGATTTCAGCGACCTACGGCGTTTTTCACAGTTTCACACACCCCTACGTACTACTGCGAAGCAGAACAGGAATCCTTTCAGTCTTTCTAGTCATAGTCGTTGTTTTTGATCGGGCGCGGAGCACGGCGAAGCGGCCGGGATGTGGCTTGCATCCGTGGTCGCGATGTGGTGGATTGAGCGCCTTACGCGAACCGATTCAGGTACCTCCATGAAGATCCGCATCTCCCGAGAGAATCTGACCAACGAGCTGGCCAAGCTCCAGGGTGTCGTGAGCCAGCGCAGCACACTCGCCATTCTCTCGAACGCGCTGTTCGAGGCTGCCGACGGCACGCTGCGGCTCGGCGCCACCGACCTCGACATCAGCGTGTCGACGGCGTGCGAATGCGAAGTTCTCGAACCCGGCAAAGTCACCCTGCAGGCCAAGGCGATCTTCGACATCGTCAAGAACCTCGAAGAAGACGAGATCGAGCTCGAGACCGAAGAGAACTACTGGGCGAAGCTGAAGTCGGGAGCGGTCAACTGCCGCATCGTCGGAACGCATCCGGACGACTTCCCCCAGGTCGTCGACACGACCGACGTCGAGATGTACCCCATCGGAGCGGGCCGGATCCTCGAGATGATCGAGAAGACGCTCTTCAGTGTCTCGACCGACGACGCGCGACCCAACCTCACCGGCGCCTTCTTCAAGGTGACCGACGAAGGATCGCTCCTGATGGTCTCCACCGACGGACACCGCCTCTCCAAGATCGAGGTGAGCCCCGAAGAGTTCGAGACGAGCGGCGATGTTCCGAAGCTTCTGCGCGACGGGATCATCATCCCACGCAAAGGGCTCGCCGAGCTCAAGCGCAACGTCGACCCCAAGGGCGCCGAGCTCGCGTTCGGCCTCAAGGACAACAACATCGTCTTCAAGCACGGGCCGATGTCGCTGTCGGTTCGGCTCATCGACGGATCGTTCCCCGACTTCACCCAGGTTCTCCCCAAGGAGTCCGACTCGAAGGCGGTGGTCGACCGCGACACGTTCAACCAGTCGCTCCGGTTCGTCAGCCTCTTCGCGAACCCCAAGACGAACAACGTGCGCCTCTCGCTGACCGAGGACGGCCTCGAGCTGTACGCCACCGACCCTGACCGCGGCGAAGGCCTCAAGACCGTCCCCGTCGAGTACTCGGGCCCGTCGGTCAAGGCCGGCTACAACTACAAGTACCTCCTCGACGTGCTCGGCGCGATCGACGGCGACGAGGTCTCCGTCGAGATCATCGACACGCTGTCCCCTACGCTGGTGCGCGACACGAAGAAAGACGACGCGCTCTTCGTCGTCATGCCGATGCGTCTGTGACGAGGAATCGCTGAACAGTGCTCGTCGAAGCGATCCGACTTCGAAACTTCCGCAACATCGCCGAAGCGCACGTCGACCCCGACGCGCGCTTCAACGTTTTGTGGGGCCAGAACGGCCAGGGGAAGACGAACTTCCTCGAGGCGATCTACCTCCTCTCCGCCGTCAAGAGCTTCCGGCCCCAGACCAACGCGACGCTCGTCCGCTTCGGTGAGGACGAGGCGCTGCTGGAGGCGACGATCGACCGCGGCGGGCACGAGCGGATCGTCCGCCTCGACGTCACGCCCCGCGGCAAGAAGGTCAGCCTCAACAACAACCCCGTTCGAAATCTCTCCGACTTCTTCGGCACCGTGAACGTCGTCGTCTTCGGGCCCGAAGACATCCAGGTCCTCAAGGGGTCGCCGTCCGAGCGCCGACGCTTCGTCGACCGCGCGATCTTCAACGCGCAGCCCGGCTACTCCGTCGAGGCGGGGAACTACGAGGAGGTCCTCAAGCAGCGAAACGCGCTCCTGAAGTCACGCAGCCTCAACGTCGGTCTGCTGGAGGTCTACGACGAACAGTTGGTCCAGTACGGCGCCGACGTGATGGTCCGACGGCTCGACTTCCTGCACGAGTTTCGCCCTCTCCTGCGCGAGACGTTTCAGCAGATTTTCGACGAATCGTTCGAGATCGACCTCACCTACGAGGTCCGTTGGAACGACACGGTGATCACCGAGCGGCTCGGCCGCACCGACGCCGAGCGGATGCTGGTCCAGGGGCTGCGCGACACGCGACAGGAGGAGCGCGACCGAGGGTTCACGCGCGTCGGACCGCACCGCGACGACCTCCTCGCGACCCTCAACGGCCGCGAGGTCAAGAGTTACGCCTCGCAGGGGCAGCACCGGGCGTTCGTCCTCGCGATGAAGATCGCCGAGATCCGCTACCTCGAGACGAGGTTCCACTTCGCGCCGATCCTCCTGCTCGACGACGTCTCGAGCGAGCTCGACCGCGAGCGAAATCGCTTTCTGTTCGAGTATCTGGAGAGCCGCGAGGAGGGGCAGGTCTTCATCACGACGACCCACCGCGACCACATCCTCCTCGACGACGTCACGTCGTTTCGAGTCGAGGGAGGGGTCGTCGAGCGCGAAGAGTAGCTACTCTTCTTCGGCGCGGGCGTCGTCGAGAATGCGGTCGACGTGATCGCGCGGAAGCTCCATCAGCGCTCCGACGTGGCGAGCGAAGCGCTCCTCGTCTTCGACGATTCCGTGCGATCGCATCACGTTCACGATGATGTCGAACACCGGACGCCGGATATCGGGCTCTTCTCCGAGCGCTTCGAGAAGGTCGGTCACGAGCAGCCCCGCCTCCCGTGAATGCCGCTCGTGGAGATCGTCGATGTGATCCACCGCCTCTGCCGTGTCGAAGTCGAAGACTTCGAGCTCGCCGATCCGCGCCAGCGTCAGTGCCAGGTCGACCCGCTCCTCGTTGGTGAGCATGTCGTCGGAGAGGGTGGCCAACAGCAGTAGATCTCGAAGTGCCTCGCCTTGTGTCCGATCGAGCGCCCGCACGAAGTCGAGCTGCGCCGCCGAGAGGTCGTGAGCCCCGTTTGGTTTCGTCATCGTCTTCTCTGCCAGAGGTTTGTCGAGCTTAGCGTCGACCGGTCGCGCGGAAAAGCCGCCCGAGCGTTGCTGGGTGTCTCGCCTCGTTGCAGGCAGTCTCTGCGATTCGTCAGACGACGAAGCCGGTGGCCCCTTTCTCGCGATCCTTTGTCGGGCTAGAGTCTCCGAGCAGTTCCTCCGATCACGACGAGAAGCCGTTGGGTAAGTCGGTCAACATTCCGCAGGCAAATTCCGTCGAGACGCTCGTCTATCTGGTCGAAGCGCTCCACGACGAGGTGACGTCGATCCCCGAGCTCGCCGACGAGTTCGAGGTCCGAGAGCGGACGATCCACTACTACGTCGAGCTCGCCGAGTGGCTGGGCTTCGTCGAGGACCGCACCGCCGAGGAGATCGAGCTGACCGAGGCGGGCCTCACGTTCGCGAAGGATCCGGAAGCGCGCGGGCAGCTTTACCACGACGGCGTGATGCAGCATTCGCTGGTCACCCAGGCAATCGACCGCGCCGAGAGCGACGAGTACGACGCGCTGCGCGCTGCTTTCGTCGACGTCATCTCCGAGCTCGGACTGCTCGCCGAGGCGACCGCGAAGCGGCGGGCCGGGGCGCTCGCGACGCTTGTTCAGGCCGCGTTGCAGAAGGACGAGGTCGACTGGGAGTCGGGACGGATGGGGCAGCCGACCCGGATGCGCCGGACGTACAAGTCTGACGCGCCCGCCACCGAAGAGGGGGAGACGACCACCTGGGACCGCCCCCGCGACCCGCAGGGGCTCGTGGGTGAGGAGCGTTTCGAGACGCTCGAGGAGCGGATCACACTGGTCCTGAAGGAGCAGCGAGACGCTACGTCGTCGCAGATTCGCGACGAGCTGGCCGTTCGGTGGGAAGTCCCGCTCACCGATCCCTCCGTCTTCGTCGTCCTGCGCGAGGGGCTGGAGTCGGGCCGGTGGGCCGTCGACGACGACGGGGTCTACTCGCTCGGCTGAAGCATCGAGACCGCCTCCGAGCCTGGCGTGGCGTAGGAGAAGCGCTGCTGCGCCTTCGCGATCTTCGGCAGGTGCACCCGCACGAGCGACCGCGCTCGCGCGTCCGACGAAGAACCGTAGTACGGCTCGAGCGCCGCCGGGAGGTGCTCCGCGATCTGCTCCAGCGATGCCTCGGGGTTACGGCCCACGCTCTTCCAGACGCGTTTCGCGACCGCCGGGCCCGAGTTGTACCCCACGTACATCAGGTAGATGTTGCCGCCGAAGCTACGGTGCAGGCGCTCGACGTAGAGCCGGCCCGCCTTCAGTGCCTTCGGCGGGTCGAAGCGCGCGTCGCTCAGCTCGCACGGAAAGTCGTCGCTCTGGGCGACGACCGCCGACTTGCTGCCGGACTCGAGCGCTCGTGCGACAGACCGCGGCACCTGGCAGCTCGCGCCTCGGCAGCCGCATGCGTACACCTTGCCGACGCCGAAGACTTTCCGGTAAGGCTGCGTCTTCGCCGTCCCCGAGCAAAACTGCATCAGCCCGGCGCAACCGGTGCGGCTCACGGCGTACTGCCGCCCTGCCGATTCGACGTACATGAAAGCTTTCACGTACGAGAAGAGCTCCAGGTCGTGGTCGACGGCGTCGAGGATGTCGTCGTCCCAGCGATCCATGATCGGCATCGGGGCATTGACGACCTCCAGGCGTAGCGCCGACCGTTCGGCGCCCGGCACGCCGGCCGTGGTCTCCTCGGGGCCGACCGGCGGATCGGGTCGCTGCATGTTCGGGTAGTCGAACTTCGGAACCACGCCCACTTCCGGTTCGGGGAGATCGGGGTCGTCCGCCGCGGCGATCGCCTCGTCCACCGCCGCCGAGTCCACCCCCTCCTCGACCACCACAGGCTCTGCACCGATCTGACGATAGAACGCGATCACTGAGTCCCGCGTTTCGAAGACCGCGCTGCCGTCGATGAGATTCACCCCTCGCTCGATCCACGCTTCCGCACTGTTTCCGCGCACCAGGGTGGGCTGGATCACGAACGGAACCAGCAGAGCAGTGACCACGATCGTAAACGTCGCTTCGCCGAAGAGCCGCAGGGAGAAGCGGTCGCTCGTCACGCGATCGAAGATGCCCGCCAGCGAATCGATCCGCCGCTCGAACCACGGCTGGACCACGGCGATCGGCCGACGAAGCACGACGAAGATCAGCAGGTGGAGGAGGATGACGACGGCGAGTCGCGTCTGGTCGACCTCGAGCCCGACCCGGGTCGCCATCTGGGCCCACACCAGGTCCGCGTTCTCGACGCCGAGATGCTCCCATAGGAATCGAAAACCCTCGTGCAGAGCGACGGAGATCGCCGTGACGTACACCATCCAGAAGAGGAGGTAGCTCGCGAGGATGTCGTAGATCCTCTTGAGCGTGACGAGGAGAAGCCTTCCTGCGGTCGCCAAAAGTTTCATCTGCACCTCCGTCGTCGAGTTGTCTGAACTCTAGCCTACAGGCGACCTCTCACTTCGACTGGTTCGTAATTTTCCGCGAACCGTTCGTTTCAGCCGAACAAACGAAAACAGCCGCTCCGCGGGAGGCGGAAGCGGCTGTAAAGGCGAAGCCAGTCGTGGGGAACTACTTGATGAGCAGCGTCGTCGGCTGGGCGTCGTCGTTCTGCGTCCCGTATTCGCGAATCTGGATCGAATCGCCCGCGACACAGTAGTAGTACGTCTCGCCGGTCCCGATCGTCGCCGTACCGGCACCGTCGGTGGTGTACGAACCCGCCGACGCCGTGCTGATGTCGTACGTCGCGGTGCAGTCGCATCCGCCCGCGCCGTCGTCGGTGCAGGTGGCGGACTCCGCGCCGCCGGTGCTCTCGATCAGGCTGGCGGTCTGTGCGCAGCCGAGGAAGTTGCAGTTCTGGGGGATGTTCGCGTCGATCATCGCCGAACCGTTCAGTTCGTAAGCCCAGTTGCTCGCCGTGACCGCCAGGGTCCCGGTCGCGTCGACCGTCGGGTCTCCGGCAGTTGCCTGCGCGCAAGCCTGCTGGATCAGCCCCGCGAAGTCGTAGTCCGAGCAGACCTCGTCGACGGTCCAGGTGCCCATCGGGTCGCCCCCGCAAGCGGTCGCGGCGTCGAGGCTGCCGTTGCACGTCTGCGTTCCGCCCGTCGTCCCGTTGTTGGTGCCGGTGGTCGTCCCGTTGTTGGTGCCGGTGGTCGTGCCGTTGTTGGTCGCGGTGGTCGTGCCGTTGTTGGTGCCGGCGGTGGTGCCGTTGTTGGTGCCGGTGGTGGTGCCGTTGTTGTTGGTGACACCGTTGTTGTTCGTGGCGCCATTGTTCGACGCACCGTTGTTCGATCCGGCGTTCGAGCCGTTGTTGGACGACCCGTTGTTCGAACTGCCGTTGTTGGTCCCACCATTGTTGGAGGAGCCGTTGTTGGACGAGCCGTTGTTGGAACCGCACGCGGCGAGCGTCGTGGCGCACGCTGCGACGAGGAGGAGATTGCGAAGTTTCATGGTGCTACCTTTCTAGTCGATGGTGAATGCGGCAATCGTCGCACAGGTTCCATCGCTTCTCCAATTCTTGGACGTCAGCCAGCACTCGACGGGAGGTGGACCGGGCGGCAGAATGGGGCGGATGCTCGTCTTCCACGTCGACATGGACGCATTCTATGCGTCGGTAGAACAGCGCGATGCTCCCGAGCTTCGCGGAAAGCCCGTCATCGTCGGGGGCACGCGCCGCCGTGGCGTCGTCGCCGCGGCGAGTTACGAGGTCCGCGAGTTCGGCGTCCACAGCGCGATGCCGATGACGCAGGCGCTGCGACGCTGCCCGCACGCCGTCGTCATCTCTCCGCGGATGAAGGTCTACGTCGAGGAGAGCCGCAAGATCATGGAGGTGCTCGGCAACTACAGCCCGCACGTCGAACCGCTGAGTCTCGACGAGGCGTTCGTCGACATGACCGGCACGCAGCGCCTCTTCGGGCCCCCGCTCGAAGCCGCCGCGGCGATTCGTCGCGACATCGCCGAAGCGACTGACGGGCTCACCGCGTCGGTCGGCATCGCGTCGAACAAGTTTCTCGCCAAGCTCGCCTCCGACCTCGACAAGCCCGACGGCATGACCCTCGTCCCGATCGGAGGGGAGTCGGCGTTCATCGCGCCGCTTCCGATTCGCAAGATCTGGGGCGTCGGCAAGAAGACCGGCGCGAAGATGGAGGAGTACGGGTTTCGGACGATCGGCGACATCGCGCGCACCTCACCCGACGAGCTCCGTCGCCTCTTCGGCGAGAAGTTCGGCGTTCATGTTCATCGGCTCGCGAACGGGGTCGACGCGCGACGCGTCACGAGCGGCGGGAAACGAAAATCGGTCGGCTCCGAGTCGACCCTATCCTACGACATCAGCGGTCGTGCCGCGGTAGAGCGGGAGCTCCGCGACCGGTGCGAGACGGTCGCGAGGCACCTGCGGAACAAGAAGCTGCGCGCCGCCTCCGTGCGGGTGAAAGTACGCTACACCGAGACCTTCTCGTTGCAGACGCGACAGGGCCCCCTCCCTCACCCGTGCGACGATTCCAAGACACTGTGGGAGACCGCCGTGCAGCTCCTCGACGAGCTCGAGCTCGACGAGCCGATCCGGCTCGTCGGGGCGGCAGCGTTCGATCTCAGCGATGCGGAAGGGTTGGCCCAGCTCGACCTCTTCGCGGTGAAAGGCGAGAAGACGAGCCGGCTCGAACACACGATGGACGAAATCCGTGCGCGGTTCGGTGAGGCCGGGATCAAGCGGGGGGAGTGACCGCGGTCAGAAGATGAGCCAGTCGGCGACGCCGCCGATCACCGCGATGATCAGCGCCATCAGGAAGGAGGCCCCGAAGGATTCGATCCTGAGGCTGTCCATGGCGGCGTCGATGATCTTGAGAAGGATCGCCGACACGACGAGCCGCGTCAGGAACGCGAACAGGAAGCCGAGCCCCAACGTACCGATCCCGATGATCACGAAGAGCAGCCAGCCGATCAGAACGTTCAACACGCCGAGCGCAGCCGCGACGATGATCGCCGATTTGAAACTCTTGATGTGAACGCTCGGCAGCAGAGCTGCAGCAGCCCACACGCCGAAGGAGAGGACCAACCAGGAAAGCAGAAATTCGATCATGACACGCTCCGAGTCCGTGAAGTGGACAGGGTCAAGGTACCCACCGCCGCGAAATGGCAAGGGGGACGGAGCGCGACGCCGGACTCACTCGTCGGCGTATTCGTCGTGCAGGACGGCCTTGAGTCGAGCGATGGAGGCGTCGTCGAAGTTCACGAAGCCCGCGGCGATCTCGCGGAGAGCGTGCACGGCTTCTTTGTTCGCGGAGGGAAAGATGCGGTCGTGGTTGCCGCGGAGCTCGCGAGCTCGCTGCGTCCCCAGCTTCACCAGAGCGAAGCGGTTTTCGACCTTTTCCAGACAATCTTCTACGGTAACGCGGGCCATCGATTCTCCTACGAATAGGGCTGCGTAACCTAGCGATCCCGCCAAGCGCCGTCAACTATGGACCGCCGGGCTCCGTCCCGGCGTGGACGACCGGCCTCCGCGCCGGTCGTCGCCGGCGTCGGATAGCTACGAGCCCGGCCAGCACGATAGCGAGAGCGGACCCGCCGGGCCTCGTCTTCGTAGTACTGCAGCCGCCGCTGTCATCGTCCGCAGAGTCGGTCCGCCCGCCGTCGGCCCCGCCTGAGTCAGTGCGGTCGTCTGCATCGTCCTCCGGATCGCCGCCGGCACCACCCATGTCGTCGCCATCCCCGGGTGGCGGGGGCTCGTCGGGCGGCTCGACGTAGACCCTTCGAACGACGTTCATCAGCATCTGAACCTCCCCCGTCCCTCCGTCGGCGAGCTCGGCGCGAATGGCGAACGCAACTTCCCCGTCCAGCGTGACGTCCGAGCTCGTGCCATTGTCGTTTCGGCGGGTCGTCACCTCGAAGTCCGCAACGCCGTCCGGAGGGAGAGGTGAATCACAAACGGCGCCGGGACTGGCGCACCCGTCGAGCTCGCCGGTCCACGGGAGGAACGTGACCTCTTGGTCGCACCCGTTCACCACGTGGACGAACACGCGGTCCGGGCAGCCGCCGCCGTTGTCGGCCGTGATTCTCAAGCATTCGAAGGCCGGGTCGGCCTGAACGATCTCCAGGCTCTCGACCTCGTACGACGTATCCGGACAGATGTTGGCCCACGCGGTGCTCGACGCGACGACCATGTTGACGAGAAGGAGACCGGCGAAGCGAATTCCTGACATGACTGACCCCAATCCCTTCGAAATGATGTTCCGTGTTCCGCGGTATCCGCTCAGATTACACGATTTTCGCGCGCCAGTCCCGCGGGAGAGCGGTGGGTTGACTCCAGCCCACCTTTTCAACATCGTGAAGCTGTGACCCCGCCACACCGGCCGGGCACCTCGACCACCCTGGCCCCGAGAGGACGATGGAGTAACGCGACGAACCCGACCGCTCACTGAGCTCACCCCTTCGGAGTTTGTCGCATGTCGTCTCTACGACTGGCGGACGTCACGTTCGCCTGGCCTCACCAATCGTCACTCATCGAATCGTGCACCCTCGATCTGTCCGCGGGCTGGTCGGCGCTCGTCGGCCCGAACGGCGCAGGCAAATCGACGCTCCTCGGGCTCGTCGACGGTTCGCTCGCACCGCAATCCGGCGTCGTCGAAACCGGCGGGCTCACGATCGCCCGCTGCCACCAGTCGCCAGCCCGGTCGGCGGACGTCGAAGAGTTCGCGAACGCCTGGACTGCGGACGCGCTTCGCTGGATGTCGCTCTTCGAGATCGACCCGGAGGAGTTCTGGCAATGGGAGGTCCTCTCCCCCGGCGAGCGCCGTAAGTGGCAGATCGCCGCAGCGGTGTATCGCGATCCGGGGATATTGTTGCTCGACGAGCCGACGAACCACCTGGACCTCGAAGGGCGCACGACGCTCGCACGAGCGCTTCGCGCGTACGAAGGAATCGGCCTCGTCGTCTCCCACGATCGCGCGTTTCTCGACGAGCTCTGCTCGACGACGGTTCGGGTGAAGGGCGGAAGGGTGCGCTGCTATCCCGGCGGGTACTCGAGCGCCCGGGAGCTCTGGCTCGCCGAAGAACTTCGCGAGCTCGAGCGGCTGGAGAGCGCACAGGACGCGGTTCGGCAGGCGCGGGACGTCGTGCGGGCGGAGTCGCGTCGCCACGCCGCTGCGGTTGGTTCACTCAGCGCCGGCTCGCGCATGTCGTCGCGTCGCGATTCGGACGCCCGCAGCACCGCGCGGAAAGAGCGCGCACGCCGTGCCGAGGCGAGCATCGCCCGAAACCGCGGCGTCGCGCGGGCCGAGCTGAGTCGCCTCGAGACGACGCTCGATGCCATCGCGCGCCCCGGTGCGTCCAGCCGTCCGATCTTCGTCGAGACGGACCCGGCGCGTCGGTCGCCGCTGCTCGTGCTCGACGTTCCGACGCTTCAGGCAGGCTCTCGAGCCCTCGCTCACGACCTGCGACTGGTGCTGGAGCCGACCGGGCGCATCTGGCTGACGGGCCCGAACGGGTGTGGAAAATCGACGTTGTTGCGGGTTTTGCGCGACGCCTGGGATCTCGCTCCGGAGCGGCTGCTCTTTCTGCCTCAGACCATCGATGAAGAGGTCGCCCGCGATCGATTCGAAACGCTCGACGCTGCGGCGCGGCAGCGCGCCCTCCATGTGGGAGCGGCGATCTTGCTGGACGTCGACGCCGTTCTCTCTGGCCTGCCCCTCTCCCCCGGCGAGACGCGGAAGCTCGCGCTCGCTGTCGGATTTGCCGCCGAGCCGTGGTTGCTGGTCCTGGACGAGCCGACGAACGACCTGGACGTCGAAGCGATCGAGCGGCTCGAGGCGGCGCTCGCCGACTACCCCGGCGCGCTCCTCATGGTGACGCACGACCTCCGGGTCGCCGAGGCGATCGGGGCCGAGCGGGTGGAGTTCGTTTCGTTGGTGGGAAAGGGGTGAGGCGAAGGGCTCAGCCGTCGCAGACGGTCCAGATCCCTTCGGTGTGGGTCGTGAAGGCGATGGTGCAGTTGCGGAGGATGTCCATCCCGACCGAGCCGACCGCCTGGACCTTCGGGTCGCCGGGGGCCAGCGGCACCGAGACGATCTTGCCCGTATACCACTTGCCGCCGAACTGCACGGAACGGTCGGGGATCACACGGCCTGGTACGCACTGCACGAAGGGATCGAGCCCCTCCACGCACTCGTCCTTCTGCGGCTCGACTTCGAGCTGCCCGTGTTCGAACCTCGAATAAGCCGAGCCCGTGTCGAGCACCGCCTTCACCGTCGCGTCGCGCTCCGGATCGATCGACGTGTCGATGTACATCAGGCCGTCTTCGTCGCGGATGATCGGCACTTCCGTCGGTTCACCGAACTGTTTCGAGAACCAGGAACGGACGTGCGACTCACCCCCCTTCACGTGGTAGATCTTGCCGCCCCGAAAGTCGGCGACCAGGATATGGGCGAAGTCGACGAGGTCCCCGGGAGCGAGCATCCCTCCGACGCCGAGCGCGTCGGTTTCGGGCTCGCTCTTGGCCGCGATCGCCTGCTCGAGTTTCACCGGAGCGCCAGCGATCACCATCTCGACGGGGCCGTCGACCTCCACCGCCTCCTTGAGCTTACCCGTCACCCGCAGGACCTTCTTCGTCGAGAGGACCGGTACGGGGACGGAGTCCGCGAACGAACGCGTGAGCGTGTGATGGTGCGACGACGTGTCGAGCACGACCTGGGTCGGCGTCGACCCGACCTCCACGTCGAGCAGCGGCACCCCGAGGACGGTGCCCCCGGTCGTCCGAGTCTTGATCGGCGCCGACCACTCCACCCGCGCTTGCTCTGGATCCGCCTTCGTCGCCCCCTCTTCCTCGCCAGGTTCGACCTGTTCGACCGGCTCTTCGTCGGGTTTGGACTTGCTGCAACCCACGGCGAGTGCCGCGGAAACGAACAAAATGGTTGTCGCTCTCATTGATGCTCCAAGATTGAGTGCCACGGAATGTAGGTGCCAAACCGGTCAGCGCAAAAGCGATCGTGCGAACGAAAGTTTGAGTGACTGGCTCGTTTTGGTTAAACGTTGTGGACACTTGGCGTCCCTGTGCGCCAACTCTCGAGCGCAGGACCCGTAAATGTTGAAGTGGATTGAGAACATGCCGCGCCTGCCGCGGGGCGTCCGGCTTCTACTCATCGTGTCGATGCACGTCGCGCTCTTCTCGCTGGCGTTCCTCATGGCGTTCGCGATTCGATTCGACTTCCGGATGCCGCAGGTCTGGATCCCCGTGATGTGGAAAGTCCTGCCCGTCGTGCTCGGCATCAAGCTCGCCGTCTTCGCGGCGATGAGGATGTTCCAGGGCTGGTGGAAGTACCTCAGCATGCGAGACCTCACGCAGCTCGCGCGTGGCCTCGCGATCGCCTCGACCGTCTTCCTGATCGTGAACGTCTTCGTCATCTCGGGGCACGCGTTCCCACGCTCCGTCTACGTCCTCGACTTCGGCCTTTCGCTCTTCTTGATCGGTGGCGCGCGGGGAAGCCTCCGTCTGCTGCGCGAGGCGGCGCGGTCCGTGTCGATCGGCGCGAAGGACAAGATGAACCTGCTCATCATCGGAGCGGGCGACACCGGTGAGACGCTGCTCCGCGAGATCCAGAAGAACCCCAACCTCCCCTACAACCCGATCGGGTTCCTCGACGACGACGAGTACAAACACGGCCTGCGTATTCACGCGGTCCCCGTCCTCGGCGCCATCAAGGACGTGAAGTGGTACGTCGAAAACCACCTGATCGACCTGATCATCATCGCCATGCCCTCCGCCTCCCGCGAAGAGATGCGCCGCGTCATCGAGGCGACCAAAGAGACGGAGGTCAAGACGCAGATCCTCCCGGCGGTCGAATCGATCCTCGACGGTCGTGTCTCGCTCAAGGAGCTCCGCGAAGTCAGCATCTCTGACATCCTCGGACGTGACGCCGTCAAGCTCGACAACGCATCGATCGGCCGCTTCCTGCAAGGGCGTCGTGTCCTCGTGACCGGTGCCGGTGGGTCGATCGGCTCCGAGATTTGCCGTCAGGTGCTGCGCTTCGACCCGTCGCGGCTCATCATGGTCGAGCGCGGCGAAACTCCGCTCTTTTTCATCCATCGCGAGCTCTCCGGCGAACACGGCGGGCGGCTCGAGCCCTACATCGCCGACGTCGCCGACCGAAAGCGGATGGAGCAGATCTTCGCCGAGCACAGCCCCGAGGTCGTCATCCACGCGGCGGCATACAAGCACGTTCCGCTGATGGAGATGCACCCGAGCGAGGCGGTCCTCAACAACGTACGCGGCACCCAGGTCGTCGCCGAACTGTCGGGAGAACGCGGCGTCGGAACTTTCGTCCTGATCAGCACCGACAAGGCCGTCAATCCGACGAGCGTCATGGGGGCAACCAAACGCGTCACCGAGCTCCTCACCCTGAGCCTCGCGCCGAAGTTCGAGAAGACGAAGTACTGCGCCGTCCGGTTTGGAAACGTGCTCGGGTCCAACGGCTCCGTCGTCCCCATCTTCCGCGAGCAGATCCGAAACGGCGGCCCCGTCACCGTGACCCACCCCGAGATGACCCGCTACTTCATGACGATCCCCGAAGCCTCGCAGCTCGTGCTGCAGGCCGCAGCGATCGGCAACGGCGGCGAGGTCTTCGTCCTCGACATGGGGGAGCCGGTGAAGATCGCCGACCTCGCCCGCGACATGATCCGCCTCTCCGGGCTGCGCGAAGACGAGATCGAGATCACGTTCACCGGTGTGCGCCCGGGCGAGAAACTCTTCGAGGAGCTGTTGCTGGAAGCCGAGGACTGCGGCGAGACCCGCCACGAAAAGATCTTCGTCGGACAGAACGACGAGACGGACATCTCGCTCCTGAACCGGCACCTCGCCGACCTGCTCGATGCGGCGATCGCCGGCAACGATGGCGGGGTTCGGCTCAACCTCAAGCGTATCGTCCCGCGCTACAGCGGGGGGCCCGACAACGTCGTGAAGCTGACGCCCGAATCGCTCCGTCGCGTGAAGTAGCGGCTCAGAACTGCAGACGAACCATCGTGGCGCCCGCCTCGACCCGCGCATCCGCGTCGAGCTCGACCGCCGGCCCCACCGTCGCCCCCGCCCCGACGAACACACGTTCCCCGAGCGTGGCCCCATCCCCGACGACCGCAGCCGCCCCGACATGCGTCGCGTCACCCAGCGTCGAGCCGAAATCGACCACACCCCCGGCGTCGACGAACACGCATCGGCCGAGCGTCGCTCCGTTCAGCACGGCGCCCGGACCGACGATGCTCCCGCTGCCGAATTCGCAGCCGTCGTGGATCGCGTTGGGGTGGATGAACGCCGGAACACCGACCTGCCCCGAGATCTCGAAGAAGGACCGGAGCCTCTCGGTGTTGTCCCCCATCCCGAGCGCCACCGCGTCGAAGTCGGGATCGTCCTCCAGGATTTCGAAGAGGTCGTCCGAGGAATAGAGCACCCGTGCGCCGGCGAAGACTTCTTGCCCGGCGATGCTCTCGTCGTCGTCCACGAAACCCACGATCTCGTGCCCGCACGCTCGCACGACGTCTGCCACGATCTTGCCGCGATTCCCGGCACCCCACACCAATACGCGCATCGTCCACTCCCTGGTTCTTTCGAGTGCCCCAAGAAAACCCGATATGGCGCGGTTTGTAAACGGTTTCGGTCGGGCGAGTCGGGCGCCGTCCCGCTACATCGCGGTGACCGTCAGGGTGTACGCCCCCTCGGAGAGGAGCTCCCCGTCGACGACGACGTAGTAGGTCGCCCCCTCAGGGACGGTCACGGTCAGGCTCTCCATCGTGCCGGGGCCGTTGAGCACCGTGCCGTCGACGCACTCGGCCGCGGCGCAGTCCGCCTTGACGTAGAGGAACGGATCGAAATTTCCGTCGGGCTCGACCCGGATCGAATAGGTCGTCTCGACCGCCGGCGCGAGGCTGTAGACGAGGTCGCCGCCGCTCGCCTGCCCCGACGGACAGCCGTCGTCCGATGCGCTCGTCGAATAGTCGTCGTCCACGTCCGTCGTGTCGCCCGCGAAGGTCCCACCCGAGGTCGCGTCGACCGCCGCGTCGCACGTCTCGCCGCTCGTCGCTGGCATGTCCTCGGTCAGCGAGCCCGCGTCCGCGACGTCCGCCCCTGCCATGTCGACGGAATCCGGCATGTCGACGGCAGAAGCGTCCGTCTGCCCCAGATCCGGCGGCCCCTCCGAGAGGTCGGGCACCACGCTGAAGTCGGCAATCCCGGCGTCGTCGTTCGAGCTCGTATCGGGAGCGGACGAACCGCTGTCGCGCCCCGCGTCGGTTTCGACGGACCCTGGCGTCGCGTCGCGGTCCGGTTCCGCGGGGACGTCGGTCCCGCACGCGGTGGCGAAAAACATCGGGATCAGGAAAGTCGTAGGTTTCATCGCTCTCGTGGGTGTCGTTCCGAGCCACGATACGACGGATGGCGAGACCTTCTCAACGATGCAGTCCCGCCGAAGCTGCGGCACCAAACTCCCGCAGGTGTGCTACCCTCCACCGTCCGATCGACAGGAGTAGCGATGGCGCACGACGAAGAAGCCGTAGAAGAGCAGGAAGAGTGGAAGAGCCGCTCACAGCTCAAACGCGAGTTCAACGAGCTGAAGGAGCTCGCTGCGCAGTTGGTCGAGCTCTCGCCGGGGCGCCTGGCCGCGTTTCCGCTGTCGGACCGCACCCGCAAGGCGATCCTCGACGCGCAGTCGATGAAGCGCGCGGCGTTGAAACGACAGGTCGGTCATATCGCGAACCGTATCGAGAACGAGGATCCCGACGCGATCCGGGCCTTCCTCGCCGGTGATGTGCAGCCGGTCGCAGAGGAGGTCGGTCCTACCCGGGCGGAGCGGTGGCGTGACCAGTTGCTCGCGGGCGACGACGACTTCTTGATGCAGTTCGTCGAGGAGCATCCGCAGTTCGATCGACAGCAACTGCGCCAACTGCTTCGGAAGGCTCGAAAGGAGCGAGAGCGAGGCAAGCCGCCGGAGTACGCGCGCCAACTGCTCGACCACCTGGCCGAGCACGAATGAACCGTCCGCTGGTCTAGCGCGACACACCCACGGCGAGCGAGTCGTCGGTCTCGTCGGCGTCGAGCACGCCGTTGCCGTCGCCGTCGGGGAAGAGGCGCGCCGAGTCCGAGACGTTCTGCAGAAAGCGCTCGCCCGCCGGCGTGCCGGGACCGATTCGGACGACGCCGTCGGCGTCGGCTTGCAGCGTGTCGAGGTCGATCCCGACGAACCACGTGTTCATGTCGAACGCTAGAAAGAGGCGCGCGTCGGTCCCCTCGAGCTCGAACGAATCCCCGGTGGTCGGGTCGAGACGCAGCTCCGCTTCGTCCGTCGTCTCGAGCTCGAACGGCGTCCCGTCCGGGAGGCTCCCTTCGAGCCGGATCGAGCGGTCCGTGATCTCGTTCGGAATGCCCGACGGGGCTTCGTCCGCCTCGACCTTGGCGATCCTCAGCTCGAGCCGGCAGAAGCTCGACACGTTTCGCACGAACGACGGGAGCTCGGGGTAGTCCTCGCCGCTCAACAGCTCGCTGACGACGACGCCGCGCTCCTCGACCTCGTTCTCGTCCTCGCAGTCGCTCGTCGTCCGCAGCTCGAACCGGTCGAACCCGAAGAGCGCGCGATCGATCTCTACACCGTTCGACAGCGTCAGCGCCGAGGCCGACGAACCTTCGTACGCCGCGAAATCGAGCGTCGTACGAAAATCGCCATCGTCCGGATTGCCGACGTCGGTGGCGACACAGCTCGCGGCAGCGAGCGCGAGGAGAACGGCAGTGGAGATACGTTTCATGCGCTGGAACTCTCGGTGTCGGTCGAACTGCGGGTGCTCAGAGGGAAGAGCTGCACGTTGAACTGGTACACGATCTCGGGGGTCTCGTCCGAGTCGCATCGCTGGATGAGGGCTTCGCGGAAGCTGCGAATCCGCTGCTTGAGCTCGGGGACGGTCGCCGCCTCGATGCAGACGGTCGTGCCGGCGATCTCGCGCATCTTCGCGGGGTGAAGCTCGATCGCCTCCGCGCCGCGCGCGATCATCTGGCGGTGGTAGTTGGCGGCGGCGAGCTTCCGCACGATATGGCCCGTCGTGAGCGTCGGCTCTCCGCGCGAGATGGAGCCGTCCTCGTCGACCACGATCAGCCCGAGCTCCAGGATGAGGTCTAGCGCGCGTCGGACCTTGTCGACGGGAACCGAGGGGCAGAGGCGCTGAGCGATCACCCGCGCGTCGAGGACGAAGTCCGACTGGCCCGCCATCTCGCGGATCGCCGGGTAGTACCAGTGCGAAAGGTACTCCCACATCGAGTCGTCGATGGTTCGAGCACGGTGGAAAGCGCGGCTCGCGGCGACCTCTTCGAACGCCTGGTTCTTCTCGTCGGGGTCGTCGGACTGATCGAGCCGCACCAGCGCCGCGAAAAACGCGCTCTCCCTGCGCGTCAGCTCCATCGCGTCGCAGAGCGATCGGGTGCTGTCCGCCGTGAGGTTGCGCTTTCCCTTCCACACGAGCTGGATGTAGTTCGACGACGAGAAACCCGCACGGCGCGCGAAGTAGCGGTGCGAGAAGGCGGCGACGTTCTCCTTGCCCGCCGTGTAGAAGTCCTCGAGGTATCGGCGATAGTCGAGGTATTCGAAAATGTCGGGGCGCCAGGGGGTCGGCATCGGGTGCTCGGTGGGGGGGCCACAGCCGGGTGATCTGTGTTCTCTATACCATGATATTGCGCAGGACGATAAAGGATTGATTGCTCTTTTGTCTCGGTAATAGGCGGCAGTGAGTAGTTTCTGGTGTGTTCTACCTACCTGTCGGTATCTGTCGGTGAGTGTGTTCTAAATGAACACGGTTTCTCACCCCTCACGATTGAGTCTCCCCCTCCGACCTCTATCCTCCAGAAGGACGAAACCGGAGGATGGCGATGACGAAACGACGACTCGGAGTTCTGATCTTGGCGGCCTTCGTTCTCGCGGGATGCGAGGCGACGATGGAAGTCTCTATGTCGGCGGGCGGAGGAGAGTCGGAGTCGGGCCGCCGCGCTGAGGGCGCCGAGCCTGTCTCCACCGGCGCGCCCGATCCCCAGGAGCTGCAGGACGAACCGACCGATCTGATCCCCGACGGGCTGGAGGTCTACGAAGTGCGCTGCGCGGGCTGTCACGGGGAGGAGGGGGAGGGGACCGATCGGGCGCCGCAGCTCCGCTTCCGCGCGGACGAGTATGCGACGTGGGTCGTTCGAAACGGACGGGAGAGCACGAAGTTTCCGAACGACATGCCTGCTTTCGAGGATGTCTCCGACGCGCAGCTCGACGAAATGCTGGCGTGGCTCGGTAGTTTTCCCAACCCGACGACCGCCCAGGATCTCTACGCCAGGTACTGCGGAAACTGTCACGGCCCGGACGGGCGTGGCGGCGGCGAGCCCGCGGTCGGGGAGGAATACTCCAAGACTCGCGAGCAGATCCGAGAGGGCGAAGGCGATGGCCTGTACGGCGACCGCGCCCAGTTCATGCCCGGTTGGGGGACCGACAGCCTGAGCGATCAGGAGGTCGAGCTGCTGGCGCGATACCTCGGCGTACCCGACTGACCTGCGGCGGGAGGCCGCGGACTACCGCACGCGCCGACGTCGCCGTAGCCCGAACAGCGCCAGCACCAGGAGCGCCGGCGGCACGGTCGGCTCGCCGGGGGCCTGCGAACAGCCCCCTTCGGTGCCGGGCGACGGGCCGAGGAGCGGCGGCAGATCGTCCGATTCCCCGGCCTGCATCCCAGGGACGTCGGTCCCGGGACCATCCGAGTCTCCGCCCGCCCCCGGGACGGTCGGACCTTCTGGAACGCCGGGGTCCGTCGGATTCTCCGGCATCGGGTCGGGATGGACGGCCGGGCCTTCGACCACGGTCACGGCGATCTGCAACTGATCGTCGGGGGGCCCCTGTTGATCGCTGAACCACGTCGTCCCCTCCTGGACCACCCCGAAGTACTCCATGTAGGTCCCCGGCTCGGCGGGGGCCCTCAGGTTGAACTCGAACCGGTGCGACTCGCCGGGAGCGACCGTGCCGCTCACGGCGGCGGGACGGTTGGGCGCGAGCCACGTCTCGTCGGCGAACGCGCTGTCGCGGTCGCGGGGCTCGGTCGTCGCGAGCCGCGTCTGGTCGTTCCACGGCAGCGCCCCCGTGTTTTCGAGCTCGATGTAGCCCGACACCGTCTCGCCGGCCTCCATCTCGAACGGCATCGAGGCGAGCGGGAAGGACTGCGAGACGAAGCCCGCGCCGTACCCGCCGGCACCGGCGAACGCCTCGAGGTCTTCGGCCGTGCCGTTGAAGACGTTGCGGTCGAAACCCGCGCCGTTCGAGCAGTAGTCGGGGTTGCCGTCGCAGTACTGCCAGAACGTCCATTTGGACCACCCATCGGGGACGAGCGGGCAATCGGCGCCGTAGTTCGCGATCCAGAGCGGGTAGTCGGACAACCCCGTGTCGCCGACGTTGTCGCGCCAGAAGTAGGCGGCCGTGTAGATCATCGGCTTCTTGCCCGTCCCCGCTTCGACGATCTGCAGCCACTCTCGGACCTTCGCCCGCACGGTCGCCGCCGACTCGCCGTCGGTGGTCTCGACGTCGATGACCGCCGGCATGTCGCCCGGGCCGAGTCGCCCGAGCTTGTTCACCATGATGTTCGCCTGCGCCGCGGCGTCCTGACCGGGCCGGAAGTACTGGTACGCGCCGCGGTAGATCCCCTTCGCCTTCATCTCCGACCAGTTGCGATCGAAGTACTCGTCGATGATCTGCGTCCCGTTCGAGACGCGCGCCACGCCGAACTGGATCCCCTCGGCCTTGCGAGCCGCCCAGTCGAAGTTCTGCTGGTAGACGGAAACGTCGACCCCCTGCGGCCCCTGGTACTTGTCGGGCCCGCAGATGCGTTCGAAGTACTGCTGCCGCGTTTCGTAGCCGGGCGACTCGCCCGACGGACCACACGCAGTGAGCAGCACGGCTCCCAGCAGACAGATCGAGACTTTGCGCATGACGACTCCTTTGGGGCGGCGGACCGCACTCTATCAAAACTTCACCCGTCCGAAAGACACGGCGGCCGCCAACTTTTTCGACTTTCTTCGCAACGGATCCAGGTCGCGGCCGAAAACGTAGTTGGCCAGCACGACCTCCCCTGCCTTCGAGCGGCGCCGCTCGAGGTCTGGGGAGGTGGACACACCCTCGTTTGGGTCGGCGAATCGAGCAGTATCGCCGGCCGATGCACCGGTGTGTCCTCGGCTGCTGGGGGCGGGCCCGTCGTGGGGCCCGGAGCGGAGCGGAGGAGCGGGTGGGTGTATCGGGGGCTTGTGGGAGGAGCTGGAGAAAGAGGTCCGGCTACCGAAGTACGCGAAGCGAAAAATGTACGACGAGTGGCTGCGCCTGAACGTGCGCGGCGCCCGTTCCTTTCGTTCGACGGCCCCGTAACCTCGGGCCAGAGAAAAGGCCGGAGCATTGCGCTCCGGCCCGCTCTCGTCTCGTCGACGGGTTCAACGCTCGCAGACGTATTCGATGCCGTTCGGGTCGGCCTGCAGCAGGGGCACCCAGCCGTTATAGCGCTCCATCACGGTGTACGAAGTGGTGCCGAATTCGTGCTCGATCGTCACTTCGGCCACGTTCGTTTCTTCGTAGGATTCCCACGTCACGATCTCGTACCCGAAGGTGTCGTCCGCGCTGGCCTGGGCCACGGCGACGTAGTACTGCAACGCGGCGGCGACTGCCGGATCGCTCGCGTCGTTCGCGGACGCCTCGCCGAACTCGCGCGCCGACTCAGCGTTCCTGTCGTGCGGGAGCGCACGCATGACGTCGATGAAACATCCCTCGCCGGGCGATTCCACGCTGGCGCCGGGGTTCTCGCAGTAGGTGTCGAACGTCGCGCTCTGGTTGTGCTGGTACGAGCTCAGGAGCGTCTCTCCGTCGAACACGAACGTGATCGCACCCTCGTCATTGGACGGGGCGTCTACTCTGATGACGGTGACGTCGCCGCTCATCGTCTCGGTTTCGATGTCGAGGACGACGTCGTCGTCGGGGTCGTACCGGAAGGCGTCATCGAACCCGACGATGTCGTTCCACCATTCGTGAAAGTAGTCGACCGCGGTGAGCTCGAGGCCGCTGAGGCCGCATCGCTCGTCGATCGTCACGGACGTGGACGAGCGGCTCACGACTTCGCCGCTCAACGCGTTCGCGATGTCGAAGGCGCAGTCCGCGCCCCAGCTCGTCATCCGGGGGAGGTCGGTGAACTCGCCTTCCTCGCACGTCCCGCTGTCTGCTCCGGGACACCCGGGGCCGGCGCAGGTCGCGTCGACGTCGAAGCTGCCTCGGAGCGCGGATTTGAAGGCCTTGACGATGACGCGGTATTCGCCCGCCTCGGCCTGCAGCGTCAGCCGCGAGGAGATGAGGTCGCCGTCGTCGTCGTTTTTCTCGATGTAGCGGCCCCAGCTATCCTCGCCGGGGGCGCGGCGATAGAGGTACATCACCGTGTCGAGGTTGCGCGACACGGCGGTTGCGATGTCGAGCTCGGCATCGTCGCTCAGCTCGAACGTCCACGCATGGAACTGCTCGTCGTCGGTGATCGAAGCGTCGTTGGTGACGCCGAAGCGCAGTTCTCCGTGCTCGGTCGGTCGGAAGAAGCTGTCGTCCTTCCCGTCCGTCAGCGCGTTCTCTTCTTCACCCTTCCCATCATCGGCGGGTTCCGCGCATGCGAACAACAGGCTTGCTCCTGCGAGCATCATCAGGCGTTTCATGTCTCTCTCCATTTGGCCTGGTATGTGTGGACGGCGCGATCCCAGGCAATTGACGTGCCAAGGAAACGGCACGGTGGAATGCGGGGATGAGGTCGGTGGCACCCCTCCCGGTGAACAGTCGGGTTGCCGGTCGAGGCGCACACGCCACATCGCTGCGTTCCACGATTCATAAATAGTTCTAGAGGGTTGGATACGCAACTGGCATACTGCGCCCCTGCCCCAGAGGAATTTGTATGCGCTACTTCGATCGAGCCTCCCGCCCCTCTTCCGTCTTCTGCGCGGTCGGGCTGGCGTTCACCCTCGCTGCCTGCGGTCCGACCGACGAACCGGTGGAAGAGAACAACGGGACCGTGACCACCGACCCGGTCGTGTGCGAGGGGCCCAAATGTGACGGGATCACCGACCGCTTCGTCGACGCCTACGACGACTTGCGAAACGTCGATGTCGCGGACCTCACGATCATCGGAGCGGGCCTCGCGACCGACGGCCTCAACGACGCGCTGGGCAACGTCCCATACTCGAACATCGCCCTCAGCGAGACCGCGCTCTACGGCTCCGAGGAAGAGGTCCTCGGGCAGACGACCGTACACGATCTCGACGAGCTGAAGTCGGGGCTGACGGAGCGGTTCGGCGAAGAGGCGTTCGCGACGCGCGTCACCGAGATGCGGCGGGCGCGGGCACAGGGCGAGGGGCTGACTTGGGCCGAATCCCACTTCTCGATCGGTCCGGACCTCGGTCACCAGTGGAACGTCGACATCAGCGACGACGGCGTCGGCTCGGTCGGATTCGACGCCCGTGCTTCGATCGAAACCGTCGTCATCGCCCCTTACCAGCAGAAGACCGAAGCGCTGAAAGACGCGCCGCTCGACGCGATCCGATCCGTGCGTGGCTGGGTCATGCCGCGCGACTTCCAAGACGTCGTCGCACTGTCGCCCGGCGAGGCGATCGCGATGCGGGCCGACGGCGCGCTGGGCCTCAACCTCGGCGCCGGGATTCCGTTCTTGATCGCCACCGTCGCCAACACTCTGGCGCTGCACGCTCGACTCAGCTTCGGCGCGCGCGTCGGCGTCGCCGGAAAGCTCGACGTCCAGCTCATCCGCGGTACCGGGACCGACGCCTGGGTCGACGTCGGCATCGACCGCCAGACCGTCCGCGACTTCTCCGTCGCCCTCACCACCGGATGGGGTCTCTCCGGCCTCCCCGAGGTCGACCTCGACCTCGGCGTCGTCGACATGTCCGTCACCGAGCTCGCCGAGAAGGCCCTGCGCAAGCAGCTCGACAAGAACCTCGCGCCGTCGCTCACCGCGACCTCCACCTCGAGCTCCGACCGGCTCAGCGTCGCGCGCTTCCGCTTCGACACGAGCCGTGCCGGGGACGAGAACGTGGAGCAGGCGCTCGCTCAGGCTATGCGCGGCGACATCCGACTCGCCCAGGCGATGTCGCTGCGCGAAAACAGCGGCGTCGTCCAGGAGCTCGACCTCAACAAGGACGCGCACTCCGAGGGTAACTACGTCGGCTTCCGATTCCTCGGGATGGAGTTCTACCGCGGACAGAACTTCGCGACTGGCACCGTCCACATCGAGCAGAACGGCCAGAACCAGACGTTGCTGTTCAGCGAGCTCGAGGAGCGCTCCGGCCTCTTCTTCACCGACCGCGAATGGGAGTGGCGAAAGCTCGTCTCCGTCGAGAGCGCCAACGGCCGCCTCAACGATGCTCAGGTGAACGCACGCATGACGATCCGCGAAGGCGACACCTTCCTGTCGCGCGACCAGATGCTCGACCACGTCGATCCGTTCGCCGCCTACATCGTCGGCTTCGACCCGATGTGGTCGCAGATCGGCCCCCTCGCCGACGACCTCGCCGAGTTCGTCGACAGCGTTTGCGATCGCGACGCCCCCGGCTTCCGCGATTGCCTCGAGGCGATCCCCGGACACCCCGACGTCGTCGCCAGGCGCACGGCCCTCGAGGCAGAGGTCGACAGCGTTCTCTCCGGCGGCGTGAAGCAGGGCTTCGACCCTGCGGCCGCCGACACGCGCGAAGTCGCCCGTAAATTGCTCGACTTCAAGGTCGAAGCTTCCGCGCGCAACGACCGCCCCGACGTTCAGTTCTTCGGGCCGGAAGGGAAGATGATCACCCAGATTCGATTCAGTGACGCCGCGCTGCACGACATGATGGTCGTCGGACAGCACGAGAACTTCCGGCAGACGCTCGAGCAGGTTCTACGCCTGATGGCGGCCAAGCGCATTAGCGACACCGCCCGCAAACAGGAGAAGGTCGACGACTACATCTCCGACCGCGAGGAGCGGCTCGACGAGATCGCCGAGCTCTACGGGATCGCGACCGTCGAATGGGCCGACCTCGAAGACGTCGCGCAGGTCTCGCTCGACGGCCAGCGGGTCGGAAATTACGGCCACATGGTCCTGATCCCCGAGGCGCGGCCGCAAGAACTCGACCTCGCATCGATCGCCGAACACAAGGGCCGCATCCTCGAAAAGCTCATCCCCGAGATGGTGGACCTCGCCGAAGAGGGCATCTTCCGCGACCTCGACGAGCCCGAAGAATTCGTCATCGCCTACGCCCTGCTCTGGATGGCGTCACCGGCCGACGTCGAGATCCTCGCCGACTACGTGTTCGACGAGGACGACGCCAACGCGTTCGAGGACCTCGAAGTCTACGCCCGCGGCACTTCGCCGCTCATCGGGGCGGGGCAGTTCGACATCGATCAGCTGCTCGGGTCGGACTGAGTCGAGCGCGAAAA
>CAYPJU010000061.1:0-39754 GCA_964411125.1 uncultured Bradymonadales bacterium | reverse complement strand
GGGTGCGGGGTGCCGGGTGCGGGGTGCGGGGTGCGGGATTACAGCGATCGCCACTGCCCCAACGGGCTACCCTTCTCACACCTTACGCGTCCCGTTGGGTCACTCACAGAAAACGAGAAATCGCCAAATCCCTGATATTTCGATCTTTTCACCCAACGCCCGGCACCCCAACACCCAGCACCCCGCACACCCCACACCCCGCACCCAACACCCCACACACCCACAGCTAACCGCTACCCGCTCGCTGACCGCTAACCGCGCGCACCGCTAACCGCGCCCCCCCCCTCGCCCCAGGATACCGATGCGCGCAACACTCACTCGCGAATGTACTTCCCGGTTCCCCACTGCAGCACGGTGAGCTCGACCGGGACGATTCCCCGCTCGACCATGCCAAGATCCGTCGCAGCCGCCCACGACAGGTCGATCACGCGCCCCTTCGAATAGGGCCCACGGTCGGTGATCCGGACGACGACGGATTTGCGCGTGGCCGGGTCGGTGACCCGCACGATCGTGTGAAATGGGAGCGTCTTGTGGGCGGCGGTGAAGGCGTACATGTCGAACGGCTCGCCGCACGCCGTCGTGCGCCCGTGGAACTTCTTGCCGTACCACGACGCCTTGCCCACGAGCGTGTGCTTCTTGCCGTCAGGGGAGGCAACCTGTTCCGTGATCAGATCCCGGGCGGGATCGCGGATGCGTTCCGCCTTGCTTCGGCACCCCGCGAGCATGACCAGCAGCAGGGCGACCAGCGCGATGTGACCGCGGTCAGTCACAGCTCGGGGTGAGCACCGTGACGCGGAGGGGCTCCACGATCACGAGCTCGCCCACGTTGTCGTCGTCGATGTTCACGAGCAGGGCGTGCTCGGCGGTTCCCTGGAAGCTGGTCTGCACCCGTCCCCCCTCGTAGGTCCCGGACGCGTCTTCGGCGTGTTGCCAGAAGTAGTTGCCGACGAACACGTCGGCACGGCCGTCGTAGGTGATGTCCTCGAAGAGCAGGGTCGTGGAGTCGACGCCGATCACCTCGCTGTAGTACTCGGTGAAATCGGCTGCGCCCCCGTTCGCGTAGACGGCGATCTCGGGGAAGATGTCCGACTGGTTCATGTCGAGCTTCTTCGTCGCCATGAAGGCGAGGTCGGCAGGCCCTTCCCCATCGATGGAGCCGGAGTCGATGTGATCGAACTCCTGGTCCGTCGTGGCGACCGAGAAGCTCGAAGTCGCCGAATCGTCCCCCGCAATCTCGGTGAGTACGACGACGGTGTTGCCCTCACCCAGCACCGCTGCGTCCGCACGACCGTCTCCGTCGAAGTCGGCGACCGCGAAACCGTGCAGTCCCACGGCCTCGAGGCCGAGCACGGGGCTCGTGGCGGTCGTCGCGAAGTCCCCGTTTCCGTCGTTGAGGAAGGTGACGATTCGATTCGGCCCCGCCGTCAGGAGGACGAGGTCCGTGTCGCCGTCGGCGTCGACGTCGCCTGCGTGAAGATCCACGGAGACCCCCTCGAAGGGGTAGACGTAGCGGTCCTCGAAGATCAGGTCGCGTCGGTTACCCGACTCGTTGTTCTGCACGACGGTCACGTCGACGGCGTTGGCGGTCGCGACCTCCCAGAATCCGTCGCCGTTCGCGTCGAGTCCGACGACCGCCTTGGGGCCCGTACCGGGTTGTGCCGTATCGAACACGTTGAAGTTCTCGGCGTCCCCCTGAGGATCGAGCACCGATCGAAAGAAGGAGACGTCGTCTCGCCCCTGGTAGTCGAGGAGGACGAAGTCGAACGCGCCGTCTCCGTCGAAGTCGCCGGCGCTCGCGTCGGCGATCTCGATCTGATCGTTCTCGGTCTCTGCCTGGAAGTAGACGTCCGCGAAGTTCACGTCACCGCCGGGAATGCAGGAGTCGCAGAGGTCACCGAATCCGTCGCCGTCCAGGTCTGCCTGATCGTCGTTCGGGAGGCGGACGCAGTTGTCGCACGCGTCGCCGTGAGCGTCCTCGTCCTCGTTCACCTGGTCGGCATTCGGGGTCTGGGGACAGTTGTCTTCTGCGTTCGGGATCCCGTCCTCGTCATCGTCCGCCCCAGGAGCGACGGTTCCGTTGTTCGTCGACGTCCCGTTGTTCGTCGACGTCCCGTTGTTCGACGATGTCCCATTGTTGGAAGCGCCGTTGTTACCGTTGTTCGTCCCGTTGTTGCCGGGACCACAAGCGGCGGCGAGGAGGAAGAGGACTGCAGTGATGTGACGGATGGTCATCTGATTCTCGGCTTTTTGACGGGACATTGATATCCGGCGTCGGGTCGTGAATCAACCGGGGCGACCGTGACGACCGCTCGACGGCGTGATGGGGCAGCATTCGGCAGCGGAACGACCTTCTGGCTCTAAGCCAACTCCCGCCCCAGCCGATGCACGACGGCCAGTTCCAGAAGGGTCGCGATCGAGAGGGGGGCTTCCAACAGTGCGACGGCGCTCTCCTGTTCGAGCGCCCCGGCGAGTCCGGAGAGCTCTGCGTGCGAGGCGGGTGGCGCACCGCCGATCCCCATCAAGAGTACGTCTCCGACGAAAGCGCTGAGCAGTTCGCGGTAGCGAGCCAGTGGACGCGGGCTGCTCGAGGGTGGCTGCAGCTCGACGCTCGCCCGTTCGAGGTGATGATCCATATCGTCGACCCACGGTTGAAGCATCGTCCGGGCGCTGCCCGAGCCCGAATCCTCCTCCAGGATCAGCGCGGTGGGACGTGCGCAAAGGCCGGATGCCCCGAATGAGAACGTCCCCGCCAGAAATCGGAAAGACTTCGACCGGGTCGAGAGAAGTTGCAGCAGCCGCTCAGTTCCACGTCGGTTCCGCGCCGTGTACGGGTGGCGAAGGCGAACCCGCTCGCCGTAGGGATCGAGCAGCTCGGCTACTACCTCCTGCAGGCGCGGGTCGAACCGAACGGTCTCGACGTCCGCGATCGGCACGACGTGCAAATCTTCGCCGTGGCGCCGCGGACGCAGAGAACTCGGCGGTAGGGCCGCGATCCGGGATGCCACTTCGCGGAAACCATCGGCAAGGAGCGGTGGCCTGAGCTTCTCCCACGTGTAGTCCTGCGCGTAGAGGCTGGCCGAGGACCTGCCCAGGGAGAGGCTGTGGTCGCTACGCAGCTCGGCCGAGCGGACCACCAACTGCCCCGATCCGATCATCGAAAGGGCGCGGCCGCCGATCGCCACCTTCGCGGCCAGGACAGAGAGGTCCTCGGGGACGGCCTCCGGGTCGACCGGATCGTTGAAACTGCCACTCACCGCCGCGACGGCCCCGGTGGAGACGTCTTGTAGCAGCGCTCGAATCACGACGGAACGATGCCGGATCGTCGCGGAGCATCCGAGACCAACGAACCGGCTCTGGCCGAGCGACGTCGCGCTCGCCAGAACGTCTCCGCGGACGAAGAGTGTCGGCGTCGGGAGGTCCGGCGTGCGAAGCGCGTCGATGCGAATCAGCAGCTCACCGACGAGGTCGGACAGCGCGTCGATGCTGAAGCGCGCGTCGTGGGCGTGGTAGTGCTCGTGCTGCCGGCAGAGGTCATCGAGGATGTCGGCCGGCCAGGCGAGTCCGCGCTGCCTCGTCGTGCGGGCCAGCGCCCGCCAGCGGTCGACGCTCGTGCGCGGGATGTTGGCGAGCCCCGTCTGGGCGAGCATCCGCAGGACCTCTTCCAGGGGGTCGAGATGCTCGGGCGACGTGGGTCCGCCGCGCTCCCCCGTCTCCACGACCGCACCGACCGTTCCCTCCGCCTCCCGAAACGCCCAGATCGCCAGCGCCACGTGCCGACACGGCGATTTCTCGTCGCAGTCGCACTGTGTGTAGCGCGGGTCCATCGGGACCAGGAATCGCACGGTGTGTCCCAGTCGGTGAAACCTCGCCATCGGCTTTTCGGACCGCACGACTTCCACTACCAGACCGTCGTCAAACGTCTTCCTCAGACGGGCGAGCCGGCCCGCACCGAAAAGGTCCTCCACGACGACATCGCCGATCTCGCCCGGGTCCCAGACACCCGTCGGGACTTCGTCGGGGGCTCGGTCGCGGTTGGCGGCTTGATACACGAGCACCGCGCGAATGACGTGCCTGCAGAGCCCCACCGCCGCGCAACTGCAGGACGCATCGGGGAGCGCGTCGCCGACCCCGATGATCGTGGTCGGCCCGTCCGACCACCGGACTTCGAGGTGTCCGTCGTCATCGCGGAACTCCCACTCGACAGACCCTCGCTCGATCTCCTTGAGGGCGCGCTTCAGAGTTCCGCGCGTGGAGAAGTCGGCGAGGTCTTCTTCGGTCAGCAGTAAAAGGTCGGTCCGCAGCATGGGATAAGGATACGACGCTGCACAGGTGCAGGCCATCGCTCTTTGCAGACGCGGTCAACCGCCGAAATGCTCGAGGAGGAAATCGCGGAACGCGGCGACCTTGGGGGCGACCTGACCGCTCGAGGGGTAGAGCACCCACACGTTCGCGGTGTCGCGCAGCTCGAAGTCGGTCAGAACCCTCACGAGCTCACCGGTCCGGGTGAATGGATCCGCGATGAGCGCCGGGAGCATCCCCACACCGGCGCCTGCAACGATCAGGTTCTTCAGCGCGAAGAAGTCGTTGATCTCGTAACGGAACGCTTCTCCCGGCTGGACGCCGTGGAAACCGATCCAATCGTGCCCCTCCTCGCCGAACTTCGAGGGCGTGCCACGTCGCGCAAGGTAGGTGGGGCTCGCGTACGCCTTCCCGACGAACCGGCCGAGTCTCCGAACCTGCAGGGACGAGTCCTGCAATGGTCCGCTCGTCGCGCGGATGGCGAGGTCGAATCCGTCCGCGACGAGATCGAACCTCTCGTTCGAAAGGTTGATCGAGAAACTGACGTCCGGATAGCGCAGTCCAAATCTGGCGATCACTTCGGGGAGCACGGCGATGCCAAAATCGTTCGGGGCGGTGATCCGTAGGTGACCGGCAGGCTCTGCCGACGCGTCGGGGAGCGAACGGGAAGCCGTCTCCAATGCGCGGACGTGAGAGGCCACCCGCTCGTAGAGCGCCTCGCCGGCAGTGCTGAGGGCGACGGAATGGGTCGTGCGGTGCAGAACCTGTGCGCCCAGCGTCTCCTCGAGACGCGCGATGGAACGAGACACGGTCCCCTTCGCGATACCGAGCCGGTCGGCGGCCCGCGAGAAGCTCTCCTCGTCTGCCACGGCGACGAAAATTCTCAAGAGATTCAAATCTGGTGTTTCGCTCATGCAACAACAAGTTGCAGAACGATGTCGTGACGTCAAGAGCGAAACGCCCTAGGTTTCTCTTCAGACAACGAACCGCGGGAAGATACCCCGCCAAGGAGAGACTGATGAGCGCAGCGACCATGATGACCACAACGAGCAGAAACAAAGCACTTCACATCGGCCTCTGGGTCGCGCAGATTCTTCTGGCGCTGGCATTCCTCGCCGCGGGGCTGGGAAAACTCCTCACACCGATCGAGGAGCTCGCGAAGCAGACCCCGTACGTGACGGGGGCGATGGGCCCGCTGGTCCCGTTCATCGGAGTGATGGAAGTCCTCGGGGCGATCGGGCTGATCGTGCCGGCGGCGACGCGAATCAAGCCGATCTTGACGCCGCTCGCGGCGGTCGGTCTGATGACGGTGATGGTGCTGGCCGCCATCACGCACATCGTACGGGCGGAGTACGCCATGATCGCTCCGAACCTCGTCCTCGGAGGCATCGCGGCGTTCGTGGCGTGGGGCCGGATGAAGAAAGAACGTATCGAGGAGCGCTGAGATGAACGACGTTTGGTCCCGACGAAAGATGATCAAGGTTCTGGGTGCTTCGGGCGCGGCAGTCGCGCTCGGAGCCTGTGAGCCGGTGAAGAGCGCTGGGGAAAGATCCAGCAACCCCTTGGAGGGTGCGATGAAGAAGCCGACGAAGACCGAACGAATGCCCACCGTCTTCCTCCCGCACGGCGGAGGGCCTTGGCCGTTCATGGACGACTCTCTCTTCGGGACGAAGGAGAGCTGGGCCCACATGCGGACGTACATGGAGGAGCTGTCGATGGTGACTCCGGAGACCCCGCGGGCAATCTTGCTGGTCTCGGCCCACTGGGAGGCGGAGCGTCCGACGCTCCAGACTTCGCCGAATCCACCGATGTATTACGACTACGGTGGTTTCCCGAAACACACCTACGAGCTCGAATGGCCGGCCCCGGGCGCTCCCGAGCTCGCGGACTCGATCCGAACTCGCCTGGAGAACGCCGGATTCCAGACTTCGGGCGATCCCGAACGCGGGTTCGACCACGGGGTGTTCGTCCCGATGATGCTCGCCTACGAGGAGGCGACGATCCCGACCCTGCAGCTTTCGTTGAAACGCGGGCTCGACCCGGCGGAACACATCGCGATCGGCCGGGCGCTGGAAGGCCTGCGCGACGAAGGAGTCTTCATCGTGGGAAGCGGGATGAGCTACCACAATCTGCGGGCGCTCGGCGGCTCGATGCGAGGTAACGTCGATCCCTCCGTCGTTCGGAACGACTCGAAAGCGTTCGACGACTGGCTCGCCGAGACGATCGACCTGGGAGGAAGCGCTCTGGAGACTCGTCTGGTGGAATGGGAGCGAGCTCCGGCGGCGCGGGCGAGCCATCCCCGCGAAGAGCACCTCCTCCCCCTGATGGTGGTGGCAGGTGCTGCGGGTAAGGATGCCGGCGCCCTCCCCTATCGCGACGTGGTGATGAACGCCCACGTCTCGGCGGTCCACTTCGGCTGACCGCGGTCACCGCACTTTGCTGGCGACCCATTCGGCGAGCTCTCCCGGAGTCATCGCGCCGACCTCCGCACCCAACTCGACCATCGTTCGGGCAGTCTCGCGGTCGTACTCGGGGTTCGCCTCTTCATCGAGCGCGGCGAGGCCGAGGAGGGTCACGCCGCTCTCGCAGAGACGTCTGGTGACGGCGAAAAGATGAGACAATGGCCCACCTTCGTAAAAATCCGTCACGAGAACGACGATCGTCCGTCGTGGAGCATTGACGAGTGTTTCCGCGTACTCGAGGGCATTAGCGATGTCCGTGCCGCCGCCCAACTGGACCTTCATCAGGCTCTCGACCGGGTCGCGCACGTCTTCGCTCAGATCGACGATCTGGGTGTCGAACGCTACGAGCCTCGGATCGAGCATCTTCAGCCCATGAAAGATGCTCGCGGTGACGGCGGCGTGAATGACGCTGTCGAGCATTGAGCCGGACTGATCGACGACGATGATGATCTGCCACCTGTCGGACTGGCGCCGAACTCTCGAGAAGAAGTACGGGTCCTGGATGACGATCTGCCGGCGCTTCGGATCCCAGTTCTTCAAGTTTCGCCGGATGGTCTCGGGAGCGTCGAAGTTCTTGGCGACCTGTAGGTAGGAGCGTCGTCGCCGGTCCACTGATCCGGTGAAAGGCTGGTGTACGTCGCGGGCGAGCTTTTCCATCAGTTCCTCGACGACCTGACGCACGAGCTTTCGTGCGATCGTGAGGACCTCGGCCCGCATGAGGTGCTTGGTCCTGAGGACGGCCTTCAACAGTGTCGGGTTGGGCCGCGCGCGCCGCAGCACGTCGGGACGGGTGACGATTTCTTCGAGCTGGTATCGGTCGAGCGCGTCGCGTTCGAGGCGTTCGATAGTCTTTCGGGGGAAGAGCTCGTGAACTCCGTTGATCCAGTCGGGAACGGTGAGCTGCGAGGGGTCGAGCGTCCCTCCACGATCGCCCTGCGGGCGACGGACGTTGCGTTGTGGACCATATTCGCGGTCATAAAGAAATCCCATCATCCGGTCCCGGCGTGACTGTTCGCCCTCGAGTCCCCCGAGGGCTCCCTCGGCTTCTTCCCCGAAGACGAGTCGCCATCGAACGCGACGGTCGAGCGCCGAACCCTGGGTGCCTTCTTCGTCGAGGGCGGACGCACTCCCTTCTCCGCGATCGCCAGGGTCGTCTCCCACTCCCTCATCACCCGAGGCTCGCTCCTCGTCGATGCCGCCATCTCCGCCATCAGCAGCAGAGTCCATCCCGGCCCCTTCTACTTCCCCGGCGGGTTCCGAATGACCGCGGTCACCCCCGGGGTCGTCGGGATTCGGGGGGAGCAGTCCACGCAGTCCGAACCGCTGCGCGGCCAGCCGCATGCGGCGCTCGAGCTCGCGCCCCTCTCCCCTCTCTTCGGACGAAACTTCCGTGGGTGCATCGAGCTCCGGGGGCGCGAAGAGATTCGCGACGAGCTGGTGCTTCTCGAGCGGAGTGAAGTAAGTGAAAGCGAGCCTGAAGCTCGGGAGGAGCTCGAGAAACTCCTGGTCCGATGCACTCGCCACGACTTCGTCGACGGTGCGCATCAGCCGCGGATCGCGTTGCGCCGCTTCTCGCGCCAGGCTGAAGAATCCGACGAGGAAGTCCCCCATCTGCGACGGCTCGGCGAAGGAGTGAAGCACCTCGAGTACGGCGTCGATGACGAGCTCCCCCGCGGAAAAGAGCGCCCCCATCACGGCTCCGCGGAGTAGGGGCGACTGACCGCGGTCATTTCCGACGCGACCGAGCACCGAGACGAACTCTTCGCGGACGTCGGCATCTTCGGACCAGGAGATGCGGAACACGTCGTAGATCCCCCGCACAGACTCGAGCACCTCTTCGTCGCGGTCCTTGACGACACCGAGCCCTTCGAGCAGCCAGAGGGCGCGTTCGTAGGTGTCGCGGAGCAGGGTGAGCAAGGTCTCGTCTCCGCGACTCCCGAGCACCTCGTCGTGCCTGGCGAGGTAGAGGAGGTGACCTAGAGCTTCGCACACGGAGAAGTAGTCGTTGTCTCCCCCGACGAGCCGCCCGATCGTCTCGAAGAGCGACCCGGCGAGGTGCGAAACTCCCATCAGCACGACGTCGATCGCGAGCCGAGCCGCCTTTGCCGCGTCGTCGGGCAGCTCCTGAGTCAGCTCCAGGGCGCGCGCGGTTGCCGCTTCTTCGAGGTCGGCGCCGTACACCGCCGCCTCGATCAGCGTGCCGTCGAATTCGGGCGTCCAGTGGTAGGTCCAGGCCTCCCATAGCCGCGCGAGGTCGGAGCGCTCCACGAAATCGGTGCCGCCTTCGTGCTGGAATCCCGCGAGCCCCAGCATTCGAGCACGATGGAGCACCTGGCTCTTGCGCCGCCCCGACTCGGTGTCGAGATCGAGCTGTACGGAGGTCGGTGTCTCGCGGGTCGGGAGCAAATCGAGCTCTTCCAGCTCGGCGCGAACCTGGCGGACCAGCGGAGGGAGCGGGGCTCGGGGGTCGATGGAACCTCGCCGATCGCCCCGCAACGTCTCACGTGCCACGACGAGGACGGGGTGCATGTACTCGGCGTCTTGCTCCTCCTTCACCACGGTGGTCGAAAAAGCATCGAGGACGTCGAAGCGCCATACTTCCTCGCGACCGCGGACGCTGGCGAGCGCGCGGGCGCTCGTCTCCACCCCTATCACGTCCGCCGTGCTCACCGACTGACCGCGGTCACGCAACTCCTCCACGATGTCGTAGACGAACTCTCGGCAGTCGACCAACTCTCCGGCACGACGCCGCTCCCAGACATGTTCGTAGAACGCCGGCCCGTGAACGCCGGACGCATACCCCGAAAGCTTGTCGATCCGCTCGTAGGTAAACGGCGTCAGGGTGATCCCGGACTCGCGTATCCCGGGGGCCGAAGCGACTGCGCCGGGAGTCGGCGCGACCTCGGGAGGCTCGGTCTCCTCCTCCAGGCCCGGCGAGACCGGAAGGTCGTATACCGGGAGGTCGACGCCGTGCCGCCGGGCGTGAAGCCCAGAGGAATGAAAGCCTCCCGTGACGACGAGAACGGGGCCCCCAAACTCGTCCACCGCGGCCTCGACATGCCGCAACATCGACTCCTCACGAGCGATGTTCTCTTCCTCCTCCGGCCCGCTGAACGCACGCAGTTGGTAACAGAACTCGTGGCACCGCCGCATGTACTCGCGCCAGTCGAGGCTGCGATCGAGCTCGAAGAACACGTCCCAGAGTTCGTCGAAGTCCGCGACACCGAGGCGTTCGCAGAGCAACGCCGGATAAGGATTTTCTCGAAAGTGACGATCGGAATAGCGATGCGCCACGTCTGTCTTCAACGCCATCCGCTCCCAGGCGAGGTCGATGAAACGAAACGGTAGACCGAATTTCCGGGCCACCTTGTGGGCCTGCCACTCTGGCGCATACTCGCAGTAGGGATAAAAGGCCGCGCGCTTCGTGTCGTCCGTCAGCCGCACCCAGGTGTACAGCGCGATCGGGAGTTCGTGCCCGTCGAGCATCAGTTCGTCGAGCCGATCGTTGAAGTCCGCCGGCCCCTCCACGAGCACCGCGGTCGGTCGAATCTCCTCGGCGAGCTCCCACAGGATCCTCGAGCTCGCCGGGCTGTAGTGGCGGACCGGAAAGTAGACCACGTCGCCAGGGGCGGACGGGTCCAGATCCCATAGCGGTGTGGTGTCGAAGATCGACTCCGTCATTCTTCGCCCTGGAGCTCCTCCACCCCCTGCGACGCTTCGAAGTACGTCTGCCAGCGCTCCCCCTTTCGTCCGCGCACCACATGCTGGAAGTAGTGACGCAGTTTCTTCACGTCGTCCGGGTTCTCTTTCATCGCCGAGCCGACGAGGTTCTCCACGATGTGGCGCGGCTGCACGCCAGGCTCACCGAAGTAGTACGCGTGCAACGCCGATGCGTAGCCCACCACCACGGCCTCCGCCGTGCTCATGACCGTCGAGATCTGTTCCAGCGATTTCCCTCCGAGGGTCCTCCCTTCCCGCAGCTCGTGAAACGTCGTCACGAGCACCTCGGTCAGGTCGGGCTGTAGCGCCATCGGGATCCCCGCGCGCTCGAGAAGCTGCGCCGTTTCACGCTGCACCAACTCCTTCTCCACCTCGATGTTCCGGATCGGATGCACCGTCTCGAAATTGAAACGCCGCTTGAGCGCGGCGCTCATCTCGTTGACGCCGCGGTCGCGCGTGTTCGCGGTCGCGATGACGTTGAAGCCCGAACGCGAGTACAGCGTCCGCGCCTCCCCTTCGAACTCGGGGACGAGCATGACACGGTCGCTCATGATCGAAAGGAGCGTGTCCTGAATCTCCAACGGACATCGGGTGATCTCCTCGAAACGGACGATCTTGCCCGCGTCCATACCCCGGTAGAGCGGAGCCGGCACCATCGAGCGCTCGTTTGGACCTTCCGCGAGGAGCAACGCGTAGTTCCACGAGTACTTGATGTCGTCTTCGGTCGTCCCGGCGCTCCCCTGGATCGTCAGCGTCGAATCCCCGCTGACGGCCGCCGCTAGCAGCTCGGAGAGGTACGACTTCGCCGTCCCAGGCTCTCCGATCAACATCAGCCCTCGGTTCGTCGCGAGCGCCACGATGCAGCGCTCCACGAACCGGCGGCCTCCGACGAACTTCGGCTCGATGCCGAGCTGCTCGTCGCCGAGCACGAACCGAACGATCGAATCCGGAGTCAGCGCCCATCCGTCGGGACGCGGCTTGTCTTCGTCCGCTTCCGCGAGGCGCTCGAGCTCGGCGGCGTGGAGGAGTTCGGCGGGTGGGCGCTGCAGGTGCGTGAGGTCCGTCATCGGAAACCCTTCGGGAGGACGACCCCCGCACGGCGGAGATCTCGACACCCAAAGTTATAGCACTCGCGCCTCCCCTCGGCGAGATGCGCCCCCGAGCGAGGTCACTGAGCGCGCGCGATCGCGAGCGCGATCGCGCGCGGGTAGAGCAGGTGCTCGGCGTCGTGGATCCGACTCTGGAGTGACTCCACCGTGTCGGAGTCCCGCACCTCCAACGCTGCCTGCCCCACGATCGGTCCGCCGTCGAGCTCGGACGTGACGAGGTGAACGGTGCAACCGGTGATCGCGACGCCCGCTTCGAGCGCCTGCCTCACCGCGTCGAGCCCCGGAAAGGCGGGGAGCAGGCTCGGATGGATGTTCAGGATCCGACCCTCGAAGGCGGACAGGAGCACCGAACTCGCGATCCGCATCCAGCCGGCCATCACCACCCACTCGACCTCCCACGTCCGCAACACGTCGACTACCGCCTCGTCGTGAGCCTTCCGGCTCGAAAACTTACGATGATCCACCACCCTGTGCGGCATGCGGAGACGCTGAGCACGTTCGATCACCGGCGCGTCCGGATTGTTCGTGATCACCCCCACCAGGTCGATCCCCAGCCTCTCGGCGAGCACCGCGGTCGCGATCGCCTCGAAGTTCGAACCGGACCCCGAGGCGAGGACGGCGACGCGCGGGCTCCGCTCCAGGCGGCGGATCGAAGAGCTCGGACTCAGGAGGATCATGGCCTTCTCCGGATCTTCGGGCCGATATTCGTGCCCGATCACTTGACGATGATTTCAAATGTATACAATTCGAATCGCACCGGGCGCAATCCTAACAAATGAAATGTACTGAGAGCCCGGGGAACTTGATAGGAGAATGAAATGAAAGGCTTGAAACGATATGCCCTCGCCCTGTTGGCCGCTGGAATGATGCTCCCTGCCTGCGCGACCTCGTCGACCGACCGTGAAGTCGAGATCGAAGTCGAGCAGCCCGGCCCCGACTACGAAGAGGAGTACGAAACCAGCACCAAAACCACCAAGACTCCCGGCGGCCAGACCGCTACGACGACCAAGGTCGATCACGAGATCGAAGAAGGCTCCAGGGAGTATGAGCTGGCGACCGACACGCGCGTCGAGCAGGAAGCTGACGGCGAGGTGGAGATCCACAACAAGGTCGCGCTCGAGGAAGAGAACAAGGGCTACGAGCACGAGAAGACCACCAAATCTCATTCCAAGCTCGAAGAGGACGGTGACTACGTCGCACATGGCCGGACCACCGTGGAGACCGAGAAGGGTGATTCCGAGTACGAGCACTCCTCGAGCTACAAAGTGAAGAAGGACTACGACAACGGCGCGAAGCCCGAAGACATGACGGCGAAGTCTTCCACCTCGACCGGATCGTCCGGGACTGCCAAGTCCGACACGTCCGACACGGACATGACCGGCATCGCAGTGTTCGACGTCGAGAAGGAAAAGGAGACTGCCGTGCTGGGTGAGCAGGAGTCGCGCGAAGCGCCCACCGTTCACTTTCCGTTCGACAAGTCATCGCTGGATGCGTCGGACAAAGCGAAGCTGCGTGGGTATCTCGACACGCTCCGGAACAACCCCGACGCGACCATCGTGATCGAGGGTCACACCGACGAGCGTGGTTCGAACGCCTACAACATGGCGCTCGGTGAGCGTCGTGCGAAGGCTGTGAAGGACTATCTCACGTCGCAGGGTATCGACGCATCGCGCTTGAACATCGTCTCGTACGGTGAAGAGCGGCCGGTGGTTCCGAACGCCGACACCGAGAGCGGCTACCAGATGAACCGTCGTGCAGAGGTCGAAGTCGACTGACCCGACCTGCCCTCGCTGCACCCGAAGGCACGCCGGTGACGGCGTGCCTTTTTTCTGTCTCGGAGGTTCTCGCGTCGGCGGAACCGGCCTATCAGATCCGTGATTCGCACTGCAGCGCCCGGTACTCCGCGGCGATCGGCTCGGTCGATCCCTCGCCGGAGTTGAGGCCGTGGAGATCTCGGCAGAAGTCGGTGTGGCGCGCGGGGTAGCGTTCGAAGCTGCAGTGTCGGTACTCGGGGGTGATCTGTGCCGGGCTACCGATTCCGTTCTCGGCGCACGGATCGGACTCGCCGAGACAAAGTGAGAACTGCCACCAGGTGTTGAGGTAGCGCTCTCCCCCCACGTCCTGTGCTCGCAGCGAGTCGAGCACGACTCCGCAAACTTCGTTGTTCCCGGCGCCGCCCCCCTCACCGTCGGGTTCACCGTCGCGGCAGTCGGCGGATTCGGGCGATTCGAGGCAGGGGTCCGGATCCCCTTCGGGTTCGGGGGTCGGGTCCGGATCCGTGCCGCCCCCAGTCTCCCCGGGATCTCGGCTCTCGTTGTTGAACGTGGGCTCCGACTCGACCTCGCAGCGCGCCTGGTAGAGTTCCTGCAGTTGCTCGTTTTCGGGATCAGCGCTCAGCTGCAGCTGCAGGTCGAAGCAGAATTCGTCGCTCAGTTGGTCGCAATCGAGGTCGGTGAGACCTTGCGCGACTCCCTGCTGAAGCACCACGTCGACCGTGTCGGTCCGGGGGGATTTCTGAAGCATCGACTTGTCCAGGAGTCGGTCGTCGCAGTCCCGCAAATGCATCACCTGATATCCAGATTCGAAGCCGCCTTTGACGAGTGCGGTCGGCTCCGCAGAGGTGAAGTACGCGAGCACCTGGTCGGGGGAAGCGCCTACGATTGGCTCACCGAGGTCGAGGCGCTCGTCTCCGTCGGAGTCGATGTAGAGGACGATTCGGGCCAGAGCCCACAGTCCGTTACGGTCGCTGAGCTCGCTCATCGCGCGCACCGGAGGCAACGTGAAGACGTCCAGGTTGTAGCGAGCGGGGAAAGCGCTCGCCGACTGCACCTGCGCGACTTCGGACTGCTGTCCGGCGTTCGCCCACAGGAGCGCCACGCGGACGGCCTCGGCCTCCGACGGGGTGACGGAATCGTCGACACGGATGGTCCCCGAGATGGAGATCAGGGGGGTGCCGCGGTAATCCCCCTCGACGAGAACGTCGCCGCAACCGACGGCGGCGCAAACGCCAGCGACGACGATCGCGCGTGCGGTCGTGGCGAAGGGGGTCGTCACAGGGAGACCCCCAGGCCCACCAGGCCCGCCGGAGCCACCCTGAGCCCCAGCGCGGCGCCCTCTTCGGCGTCAGGCAGGTTGAGGAGGTACATGTCGACCGATGGCTCCACGAAGAGCGAGAGCCAGCCGTTCAAGGAGTAACCGGCGGTCAGGAGCGCCGACCCTCTGCCGGCGAGTGAGTTTCGTGTCGCCTCGTCGGCGTCGGAAGGGAAGGTGACCGAGTAGAAGTCGGCCCCGAAGCGAAGCCCGCCCCCCATGAAAAAGCTGCGAAGGTCGAGCAGTGATAGCGCGGCGAGATCGAGCCCGACGAGATTCTGCCGCGTCTGTACGAAGCCGTTGTCGAAGGCGGCAGTGCCGAGCCGCGTGCGCAACTGGAGCGAGATCGCGGAGAGGTCGAGCTGCAGTCCGAGCATCGCGTGCGGCACGCTGGTGGTCTGTCGCAGCACCTCCCCGGAGACGCCGGCGCCGGTGACGATGCCCCAGGCCGCGCGGTCTCGATCCGCTCCCCCCTTACGGACGACCCGGCCGGTCGACACGCGGTCCATGTGGTGGGGTTCGACCGTCGTGCGGTGCTTCTGAACGATGTCCGCCTTCACCTCGTAGACGTTGCCTTTATGACGTCGGCGGACGAAATAGGCGCCCTCCGCCAGCGCGATCTCGGTCGGATCTTCGACGCGCACCTCTGCGACCACGGTCCCCTCGCGATCCTGGTCGAAGATGACGTACGAGCCGGCGGCCTGCAGTTGCAGCTTCCCCATCCCTTCGAACTTTCGCCGAGGGGCTGTGACGGCGAGGTCACGGCGGCCGCGGATGTCGAACGCGTAGGTCGGATGCTGGATCGCCCGCGCGCGGCTCGTCGACCGCAGCGTCTCGCGGTACGCGTATTCGTAGGCTTCCGACAGCGTGACGATTCCGTCTGCGGAGACGTCCGCCGCGCCGAGGAGGCCGCTCACGAAGTGATGAGTGAAGAAGCTCCCCTCGATGCGGTCGGACTCCTGAGCGTCTTCGCCCGACGCGGCGCTCGTGATGATGGCGATCCCTTCCCCGACGTCCCAGCTCGACGAATCGAGCTCGAACGGTTTCGCGGGCACCGCGCCCTTCACGCGCGTGACCTCCCCCGAGCGACAGGCGTCGAGGATGAGGACCTTCACGTCGGCGGGAGCGTCTTCCAGGCTGCTCTTGAGCCGCGCGAGCGAGTAGCGAGTCCCCCCCAGATGCATCGACGTCGAATCGGCGTGACCGCTGTAGTAGACGAAGAGGACGATCTCGTCGCCCGACTGCTCGAGACGTTCGAAGGTCGACCGAAGCGAGAGCTCGAAGGTGTCGGCATTGGGTCCCAGGAGGAGGACGACGTCGCTTTGATCGACCCCGCCGAGCTCCTGCAGGACAGCCGCGACGCGGCGGGCATCGCGTTCGGCGTACTTGAGGGGCTTCTCGTCGTCGTCGCCGATGTTTGCCCCGACGACGACCGCGACGCGGCGCACCTTGGCCTCCGCCACGGCCGTGAGGGCGAACGAGGCGGCGATCAGAACCAGTGCGACGATGTGCGCGCCACGCAACATGCTTATCTCGGCTCCTTCTTCAGCACGACCTCATCATACACACACGCTCCGAACGGATCCTCTTTTGGAGCAGCAGCGGCCATACCCCGCGCGTTCGTCAGCGTGGGCTTGATCGCGGCGAGGTCGAACGGCTGCTCGCAGAGCGCCGCGACGATGCGCTCCTTTGCTCCGACGTCGTCGAGCTGGATCGCGCTCTCGAGATCACTCGCTTCGACGGGGTCGGTGTGCGTGGCAGACCCCGAAGAGGGATGGACCGGGTAGACCTGACCGGTGTCGTCGACACCGGCAATGAGGAGGTAGCCCGGGTTCTTCGCCGTCACTTTGAAGCCGAGCCGCTCGCCGGGACGCACGACGTCGCCGTTGTGCACCGCTCGACTCTCGCGCCCGTCGTTGGCGAACACCTCGACATCGAGCGCTCCGCCTTTCATGCGGATGCCGTCCTCTTCGATCGCCGCGGGGGCGTCCGGCTCGTCCGACGGCATCACCCAGACGGTGAGCGCGATCGCCGCGGCCGCGGCGATCCCGATCCCGATGAACGCGCGCTTCTCGTTCTTCGCCGCGCGGCGCTCTTGCAAAGATACGAGCCCCTTCGCGGTCGGGTCTCCCTTCTCCGCGGCGAGCGCGACCGCGACGTTCGACGGTTTCAACTCGAACTTGCGGTCGTGCGCCTCGACGGCCTCGATCCGCGCCGCGCACTGGGCGCACTCTTCGAGGTGGGCCTGGACGACCGCCCGCTGCCCGTCGTCCAGATCGTCGAGCAGATATTGATTCCCGGCGAGTTCGGTCACGTGCCCGGCGCGGTCGAAGACCTGCTCGGGGATTGCGATTTCTTCAGTTTCCTTGCTCATCTCCACCACCTCCGCCCGCCTCCTTGGCGAGGC
Organism: uncultured Bradymonadales bacterium; assembly: GCA_964411125.1. Classification (GTDB taxonomy): domain Bacteria; phylum Myxococcota_A; class Bradymonadia; order Bradymonadales; family Bradymonadaceae; genus JBFIHF01. The sequence goes on along the minus strand of CAYPJU010000061.1, from coordinate 22,667 downwards.
GTTCCAGCTCTTCGAGTCGATTCCCGACGGTCCGCCTCGAAACACCGATCACTTCGGCGATCTGGGCGTGCGTCATTCCATCGACGTGATAGTACACCGCGATCTGGAGCAGCTCTTCGGGTAGCTCTACCCACAACTGCTTCAGCAGGAGCTCGGCTTCCTGATGGCTGCCGACTCGGGCCGGGTAGAGATCCGCGCCATGTTCGGCGAGCAGCTCTCTGCGACGGCGCGAGTTGCGCAACCGGTTCAGGCAATGGTTGGTCGCGATACGATACAACCAGGTCGACGGCGAGGCGTCCGCTCGGAAGGAGTCGAGATTCTCGAGCACCTTCAAAAACACCTCGTGAAGAACCTCTTCGGACTCCACCGGGTCGTAGAATCGCCGAATTCGTCGAAAGACCATCGGCGCCCATTCACGGTAGAGCGCTTCCACATCCACTGTCATGGTGACAACTCTTCACCAAACCGCGCTCATGGACTGAGACACGTCGGGTGGCATCGGGGGCAAAAGAAAATCGAAATTGCGTACCGATTGTCCCCGAACTCGCCAAATGCGCAAGGAGCCGACGGGACGGGGCCCGCCCCCGAGCCTTCGCTCACAGACGCGTCGCGACCGGCTTTCGGACGTGAAACTGCAGGAAGACCTGGCCGATGTGCCAGATCGATTCGGAGGGAGCCCCGAGCGCCAGGATCGGCCCCCCGACCTCCTGGGGTGGATAGAGCTGCGAGGCCCAGCCCAGGCTTACACCCCCGTCCGAGCCAGCGAACTCCAGCTCGACCCGCGCTTCCAGCCCGGGCCGCAGGAAGTGCGTAGGCGAAGGGAGCGTCTTGGAGTGAATGAAGATGTAGGTCGCCATCGCCCCGAGGCCGAGCTGCAGGTTCGCGTTGCTCCCCCCGAAGAGCGCCCCGATCCCGATCGGCTTCCACGTCAGACCGTACATCCCGGTGTTCTCGAACGGGGTCCCCGGGATCGCCGGCGAGACGAAGATCGTGGAGGGGAGACAACAGGCGAGCGGGTTGAACCGGATGTCGCCCGCCTGATCGGAATACTTCCGGTACTTCGCCGGGATCTTGTTGCGGTACTTGCGGCGCGTGGCGCGGTCGATGATCGCGAACGTGGAGATCCGCAGGCCGAAGTGGACGGGCTGATCGGCGAAGACGTCACCGGTGAACAGGTGCCCCGCTGGCCCGACGCCCACGTCGAACGGGACGACGACCTGATTGGCCGAAGCGTCTGGCGCAGCGGCGAGCGTCGTCGCCAACACGAAGAGAGTCGCGAGCAAGAGGCGGTGCATGCGGACAAAAGTGCCACGAAACGATAGCCGATGATACGATGGAAGCATGGATGCACCCGAAACGAAGCGGTCCGGCCCAGTGACCCCGAAAGAATACGACGTTCGATTCCTCGCAACACTGCTCGTGAAGGCGGGAAAACTCTCCCGTGAGCAGGGCAAGCAGGCGATCGACGAAGAGCACGCCATTCGGACGGGGATTCTCAAAGAGCATTCAAGATCCGACGTGCGGCGACGTGCCCACTACGAGGTGACGCCCGCGGAGATCATCAAGCAGTTCGAATTCGTGCAGCCGAGCGGTGAGGTGCTCGACGAAGACACCATCATGCAGGTGATCGCGAGTGACGCCGGCCTCCCGTTCGAAAAACCGGACCCGCTCAAGCTCAACGCCGAGCTCATCACCGAGACGATGACGCGCCCCTTCGCTCGGCGCCATACCTGCGTGCCGCTACGCCGCGCGGATGGAAAGGTCGTCGTGGCGCTCGACAATCCTTACGACGTGTCGCTCATCCGCGACCTCAACACTCTGATCCCGGCGGAGCTCTCGCTGGTCGTCAGCGCAAAGGACGACATCCGCCGCATCATCACCGAGATCTACGGGTTCCGCTCCTCGATCTCCGCCGCCGAGGCGCGGGCATCCTCGCGCGTGGACCTCGGCAACCTGGAGCAGCTCGTCCAGCTTCGACGGGCAGGCGAGATCGAGGCGACCGACCAGCCCGTCATCAACGCCGTCGAGTACCTCCTCCACTACGCCTTCGAGCAGCGAGCGAGCGACATCCACATCGAGCCGAAGCGGGACAAGAGCATGGTGCGCCTGCGGATCGACGGAGTCCTGCACAACATCTACGACTTCCCCAAGGTCGTTCACCCCGCCTTCACCAGCCGCATCAAGATGCTGAGCCGGATGGACATCTCCGAGAAGCGGAAGCCGCAGGACGGACGCATCAAGACCGACCGCGACGGCCGCGAAGTCGAGCTGCGCGTCTCGACGCTCCCCGTCGCCTTCGGCGAGAAGGTCGTCATCCGAATCTTCGACCCGCAGGCGTTGATCCAGGACCTCGAGGGGATCGGTTTCTACAAGGACTCGCTGAGCATCTGGCGCAGCTTCATCAACCGGCCGACCGGGCTCGTGCTCGTGACCGGGCCGACCGGCAGCGGAAAGACCACGACCCTCTACTCGACGCTCAAAGAGCTGGCCGGTCCCGACGTGAACATCACCACGGTCGAGGACCCGATCGAGATGGTCTACGAGGAGTTCAACCAGGTGCTCGTTCAGCGCCGGGTCGACGTGACCTTCGCCACGGCGTTGCGGACGATCTTGCGACAGGATCCCGACATCGTGATGGTCGGCGAGATCCGGGACTCGGAGACCGCAAAGATGGCAGTCCAGGCCGCGCTGACGGGGCATCTCGTCTTCTCGACGCTGCACACCAACGACACCGCCTCCACCGTGACCCGCCTCCTCGACCTCGACGTCGAGCCCTTCCTGCTCGGCTCGACGCTCGTCGGAGTGATGGCCCAACGCCTCGTGCGGCGAATCTGCACGTCCTGCAAGACGAGGACGGAGCTCTCCCCCGCCGAGATCGAGATCTTGCAGATCAAACTCCCCCCCCGGGCGAACAAGTCGCTCCCCGCCCACTACGGGCAAGGATGCATCAAGTGCCGGAACACCGGCTACTACGGTCGTGATGGCGTGTTCGAGATGCTCGAAGTCGACGACACGGTCCGGCGCCTCATCACTGACAAGGCGAGCGCTCCGCAGATTCGGAAAGCGGCCCGCGCCAACGGCATGATGTCGCTGCGCGAGTGTGCTATCAAGAAGCTCGCGCAAGGCATCACGACCTTCGAAGAGGTCCTCTCCGTCAACGCCGACGAGCTGCTTTGAAACGAAAGATCTTTTCGACTCTGGCCATCGTGACGGGTCTGCTCGTCACTCTCGTGCTGATCAGCGCGAGCGTCTGGCCCGTGTTGAACCGAGTCGAGACGGGCGCCACGCCCGAGTACTCCGAGCTGTTGCCCCAATACTTCAGCGCCGATGTCGACCGAGTGCACGGCGAAGCGGTCGCCTCCGTCGAGGCCCTCGACGGCTGGACGTTGGTGTCCGAAGATGCGGACACCGGGCTGGTGCGGGCGACGACGACGAACTTCGGATTCGTGCAAGACGTCGAGGTCCGCGTACAGCGGCACACCGACTTCGCGACCAGCGTGAGCGTGACGTCCACATCGCGCGTCGGGAAGGGAGATTTCGGACAGAACGCGCGCAACGTAAGGGAGCTGCAGGAGGAGCTCGAGCGACGGCTCGGGGCCGTGCTGTTCGACCCTTATGCAACGGACGCCTCGCGGTCGTAGTCGTCGTGACCGAGGGGAGACAGAGGAGACACGATGGCCGCACACCAAGCCCAGGCCGCGCTCGACGCGGGACGACTCGACGACGCGCACGACCTTTTCCTCGCGGCCTACGACGAGGATCCGGGCGTAGCTTCGATCGGCCTCTGCCGAGTAGCCCTCGCCCGGCGCGACTATGTGCGAGCGGAGAACCTCGCGCGCGCGGCGACCGAGAACGGCCGTCGGGAAGCCTTCGCGCTGTTGGCGCAGGCGATCGGCGGGCAGGCTCGGCGAGCCGAAGCGGCCCAGATTGCCCGCGTCGCCATCGAGGAGGGCCCTCAGCCTCCGGGGTACGCGAGGATGGTCCTCGCCGAGCAACTCATCCGGATGGGGGACTGGGAAGAAGGGGCCCTGCAGGGGCACCGTGCGCTCGAGGAAGCCAGGGTTGGAGAGGTCGACGACCTGGTGGACGACCTGGTGACAGACCTCACGAAAGCTCACGCGGCGGGACGTCTCGACACCGTCGAAGTGAGCGACTTTCTCTACGAATTGTTTGCCGCCGCACGTCCCGGGGGGCATGTGGAGCGTGCGCTCGAGCGAGCCATCACTGCGATATCGTCGGGGACGGACTACGAACGCGAACCGTCGTCGAGCGCTCCCCCTCGCCACGCTCCGCCCCCCGTTTCTTCGAGCTCAGGAAATGACTCGATACCGAACGTGCCGGCGCTGGTCGCCGTGATGAGACGCGACCGCCAGCTCAACGCAGCGCTGCAGGATCTGGTACACCATCCCGGGATCCCCGCCTGGCCGACGGAGATCCAGGCGTCGCTCGATCCGATCCCGCCGCTGCGTCCCGAGCGGCTCGGATTCTCCGACGAGAAGATGCGACAGAACACCCTCGCGCTGACGACGGGAGACGTCGCGACGGAGATCCTCGTGGAGCGGGCCCAGCAGCAGATGTTGCGGGCCCTCAAAGACCGCGGGCTGCGCCCGCCGTCGCTCGACGCCGAAGGCCTCACCAAACTGGAGGTCGCCCTGTGGGACGGAGCTTTCGCGGAGATGGAGCCGATCGCGCAGATCTACAAAGGTAAGCGCGAGTTCGACCCCCGAGTGCTCGGCCTGGGGGCTTTCATAGGCGACTGCATCACGCGGGACCCCGAGGCGACGTGGACCTTCGACGTCGACCCGGCGCGCTCGCACGTCACGATCGTCGGGAAGCCGGACTATCGCCCCTTCGACGTGGCCACGCGCTGGGTGGAGGCATCGGACAAGGACGACGTCTGGCTGGAGGAGGGGATGCTGACCTACCGCAGCTCGGGGCCGTCGCTCCGAATCGACCCGACCCGAGGGCTGCAGGGGAGCGCGCTGTCCATGAAGCTCGCCGAGCAGTGGTTGCTCTTCCGCGGGCAGGCGACCACGGAGACGCAGACAATGTTGGCGCAGCGGTTCCGTCCGCTCAACGTGCTCGAAGAGGTCGTCTTCTTCGCGATCGACGCGAAGCTCCTCCCCCGGCATGCGAAGGGACCGGACGAAACAGCCCTGAACCGCGGGGAAGGCGCGGTGGCGTACGTTCGAGCGACCGGCGAATTCCTCCTGCTCGGGAGTCGCAAGCACTTCGCACGCGCGGCGGGGCTCTTCCTGAAGGAGCTCGATGCCCAGTCGGCGGCGTTGGCTGCCGACCTCTTCAAGAGCTTTCATCGACCGGGCTGGAAGCTCGCGCCGAACGGCCCCAGATTCGGCACTCAAAACGGCGCCCAGGTCGTCATGTTCCAGACCACCGGGGGCCTCGCTCGCCTTACGCATCGCCCCGCAGCCGCGATTCCGTGGACGCTGCAGATCGGTGAATGAATGTCCATTCAGTATTGATCGCAGCCGCCTCTTGCCGCAGAATGTCGCCGTCGAACGTTCTATTTCGGCGTAGTCCGAAGCAACCAAGAGGTAACGAATGCTTTTGTACGACAAGCGCGACGTCGAGTTTGCTCTCTTCGAAGACATCGAAATCCAGAGCCTCACACGGTTCGCGAAATACGAAGATTTCAACCACGAGCTGTTCCAGATGGTGCTGGACGAGGCGTTCAAGTTCGCCTCGGAGAAGCTCGAGCCGCGCAACCGCATCGCCGACGAAGAGGGATGCACGCTGGAGGACGGCAATGTCCGTGTCCCGGCGGCGTACGAAGAGATCTTCGACGACTTCTGCAACGCAGGCTGGTACGCGCCGGTCCACAACCCGGAGTTCGGGGGGCAGGGACTTCCGAAGTCGCTCGGAATGGGGCTGACGGAGTTCTTCATCGCTGCGAACCCGTCGTTCATGTTCACCCCCGGGCTCGGCCACGCGGCGGGGCACCTGATCGAGGTGTTCGGGACCGACAAACAGCGGGCAGAGTACGTCGAGAACATGTACACCGGCGTCTGGGGGGGCACGATGTGCCTCACCGAGCCGCAGGCCGGCTCGGCGGTCGGGGAACTCTCGACCACGGCCGAACCGGTGGAAGGTGAGGACTACTATCTGATCACCGGCAACAAGATCTTCATCTCGGCCGGCGATCATCAGCTCTGCGACAACATCGTGCACCTCGTCCTCGCTCGAGCCAAAGGAGACCCTGCGGGCATCAAGGGGATCTCGCTCTTCGCGGTGCCGAAGTTCCGCTCCGACGGTACGCCGAACGACGTACGGGTCACGGGAATCGAGGAGAAGATGGGGATCCACGCGTCACCGACGTGCGCCCTCTCCTTCGGCGACGACGGCGACAGCCGCGGCTGGCTCATCGGCGAGCGCTGCCAGGGAATCGTCTACATGTTCCAGATGATGAACGAAGCACGGCTCGTGACGGGTCTGCAGGGGAGCGCGATCGGCAACGGCGCGTACTCGCGCGCGCTCGATTACGCGAAGGAGCGTCGGCAGGGACCGAAGGTCACCGATCGCGACCCGAACGCCGGGTCGGTGGCGATCATCGAACACCCCGACGTGAGGCGGAACCTGATGACGTGCAAAGCGTACGGTGAGGCGATCCGCGCGCTGTTGCTGCGCACGGCCTATCTCGCTGATGTCGCGGAGCTCGCCGAAGGTGAAGAAGCGACGAAGGCGCACGACCTGGTGGAACTACTGACCCCGGTCTGCAAGGCGTTCGCCACCGACGTCGGGTTCAAGATGACCGAGCTCGCGATGCAGGTGCATGGCGGCTACGGCTACATCAGCGAGTACCACGTCGAGCAGGCGATGCGGGACGTGAAGATCGCGTCGATCTACGAGGGCACGAACGGGATCCAGGCTCTCGACCTGCTCGGTCGGAAGATGCGAATGAAGGGAGGAGGAGTCTTCCTCACCTGGCTGCAGGACGCGAACGATTTCCTGGAGCAGGTCAAGTCGCACCCGGAGCTCGGTCGCGCAGCTGCCGAAGTGGAGGGGGCGAAGAACGCCGTCGCGGAGGCCGGGTTCGGCTTCGGCGCGAGCGGCAAGGAAGACCCCGAGTACCCGCTCCTCCACGCGACGCCGTTCCTTCGACTGTTCGGGCTCACGGAGTCGGGCACCCTCCTGCTTCGGCAGGCGCTCGTCGCCTGGAACAAGCTGGAGGAGCTGTGGGAAGCGGAAGGAATCTCGGGCGACGACGTCCCTGCGCGCGAGACCTTCGCGGCGAACCGCGACGATGTGCGCTTCTACGAGAACAAGCTGGCGACGGCGAAGTTCTTCGCGCACCAGCTCGTCCCCGAAGCCCACGGAATTCTTCGCGCCATTCAGTCCGGCGATCGTTCGGCGCTCGAAGTGGCGTTCTGAGGGCCGCTCAGTGAGCTGCGAGGGGGAGGCGTACCGTCACGGTGGTGCCCTCCCCTTCTTCACTCTGGACCTCGATCGTTCCGTCGTGGCTCTCCACGATCTGGCGCGAGATGTAGAGGCCGAGTCCCATCCCCGGGCCCGTTCGTTCTCGGCTCGAGAAGAACCTCTCGAAGACGTGTGGCAACGCGTCGCTCGAGATCCCCGCCCCGACATCGGCGACCTGGATGGTCGCCGTCTGATCGTCGGTCGTGATCGACAGTGAGATGGGAGCGTCGCGCTCGGAGTGTCGAATCGCGTTGTCGACGAGGTTCGTGAGGACCTGTTCGAGCCGCGCCCCGTCCGCGTGTACGACGACGGGATGGTCGGGGACCTCGAGGCGGAATTCGTGGGTCCGACGGGGGTGGGCTCGGTACGGATCGACGCTCTGCTTGACGAGAGGGACAACGTCGATCGGAGCAGAATCGAGCCGCAGGCGGCCGCTGTCGACCCGCGTCACGTCGAGGAGGATCTCGAGGAGTCGCGCCAGGCGTAGGACCTGCTGTTCGGCGCGACCGACGAGCGCCTCGTCGACCTCCTCACCGCGCTCCACCTGTTTGCGGATCAGTTGGAGAAATCCGGTCAGCGGCGTGAGAGGGCTGCGCAGCTCGTGGCTCGCCACCGACAACAGATCGTCTCGCCGACGCTGCTGCTGAACCTGCTCGGTCACATCCCTCATCGTGCCTACGAAGGAGGCGACGTTGGAGTCCATGAGTGGCACAGGCACGCAACTGATCTCCACGAAGCGTTCGTGGTCGCCAAAGTCCATGACCACGACTTCGTTGAGGATCACACGGCCCGACCGAACGGCGCGGAAGAACGGCCATTCCGAGCGCGAGAGGAGCTCGCCGTCGACGTTGCGGAGTCGATAGGGCCGAACGTCGGTGTTCATGTCGCTCCAGGAGCGCTCCGAGATCTTCTGGGCGATCGTGTTGCAGGTGTGCACCTCCCCCGTCGCATCGAAGACGACGATGCCTTCGGGGATCGACTCGACGACGGTCGCAAGCTTTGCCTGCTCTTCGAGGTTCTCTTCGAAGAGGCGGGAGTTGGCGAGCGCAGCGCCGGCATAGCCCGAGAGCGCGTCCAGAAATGCGACGTCGATGCTGTGGAAGGAGATGCGGCTGCTCACGTCGTCGGGCGTGTCGAACTGCAGCAGATGGGTCGACTCGAGCGAGCCGAGATGGACGGTTCCTACGACGTCCCCTCGCGCCCGCAGCGGCACGATGTAGTGCACGCCCGTCAGTTCGGTCGGGCCACCCGCATGCCATTCGGATCCATCGGCGACCGTCGCGCTCCCGGTTTCGATCGCCTTTTGCAGAAAGGGGTGGGAGCGCGGGTCGATCTTGGCGCCCGGCTCGAGCAGCACGCCACGCGATGCGACAGGACGGAAGCCACTCCGATCGCGCAGCGTGAGGACGGCGATGTCGACGTTGAGGACGTCGCAGATCGCGGCGACGATTCGCTGGGCCATCTCCGAGCTCCCCACCCGTTCGCTGCGGAGCGAACCGATCTCCGCAAACAAGCGGTACTGTTGGAGCTGTTGCAGCCTCGTGACGTCATCCACCCACGCGACGTAGAGATCATCGGCGACCGCCTCGGCGCGCACTTCCACACATCGGAGGCGGGTCTCCACCGAATCTTTGACCAGATGAATGCAACCCCGGCTCTCGCCGGCGACCGCCGCCCGAAGATCCCGTTCGACGAGATCGGATTGCGTGAAATAGCTCGACGCGAGCCACGCCTCTACGGAGCTGGCCTCGACGTCGCCCCGCAGAAGCTCTCGAGCTGGTTCGTTGACGAAGAGCAGGCGCAGCCGGGAGTCGAACGCCACGGCCGCCATGGGAGATGTGGCGAGGAGAACGCGCGTCGCGGAGAGCATCCCCGACTCGACGGGCGGAACGGTCTGCTTCTCGATCGCGTCGCTCAAGAACCTCCTCCACTACACTCGGGTCTCGTTCAGAGACTAACCGGGGGGTGTCGACGGGTCTACAGTTTCCTGATCGGGGTCGATGAACTCGGGGTTCTGCACATCCGAGAACTTCCCACTGGCCTCGTCGTTGGTCGTGTCGACGACCTGCATCACCGGTCCATCGGTGTAGTTGCCGACCATCCACGGGCCGTTCGCCCCGGTCGGACCGTTGTCGATCCAGCGGTTCGAATCGAGGACCACGGTATCGACGTTCGCCATGTAGAGACCGTAGCCCTCGTTCTTGTAGTAGAGCGAGTCGACGCTTCGGACCGAGGTTGCGCGCACGGCCATGACGCCATCTCCGTACGAGTCGTTGGACATCGGGTCCACGACGTTGAGGAGCATCGCGCTGTCCTCCATGTCGAGTTCGATGTCTGCGGCCACCAGACCCGCGGCGACGTTCCCGATGAAGGTGGAGGACCGCACGGTCACCGTCTGCCCCTGGATTCCGTCGGCGAAGAGTCCTCCCAGGGCATTCTCGAAGAACGACGAGTTCCAGAACTCGGTCGTGCCGGCGCTCGCTCCCAGTCGCACGAACGCGCCCGGGCCACGGTTGTTGTTCGCCGTCAGGTTGTCGGCGAACGCGTAGCTGGCGTCGAGCAGCGCGACCCCGGCGACTCGCCGGTCGCCGACTGCAGCGTTGGGGAAGAAGAACCCACCGTTTCCTTCGGCGGTCGAGTTCGTGGCGACGAACGCGACGTTCTCGACCATCGCGCCGGTCCCCGCGTTGTTGCGGAACCCTACACGGTGAAACTCCGCGGTCTCGAACTCGTCGTCGAGGGCGGCGAGCTCGGTAGCGACGGCCGTGGAGACCGCCGGGATGAACATGTCCCCCGGCAAGAACTGATCACTGATCCCGAACTGCTCGCCCGGATAGAACATGTCGCCGGGGAGAAACTCGTCGCCCAGGAGGCGGGTGCTGTTCAGGAACATGTCGCCCGGGAGGAAGCTCGGCTCCCCGTCCATGAACGGGGGTGCAAAGGCGTTGGGCGCCGTGCGGGCTGCCGGGACCGGGTCGAGGTCCGCCAGCTCGCTCCCGCGAACGTAGGCCCCCCATCCGTTCTCCTGGAACTCCGAATCCTGGACGATCACCCTCGAACCGAGGGCGCTCAGACCGACGTGCCCATTTTCTTCGATCGTCCCGTTCTGCACGGAGAGGAACGACTGGTCGACGCGGATCCCGGTTCCGCCGGTCGTCACGCGGTTCATGCCGCGAATCTCGACGTTCTTGAATTTCGCCGCCGTGCGCTCGAGGTCGACTCCAGAGGTGTCGGCGAGCGGTCGGGTCCCTTCCACGATGGAGTTGGCCACCGTGAGCACACTCGCAAACGGCGCGTTGGCGGCGAGCCCCGTCGTGCCGTCGCCGCCGAACGAGAATGCCGTTCCGTCGCGGACCTCCACGACGCTCGCGTTCACGTGCGCTCTGCTGTCGACCCCCGACAAGCCCGCGCCTCGCCCGATCAGTCGGGAGGCGTACACCGAGACCACCGCGCCCTCGCTCGCTGCCACGGCCGCTCCCCCCTGAGCCACGATCTCGCTGCCGAGAATGGAAACCGTCGACCCTTCTCCCTCGACCTCGATCGCCGAGGTGTCCCCTACGATCCGCATCCCCGCGATCACGAGATGCGCGCCACCGGTCACCCGGATCGGACGTCGCATGTCGAGCGAGACTCCCGACCAGCATGGGCTGACGAGAACGAGCGTCGCGTCGCCGGTGACGGTGATCGGGTCTTCGAGGTCGAACTCGGTCGGAGCGAACGACAGGACGCGCAGGCCGCTGTCGTGATCCGACAACGCATTCCAGACGCCTGTCGCGTCCTCGATCTGCTCCGACGAACCGGTCGCCGAAACGTAGCGAACGTCGTACCCGAGCCCGCTGTTTCGGAAATCCCACCAGGTATTCTGCTGGCAATCGAGCGCGGGCCCCGCCTGGCCTCCCATCAGGAGAGCCGCCCCCGCGGCACGGTCGAATTCGCTGCTCGCGCAGACACCGTCGGGCCCGCTGATACAGAACCTCGTGGCACTCCCGAAGTCCTGGACTCCCTCCATGTCCGGCTGGTTCGGCCCCATGTCCAAACCGCCGCCGTTGTTCTGAGAAGTCCCGTTGTTGGTCCCCAACTCGGGCAACTCACCGGAATCGACGATCGTCATACCGCCATTGTTCGGCGCAGGATTGTTGGTGCTTCCGTTGTTCGAAAACGCACCGTTGTCGTTCGCTCCGCAGGAAACTGCGAGACTCGCGGCCGCACACATCATCAGTTTACGCATGACATTCACCGTTTCGGGACCCGTCGTCGTGTATGAGGGGGACTCTACTGCATTTGCCCGTTCAGACCAAAGTCCTGGGCGAGCACTGCATCACTCTTGGGGGAGCGACATGGCGAGCCGAAAACCGTAGTGCATGAACGGAAACTGCGGCGGGCTCGTCATGTTGAAGTCGAGGCGACAGAGCATCGCGATCGAGTTGAAGGACGCCCCGCCGAGCAAGAGCGCTTCGTCGCTCCCCTGCTCCCGCGTGGTGGTCCACTCCGCGACGTTCCCCGCGACGTCGAGCAGACCGTAGGGCGAGCGGTCGATGGGGAAGGAGCCCACCGGGGCCGGGGTCGCTCTCCCCCGCCGGCTCTCCCGCATCAGGCAGAACGAGGGGTCGAAGTGATTTCCCCAGGGATACACCCGGCCATCGACCCCGCGCGCCGCCTTCTCCCACTCGTCCATCGTCGGAAGCCTGAGAGGAATGCCATCGCGCTCCGACTTCCACTCTGCATACGCCTGAGCGTCGAAGAAGTTCACCATCAGGACGGGCCACTCGGGGTCCCAGACGTCGCCCTCGGGATCGCTCTCGGGGAGGAAGAACGAGCCGTCATCTCGCTGCGGCAGGTAGGGTTCCCCGTCTTTGACGCGCGGAGCGTGCGACCGTGCGAGCTCCACGTCCGACCCGACCAGATCGTTCAGAAACTCCAGGTACTCCCGCACCGTCACCGGATGTCGCATGATGGCGAAATCGGTGAGCGACTTGCTCACCAGCTCCCCGGCGTCCGAGTTTCCGCTCAGGAACTCGCCGGCAGGGACGACGACGAACCCCTCGGGGACCGTGCCTTCGGGATGAAGCCGAACCGAGAGACGGTGGACCGCGGCGCGGCGCGCCAGCACCGGGACGAGCACCGGCGTGAAACCCTCCCGCGAAATCTCCAGGACGTGGCTGCCGTGAGACAGTTGCACGTCCGCGACCGGCGTCTCCTCGAACTCGGCGATGCGCCACTCCACCAGCCGACGGCGAACCTGTTGGTACGTGTATAGCGCTACCTGCGCCCCCGGAGGCGAGGTCTGTAGGTGCAGCGACGCCGTACCCTCGAGCAGTTGGTCGAAGGCACCATCGTTGTACTGGCGGACCAACCCCTCGAAGTACGCGGCATTCGCCCTGTTTCCGGAGGCCTCCGCCTCCTCGAAGCGCTCCCAGTACAGATCCGCGAGAGCGCGTCTCGCCTCCGGCATTTGCGGCATGTGGACGAGCGCCTGACCGTAGGCGCGGACCGTCTCACCAAACTTCTTTTCTATGTCGACGTGAAGGTCTTCGGCTCGCTGTTGGAGATCCCACAGATTTCCTTTGCGCTCGGGATCTGCCCACGACTCGATCACCCGTCGCTCGCGGTTGAGTTCACGGACGGCACGGCTCAACTCGGCCCGCACCTCTTCGTAGATCGACCGAATCTGGGCAGCTTGCTCGATCGCCGCGTGCGCCATCTCGCTCTGCCGTTCCCGCTCCTTCACCCCTTCCAGGAACAGCTCGAGCTCGTCGGCAAACTCCTGGGCGGACTGATACCGGCGGTCCTGGTCCTTCGCGAGTGCCTTCAGACACACTTCCTCGAGCTCCGCCGGAATCTCCCACGGCAGGTCCAACTCGCTCGGTCGAGGGGGCGGGTCGTGCACGACCTGAAACAGAATCGCGAGCACGTGGTCGGCGGAGAAGACGGGCTGCCGGGTGAGCATCTCGTACAATACGGCCCCCAGAGCGTAGACGTCGCTCCGCCCATCGACTGCATCGTTGTCGCCGCGGGCCTGCTCGGGCGCCATGTATTGCGGTGTTCCGACCAGGGAGCCAACCACCATCTTCCCCGTCGTCGAAAGCCCGATGTTCTCGTTGACGACCTTCGCCACCCCCCAGTCGATGACGTAGACCTCACCGTACTTACCGATGAGGATGTTCTCCGGCTTGATGTCGCGGTGGACCACCCCGAGCTCGTGTGCGAACTGCAGCGCGAGGGAAACCTGTCGCAAGATGCCTACCAGGTTCGTGAGCGAAAACGGGCCCGGCTCGTTCGACGGCGACGTGTTCGCCAGGATCTGGCTCAGCGTCTGCTCCTGAACGACGCGCATCGTGTAGAACGGCTCGCCGTCCTGCCGGATGTTCAGGTCGTACACCGGCACGATCGACGGATGCTCCAGCAACCCTGTCACCTGCGCTTCCGCCAGGAGCCGCTGCCGGGCTTTGTCCGAGGTCGCCTCTTCGATCAGCGACTTCACGGCGACCTGGCGCTGCAGCACGAGGTCGCGCGCGAGGAGGACTTTCCCCATCCCGCCGCGGCCGAGCTCGGACGCGTATTCGTAGCGACGCTCGTGGGGCGCCCCCAGATCGAGCTCGAGCTCGACCTTCACCGGCCGTTCGGCCCGCTCCTCAGGAGGGAGCGTAGACCACTGGCTCACCCCCGACGAGGTAGGACCCACGACGATCGTCTGACCGCGCTCGAGCTCGTCCTCGACCGCGTGGTCTCCTTCGTTGAGGCGAGCGACGATCGCCCGAAGGTCATCGTCGGACAGCAACCCTTTCGACTGCAGGACGTCCGAGAGGCTGGTCCCCTCTCGCCCGCTCTGCTCCATGCACTGCAGAAGAACGGGCAGCGTCACCAGCCCACGCGCGAGCGCGATCTGCCCGATCCTCGTGTCCGCCGAATCACTCATGTCTGGTTGATAGCATCGTCTCGCCCCCTGCGCGAGTCGCTACGCACGTCGCCGTGTCAGTGTCCCCCTCGCTCGCGGACTTGCTCGATGAGTGCTTTCCTGTTCATCATCGCCGGCAGTGCGCCGCTCGGGACGCCGCCACCGCCAAATCCCCCCGAGACCGGCATGCTGGAAGGTCGCGAAGCCCCCCCCGAAGATCCGACCCCCTCGATCACGATCTTGCGCCGCTTCTTCTTCTTTCGCGGCTTCGCCGACTCTTCGCCGGGGTCGTCGATCGACTCCCCATCCTCCAGCGCGGCCAGCCGAGTCTGATCCACGATGCCGTCGCTCATCCAGGCGACGTCTTCGGCCAGCAGCGCCGCCTGGTCGCAGATCCAGGCGCGCGCGGTGAAAGCATCGGCGTGCACCGGTGCCCCCACGATCGGGCCCGGCTCGAGATCGAAAGCCTCGGCCCAGTAGTACACGTCAGGAGGAGCAGGGTCCGCCGCGCTCTCCAACATCAAGGCACATTGGCCCCGCGCTTCGATGTCCGACGGATCGCGCACCACCACCAGCCCCTTGCGAAAGTCGACGAAGCTCAACCGCGTATCGGACGAAGACGGATCGAACGTCTTCGGTCCCAGCGTCGCAGGATCCACGGCGACCGGCGGGGGCTCCGCCGGCTTCGCGTGACGCAGGAGGACCCACGTGCCGCCGGCGGCCGCGACCACCAACGCTCCCGCCAACACCACGAGGATCGTGCTGTTGCCCGACTTCGGCGGAGGCTCGGGCTGCGGCGCAGTCTGTCCGGGTCGGCGGTCGACGGACTGCAGCTCCAGCGGTCCGTCGAAAGCGGCGAATCCCTCGTCTTCTCCTTTCTTCGGGCTCTGGTCGGTCATCGTCGGTCTACCTCGTCGAGGACGGTGGAGCGGTAGGTCTGCAACCAGGAGACCACGTCTCCGGGCAGGGTCGGCTCCCCCTTCGTGGGCGGGAAGATCCGCACCACCTTGTTGTCGAACCGGACCGCGCGGATCGGAGCGCGCGTCTCGTCGGCCATCTGGGCGGCGATCGCATTGCTCTTCGTGGTGAGGATTCGCATCTCGAACTCGTCCCCGTTTCCCGTCATTCGATATCCGGCTTCGCTGACGTTCGAGAGGGCGTTCGAGGCCCCCATCTTGCGCGCGCTCCATCCCTTGGCCCGCATCGCTTCCAGGATACCTGCGGAGGTGAACCGATTCGTCGGCTCGGGCGCCCGCTCCTTCGGCTCGTCGAGCTGCAGATGCATCGTCTCGGTCTTCATCAACTCGTCTGCGCTCACGACGTCCTCCGGCTCCCCATCGGGCAGCAGCGAGAACCCGACGGCGCCGACGACGAGAACCACCGCGGCGATCACCACCGGCTTCACTGGAAACGGCCGCTCCCGGCCCCCCACATGGACGTCGGCCGAACGCACCGGCGCCCGGTCACGCCGCTCGGAGCGGTCGATCCCCGCCGCGGCGTAGTCGAGCTCCAACGGCTCTGCCTTCGAGCGCTTCGGACGCTTCGGGGCAGGTGGCTCCGTCGCCCTTCGCTCGGACGTGTCGGGCGCCTTCGTCGGCCGGAGCAGCTCCGGCAACGAATCCTCGTCCAGGTTTGGATCGAGGACGGCGAGATCGTCGATGTAGTTTCGGAAGTCGATCTGCTCCTGGGCGTAGTCGATCGCGGGGTCCCAACTGCGAATCGTGCTCGCCGACGGGCGAAAGTCCTCTTTCCCGCTCGACAGCCAGTCGTCGAGGTCCTGTGCGACTTCGGACGCCGAGCCGTAGCGCTCGTCGGGGTTCTTTGCGAGCAACCCGTTGAGGATCCGCTGCAGCCCCGGGGGGACGCGCACGTCGTCGGGGAGAGTCCACGGGGTCTTCGACAGATGCAGCGACAGACACTGACCGAAGGCCGCGCTGTCGACCGCCGGGCGTCCGACGAGCATCTCCCACAAGACGAGCCCGAGCGAGTAGAGGTCCGCCGCCGGGGTGAGCGACTCGCCGAGGTACTGCTCGGGGGCCGCATACTGCGGGGTCCCGACGAACTGCCCCATTCGGGTCGCCTGCATCGGTCGAATGTCGGGTTGACCCGTCGCGTGGACGTCCTGGCCGACTGCGATACCGAAGTCGAGAACCTTCGCCACCTCGTTGCCTTCGAAATCTTTCGTCAGCATGACGTTCCCCGGCTTCATGTCGCGGTGGAGAATGCCGAGGTGGTGGGCTTCGCTGAGGCTGCGCGCGATGTCGCGCGTGATCTTCGCGGCACGGCGCGGCTCGAACTTCCCCTCCGCATCCACCGCCCGCTGCAGGTCCCGGCCCTCGACGAATTCCATCACGATGTACCAGCTACCGCCGTCGACCCCGAAGTCGTGGACCGTGATCGTGTTCGGATGTTGCAGCCGGGCGACGAGCCGTGCTTCTCGCCCGAACCGACTTCGAAGGTCTTCGGCGGTCGTCGCTCCCGTCGATGCCACGGCCCCTTCGAGGTCGAGCACCTTCACCGCCACCGAACGCGCCATCTCGACGTGCATCGCCTTGTAGACACGGCTGAAACCGCCGGAGCCGATGACGCCGCCCATCTCGTACTTGCCAGCGAAGAGTCCCGCATGGCCCACCTGCGTGGCAGGAACACTCGTCCCGGTGACGCGCGTCCTCACCTTCAGCTTCTCCATCGCGGCCTTCATCTTCCCCGCGTCGGGGTAACGACGGGCGGGATCACGCTCCAACGCCGTCTCGATGATCGTCCGCATCCCGGCAGACAGTTCCACCCCCGCAGGCAGCGTCCACCGTTTCGGTGACGTGTGCGCCTGAATCGCCTCGCCGAGCCCTCCCGTGACCGCCTGACGGCCGGTCGCCAACTCCCACATCAACAACCCGATGGAGTAGACGTCCGAGGCTGCGTTCGACGTCCCCTTGAACTGCTCGGGAGCCGCATACTGCGGGGTCCCCACGAAGGAACCCTTCGCCGTGATCGACAGATTTGACACGCCGACTCCGTCGTCGCGAAACGCCGTCGCGACGCCGAAGTCGAGCACCTTCACCATCTCCCCACCCTGCGGGTCACGCACGACCATGATGTTGGTCGGTTTGAGATCCCGATGAACGAGACCCCGCGAATGAGCCTGCGCCACCGAACCGAGGAGCTGCAGCGTCAGTGCGTGGATGCGCGGCTCGTCGAGCGCTCCCTCCTCTCGAAGCACCTCTCTGAGCGACCTCCCCTCCAGGTACTCCATCACGAGATACGGACGCCCCTGATACTCCCCGAAGTCGACCACCTGGACCGTGTTCGGGTGATCGAGCTGGCCGAGAATCTTCGCCTCGCGACGAAAGCGCGCGCGGACGTTCGACTCGGCGTCCTCCCGCTCGTTCTCGTCCAACTGCAGGAACTTGATCGCGAACGTTCTGCCGAGATCTCGGTGCTGGGCGCGAAAGACCCGCCCGAACACCCCCTTCCCGATCAGACTACCGATCTCGTATTTGCCGACGACGTGTTCGGCCACGTTGTACCCTTGGTGTGAAGTGATTCCCCTCGAAGGTACTTTCGGGTTCTCGTCGTTGCAACGGAAGCGGAACCACGGATGCGCGGAGACGGAGCGCCGCGCCACGCTGGTGGTGCAGTGCGCAGCGCGCAGAGCTCCGGTGAATGGGAGACTAGAAGGAAACGACTCGCTATAGTGGCGCAGATGCGACGAGAACTCACGATTCTGGCGTTCTCGGCCACCCTCGCCTCGGGTGGTCCGGCCGATGCACGCGAAGAGCGTTCCGAGCAGGTCCCGAACGGCGGGAAGTTCGACTGCAACCTCTGCCACACCGACGGGGGAGGGTCGCCGCGAAATCCATTCGGCCTCCAGATCGAGATGATGGGACTGAGCGGGGTCGGCGCTATCGAAACCCAGGAGGTCGTCTGGGAGGAGTTGTTCGACCAGGACGCCGATGGCGACGGCTTCAGCAACGGATACGAGGTCGGCGATCCCGACGGCACCTGGCGGATCGGCGACGCCGACCCTTCGCTACGGCGCCCCTCCGATCCGAGCGACGATCAGTCCGTCCCGTGTGGCACCAACGCCGTCCATCCCGACGACGAGTGCGACGGGACGGACCTCGACGACCAGACCTGCCAGTCGCTCGGGTACGCTTCGGGGACACTCGCCTGCGCGGCCGACTGCACGTTCGACGTTTCGATGTGCGTGGGGATGGGCCCCGGTGACATGGGAAATGCGGGGGATGCCGGCCCGGGCGCCGCCGACGCAGGCTCGACGCCCGATTCGGGCGGCGACGAAGCCGACCTCGGCCCCCAGAACGGTGACCTCGGAACGCCGAGCGTCGACATGACGGGCGGCGGCGGCTCCGGAGGAGGCGGCAACACGGGGGGCGGAGGCGGGGGCTACGGCCCCTACTTCGATGCTCCCCCGCCCGAAGACGACGGCGTACGCGGCTGTGCTGGCAGCCTCGACGTGACCACGCCCGACGCCGGCGCCGACATGTCCTTCGTCGCGCTCGTTGGACTTCTGCTCGCCGGCTGGCGACGCAGGTTCAAGGACAATTGATGAGCGGTAGAAGCTCGTCGCCGCGCCCGTACTGCTCTTCGGGCGGATAGCCGTTCCCTTCTAGGATGTCGATCAGGTCTTGCCGTAGCTCCTGATAGTCCCCGAACGCTCCCGACGTGTCCCAGTTCGCCGCGCAGATGAACTTCGGGACGCCGCACGCATCGAACGGTTCGCACTCCGAACCGCGGGCTAGCGTGTCCTCGAGCGCCGCGGGACCGTAGTACGCCTCGCCGTCGACCATTACGAGCTGGACGTCCGCCCCCCCGTTCGCCGCCACTGATTCGTAGGGATCCGGCCGCAGTTTCGAGAAGACCGCCAGGTCGGCGCGATAACCGACCTCGATCTTGCCGACGTATCCGTCGAGGCCCACCACCACCGCGCCCTCTTCGGTCGCCATCCGCCAGAGCCGCTCGTGGGTAAGCTCGGCGACGCCGTTTTGCACGGCCCACGCCCGGGCGAACCGCAGCTCGGCCAGCATGTCGTCCTCGCCCGACACCGTCCAATCGGGGCCGAGCCCCACCGTGATGCCCCGGTCGAGAATACCGGCGATGTCCGCCGTGCGGCCGTAGAGCGCGATGTTGCTCGACGGAGACCACACCATCTTGGAGTTCGTCGCCGCGACCTCGTCGAGCTCGCTCGACGTCAGCCCCACCCCGTGGATCAACAGCGAGGTCCCCTCGACGAGCAGCGAGATACCGCGGTGTCGGTTGTCGCGCTCGTCGCGCCCCGCCCACGAGCCGAACTCCAGGAGGACATTGTTCTCCGCGTACCCCTCCGCCATGTGGACCGCGATTCGCTCCGTCGGCTCGTCCTCCTGGTAGATGCTGTCGAGGAAATTCTCGGCTTGCTCGTCGGTCACGTCTCGCGGCGAAGAGATCGTCGTCCGCATGTGATCGTGCTTCAGGCGATGCTCGTGGTCCGCGTTTCGCGCCCCTCCCTTGATGCAGTTCTGAAGCTGCGACTGCCCCATGATCGTCGTCGTGCCGTGGACGAGAGACCGAAGCTCTCCCCAGCGCGCGGCCGGACAGAAGTGGCTCCCCGACGATCGGTGCGCGGCGAACGGTTCGATGTGCGCCTCGTAGCTCGGATCGTCCGACCACTGGTAGCGATTCTCGAAGAGCTGGCCCCCGGGCGGCTTCCACTCGGGCAGGAAGTTGTACGTCACGTGATTGTGAGAATCGATGAGCCCCGGAGAGATGATCCCCCCCGTCGCGACCCAGGTCGCGTCCTTCGCAGCCGGATCGTCGGTGCAGACCCCCACGCAGACGATGTCGCGTCTCAGCACCAGAACGTGCGCCCCTTCGCTGAACCCGAACGGCGTCAGTACCGTGCCGTGCAGCAGCAGCCCCGTCGTCCCTTCCTTCACCACCGTCATCGGCGCCACGCCCGCGAAGGGGTCGTCGGGGTCGACGCCGTTGTTGGTCATCCCCCCGTTGTTGCCCATGTCGGGCGGGTTGTTCGTGCCGTTGTTGTCCGTCCCGTTGTTACCTGTGTCGATCGTCACAGGCCCCGAATCGGGCTCGGCATTGTTCCGCTTCTTCTTCCCCCCACAGGCGGACATCGCCACCACGGACGCGAGACAGACGAGACGGACGGAGAACGAATTCATAGGCGCTCGATGACCTCGAAACCGTTGTCGGAGAGCGACGAGCGAATCTGTTCGATGTGTTCGAACCCCCGCGTCTCGAGTTTGAGCTCCACGTTCGTCGACCCGAAGGTGTCCCCCGACGTGAAGACCCGGTTATGGAAGACCTCCAGGACGTTGCCCCGCAGATCTCCGACCAGCTTCAGCACCGCCGCCAGCTCCCCCGGCGTGTCCTTGAGGCGGAGGTCGATTCGATGCAACCGCCCCGCCGCAGCGAGGCCCTTGTCGATGATCCGCGAGATCACGTTCACGTCGATGTTGCCCCCGCACACGAGCACGCAGACCCGCTGGCCTTCCAGGTCGAGCTTGCCCGACAGGAGCGGGGCGAGCGGCGCTGCGCCTGCCCCTTCGGCGAGGGTCTTTTCTTGCTCCAACAACAGCAGCACCGCGTTGGCGATCTCGCGTTCGGAGACCGTGACGATGTCGTCGACGTATTTGCGGACGTGCTCGAGCGTCCGCTGCGCGACCTGCCGCACCGCGATCCCGTCGGCGAGCGTCTGCGCGCTCTTGACCTCGGTGACGCGGCCCCGCTGCACTGCGGTCTTCATCGAAGGCAAGACTTCGGGCTCCACACCGAGCACCGTGACGTCGGACCTCGACTCCTTGATCGCGACCGACAGGCCGGATGCGAGCCCACCCCCGCCGATCGCCACGAGGACTGTGTCGACTCCTTCCACCTGCTCCAGAATCTCGAGCCCCACCGTCCCCTGCCCCGCGATGATGTCCGGGTCGTCGAAGGGATGAACGAACGTGCGCCCCTCTTCGGCCTGAAGCTCCTGCGCCTTCTCCGCCGCCTCGTCGTAGTTCGTCCCGAACAACAGGACCTCGCCGCCGAACTTCTCCGTTCGCTGAACCTTGATGAGCGGAGTTCCCTCCGGCATCACGATCTTCGTGGAGATGCCGAGCCGCGCTCCATGGTACGCGACTGCCTGCGCGTGGTTCCCGGCGCTCGCCGCGATCACCCCCTGGGCCCTCTCGTCGTCCGTCAGCAGCATCAGCTTGTTGCAGGCGCCACGCTCCTTGAACGACCCCGTCATCTGCAGGTTGTCGAGCTTGAGGTAGACCTCCGCCCCCGTCTCGTTCGACAGGAACGTGCTCTTCCGACAGGGCGTCAGATAGAGGTGCTCGGCGATGCGTCGGCGAGCTTGCTGGATGTCTTCGAGGGTGACCACGGAACGATCGTACGCGGGATCGTCTCCCATTGCGAGGCGATGCGTCACCGGATCGGCGCGAACGAACGAACGACGATCACTCGTCCCAGGGCGTGACCGACGAGGCGTCGACGGTCATCTTGTCGACCCATGCCCGAAGGTTGCCCCGAATCTCGTCGTTCGAGAGCGACAGAATGCGCGCGGCCATCACCGCGGCGTTCACCGCCCCGTGACTACCGACCGCGACGGTCGCGACGGGGATTCCCTTCGGCATCTGAACCATCGAGAGGAGGGAATCGAGCCCCCCCATCATCGAGGTCGACATCGGGACGCCGATGACCGGCAGGTTCGTGCTCGCAGCCACCACGCCCGGAAGATGCGCCGCGAGCCCGGCCGCCGCGATGATGACCTGCAGCCCGCGATCCTGCGCCGTCTCGGCGTACGCGGCGCATCGCGCCGGCGTTCGATGCGCCGAGATCACGTGACGCTCGTACGGAACGCCGAGGGCCTCGAGCGTGTCCGTCGTCCGCTTCATCGTGGGCCAGTCCGAACCGGACCCCATGATGATGCCGACGAGGGCGCGCTCCCCTCCCACCACTTCGGAATTACTGAAATCGAAAGAGCTCATGCCGGACGCCCTATCTCTAGAAAGAAGAAGGGAAAAGGCCGGGCATCCATGCCCGTACCGTAAAAGGTCCGGGCATCCTGCCCGAGGCATCACGGGGATACCGTACGCAGATCCGGTCCGCAAGCCGCTAAACCAACACTCCACTTGAAGGTTTGTGGGCGGTCTCCCTCAGGTGATCGCGCCATGCGGACTTGCGAGGTTTTACCCCCCCGAATTCTTTTTCTCGCGCTGCCGAACGCCACCCGACCACCGCTCGCCGTTTCGGACGGCTACGGGTTCGACTCGGGGGGTGTGGGCTGAAATACCGTTGCGCAGCGCGACGTTTCGATTCGGCCGAACGAACCCTCTCG
>CAYPJU010000060.1:0-39811 GCA_964411125.1 uncultured Bradymonadales bacterium | reverse complement strand
GATGAAACTACAGGGTGGGATGAAACTACAGGGTGGGATGAAACTACAGGGTGGGGGTGGGAGAGCCCGGTCGGCGGGACCCGAAAATCCCAGGCAGGGTTAGAGCAGGGAACCCTGCCCCGCTTCGTGGTCGAGCAGCCAGCGCTTTCGGTCGATCCCGCCCGCATACCCCGTGAGCGAGCCGTCGGCCCCGACCACGCGGTGACACGGGACGATGATCGCGAGCGGGTTCGCCCCGTTGGCGGCGCCCACCGCGCGGGTGAGATTTCGATCCCCCAGCGCCTCGGCGATCTCCAGGTAGGAGCGCCGGTCGCCGAAGTCGATCGCGGCGACTTCACGCCAGACCGAACGTTGAAACTCCGTCCCCTGGGGGGCGGTCTCGAGATCGAAAGACCGACGACCGCTGGCGAAATACTCGGCGAGTTGTCGTGCGGCAGGGCTCGCAGGTGCGCGAGGCGAGGCCCCGTCCGAGAACCTCGCTTCGACGAGGCGACCGTGTTCGTCGAACCTCAGCGCGATCGGTCCGAGCGGTGTCTCGATCGCTTCGGCGGGAAACGTCACGACAGCCGCCGGGCGATCTTGTCGGCGAGTTCCTCGCGATGAATCTTCGCGTTGTGCCTACGATCCACGGGGAACGACCGCTCGAAGTAAAAGGCGTCGATCCCCTTCGTCAGCTCGGACTGGGCTCCGAATGCCTTCAGGAAATCGCGGAACTTCGCCTCCGAGAGCGAAGTCTTCGGGAACTTGCCCGGCTCGGGCTCGATCACGATCGCGGGACGCTGCTCCCCCTTCGGCCCCAGCCCGATGAGTGCGCTGCGGTAGACGTCGGGGTGCTCGTTGAACACCGCCTCGCAGCGGACGGAGAAGAGCGTACCGTCGGCCGTTTCGACACGGTGCGCCTTTCGACCGCAGAACCAGATCCGCCCGCCTTCGTCGAGGTAGCCGACGTCCCCCATCCGATGCCAGAAGCTCTCGCCGTCGGCGATTTTCGACAGCTCGTCGTGGCGCGGTTTGTTGTCGTACCCGCGCGTGACCATCGGTCCCCGCACGCAGATCTCGCCGACCTCGCCGCGCGGAACCTCGAGGTCGTCCGACCACGTCGCGATCGGACCGTCGTCGATTCGAATGATCCGGACCTCGACCTCCTCGACCGGCGGGCCGACGCAGATTCCGTCCCCCTTGCGGCTCTTCGACGCGGTCTCGGCGAGGACCTCTTCGCTCGAGATGCTCGCGACGGGGAGCGATTCGGTCGCGCCGTACGGCGTATGAACTCGCCCGTTCGGCATCACCGCCTCCCAGCGCTCCATCAACTTCGGAGGGATCGCCGCGCCGAACATCAGCATCCGCGTGAGTGAGGGCAGCTCGATGCCGTGCTCTTCGCAGTGACGCACGACGACGGTCCAGATCGCGGGCGAACCGAACGCCATGTCCGCGTCGTTGTCGCGGATCGCCTCGACCAGGTAAGCGGGGTTGCACTTCGCCGGTTTCGCGGGGTCCATGTCGGGAATGACGCACGTCATCCCCATCGCCACCGAAAAGAGCGCGAAGAGCGGAAACGCCGGCACCGCGACCTCGCCGGGCTCGATGTCGTACATCCGCTGGATCGCCTGTACCTGGCCGTCGAAGATCCCGTGGGAGTAGAGCACACCCTTGGGCGGCCCCGTCGACCCGGACGTGAAGAGGATCGCGGCGAGGTCGTCGCGCTCGGTCGGGGCGAGCGGAAACTCCGATGCGTCCCCCTCCGTCGGCAGCGCCGGCGCACGCAACCACCACTTCGACTCGGTGCAAACCGCGGTCTCGACGGACGCGAACGCCGAACGAAAGAGAAACTTCGCCACGAAGGCGAGCGGAATGCCGATCATCCGGTTCGGCTTCGCGTCGCGGATGCAGGCGAGGAACGACTTGCGCCCCATCCCCGGGTCGATCAGCACCGGCACCGCACCGAGCTTGAAGAGCGCGAAGGTGACGCCGATCAGCTCGGGCCCCTGCCGCACCATCATCATGACCCGGTCACCCCGCCCGAAGCCGAGGTCGCGCAGCGCGTGCGCGTAGCGGTTCGCCATCGCGTCGAGCTCCGCGAACGTCACCCGCCCATACTCGCGCGGATTTCCGGGCCGTGGGGCGAGCGGCCAGACGATGGCGTCGGTGGTCGCGTCGGAGACCGCCCGCTCGGGAAGATATTTCGCAATGTTGAACATTCGCTTGCCTGGGCGGCGTCAGAGCGCCGCCCCACGTTCTCGCCAGACTCCCTACGCACTCACTCTTTGTTCGGATTCCACAGCACTTCGTCCCCTCCCCCCGCCACCGCGGCGAAACGGCTCCAGACGAAGAACGCGTCGGACAGCCGGTTGAGGTACGCGATCGCGTCGTCGTCGACCTCGTCGGTCGCAGCGAGCGTGATGAGACGCCGCTCGGCGCGTCGGCAGATCGTTCGGCACTGATGCAGTGCGACGCAGAGCGCGGTCCCGCCCGGCAAGACGAAGGAGCGCAGCGGCGGAAGATCTTCGTTGTACTCGTCGATGCTCGACTCGAGCGCCGCAATGTCTTTCGGGGTGACGCGCGGCATTTGAGGCCCGACGTCTTCGGGGAGCGTCGCGAGGACCGACCCCAGGTTGAATAGCTCGTGCTGAACCCGGCGCAGGGTCTTCAGCAGTCCACCGAACGTCGCGTCGTCGCGGGAGGCTTCCACGGTCGCCGCGCCGACGAACGCGTTGAGCTCGTCCACCGTCCCGTAGGCCTCGATGCGCGCGGCGTCTTTGCTGACGCGCTGCCCCCCGACGAGCCGGGTCTGGCCGCCGTCCCCCTTGCGGGTGTAGACGCGGTTGATCGCGAGTTCGGGGTCTCTGAATTTTTCGTCAGTCATCGGGCCTCCTGCAGGTCGTGCAGCGTTCATATCCCGCGGAAGCGAAACCGTCGACCTGCGAGATTGTTGGGTGAGGCGGCGCTTGAGGTACACTGGGCCGGTGTCACCGCGCAACGCCATGGCGATCGCCATCTTCTGTAGCCTCATCGCGGCGATCGTGGTCTCGAGGCTCGCGCGGAGCACGAAAGAGACGCGTGAAGGGAACGCCGACGTAACCGGTGTCGCTCAGCCCGACAGGGCGTCCGACGCCGACCCGACGCGCGGAGCGGCCGCGGGGGCGTCGAACCCGCGCCGCAGCACGCTACCCGTTCCAGGTTCCGAACCACCGGAGCGAGGAGCGCCACGCGACGAAGAAGCGAGGATGCTGCGGGGGGAGCCCGACGACCGCGGCCCCGAGAAGCGCGATGGCGATCAGCCCGGTTCTCCCCGCCCCTTGCCCGACGGCGGGTGGCCTCTCGACGAGGATGCGGGGTGGGACGACCCGACCAACGACCGCGTGCTGGGGCCGAAATCGTGGATGGCGCCGGTCGACCAGGAGGAGCTTGCACGGATCGACGAGACCTTCGAGCGTTCTCGCGCCCTGCGCCACGATCCGAACCTGAGCAACCGTGACCGCCGGTCGTCGATCGAGTCGGTCCGGCCTGTCGTCGACCGCTGCTACGAGGCGCTGGCGACCCGCGTCCCGGGCATCGAAGGGCGCATCATCCTCGGATGGCGCTCCGGAGCATCGAATGGCTCAGGATGGGTGAGAGACCCGCGCATCGTGACCAACTACCGGCTCGACGACGAACAGTTCGAGAGCTGCGTGTTGAGCGGCATGGAAGGGCTTAGGTTCCCTTCGGGCGACGGGGACGCGATCGAGGTCGAGCATCCGTTCTTCTACGATGGAAAGTGAAGCGCTGCGCAGCGATGCGGGTCAGACGAACTGTTCGGTCGGGATCGATGGGACGAGCCCAGGCGGTACCCGCGGCGGCTCGAACCCCGCGAGCTGCAGCACGGGGATGACCCGGCGCAGGTCCATCACGGTCCCGAGTGTCAGGATCTCCGACGGTTTCACCCACCGAGCATCGATGCACTCCTCGTCTTTGAGGCGGAGCTTCGAGCGGTCGCTGTTGAGGGTGCAGAGGACGAAGTGGGCCCCGTCGAAGTTCGCGATCGGGCGGACCACCGAGACCCGGAGCCCCGTCTCTTCGTAGGTTTCGCGGACGGAAGCCACCTCGGGCCACTCGTCACGCCACATCGTCCCTCCGGGAGGACACCACTGACCTCCGCGTCCGACACTGAAGGACCGACGAACCATGAGGATTTCGCCTTCGTCCTCGATCAGTGCCCACGCCGAACTCATGGTCTTCTCCTCTTCATGGGGGGTGTGCCCCGTAGCCTCATCAAGAAGAACCTCATCACGGGCCAAAACCTTCCGAGAAAAATGTTTCGTCCGCGAACCGGATCGTTTTCGATGGACGGGGTGTGGTAAGTGGGCGTCATGCACCGCTTCCTCCCTGCCAATGCCGCGCTCGTCGTCGCGCTCGTCGCCTCGCCGGGCGCCGCGCAAGAGTTCGGGGTGGAGACGCGAGCCCGCGGCAACGCCGACCCGACCGCGACCGGGACCGTCGTCCCCCTCGCGGGATCGGACGACGCCGGCGAAGACCTCGCCGGAGCGCTCGACGACGTGCCCGGGGTGCGGCCGCGGTCGACGAGCTGGGGACAAACGGCGTATGCGACGATCCGGGGCGGGAGCGCCCGCCAGGTCTGGGTGGAGTGGGAGGGGCTCAAGCTCGCACCGCCGTTCGGCCCCGGTTTCGATCTCTCGTCGACGACGTTGTTGGGGCTCGACGAGGTCGTCGTCTGGCGCGGCGCAGCCTCGACCTTTCGCGGGAGCGGCGCGCTCACGGGCGCGCTCCAGTTTCGCACCCGCCACAGGACCGAACCAGGGTTCGGCGTGCGAAGCTCCGCGACCCTCGGCTGGCACGACGACGGTGTCGTCGGTACCGGCATCGACTCGACCGAGCTGAGAACCGAAGCGGCCGTAGCCACCCACGACGACCTATCCGTGCGAATCGGCGCCGCCACACGGCGGTCCAGCGGAGCGTTCCTCTTCGACGACGAACAGGGGGTGGAACACCTGCGGCTCAACAACCAGCATCAACGCCTGGGGCTCTTCGCGTCGGTCGAGCAACGTGCCGACGCGGTCCGGGTGCGTGCCACCACCGCATACGACGGAGGTTCTCGAGGAACGCCCGGCCTGAGCGAGTTCCAGGAACAGTTCCGCGGCGCGACCCTGCAAGATCACCGCATCGTCGGGCTGCTCAGGGTCGACGCCGAGCTCACCGAGGCGCTCCACCTCCACGGCGTCGCGGGCCACCAGGCGCGTCGCTCGAGGTATCAGAACCCGGATCCGTACCTCGGCTCCGAGCCGATCGACGAGCCCGCCGAGTCGACGACCAGCGAGGGGAGTGCGGGAGCGACGTACTGGGGGGACTCGCACACCTTCCGTGCCGACGTCGACCTTCGAAGCGAAACGTGGACATCCGAGCAAGAGACGTTTCAGAGGCTGACCACCGGGCTCGGGGTGAGCGAGGAGGTTCGCTTCGCCGAAGATCGCGTCGGAGTGTGGGCAGCCGGCCGGGCCGAGGCGGTGGAGGACGCGTTTGCCGTGAACCCGGGCATCGGCGCGTTCTGGGCGGTGGCGAGTCCCCTCCTCCTTCGTGCGAACGGCGGCCGCACGTGGCGCGCGCCGGACCTCGACGAACTCTACCTGCGAACCGAGAGCGTCCGCGGAAACGACTCGCTCGTGGCGGAGAGCGCCTGGAGCGGCGAGATCGCCGTCGACCTGGCGTCCCAGCACCTCGTCGCGACGGTCGCTTACTTCGAGCGGCGGGCCGAAAACGAGATCGTCTTCCTCCCCGTCACCGCCTACCTGATCGAGGCCCAGAACCTCGCGGGGACGTCGGCCCGCGGCGTCGAACTTCAGATCGACGGTGACATTGCGCGCCGCGTCTTCGGCTCCGCACAAGGGGCCTGGGTCGACGCCCGGCAGTCGCTGTCGGAAGCGCCCGTGCCGCTTCAGCCCGCGCTGTCGGGCTCGGCACGCCTCGAGGTCGAGCTCGGCGCGGACTCGGGGATTCCACTGGTGGAACGAGCGCGGAAGCTGCGGCTCGTCGCGGAGGTCGATGCCCGCGGTCGCCTTCCGCTCGATGCTTTCGGCAACCGGTTCGACGAGCCGGCGAGCTTCGTCGATTTCGGGTTGGTGGGCGGCCCGCCGTCGCTGGGATGGTCGATCTTCGTCCGCAACGTGCTGGACGCGCGGGGCGCGGTCGACAGTCTGCAGCAACCGCTGCCGGGACGAACGTTGTGGGCGACGATCGTGGTGGGTGAATTGTAGTAGGACGGGGGCAGTCGAGGTCCCCCGGACTTCAGTGCTGTGTGACCTCGTCGGCACCCTCTTCCAACGCAGCGCTGATCGCGTCCGAAATGGTGTCGAGGTTCGACTGAGGCTCCTGCAGGTCGGACTCGCGGATCTCGCGGGTGCCCGGATCGTCCAGGTCGTCCTTCTTCTTACCGTTCTTCTTGCCGGAACCGGCTTTCTTCGGCTTCTCGGCTTCCGCCGCCGCTTCCGTTCCCTCGGACGCCTCGCTCGCATCGAGACCCAGCATCTTGGGCTCGAGCCGTCGCCCTTCGGTCATGATCTCCTGGGCGATGTGGGACCGGCGTTCTTCGACCGAGGTCCCCTGGGCCTTCGCGAACTCTTCGACCAGCCTGTCGAACTCCTCGACCGCCTTCGCCGTCACCGTCCGCTTCTTGCGGTACGGCATGAAGCTCGATTTGAACCCGTCGATGATCAGCTTTCGAATGTCGCCGATCCCCAGATCGAAGACCTCGACCGCCTTGACGTATTCGTCGGTCATCGTGGTGTCGGTGACGAGCCGGTTGTCGGTGTTGAGGCACATCCGCAGGCCATACGACAGATAGAAGGCGAGCGGGTGGCTCTCGTAGCTGTCGGCCGCGCGGGTCTGCACGTTCGACGTCAGGCACACCTCGAGCGGGATCCGGTGGTCGTTGACGAAGTTCAGAAGATCGCCGTCTTCTCGAAGACGCGTCCCGTGGCCGATGCGGTGAGCGCCACACATGTGGATCGCCTGATGAATCGACTCCGGTCCGAACGCCTCGCCAGCGTGAATCGTGAGGTTCACGTTGTTGTTGCGGACGAGGTAGAACGCCGCCTTGTGGTCCTTCGGGGGGTTGTCCGCCTCGCCACCGGCGAGGTCGAACCCGACGACGCCGCGGTGCTTGAACGCGACCGCGAGCTCCGCCATCCGCAGCGACGCTTCCGGCGTCACGTGGCGGATACCGCAGATGATCTGCCCGCTCATGATGCCGTAGCGACGTTTCGCTTCACGAAGGCCCTCGGCGACCGCTTCGACGATGACCGGGTACGAAAGACCGCGCTGCGTGTGCAGAAGCGGGGAGTAACGAACCTCGGTGTAGCGAACGTTCTCGCGCGCCATGTCTTCACCGAGTTCGAACGCTGCCCGGTAGAGCGCGTCCTCGGTCTGAAGGACACTGAGCGTCACGTCGAACGCCGTGAGGTAGTCGTTCAGATCCGTGCAGATCTCCCCCATGTGGATCGCCTTCGCGAGGCTCTCCTCGTCGTCGGCCCCACCCGGCAGCGTCACACCCTGCTGCTCGGCGAGCTCGAGGATCGTGTTCAGCCGGAGGCTACCGTCCAGATGAACGTGGAGATCGCTCTTCGGCATTTTCTCCAAGAATTCGCGTGTAATCTCCATCGTTCACCTCCGGGTCTGTTCAGATGACCTCAACAACCAATCAGTCTCGAAAATTCACGTACGAGAGTGGCAGGTCGTAGTCGTTCTCTTTGAGCTGCGCGATGACGCCCTGTAGGTCGTCTCGCTTCTTGCCGGTGAAGCGTACCTGATCTCCCTGAATGGAGCCCTGCACCTTCATCTTCGTGTCTTTGATGTCCTTGATGATCTTCTTCGCCATGTCCTGGGCGATCCCCTGCTGGACATCGATCTGCTGCTTGTATCGACCTCCGCCCGTCGGCTTGATCTCGCCGGGGGTGATCCCCTTGAGCGAGACGCCGCGGCGCACGAGATGGGTCTGCAAGACGTCCCACGCTGCGAGTACCCGGCCGTCCGTGTCCGACTCGATCGTCAGCATCGACGCCTCCGAGTTCCAGTCGACCGAGGTGTCCGTGTTGCGGAAGTCGTAACGGTTCGTGATCTCCTTCCCCGCATTCTGCACGGCGTTGACGACCTCTTGCTCGTTCACTTTGCAAACCACGTCGAAGCTAGGCATCGCGTACCTCCGAGATGATCGCGTCGATGCGATCGGACTCGAAGCCGAACGCGCGGCCGACGTCGAACACCCGCTCACGCTCGACGTCCGTGATGCCATCCGCCAGCACCAGCGCGGTGAACATCCGCATCGCCACCAGCCGGTGGTCCTCCGTCTCGATCTTGTCGGCGAGGTCCGCCACGAAGACCTCGATCTTCTGATCGTCGCCGATGTTGTTCTCCAGGAACTCACGCGTCGTCGCCGAATGCGCGACCACGCGTTCGCGAGCGTCCTCGTCCCAGAGAAACGGCAGCCGGAGAATCTCCTCGTCGAACTGCTCGAGCTCTTCTTCGGTGATCTCCGCGTCGGCGAGGATCGCCAGCACGAGAAGGTCGAGGAAAGCGCAGCTCTGCTCCTCGTCGAGCAGCTTCAACGCTTCGAGTTCTTGAAAGTAGCTGAGTGTGTTGGCTTCGATAGGCATCGTGACCTCGGCAGTGGAAGCGTAGCGGGACTGAGTACCACAAGTCCCCGACCTACGAAATGGTGGGTGTGCAAGACGACGCCCCCCTCCCCCTCGATGCGGGCGTCGACCGGTCCCAACCTCGGCACGTACGCCGATTTGTCATGCCCCGTTCCACCTGTTAGTGTTTGTTTGACAATAAGGTCGAAAGCGACGGAGAGACGAGATGCAAGATGCGGAGGCAGGTGGTCGAAGGGATAAGGTTCGGGGGACGGTCCTGGGGCTCGCGATCGGCGACGCGCTCGGCTATCCGGGGGAGTTCCGGTCCCGGCAGCAGATCCTCGACGCGTTCGGCCCCGAGGGGGTGACCGACTTTGTGGGGATTCAGGACGAGCGGTGGCCGGAGCGCCCGTACATCGTGGGAAAGCGGCACGCGCCCGGCACTTACACCGACGACACGCAGATGTCTGTCGCACTCGCCGAGGGGCTGCTCGACGTGGGACCGAATGCGTCGCTCGACGATCAGATGGTGGCGGTCGGCAAACGGTTCGTCGCGTGGGCTCGGTCGCCCGAGAACAATCGGGCTCCGGGTGGGACCTGCATGACGGGCTGCGCCAATCTCGAGCGAGGGGTGTTCTGGCGCGACGCGAACGTCGCCGATTCCAAGGGGTGCGGAAGCGCGATGCGGGTCGCCCCGATTGGCCTCCTGTGGCCAGACGATCTGGAGAAGGTCGGTGAGGTCGCCCGTGCGTCGAGTCTGCTGACGCACGGCCACGACGCCGGGGTAGAGGGCGCAGCCGCCGCTGCGCTGCTGGTGGCGCTCGCCTTACGCGGAGCGACGCCCGCAGAGATGTATCGTGAGATCATGGAGCGCTGCGCGCCCCGCTCCGCCGATTTTCGGCGCTGCCTGGAGAAGCTCCCGGGCGCGGTGGAAGATCCGCCGGCGCTCGCCCTCTCTAACGCGGGGCTCGGCGAGGCGTGGGTCGCAGAAGAGGCGGTGGCGAGCGCGCTCTACTGCGTATGGCGTCATCGCGACGACTACGCCGCGGCGGTGCTGTGCGGGGCCAACACCGACGGTGACTCGGACAGCATCGCCTGCATCGCAGGCTCGATCATGGGAGCCCGCCTGGGCGCCTCGGCGATCGAGGCGCGCTGGCGGCAGGAGGTCGAGAACGCTGCGTACCTGGAAGAGCTCGCGGACCGGCTCTACGTCGCGTCGATAGCGAAGGACGAGCCGATGCGGCTTTGACGATCACTCGACGGTGATCTTCCGGGTGGTGTTGTTGTAGCCGCCGTTCTCGATGAGGTTCCCCTCCATGTCGACGAGCTTCAGCGTGATCGTGTGCTCGCCGGCGGGGAGCGGGTCGAGCAGGATCGGCTTCCACTCGGTGAGCTCCTTCTCGGTGCCGTTGACTCCGTAGACGACCTTGGCGTCTTTGCCGAGCGTCGCGTTCTGCACGTAGAAATCCATCAGCAGGTTCTTCGCCGCATCGACGCTGTAGGAGCCTTTCGGCCGGCTGTACGTGAGGTAGGGCTTCTTCGAATCGAAGGCGAAACCTTCCGATTTCTTGCCGACGTGGAAGGTCGCGACCTCGAACACGTCCCCTTCCTTGAGCGACAGGTGGTAATGGCGTGCGGGGAAAGCGCGGATCGTGTGGGTCCCCTCGGCGACGTTTTCGAACGTGAACGGCTCGTTGGCGTCGTAGTGGGCGGCGTACGGTTCGTTGTCGAGAATGATGTGGACGTGCTGCCCGATCTCCTTGCCAGTGCGGTAGTTCTTCACGTCGAACTGCACCGTCACTTTGTCGCCCGACGCGAGCGTCTCGCCGTCTTTGGGGGAGACGAGTTTGAAGCTGACCTCGGGGATCTTCTGGTCGACCATGAGCTGGTTTTCGGTGCCGGGTACCGCGGAGCTATGCGGCTTGGCGTCCGCGGGCGCCGCCGCGGGCTCCTCAGGCGCGGGCTCCTCCTTCACCGGAGCTTCGGGCGTGGCCTCTTCCTTGGGGGTCTGGTCGTCTTTGCACGCGACCAGGGAACATCCCACGAGAACTGCAATCACAGCGTTGCGCATTGTTTTCCTATGCTTCGGGAGAATCGAACAGAGCGCGAAGATAAGGCACGGACTCGTGGGCGGCAAACGGAGCCGACGCGGCACAGCGGCTGTCGTTTTTGGCCGAACACGCTGGGGCTTTGCCCCAGACCCCACCAAGGATGGCATCCTTGGAACCGCGGATTTCCTTCAGACCTGCGGGTCTCGGAGAAAAACTTCGGGGTCCAGGGGAGAATCCCCTGGTGGGTTTGGGCGAAGCCCAACGGCCCCTTCTGCGAGGCCCCCTGAAAGCCACGGCACCACAATGAGCCGCTGGTGACAGGTCAGACGAACGCGAGGACCACCCAGACGGCCAGGCCCACAGACACCGGGATCGCGAAGTTATCGTCCAGGCGCCGGCTGAAGAGCTCGACGAGCGCGCCCACGGCGGACGCGACGACGGCGGCGACGATGCGGGTGCCCCAGCCGAGGTCGGCGTGCCAGATGGCGAGGACGGCGAGGCACGTCACCGCGGCGACGACGAAAAAGGTCGCCGTTCCTTCGAGGGACCGGTTGTTCACGAGCTTGGTGCGTCCCCAGCGTCGACCCACGAGCGCCGCGGCCGGGTCACCGACCCCGAGCACCATCACGGCGAGCGCCCCGGCGACCGGTTCGCCGATGATCGCGAGGATCGTGAGCGCGGTGAGGAACCACGTCGAGGAGTTCACGCGGTACCTTTCGTGCGGGTGTGCGACGTGGGCGAAGAGCCGCATCATCACTTCGTTCCAGCCGTCGCTGAACCGCCGCCCGATCTCCATCGTCCACGCGACCACGCAGAGCGCGGCGGGGATCGCGAGGACGAAGGTCCACGGGACGTACTCGATCACCAGCAGCGCGATCACCCCCGCCAGGACGTGAAACCCGCTCCGCGCGTAGTTGGTGGGCCGCACGCTCGGCAACTCTTTGTGGCACGACTTCAGAGCCTCGGCGAGCGCCTCGTACGCCTGATGAACCTCGGTGCGAAACTCCATCCAGCGGGTCTGGATGTCGTCCGCGGTGGGGAGCCGGTGGTCGATCACCACCGCCACTTCTCGCAGCCGGGCTTGCACTGCGGCGAGCTCTTCGGTGTCGGGGGATTCGACGAGCACCGGCTCGAAGCGCGAGCGGAGCGACTCGAACGCGAGCTCGAGCTCGCGCCGCTTCTCGTCCCGCCAGCGCGCGGGTTCGAGGTCGGCGATCAGAGCGTAGAGGGCGACCCCGAGGTCGTGGGCGTGGGTAGCAGCAGTCATCGCTTCTTGAGGCTCTCCCGGGTGATCTCCGACACGTCGCGGCAGCCGGCGAGGCCCATCGTAAGGTCGAAGTCCGCCTTGTAGTTGCGGAGCACTTCACGGACGCCTTCGTAGCCGCCCGCAGCAAGTCCGTAGCAGAACGGGCGCCCCAACAAAACGGCTTTCGCGCCGAGCGCCAACGCTTTGAAGATGTCGGCGCCTCCCCGAATTCCCGAATCGAGCAGGATCGGGATCTGATCGTCGACCGCGTCGACGATGTCGGGGAGGGCGTCGAGCGTCGCGATCGAGCCATCGACCTGGCGCCCCCCGTGGTTCGAGACGACGATTCCGTCGATCCCCTCGTCCACCGCACGCTTCGCGTCGGCGGGGTGCAGCACGCCCTTCAAGAGGATCGGAAGCGAGGTGTGCTCGCGGACGAACGCGAGGTCGTCCCACGTCAACGCCGGGTTCGAATAGATGTTGATGAACTGTCGAACCGCGGCGAGCGCCTTGCCCGATTTGAGCCCCTCGATGATCGGCGCCGGGTAGTGGTCGAGCA
The DNA here is from genome assembly GCA_964411125.1 of uncultured Bradymonadales bacterium. Lineage (GTDB taxonomy): Bacteria > Myxococcota_A > Bradymonadia > Bradymonadales > Bradymonadaceae > JBFIHF01. The sequence goes on along the minus strand of CAYPJU010000060.1, from coordinate 27,337 downwards.
TCTGGTAGAGGTTCTTGAGCGTCGTCAGGTTCACCTTGCGGTCCTGATCCATCTCGGAGTCTTCCACGCGCTCTTCCAGCAGCCGCATGAACACCGGGTCGCTCGTGTACTGCGCGATCCCCTTCCCCCGCATGAACGGGAGGTAAGCGAGGTCGAGGTCGCGAACTCGCCAGCCGAGCAGAGTCGTGTCGAGGGTGATCACGATTGCGTCACACCCGCACGCCTCCGCCCGCGACACCAGGCTCGCGACGAGGTCGCGCGAGCGGCTCCAGTAGAGTTGGAACCAGCGCGGCCCCGACCCCATCACTTCGGCGCATTCCTCCATCGGCCGAGACGCCTGGTTCGAAAAGATCATCGGGATCCCCTCCTCCCCGGCGGCCCGCGCGACGGCGAGGTCGGCGTCTTTGTGCGCCATCTCGAGCACGCCGATCGGGGCGAGGAGAAACGGCGAGGCGAATTGAGAGCCGAAGAGCGAAACGGAAGCATCGCGGTCCTCGACGTCACGAAGCACGCGCGGGACGATCCGCCAGCGTTCGAACGCCTCGCGGTTCTCCGACATCGTCGTTTCCTGACCGGCTCCCCCGGCGATGTAAGCGAACGCTTCGGGGGACATCCGCTCCCGTGCGGCCTCTTGCAGCGCCGCGAATTCCACCGGGACGACCGGTCTCTGACCGCTCATCCCCGACACGTAGACTTCCGACTGCCGCCGTCGACCGAAATTCTGCTCCATCACCCACTTCCTTCGTTCAGGACACGCGCAGCGTGAAGGTTCGCGCCCCAACCCTCAAGGGAAAAATGCGATCGTCGATATCTCGCACCGAATCTAGGGCTGCGGGGCCTCTCTCACTTTTTTCGCAACGGAGAGCGCTCGCTGCCGATAACGGAGGTGAGGGCCTCGATGGGCGAGGCCCGTTCGACACGTCGGCACCGCCGACGAAGGAGTGAATCGATGAGTGTGAACAAAGCAATCGTGATCGGACATCTCGGCGCCGACCCCGAGCTCAAGGAGCTTTCGAATGGGCGAAAGGTCTGCCAGCTGCGGATCGCGACGAACTACCGGCGCAAACGGCAGGACGGCTCCTACGACGAGGTGGCCGACTGGCACAACGTCGACGTGTGGGGAATCCCGGCCGAAAACTGCGCGACGTACCTCTCCAAAGGGAGCCAGGTCTACGTCGAAGGCCGCATGACGACTGACCAGTGGACGGACAAGGAGGGCAACGAGCGCCGATCCTCGAAGATCGTCGCCCAGAAGGTCCAGTTTCTCTCCACGGGGTCTCGGCGTAGCGAGCGGTTGGCGGCCTGAGCGCACGGCCCGGGGCGCACAGCCCCGGGCGTTTCTTTTCGACACCCCCGATCCGCGGTACCGTCGCCGCATGCAGCGTACCCGCCTCGTACAGGGCCAATTGATCGACGGATTTCTCCAGGTCGAGGAAGAGCTCGACTCGGACGACGCCGTGGCATCGTACGCCGTGGTCGACCTGCGCGAGTCGACGAACCTCGCGCTGCAGCTCGCCCGCGTTTCGGTGCGTGAGGACGCGGGACAGCGGCTCTACGCGCGAGCGCAACGCGTCGCGCGTGTGCGACATCCGCACGTCGCCGAGATCGTTCAGACCGGGACGAACGACGCCGGCCTCCCCTATGTGACGTACCGCCGCCTCTCCGGCTGTACCGTGCGGCTGCTCACCCTCCGAATCGGCAACCTCAACGAAGCACTCTCGCTGCGCGTCGCCCGCGAGACCGCCGCCGGCATGCTCGCGCTGGAGGAGGCCGGGGTCCTGCGGGGCTTGAGCATGGACAACGTCTTCCTCGTCGACGACGGCGGACGGGGTCACGTCGAGCTCGTCGACCTCGTCTTTCACGACCAGCAGGACGACTGGCAGCGCGAGTTTGCACGGCTGATCGTCTCGATGCTCGCCGGGGACAGCGACGAGGGCCACGTCGCGTCGGTAATCGCCGCCGAAACTCCATTCGCTCGTGTCGTGGAGAAGGCGTGGCACGGCTCCTACGTCCGGATCGCCGACCTCCTCGAAGATCTCGGCGGGCCCCCCGACAGCGCCCAGACCCTCGTCGGCGCGATGCCGGGCGTAGGCGACCTCTTTCTCGACCGGTACGAGATCGTCGAGCGCATCGGCTACGGCGGGTTCGCTTCCGTGTTTCGCGCCATCGACCGCGACGTCGGTCGCTCCGTAGCGCTGAAGTTTCTTCGCCCGCAGGACCGGCGCTACAACGTGAAGCGCGCCCGGCGGTTCAGCCGAGAGGCGCGGCTCCTCTCCGAGCTCCGCGACCCCCACACCATCACGCTCTTCGACTTTGGCGAGACCGACGACGGCATCCTCTACATGATCTTCGAGTTCGTGGCGGGGCTCGACATGAAGGAGGTCCTCCGACGGAGGGGGCGCCTCGACGAAGAGACGGTTCGGCACGTGATGCGCCAGGTGCTCTTCTCGCTGCGCGAGGCCCACGCGGCGGGGATTTTTCACCGCGACGTCAAACCGCACAACATCATGGTGTACGAATACGGCGGCGACCCGTTTCGCGCGAAGCTCCTCGATTTCGGGGTCGCGAAGGCGAGCAGCTCCGACCCGCTGACATCGGGGGACCTGACCGCGCAGGGGGTGATGGTGGGGACGCCGCACTACATGTCGCCGGAGCAGCTACTCGGACAGCCCTTCGTGGCCGCATCGGACCTCTACTCGCTGGCGATGGTGGCTTACGAAATGTTGACCGGAACGGGGACGATCCTGGGGAACGACACCCAGGAGCGGGTCGAGAGGGCTCTGGGGCAGCGTGGAATCGACCTGCCGTCGGACATCACGGTGTCGGGCGAGTTCCTGGGGCTGCTTCAGCGCATGACGAGCAGCGTCGTCGCCGAGCGCCCGCAGTCGGTCGACGAGGTCTTGCATCTGCTGGACGGACTGTCCGAGCCGGCGCCCCACGCGGAGGACGTCCCGTCGTGGGGGACGACGATCGCGATCGTGCTGCTCGTCGTCCTGGTCGTCGGGGTCGTGGTCTACGCGTTGGTCTGAGCAAGGTGCGCGAGAACGATGTCCCGCGCCACGTCTGACCGTGGGGAGACGCTCCGACGCCGCCCGCCTTCGCGTTTGACCTTGCGGCGCGGTTCCACTTGGAGTCGTCCCTTCGGCCGATGTACCGTCTCGTATGCCTCCATCCGTCATCAAACCCGGGGTGACCATCGACGGCCGCTATCGCCTCGAGCGCCGGATCGGCGCAGGCGGGGTCGGGGAGGTGTGGCTCGCTACACAGGAAGGTCTGCGGCGCGAAGTCGCGGTGAAGTTGCTGCACGGCGAGATCTCTCGACACGGGATGCAACGTTTCGAGCGCGAGGCGCAGGCGCTGGCGAGAATCCAGCACCCAAACTGCGTGATGCTCTACGACTTCGGCCAGAGCGAAGAGTTCGGCTGTCCCTACCTCGCGATGGAAGTCGTCGAGGGAATGAGTCTGGCAGAGCGACTCGGGGACCAGCTCCCGTGGCCAGAGGTGGCTCGGATTGGTCTGGAGATTGCCGAGGCGCTCACCGCGGCGCATGATCTCGGCATCGTTCACCGCGACCTCAAGCCCGAGAACGTGATGCTGCTCGCGCGTTCCGGGGACGGCGCACCCCTCGTGAAAGTGCTCGACTTCGGCATCGCGCGCATCGTCGAAGACGACGAGACGCGGCTGACCGCGACGAGCGACGTCTTCGGAACGCCTCGTTACATGAGTCCGGAGCAGATTCGGTCGACCGCGGCCGCGGGGCCGGCATCGGACCTCTACACCCTGGGGGTGATCCTCTACGAGGCGCTCGAGGGTTCCACCCCGTTCGACGGACCCTCCGACATCCACGTGATGCAGGCGCATCTGTCCGAGTCTCCGCCTTCCCTTCGTCGGCACGACATCCCGCCGCACCTCGCGGTGCTCGTGAACCAGCTCCTGCGAAAGACTCCGTCGGAGCGCCCCGGTTCCGCGTCGGAAGTCGCGGAGCGGCTCCGACAGATCATGGCTGGCGATCCCAGGGGAGTAGAGAACGGTCCCATCGCAGCAGGAGAGTCGGGGAACGCCGGACAACTCAAGAGCGTCACCCTCGGGATCGTAGGGGTCCTCGGCGGGCTCGGCGTCGTGCTCGCGGGGCTGTCGTTCTCGAGCGACGAACCGGACGCGCCCCCCGTCGAACTCCCTCCGCCCCCGCCTGTCGTCGAGGCGTCGGTCCCCGACGCCCCGGACGAGAACGTGGCCCCTGTCGCGACGGTCGCGGACGAACCGGACGCTTCGACGGAGCCGGAGCCCACGTGTTCGACCGAGCCCGAATGGCGGGGGACGAGAATCTTCGGCGGGGAGTCGTACGCCATGCATGTTCCGCGGGATCTCGACTTCCGAGACAGGCGCGCCCTCGTGGTGGCATTGCACGGCTCGATGGGCAACGGAGCCACGCTGATCGAGACGTCGGGACTGAAGACGGTCGCGGAGCGTGAGGGTGTGCTGTTGCTCGCCCCGACGTCGAGGACTCTTCCCGAAGCGTGGAGGAACCCCGCGGCAGCCGGCGATCTGATGCGGCTCATTCAGAAGACGGCAGAAGCCTACTGTGTCGCCCCGGAGCAGGTCTTCCTCTTATCGACCCAGGCGGGGAGCGAGATGGCGAACCTTCTCGCGTGCGAGATGCCGTTCGGTGCGATGGCATCGCACGGCGCGCGAAAGACGGTCGGCGGCTGTCCGAACGGTGCGCCCATCCCGTTCATGACCGTCACCGGCCGACACGACCCGTACATGCCGTATCAGGGCGGCGAGCGTTGCTACGACCAGAGCCCGGTCCCGGCGTGGACGACGCATCTCGCGGCGCTCAGAAAACGCCACAGGTGCGAGGACGATTTCACCGTGTACGAGCGATGGGAAAGCGGCTTCTGCCAGCGTTGGCAAGGTTGCTCGACGGCGCTCGCGACCTGCGAGTTCGACGGCGGACACGACTGGCCCGGCGTCAAATCGACCGCCCGTTCGTGGGTCGAGCTTTTCGCCCCCGCCACCGACTGCAGCTCCTCCCCCGCCCGGGTGGATCTCGCCGAGCTCGTCTGGGCCTTTTTCGATACGGCCATCCAACCGGGCGAGTGAGCGGACCGGTGCCCGCCGCCCGCAGGATCCTTGGGCCACGCCCCTTCACCGGATACGATGCAGCATGCCCTCGGTCACCCTGACACCCGGCCTCCTCGTCGACGGAAAGTATCTCCTCGAACGTGTCCTCGGAGCCGGGGGGGTGGGCGAGGTCTGGCGGGCGACGCAGCAGCCGATTGATCGACCGGTGGCGGTGAAGTTTCTGCAGGCCGACCTCTCGGAGTCGATGCAGCGTCGCAGATGGCGTGTCCCTCCGATCCGGCGAGCCTCGACGTTCCCCCGCTGATGTGGCGGTTCTTCGAAGAACTGAGCGGGTGAGCATCGTCACCGCGAGCCTGACTACGGAAGTGCGAAGGACGCGCTGCCAGTCTCGAAAACCTCGGTGATCACGCCCGCGCCGACGTCTCCGCTGCGGACCCAGACCATGTCCGCGGAAAAATCGTAGACGTTCTGGTAGTTCGCGAGGAAGCGGGAGGCGTTCGAGACGTAGCCGTCGACGAGGAAGGAGCCCCCGACGTCGCCGGCGCTCTCCTGCCGGATGCCGACGTAAATCTCGCGCAGGTACTCGCCGGGCTCTTCGCCGCCGTTTTCGCCGACGTCTCCATCGCAGGTGTCGACCCGCGAGCAGCCGGCGTAGTTCAGGTCGAATCGAAAGGACGAAAACCCCCAGAAGCCGTGTGATTCGCCGGGTTCGAGGATCTCCACGCGCTGGGTGTCGTTGCTGGCGTGCGGCAGGTCTTGATCTTCGAGCGGCTCGGGTGCTTCGTGCTCGACCGAATAGGAGTGGGACGCCTCGAAGACCGTCTCGGAGGATGCGCCGACGACGAGGAGATCGAGCTTCCCGCCGACGACGGCGTGTTCGAGCGCCGCGTTCAGCCGAGGACGATCGGGCGATGGACCGGGCTTGAACAGCATCCACGCGTCGAGCGAAATCTCGTCGGCGTCGAAATCGGCAATCGATGCGCCGGCTCCGAGCGCGCGCATCGTGTAGCCGTGGGCCGCCTCGTAGTTGTCCGGGTAGTCGGCAGGCTGCTCGACGTCGGTTATCCACTCGATCCCCTCTACGATCACGGCAACGTAGGGATAGTGGCGCAGGGAGTGCTCCTCTCGGTCAACCGTGATGGTCTGCTCGACGAGGTGCTCGGGACCGATGGTGAAGTCGGCAGTGACCCGGGCGACGCCCACCTGCGCGGGATCGGTCGTGACGTCGAGGAACTCGAATTCGACGTCCGGGGCATCGGCGGTCGGCCCTTCCCCCGTGGAGAAATCGCCCCCGATGTGGGTGACGAGCAGCTCGTCGGCCTTGCATCGGTCTTCTCGGTCGAGCCGAAGGCTCCAGGTGGACATGCGGTGGTTGAGCTTCTCCCACCCGAGCCCCATGGCGGTCGGGACAACGAACTCCGAGCAGGCGTCGGGATCGTGGGTCGGTCCCTGGACGCCGTTGTTTTCGGCTCCGTCGTTCGGCCCACATGCTGCGAGCCCCAGCGAGGCGACGACGAGGATGTCGAGGCGTTTCACGAAGCCTGCAGTGCCCAGCGGAGCTCTTCGCGGAGCGTGTCGATCTCGCGGTTGAGGACGCGCTGGTCGGCGGCGCCGAGGACGACGCCGTGAAGACCGACGAAGGTGAGATCGATCTCCCAGAACGGCTCGCGGCCGTGGCGCTGGCGGAAGTGGACGTCGAGCTCGAGGGGCTCTTGCTGAATCGTCGACCGTCCCATCGTGTAGAGGAAGAGGTAGACGAAGAGCGGGAGGACGAGGACGAAGAGGGGAACTAGCGCCAGGATGAACATGACGCTGCCGCGCTCGAATCGCATGCGATCGTTGGTCGTGTCGACGACGCGGTAGCCGAAGGATTGAAAGAGTCGGGTGACCTGATCGCGGATCGCCTGCGGCGACTGCGAGCCGTAGACCCGAATCTGCCGCATGAACATCGTCCGCGAAGGATCGCAGAAAGCCTCGTCGTTCGACTCCACACGGGCAGGCAGGAAGTCGCGGTCGTCGTGCAGGACCATCGCGGTGCTCTGGGGCGCCGAAGGTCTCTCACCGTCGAGCGAAGCGTCCGACTCGATCACGGCGAACCGCCCTGCCCGACCGACGAGACCACCGTCAGCTCCCGAGTAACGCCCTTCGATGTGACGTCGAAGGCTCGCCGGAATCTTCGTCGTGTCGACCCGCCGATCCATCCGCGGATCAGGGCCCGTGACGCTACCGTCGGTCGCGTCCTCGGGCTCTTTCGGCCCCGTGGCTCCCGCGACCTCTTCTTTCCAGACCGGCTTCGGCATCGCGGCGTTGAGGTCGACACCCTGCACGAAGTACTCGAGGACGCCGTCGCGCGTGACGTCCATCTCGAGGACGCCGGCGTTGACGCCGTGTTCGAGGTACGATGTGACGGTTTCGTGTGGCAGACCGAGGGCGTAGGCGAGGAACGCCGGCTGCAGTCGCTCGATCTTCTCCTCGTACGTCATCCTGAGGATGTGCCACTCGAATTCTTCGTATGTCATCGTGCTGAACTCCTGGGACCCGACTTCACAACGCACGTGAGCACGGTCGACATTCCAGTCGATGGTATGTCCGTTGCCCCATGCGATCAATTACGGACACGAACTGTCTGCTCGCGGCATTCTGTCGTCGCCATCGATCCGTGCCTCGCCTCCCGAGCGAGAACCACCAACCACTCCTTCCACTGCGCCGCGGAACATGGAATGATCCCGGTCGATACTGAGAGGGTTGCGACGATGAAGATTTCGAGAGGTTCCCACGATCGCCGGCAGGTCACGCACTGGCTCGGCGCTCTCGCGCTGCTCGCCGGGTGCATCGGCGCTCCGTCGCAGGGCAAGGGGGAAGGCGGCGAGTGCTCGACCGACGACGACTGCGGAGGAGATCTCGTCTGCGCCGCCGGTGTTTGTAGCGCCGGGAGTGCCCCCGACTCCGGCGGGAGGGACGCCTCGACCTTCGACGCGGCAGACGCGACGAGTGACCCTCCCGACAGCCGGATCGCCCCCGATTCGGGGACGATACGCTGTGGCACCGGCTGCCCCGTCGGTTTCACCTGCGACCAGGCCCGCGACGCATGCGTCTGCAACGACGACACTGCCTGTGCGCCCGGCGTCTGCGTCACCGGCCAGTGCGTCGAGTGCCGCTCGGCCGCCGACTGCGGCGAAGACCTCTACTGCGTCGCAAACGCGTGTGTCGCCTGTCGGTCCGAACGTGATTGCGACACCGAGTCAGCTTCCTTCTGCAACGCCGGTACGTGCGAGCCATGTCAGACCAGCGAGCAGTGCGCCCATCTGGGAGACGCCCCGTTGTGCGTCTCCGGCGTGTGCGGAGCGTGCGCCACGAACGCCGACTGCGCCGACGCGAGCGCGTCGTTCTGCGACCCCACCACCCTCACCTGCGAGCCGTGCTCCACCAACGCCGACTGCGGGCACTTGTCCGGAACCGGGATCTGCGATGCCGGTGAGTGCGTCGAATGCCTCGACGACGACGAGACGACCCGCGCCGCCTGTGTCGTCAACGGCGTCGGGCGGTCCTGCGATCCGACCACCCGGACCTGTACGGACACCGAGGTCGAGTCGGTGGGACTCTGCAACTCCTGCGTCACCCAATCCGAGTGCCGCGTCGGACTCGGCTGCATCGAGACGACCTTCCGCGATTCGAACGACCAGGTCACCCCCGTCGGCAGCTATTGTCTGCGGGAACAGAGCCCCGACGGCTCGTGCGGGCGAGTCTTTCAGCCGACGCAGGAGACCCCCGTCGGTCGCGACGTCGACGGCGGCTATTGCACGCTCCCACCGGGCCTGACGACCTGCGAGGTCTTCCAGCGATTTGGACGAAACTGCAACGACGATACAAGCTGCACCGACGACTCCGGCCTGGGGAACCCCGTATGCGGGGGCAACTCCCGATGTACCTACGCCTGCGCCACGTCGGACCAATGCCCCAACACCTTCACGTGCTCCGACGCTCTCACGCCCAACCGCTGCATTCCGTGATCCCACGGCACTCGTGGCGCAAGCCGACTTGAGGTATGACGGCCTCCCCGACACGGAGACCTCATGCGCCCCGACGAGCGACAGAACGACGAACTTCGCCCCATCACCTTCGAGCTCGACTTCACCGAAGTCCCCGAAGCTTCCGTCATCGTCCGGAGCGGACGCACGATCGTCTGGTGTACCGCCAGCGTCGAAGAGAGTGTTCCGCGCTGGATGAAGTACGACCGACCCGGAGAAGGGTGGGTCACCGCCGAATACGAGATGATGCCTGGCTCTACGAGCCCTCGCAGCAGGCGCGAAGGACGACGCGGAAACATCGGCGGGCGGACCCAGGAGATTCAGCGGCTCATCGGACGCAGCCTCCGGGCCGTGACCGATCTGAAGGCGCTCGGAGAGCGCACGATCACGGTCGACTGCAACGTGCTGCAGGCGGACGGTGGCACTCGAACCGCCTCCATCAGCGGCGGGTTCGTCGCTCTCGCACTCGCCTGCAGCCGCATCCTCGATTCGGGGGCCATCAAGAGGCTCCCGCTCAAAGATTCGATCGCAGCGATCTCGGCCGGGATCGTCAACGGCGTCGCCCTCCTCGACCTCCCCTACGTCGAAGACGCCGCCGCCGACGTCGACATGAACATCGTCATGACCGGCTCCGGGAAGTTTGTGGAGCTGCAGGGCACCGGCGAGGAGGCTGTGTTCGACGAGGCGCAACTGAGCCAGATCCTGCGGCTCGGGCGAAAGGGAATCGAGGAGATCACCGCGCTCCAACGCGACGCCCTCCCCGACACCCCGGCGATGCAGGAACTCTTCGGAGGCTGAACCTCCCACGCCCCGGTTGTGGCGTCCGCACCCGCGGCACGCATGCCGCACTCGCCATTACCAAAACAATAAACCCCATCATTACAACACCTTACGAACTGGCACGGTGGATGCAGAAGTAGCCGGTGGACCTTAGAGAGAGGACACCATGCGCATCGCCACCCTTTTCGTAGTCGCTTCGCTCGCCACCGGGTGCGGCTTCATCCTCGACCCAGATTCCCGTCGAGACGCTCTGAGCGCCAACGACGACCTCATCCTTCCCGCGGAAGGTGGGCCCGACCTCGTCTGCGAGTATCCGCCGATGCTCACCTCCGGGTCCCACGCCATCGACCTGCGCGACTGCACCAAACTGGAAGGAGGCCAACTCGGCGACGACCTGGAGATCGTGGTGGGAGGCGAGACGGTCGAGGTCTCCGGATGGCGAAACAAGGACGGCGAAGGCGAATACATCGGCTTCGACGTCGAGGGTGACGTCATCGTCGTCGTCAAAGCCGGCACTGACCTCTACGAAGCGGGGGAAGGAGAATGGACGCACCCCGCGGGGACCTCGGGGCCGTCGGCGAAGGGGATCTCCTTCGTCGCATTCTGCGAACCTCCCACCGACGAACCGGAATGCCGCCCCGTCGACGGCGGCGGACCCGGATCCGGCGGGGGCGAACCCGGCTCCGGCGGAGGCGATGGTGACGGCTCGGGCGGCTCGGACGGTGACGGCTCGAACGGCTACTGCGACCCCGTCGACTGCGAGCCCGGCGGAAGCTTCGGCGGCGGCGGCGAAGACGGCTCCGGGGATGGCTCGACGGGTGGGAGCGGTGGAGCCGACGGCGACGGGTCCGGTGGCTCGGGCTCTGACGGTGACGGCTCGAGCTCCGGCGGTGACGGCTCCAGCTCCGGCGGTTCCTCCAGCGGCGACGGTTCGGGCGGCGACGGTGGCGCCTGCGCGATCACTTCGTGCGGAACCGACAACAGTTGCGGAGACGGCAGAGCCTGCTTCGGCGGATGCTGCCTCGACGTCATCGGCTGACGCCTGCGAGGCCCCACCCGTCGCGACGTGTCTATTTACTCGGAGCTCTCAACCTGATATTGAAAATCGTTTTCAATTTACAGGTACCCGATGCGTTCCACTCTCGTCTTCTTTCTCGCCACGTTCCTGATCAGCACTTCCGCCGATGCGGTCCCGGCGTCCGCCGACGGTCACCGCATCGTCGGGCTGCTCGAATACATCGGCGCCGACTATGGCGAAGCGGTGGATGACGGGGAGATCGCCAACGAGTTCGAGTTCGTGGAGATGAAGGAGCTGTCGGAGGCGGCGGCAGAGCTGGCGGAGCCCACGACGTACGATGATTTGCAGCGCTCCATCGCGAAGCTCCGGTCGTTGATCGACGCAAAGGCGGACGTCGCGGAGGTTCGAACCCAGACGGCTGCTGCACGCGCCCTTGCGGTGGAGCGTTTCGGCATCTCGCTCGCGCCGCCGGGCCCGCCCGACTTCGAGCGCGGCAAGAGGCTCTACGCCGCCCACTGTGTCTCGTGCCATGCCGCGGACGGTAGCGCGGACGTCGAGATCGCGAAGACGCTCGAACCGCGGCCGGCGAACTTCACCGATCCGGAACGCCGCGCCCAGCTCTCGCCGTACCGCGCTTTCAACACCATCACGTTCGGCGTCGAGGGAACTTCGATGGCGGCGTACCCGAAGTTGACGGATGCGCAGCGGTGGGACCTCGCCTTCTACGTGCTGGCCCTCGGGCATGGGGCGAAGGATTCGGCGGGCGAGCCGATCGGCGAGACGGCGATGACGCTCACCGACCTTGCAACGTCGAAGGACGCCGAGCTCGCCGCAAGCGGCGCGACCGATGCCGAGCTCACGGCGCTGCGGACTGCGGCCCCCTTCGGGATGAAGACCGATGAGGTGGCCCCCGGCTCGGCGATCGCGATCGCATCGAGATACCTGGACGAGGCGGAGCGGTCGATGGCCGCGGGTGAGTTCGAGGAGGCCAGGAAGGCCGTCCTCGCCTCGTATCTGGAAGGTTTCGAGCTTGTCGAGAGCTCGCTCGACGCGAAATCTCCCGAGCATCGACGCGCTGTGGAAGCCGAGTACCTTGAGCTGCGTGAGTCCCTCGGTGACGCCGACGCCGCGCGCGCTGGCGTGGTGCTGACCGAGCTTCGAGAGCAGCTAGAGTCGACGGACCGACTGCTGGCCGAAGAGAAGTCGAGCTGGGGGATCGGCGTCGCGTCCGCGTTCATCGCCCTTCGGGAGGGTGTCGAGATCGTGTTGCTCCTCGCGCTCTTGCTGGGGGTCGTTCGCCGCGTCGGCCGGGAAGAGGCGACACGCTACGTTCACGCCGGCTGGATCGCCGCGATCGTGGCAGGCGTGGGTACGTGGTTCGCCGCGACGCACTTGATCGAAATCTCGGGAGCCGGGCGCGAGCTTCTCGAGGGGGTCGTGGCGCTCATCGCGGCGGCGGTGCTCTTCAGCGTCTCGTATTGGTTCGTCGGAAAGATGCAGGGCGACCGTTGGACGACCTTCATCAAGGCGCAACTGTCGCAACGCCTCACGTCGGGACGCCTCCTTTCGTTCACTGGCATCGCGTTCCTCGCCGTCTACCGCGAAGCGTTCGAAACCGTTCTGTTCTACCAGGCGCTCGTTTTGGAGGCGGATGGCCAGCTCAGCCCGATCCTGGCCGGCGCAGCGGTCGCGGGCATTCTGCTCGCGGCGTTCGCACTCTCGATCTTCAAGCTGGGGGCGAAGCTGCCGCTGAAGCAGTTCTTCGCCGCCTCCGCCGCGGGCCTCTACGCGCTGTGCGTCATCCTGGTCGGGAGCGGCCTGCACGCGTTGGTAGAGGCAGGGACTTACGATCCGGTGGGCGTCCCGGCTCCGACGGTCCCTCTCCTCGGCCTCTACCCCGATCTCGTGAGCATCGGCGCTCAGGCGCTACTCGTCGCAGCGGCGGCAGCCTGGTTCGCGGGCACCTTCAAGCACCGCCCTCGGCCCTCCTGACCAGCCCCGGGATCCCAGGCTGAACTCTTCGACGAGAATTGCGCGATCGCGGCTTCGAGCGGGCGCTGCGGCGTTTTTCGTACGCTCGCTTCGCGACCGTTCCGGCCAAACGGATGGTCAGGGGCGAAGTCGCGCCTAAGGTCTCCTCTGTTGCCCCGACTGACGCTGACTGTTCCGCCCGACGATCCGCATGCCCGAAACATCGACCTCGAAGACCAGAAAGCGTCTGGTGAGCATCGACGTCCTTCGGGGAATCGCGGTCCTCGCGGTCGTCCTGTGCCACCTTCCGTTTTCGGCCGTGGGCCTCGGCGGAACCGCCGCCGCCGGCGCGATCTTCCCGCCGATGCCGGTCCCGCACGTCCTCGAGTACGGTCGCCTCGGGGTCCAACTCTTTCTTCTGCTCTCGGGCTTCTGCATCCACATGCGGTGGGCACGAAAGGCTGATCCGACGAAGAAGGTCGACTTCTTCCCGTTCTGGAAGCGTCGGCTGACGCGGCTCTACCCCCCGTATTTCATCGCCCTCGTGGGCGCGCTGGTCGCGACGTTCGCACTTCACAACGTGGTCGGCTCTCCAGCGGGCCCCGGACTCGGCGCGATGTTCGGCTACGCGTCCACGACCACTTTCGTCGTCGACATGGTGCTCCTTCTCCTGCTGATGCAGAACCTGACGCCGGCCGCATGGCGCGTGAACAACGGCCCCTTCTGGTCGCTCGCGCTCGAAGAGCAGCTCTACTTGATGTACTTCCCGCTACTGTGGATGCGTCGGAACTGGGGTTGGGGGAAGACGATCGCCGTCTGCGGCGTCGCGACGCTCGCATGGCGGGCGACCGGGGCTTTCCTCTTCGAGGAGACCCCCTTCTTCTGGTTCATCGTCGGCCCGGCATTCTGGCTCCCCTGGGCCCTCGGCGCGTTCGCGGTCGAAGCACACTTCGGCCACGTTCGCCTTCCGAAGTGGGCCACGTCGGCCGGTGTCGGGGTCGCTCTCTTCGCCGCCGGAGTTCTCTGCAACCCTCCCGCCGACATGTGGGGGATCTATCGCTACACCCGCGTCCTCGACGACCTCTTCTACTCGGGCGCGTTCTTCGTGCTCATCAACGTCTTCGTTCACTACGAGAACGCGGGCAGGCTGCACCTTGGTGCATGGGTGAGGGTTCTCGCTCAGTTCGGTGTCTGGAGCTACAGCATCTACCTTGTCCACCTGCTGGCGATGGTGCCGGTCAAGCAGCTCCTGGTGGAGTTCGGCTTCTCCGACCCATTGATCCTCGCCGTGCGTCTGGGCGCGGGGCTACTCGCCGGCATGGTCTTCTTCCGGCTCTTCGAGGTCCCGTTCCACCAGCTCGCGCGGAAGGTGAAAGCTCGACTGGTCGACGTAGAGGTGGACGCCGCGGAATCGCCCCGCGATACGCCGATCGTCACGCCGATCCCCCGCGAGACGTGATCCGCGGCCATCCGCTGCCCACTTCGAAGGTTGCTCAGCGGTCGTTCTTACCCGTCAGTCGCGCGAAGAAGCCGTCGCCCCGCTGTCTGGCGAGCAGGGCGTTGACCTTCTTGCGCAGACGCTGGGGATCCCCGCCGCCCACCGCGTGGTCGACCACCTTACCGTCGAGCACGAAGATGACCGTCGGGATGGAGCGGACGTTGAACTGTTTGGAGAGCTCGGGGTGATCTTCTGTGCTCAGCTTGTAGAAGCTGACCGGCTCGTCGGCGAAGTGCTCCGACAGAGCCTCGTAAACCGGCGCGAGCGCGTGGCAAGGCGCGCACCAGCTCGCCCAGAAGTCGATGACGGCAGCGCCGCCATTCTCGAAGATTTCGTCCAGAAACTCGCGGGTCTGAATGTGCTCGATGCTCATGATCCCCATGTCTTTTCGAGGAAACCGACGCGGCCGGAGCCTTTGCTGTAGCGTTTGTAGTGCGCCGGGTTCGTTTTGTAAAAGTCCTGGTGATACTCCTCCGCGGGCCAGAAGGTCTGCGCGGGGGTGATCGGCACGACGATCGGCTCGTCGAACGGGCCGGTCTCGGCGAGCTTCTTCTTCGACGCTTCCGCCGCCGCCTTCTGTTCCTCGGAGTGGTAGAAGATCTCAGGCCGGTATTGCGACCCGCGGTCGGCGAACTGCCCCCCTTTGTCGGTCGGATCGTGGGCGCGCCAAAAGGCGTCCAAGAGCTGGTCGTAAGTGACCTTCGAGGTATCGTACGTGACGAGGACCGCCTCGGTGTGGCCGGTGCGACCGCTCGCGACCTGCTTGTAGGTAGGGTTCTCCTCTTTGCCGCCGGTGTACCCCGACACGACCGCCTTCACCCCTTCGAGCTTCTCGAACGGCGGCTCCATGCACCAGAAGCACCCGCCGGCAAACGTCGCGACACCGAGGCCCTCGGCGTTGGTGTCGCCGGGCGGAATCGGTGTCCCGAAGGCGTCGCCCTTCGCGATCGGCGCCGACTCGCTCGGCGCGGACGGCCCCCCTTCGGCTTCACTCTCCCCACCGGCGGTCTCGGCCTGTGCTGCCGGGGCGGGCTTGGAGGATTGGCACGATGCTAGAGAAAGGGAGAGCAGAAAAAGGACGAGAAAACGGAACATGTGCACCTCGGCTTCGGGGGGACTGCATGCGGACGTACGTTCCAGGTCCCTATCGGTTACGATAGGTGCCCTCCCGATGGATCGCTCGAGGATACCCGTCGTGAGTCGGTTTCGCGACCCGGCCGCCCCCGAGACCCGGCGCACCCCGACCTCACCAGCCAACCGCCGGAAATCACAGCTTCAGCGGGGAACGCAGCCCGGGAAGCATCGCCCTCTCTCGGATCGCATCCTTCTCGTCTTTGGGCTCGAGTTTGTAGCTGTAGGACTCTCTGTAGCCATCGGAGAACACGACTCGTCTGAAGCCCAACCCCTCCGACGTTCCGAGAACACTGCCCGGCGCCATCGACCCCCCATCGGTCAGCTTGTGGGCCCACGCGCGGTTAAAGAGGACGAACGTCAATTTCAGCGTAGTTCCTCCAGCGCGAACACGGATGTCCATTCCTTCGTCCAAGAACACTCGTTCCAGCCGGGAAGCGTACTCTTCACGCTGCTTCTTCATGACCGTGGCGAGCCCTCTCGTGAGGTCCCTTTCGATCTTCTTTCGACATCGCTCCAGTCGCCGCACGGCCCGGGCTGCATTGGAGAACCCGGGGTCCTCCTTCGTCACGTCGCGAATGCTCTCCCACGCGTCCGAGACGGCCAGCGGGGTGTCGCACTTCTTCTCGTCCTCGACGACCGCAATCACGCCCTCCGTCTTGGCTTCGACCTCGATCTTCCGAGCCGCCCGCTTTCTCTTCGTTTCGGCCTTTTCGTGCTCCGCACGAATCACCTCGCATGCGGCTTCGACGCGGTCGTCCCCCTCGGTCGCGCTACCGAGCTTCACGCAGAGTTCTCGCCCCTCGGTCCAGTCGTGGCTTGCGTGGGCGGCGAGAACGGCCTCGCGTTTGATCGCGAGCAGGCTTCGTCCCGCCTCCTCGCACAGTTCGTCGGCTCCGGGGATGGGACTTTGCGATTCAGCCCGCTGCTTGCAAGCGGTCCAAGCGTCGTCGAACCCTGACTCGCCCACGAGGCCCCCAATCTCCACCACAGCGCACCTCGCCTGCAGCTCCGCATCGGGAGAGACGAGCTCCGAGCCTGCGCAGAGGGACGTGGCTCTGGTCCATTCCCTCTCCGAGATATGCGCCTCGAGCGTCGCGACGAGCTCCTTTCGCCTCGAGTCACGGACGGATTTGAGCTTCGTGCGCAGCTCGGCAAGGGTCGGAGACGTGGGCGCCACCCGTGCCGCCAACCTCTCGATCGCGAGTTCGGCGTCGCCGAATCGCGCCTCTCCAATCGCCTTCTCGGCATCCGACTGGAGCATCTTCAAAACCGCCATCTTCTGTTCGGCGGCCTCTTCTTCGGCGGCGCTCTCCATCCATTCGCCGACTACGGCCCACATGCTGAACCCTCCGACCAGAACGGCATAGAGGAGCACCGCCACCAGAAGACGGCGACCTTGCGAGAACGCGTCTCGCTTGATCAAAACCCCGCAAATGGCGGCGACTCCGAAGCTCATGACCGTCACCGCGATCGAAGCCAGGGACACCACGAAGATGAGCAAGCCCCCCAGGAGCCCGATGAGCAGAAGCCAACCTTTCATGCTCGACCTCGACCCGGGCGAAACCCGGACTGACGGTCCGCCCATCCCTGCCTCGTCGCCGGAATCGGGCGCGGCCCCTGTTGTAGCAGCCGGATCTTCTCACGCTCGAACTGCTCGCCGGGGAGGCTCCCCTCCTTTCGAAGTTGGGTCAGCGTCTCAGTTTCCGCCAATCGACCTGTCATTTGTCGCCCCTCGGTACACGCGTCGTTGAACTGGACTCGTAGTACCTCTCGCTACGGCACGATACGTGCCGCGCCGCTGGAATGGCGCGGCCGTGTACTCGGGACGGCGTGGTCGGAAAGGGGGCGCGCCGGGCGCTACAGCCCGGATGATCTGCGCGGTTGGAACCGCTTCACCACAGGTTACTGCGTTCGCTCGGAGATCCCGATGACGGCGTTCACGTTCACGAGCACATGGGTGGGAGTGTGCACCTTGCGCTTCTCGCCGCGGCCGATGTGGATCTCGCAGTGCTTCAGGTGGATGAAGCCGCTTCGGCTCTGCAGGTAATCAGAGAGGCGGGTGCGGGCGGCAAGCTTGAGCTGTCCGATCACGATGCCGTTGTCGAACAGGACCGAGACCATCTCACGGCGGGCGTCGGCCGGGGGCTCGGAGATACGGAGTCCGTCCCCGTCTGGGACGAGGAAGACGAGAGCATCGCGCTGCAGCGCGAAGAAGGGTTCGCGGTGCTCGATGCCCGCGAACTGCACGTCAGTCAGCTTGTAGAACTCCTCCACGCGCTCGATGCTGGCGAGCAGCAGACCTGCCTCGGGGATGTGAAGATTTCCGGTGACCCAGCCCGCGCGCGTGTAAAAGCCTGCGGGGACGAGACGTTGCTGCGGCATGAAATCGCTCATGCGGCATGATGGCCCATGAGCCAGCGATGGGTCAAAGAAAACAGCTTGTCAGCCGAGAGGCTCGACGAGCTCACCGTGGAGGACAACCTCCCCCCGATCGGCCGCGTCGCGGACGGACCGAAGTCGATCGCGCAGCATCGCCGCGTAGTCGGTCACAGGACGCCCATGGGTCGGGGGGTCTTCGACGTCCCGCGGGTCGGCGCCACAGGCGATGGCGTGAAGACGCTCTTCCACCTCGAGCGAGTATCGTAGGTCGAATTCGGCGATCGACGCGTCACGCAACTCGTCCAGGCAGACCGCCGCACCCTCGTAGTCTCCCTGGAGCCGCCGTAGCCGCGCCTCCAGCAGTCTCCGCCAGTACCCCGCGACCGGGAAGGCGATCGCATCGACCGCATCGACGACGACCTCGGCCTCTCGGTAGCGACCGAGCCCGATCAGGGCCGAGAACATCGCGATCTGGGCCCGGACGACACGTCGCGGATCGAACTCCCCACGGACTCGCGTGATGAAACCTTCCTGGGCGGCCTCGAGCGCCTGCTCGAAGGCGCCTAGCCTCACCAACGTGACGAGCCGTTCCAGTTGCACGCCGCCCAGCCCCGAGCGATCGTGGGCCTCCCACAGAGCCGCGTACGCCCGGTCCAAGAGCCGCTGCGCTTCCACGAATCTGGCGCGTCCCTCCCGCGCCACGACCGCGAGGTTCAACAAGACGAGCCCCTCGAGCCGACGGAGGCCGTGACTTCGCGAATGCTCGAGGAGCACACGCAGAAGTGACTCCGCAGCATCGTACCGGTCGCACGAGACGAGCGCGGCGGTGTGGCTGAGCCCCGACCACCCCCACAGGTAGGGATCCGAGCGGGGCGCGGCCCCGTGGGCCATCGCGGAGAATCGAGCGGCTTCGGCGAGGTCGCCACGGTGGGTCGCGGCGGTCGACAGGTAGGTGAAAGCCCGACAGAGAGCCTCGGGATCGCCAGTCTTCTGCGCCAGGACCAGTCCTCGCCGCCCAACTGCCTCGTGGTCCTCCCCGGCTACCAGGAGCGATCGGGCCAACGACGAGAGTTCCAGCGCTTCCGCAGTCTCGTCCCCCATCCTGTTCGCCATTTCCACGGCGAGTCGCCCGGCTCGACACGCCTCCGGAACGCGCCCCCGGATGGCGCAGAGCCGGGCGTATCGCTGAAGCGCTCGCAGAGTATCCGCCGAGTCGGGAGGCTCCAGGGCGAGGAACTCTCGCAGGACGCGGGCTTCGTCAACGGCGGGAGGGAGAGGGGCCGAGAGAGCTTCCTGAAAACAGGAGCGTGCGCTCTCCGTGTCGCCGCCCGCGACCAAGTGTCGGGCGCGATCGAGCAGCTCGTCGGGCGCTACCAGCTCGAGCGCTCGCGCGACGGCGAGGTGCAGCGCCGACTCGTCCCCCTCGCCGCCCAGGGCGAGGACGGCCCGGCGCAGGTTTTCGTCGTGAAAGGCGACGTGCTCTCTGTGCAAGACGAGCGTTCCGTCGCGAAGCCAGTCGTCGAGCACCTTGATCGCCCGGCGTCCCCCGAGGAGCTGGGGCAAGATCGCCAGCTCGATCCCTTCGGGCTCGAGCGCGATCGCGCGCAATCCCCGGACAACGAGCGACGGCGCGTTTCGCACGGACTCGAGCGCGCGACGAGCGTCGGGCGAAGCATCGAGCGCCCGCCACGGTTCCGGGCGAGCCGCGATCGAGCGCTCGCCGATCTCGCCTTGAACCACGAGTCCTTCCGCGAGCGCCCGGCTCAAAAGCCGCGTGATGGCCGCGGGGTTCCCCATAGTACGCTCGTAGAGCACTTCCGCGATATCGTCGGGGACGGCTGGCACGCCAAGCGCAGATCCCGCCATCTGCCGGGTCTGGTCGCGGTCGAGCTCGCGAAGCTCGAACAGACCAGCACCGGATGCCTCCTCGACGAGCTCGGAATGCGATGGATCTGCCGTGACGACGAGCACCAGCGGGGACGGCTCGAGCAACTGAAGCGTTCGAAAATTGTCGAGCAGCTCGGCGAACGCCGGTTCGTACTCGTCGACCAGCATGACGACCTTACGCGGCGCGTACGCGCGCACGATCACGTCCGACCAGGCGCGTGTGCGGCGCATCGCCTCGAACTGACGGGGAAGATCGGGGACTACGTCGGTCGCGTCGACCCCGGGCAGCTCGAGGAGGGCCGGGTATTGTTTGGCGAGAACGCCTGCGTTTCGGGCGAGCAGGTCCCTGGTGAACGCGGGTCCCCGTTCTCTGCATCGATCGGCGATCTCCATGAGCATCGCGGTGAAGGGGGAGGGAGCATCCGGACGGTTCATGTCGACGACGACGGTCGACAGATCCGACCGCCGCTCCAGCCGATGGGCGAGCTCGTTGATCACCCGCGTCTTGCCTGCGCCGGGTTCGCCGACGACGACCAGCACGCCTCCCGCGGTCTGGTGAGGCTGCACCACGGCACGCTCCATGGACTCGATCAACTCTGCGCGTCCCACGAGCCCGGGCCGACAGAGATAGGGGGACGGTCGTCGCTCGACGAGGTCCGGCTCGCCGAGGACTGCCGCGAGCCGGGAGGCGACGTCCGCAGCGAACGCCGGGCGGGCGGCAGGGTCCTTGGCGAGCAGGCACTGCACGAGCTCCACCAGCGCGGGTGGGCAGTTCGACGGAAGAGGCGGGATCGGAGCGCGGACGTGCGCGCTCATGAGTTCGAACACCGAAGACCCGGAGAAGGGAGTGCTTCCGGCGATGATCTCGAACAACATGCAGCCGATCGAGTAAAGGTCTGCGCGGGCGTCGACTCGCTCGCCCAGGGCCTGCTCGGGGGCGATGTAGGCAGGGGTTCCGGCGACCCCTCGAAACTTGGTGAGGCGTTGGTCCGCGCCGGAGGTAGCCGTACCGAAATCGACGATCACCGGCCGACCATCTTCCTCGCGCACGACGATGTTCTCCGGCTTGAGGTCCCGGTGGACGACGCCGGCCTCGTGCATGAAAGCGAGACCCTCGGTCACCCGCACCATCAACCGGAGTGTGGCTTCCCTGCTCGCCAGGTCGACGGGCGCATGAGCGGAACGCGACGGTGGCGGAGAAGCGGCCGTGGGGCCTCCGGGGAGCGGGCGAACGCCGTCCCGAGCCGGCTCCTCGTCCGGGCGGATCGCGAGGGTGTCGGCACTCCCGAGCCCGAGGGTATCCGAATCGAGATGCACGGTATCGCGGGCAGCATCCACCCAGGCCCGCATCGGTTCACCGGCGATGAACTCCATGGCGAACCAGGGCAGAGCATCGTAGAGCCCGTGCTCGACCACGCGGACGACCGAGGGGTGATCGATTCGCAGGAGCGCGCGAATCTCCTGTCGCAGCGAGACCAAGAGACTTTCCGACGCGCCGACGACGACCTTGATGGCCGCGCGTCGTCCGTCGGGATCGACGCCGACCCACACCGCGCCCATCCCACCTTCGGCGAGTTTTCGCTCGACGGTGAAGCGCCCGAGCTTGTCGCCGGGCTGAAGTTGGGAGGGGTCGCGGCTCACGCAGCGATGGTATCACCGGCGGCGGGGCCGCCAAAGGTATCGGCGTGCGGACGACGCGGCGATCAGGCGCGGCGGCGGCGCGCGAAGCCGAGCAGACCGAGTAGGAGCAGCCACGCGGAGCCTGCGGCGCTTCCGCCCTTGGCCGTGCTACAGCCTGCCTGCGGCTCGCCTGCGCGGTCGATCGGCTGGGGATCGCCGTCGACGTTGAGCGCAGCTCGATAGGTCCGCGTTTCATTGACGTTGCCGCTGACGCGGTCCTCCCAGATCGTCGTGACCGTCACTTCGACCTCGTACTGGCCCGGCTCGTCGAGTTTCAACTCGGGGACCCCGTCCTTCATGTAGAGGTATTCGAACGGGGCGGACTGCGTCACCGTCCCGGAGGGTGACTCGATGTAGGCGTCGGAGCCTTCGGGAGTCTTCAAGATGCGCCAGTCGTAGCGCATCGCCTGATTGACGCGGTTCGCGAACAGGCGGAGTCGCACCGAATCGCCCGTCTGTTTGATCAGGTCGGGGCTGTACGCGCTGAGGCTCGCCGCGGGATCGAGGCAGTTCTCGACGTCGCCGCTGACGACGAAGCAGAAGCGGTCGTCGCATCCGTCCCCGAGTCCGTCGCGATCGGCGTCGATCTGTTCGGCGTTCGCAATCGTCGAACAGTTGTCGAAGATGTTCTGGATACCGTCGTCATCGATGTCGTCGTCGCACCCGTCACCCACGCCGTCGCCGTCGGAGTCGAGCTGTTCCGGGTCGAAGACGCCTTCGCAGAGATCGTGGATATCCTGGATCCCGTCGCCGTCGGTGTCGGGGAAGCACTCGGCGAGCTGCTCCTCGTTCGGCGTCGTGATGAGGGCGTTGGCCGGGCAGGGATCATCGAGGTTCGCCAACCCGTCGCCGTCGAGGTCCTCGTCGCACGCATCGCCGAGCCCGTCCCCATCGGTATCGGGCTGAGTAGCATTGGTAAAGGGGGGGTTCGGCACCGTCTCGCAGTTGTCGTCCACGTTGAGGATGTCGTCCCCATCGAGGTCGTCGTCGCACGCGTCGCCGAACGAGTCTCCGTCGATGTCGGACTGCGTGTCGTTCGGGGAGCCGAGGCAGTTGTCGCAGGCATCGCCGACCCCGTCACCGTCGCTGTCCGCCTGGTCGAAATTGTCGACCTTGGGGCAATTGTCCTGTGGGTCTTCGTACCCGTCGTCGTCGAAGTCGTCGGCGAACTGGTAGGTGTCGCCGACGTCGGTGTTGTTGACGAGGATGCTTCCGCCTCCGCCGCCACCGCCACCGCCGCTCTGGTTGGGCGTACCGCACGCGCCGAAGTTGTTGTCGCACTCGTAGGGGGGCTCCTCGGCAGATCCCAGGGTGATTCCGAAGGTGAGAGCAGCGGCTCCCACGGTGATTGCGAATTTGAGTTTGTTGTCAGCCACGTATGCCTCCTCGGTATGTCGCGGCGCTGAATCCTGTAACACGATGCAAATACGCAAGGTTCATGCCGTTCGGACCCGCATGAAACCTGATCGGCGGATCGTTCAGGTGGTTGGCGGCGATCCTCGAACAACCCGGGAGGACAGAGTTCCTGAAATCGTCAGAAGACACTGTCTGACCGTGGGTTACGTGCCTCGACTGTCGCATCGATCGTGAGGCGGGAGTGCCACGATCGAGACTCCGTCACGCGACCCGATCAGCCAACGCCGCAGCGTAATACGTGTGCCACGTCGCCGTCTGAGGTATTCTCGGCCCCACCCAAGGCATGGTTGTTGCGTCCTTTTTGGCCGCTACCGGGAGAACGAATGCGCGTCAGCGCCCGACAACTGGTCCTCGTCTGGTTCCTCACGGCTCTCGCTTGTACGGACGCAAATCTGCAGCCGACGCCAGCCGCCGAGCTCCCGCCGCTCGATAACTACCTCGAGATCCGCGGCGAGTACTGCACCGAGCCGAGCGCCGACGTGACGTTTCCGTTGAAGGTCCTCTATCTGGTCGACCAGTCGGCGTCGCTCCAGCTCACCGACCCGGAGAATCTTCGGTTCGCTGCCCTGAACTCGTCGCTCGACCAGGTGCAATCGGCACCGAACACCGAATTCGCGTTCATCGGCTTCGCCTCGTGGTCGAGGCAGCAGGACTTCACCCGCAACCGCGGTGACGTGGCGCCCTTCGTAGACCCCGCCGGCGGGCTCGGCCCGGCCACCGATTATCAAGGCGCGCTCGCGACCGCCGTGCGCCTCATCGAGAACGACATCCTCGCCTCTGGCCCCTCGGAGCGCGCTCGAACCCGCTACGTCGTCAACTTCGTCAGCGACGGGATCCCCGAACCGCGCTGTAACCCGGGCTGCGAAGACGATCAGATGATGTGCTCCAACGGAGACGACGACGACGGGGACGGCACGATCGACGGCGCCGACATGGACTGCGCGAACATCGGCGACAACGTGCTGCATCCCGACAACCTCTACGGCGTCTGCAACACCGACCAGGAGATCCCCGACGACGTCTACGTCGACATCTCCGGCATCTGCCCCGAGTACAACCAACCAAGCCAGATCATGGGGCGCGTACAGGAGATTCTCGCGCTCTCCGACATCTACTCGGTCGGCGACATCACGCTCAACACCGTCTTCCTCTTCACCGAGATGACACAGGTCGATCCGACGCAGTTCGGTTACGAGCGCGCGCAGGCTCGCGCTCTCCTTTCCGCGATGGCCGAAGCGGGCGACGGCGTCTTCCGTGACGTCAACCTCGGCGTCGATGGCAGCGACTTCCTCGACTTCGACATTACGTCGCTGAAGGCCGAACAGACGCTGACACGCATGGTGGCTTTCAACCAACACGCGCGCCGTGTCGACGGAGTCCTCGACACCGACACCGACGCCGACGGGCTCGCCGACGGATACGAGTTCGAGCAACGCACCGATCGCGCGTCGGGCGACTCCGACGACGACAATTACGGCGACCTCTTCGAAGACCGCCTCAGCACCGAGGGTTTCGACCCGAAGGACCCGCTCGCCCCCGCCGTCAGTTGCTCCGACGCCCGCGACGGCGACGGCGACGGGCTCACCGACTGCGAGGAAGACTTCCTCGAGCTCGACCCCACGACCCCCGACACCGACGGCGACGGACTGCTCGACTGGATCGAGCTCCTCGTCGGCACCGACCCGGGTGAGGCGGACGGGCTCGCGGACTTCGACTTCGACGGCAACTCGAACCTCGAGGAGATCCAGGCGGGGACCGACCCGATCGTTCCCGACGCGGAAGCCTTCCGGACCGACCGCATCACGTACGGGCTCGAAGACCTCGGCGTCCAAGACGTCTTCAACCCCGCGACGTCGCAGACCGAAGAGCGCCACTGCTACGACTACTCCGTCCGCGGCATTCAGCTCGTGATCACGCCCGTCCCGAGGCAGCAGGGGCTGAACCGTATCCTGCTCTTCACGTCGGAGAAGGCGGCGAAGGTCGCCGGCGTACCCGGTGAAGTGCGCGTCGCCTGTTTCGAGGCGTTCTACAACGGACCGCCGTCGAAGAACCCGGTGAGCGGGATCGTCGACGTGTCGCGGGACGGCATCGCCGCGCAGAACGACCGCCTGCAGTCGGCGATAGAGGCCATCGCGGCCTGCCCTCAGGTGACGGGGACCCCAAACCGGGCCGCAGTGGAGACGACCGCCACGCAGTGTCTCGGTCCGCGTGTGCAGGTCGGTCGCAAGCTCTTCAAACAGGCGGAGCTCGCCGACATGATGGCCCGTGTGCTCGATCCGGGGCTCAACCCCACCCTGCCGCAGGAGCCCTACACTCTCTTCGTCTCGATGCCTTCGTTCGATCCCGAGCAACACTGCTGGAGGCCCTGGGAGCTCGACATCGTCGTCGACTTCATGAACCAGACCGCCGAAGCCTGCTCCGCCTGCGCGGAGGGGGCGCCGTGAAACGAAGTCTCCTCCTCGCCGTTGCCTGGTTCGCTGCCGGGGCGTTCCTCCTCGGTTCGTGCACCGACGCCGAGCTCGAACCGATCCCTGCAGAAGAAGTGCAGCGCGACGACAAGATCACCGTCACGGGCGAATTCTGCACGCGGCCCCCAGAGAGCCTGGTCTTCCCGCTGCGCGTACTCTTCGTCATCGACAGCTCGGTCTCGATGGAGATCACCGACCCACCCGACCCGGTCACCGGCGAGACCGGGCGAGAAGTCGCCGTCCGCACGACCTGGGAAGACCTCCTGACCCAGGGGATCGAGGGGGTGCGGGTGGGCATCGTGCGCTTCTCGGCGCAGGCGCAGTCGCGGACGCCGGTCGACACGAACGGCGACGGCATCCCCGAATCCTACTTCACGGCCGACGAGACACAGCTCGCCGCGGCGACGGCCGCGCTCGGCACGACCGATCGCACTACCAACTACATCAATGCCCTCAGCGAGGCCTACGTCGAGGTCCGCAACGAGCTCCTGCAGGCCGAGCTCGAGTCGCTTCCGCTGTCGAAGTACGTCGTCGTGTTCGTCTCCGACGGGATACCGGACGTCGACCAGTCCGACGATCGCGGCAACAACAACGACCAGATCCTCGAGTCGGTCGACGCGCTCAACAAGCTCGCCAAGACGTTCCGCGTCGGCGATTTCGCGTTCCACACTGCCTACATCGCCTCGGGTCAGGCCGCGTTCGACGCCGAAGCGCGGGACCTGCTCAAGCGCATGGCCGACCGCGGCAACGGCAACTTCCGTAGCTTCCCGAACGGCGAGTCCCTGAACTTCCTCTTCGTCGACTTCTCGGTCCTCCGACGCGTCTTCACGCTGAAGACGCTCTCCGCGGTGAACCAGAACGCCGTGATGGACAACGCACAGTTCGTCCTGCCGCCACAGCCCGACCCGCTCGCCGACCTGCCCGTCCCCAACCCGTTCCTCTTCCTGGATCTGAACGACGACGACCAGATCAGTTGCGGCGAGCCGATGGTCGACTCGGACGGCGACGCGCTGTCGGACAAGGTCGAGATCGAGCTCGGGTCGCACCCGCTGGTGCGCGACACCGACGACGATGGCCTGGGCGATTACGTCGAGTGGGATCTGCGCGACGACGGCCTCAACCCGCTCGACCCGACCGACGCCACCTGCTTCGTCCCCGGGCCGTGTATCGACGGCGACGCCGATGGGTTCTGCGACTGCCTGGCCGACCGCGACGACGACGGCACATGCGACTGCGTCGACGATCCCGACGATCCGTGCCATGACGACATGGGGCACGACTGCGTCGACGCCGACATGGACGGCGCGTGCGACTGCCCCGACCGCGACATGGACGGCCGCTGCGACTACCGCGACCGCGACCGCGACGAACTCAACGACTGCGAGGAAGTGCTCTTCGGCACCGCACAGCGCGGAATCGACACCGACGCCGACGGGTTTGTCGACGTCACCGAAGTTCGCTTCCAGACGAGCCCCGGCGAGAACGACGTGCAGGAGGACCTCGACGCCGACAAGACGCTCAACGGCATCGAAATCCAGGCGGGGACCAACCCGAGCTGCCCCGACGCGGCGCTCCGATCCCGTGCCGCCTACCGCTACGAACTGCGCGAGCTCGGCATCGACGACTCGCGAACCTGCTACGACTTCACCGTCTCGAACATCACGTTGCTCCCGACCCTCGCCAACGACGTCGACGTCTACCCGGGCAATGGATGGAACCGAATCTACTTCTACGCGGGCGAGGTCGCCTTCGACGATCCCGAAGCGTTCGCGCGCTATCGCATCGCTTGTGTCCAGGCGGCGTACAACCCCGACGGCAACGTGCGGAATCCCCCGTCGGGGCGGTTCGCGCTCACCGAAGAGGACTTTCACGACGTGTTGGAGTTCGACCCGGATGTGCACTGTCGAATGCCGGAGGGCATGTGAGGCGTGAGGGCGGTCAGCGGGCTCCGTTCGGTGAGCGGGCGTCTCGCCCGGCTCCGTTCGGTGAGCGG
>CAYPJU010000059.1:0-40429 GCA_964411125.1 uncultured Bradymonadales bacterium | reverse complement strand
AATCCCCTGGTGGGTTTGGGCGAAGCCCAACGGCCCCCCTTTCGCGACAGCCTCGGAACGCCCGCGCACCGATCAGAGATTCGGCAGCTTCCCCGTCCCGTCCATCCCGAACTGGTTCACCTGAACCCCGACCGCGTCGAGCATCGAGATGAAGAGGTTCGCGACCGGGGGCTTGTTCGTGTAGCGCACGTGCCGTCCGGTATCGAACGCGCCGCCGCAGCTTCCCGCCAACAGGATCGGCATGTCGTCGTGGTTGTGTCGGTTGCCGTCGGAGATCTCCGACGACCAGAACACTACCGTGTTGTCGAGGAGCGGAGCCCCGTCCACGTCGAGCGTCGTCTTGAGCTTGTCGACGAGGTACGCGAACTGCTCGACCTCCCACCGGTCGATCGTCTGCAGCCTGTCGTAGTTCGACTGCAGGCTCTGGTGGTGCGAGATCTGGTGGTGTCCTTCGGAGATGCCGAGGAAGTCGTACACGCGACCGCTGCCGGCGTTCGACAGCATGAAGGTCTGGTAGCGGGTGAGATCGCACTGGAAGGCGGTGACCATCAGATCGCTCATCACCTGCGCCTTCTCGGTGACGCTGTAGCTGCCGCCGGGCTGCGCCGGGACCCCGCACGCGGTCGCCTCGTCCATGTCCTCGATTCGCCGCTCCAGCTCACGAACGCCGGTCAGGAACTCGTCGAGCTTGGCGCGGTCGAGCGCCCCCAGCTTCGGCTGGAGCTTCTGGACGTCGGCGACGGCGAAATCGAGAATGCTCTTCTGGTAGAGACGACGCTTCGCCGTCTCCTGCGCGGTCGCCTGAGGGTCGAACCCGGCGAAGAGCCGGTCGAAGACGAGGCGGGGATCGACCGTCTTCGGGAGCGGTGTCTGAGGACCGGCCCACGAGACGTTGCGCGCGTATGCGCAACTGTACCCCGAGTCGCATCCGCCCGTGCTCCCCCCTCCGTCCATCCCGAGCTGGAGCGACTGAAAGCGAGTCTCACCTCCGTTTTCGTTCGCGGCGACCTGGTCGACCGAGATGTTGTTCTCGATGTCGGACCCTTCGGTCTTGCGTACGTGGTGCGCGGTGATGAACGAACCCGTCCCGGCGGCGTGGTCGCCCGGGCCATCCGGATTGGCGGCCTGGTTCTCGAGCCCGGTCAGGACGAGCACGTCGTCCTTGACGGCCGCCAACGGCTGCAGCGTCTGAGACAGCGTGTAGTTTCGCCCCTCGTCGACCGGGGTGAACGTCTGCATGTGGATGCCGTTCGGGATGTAGTAGCAGAGCATCCGCTTGGGCTTCTCACCCGCCTGCGCGAACGCCTGGCCCACCGGGGTCATCGCCTCCAGCATCGGCAGGGAGATCGCTGCGGCGCTGCCGCCGAGGAAGGCACGTCGACTCAATCGAAACGGTTTCGTACTCATTATTCGGCCTCCGTCGTTTCCTGAAGCTCGCCACCACGTCGCATGCGAAACGCCGGGCTCACGACGATCTCGCTGATGAGATCGCGGAACCCGAAGCTCTCGCCGAGTCGCTCCAGAATCAGGTCGATCTGCGGCTCGTCCCAGTAGTGTACTCCGCGGCCGAGCGCGTAGGTGAGCGTTTTTTCCGTCACGCAGGAGGGGTAGCTCTCCATGTCGGCGATGATGTCGGCGAGCTCCGCGGCGCCGTTGAACTCGGTGCCGTCCGGCAGCTTGCCCGACGAGTCGACCGGCGCGCCGTTGTCCTGGTCGCGCCATGCGCCGATGCCGTCGTAGTTCTCCATCCCGAACCCGATCGGGTCCATCAGGCGATGGCACGACGAGCACGACGGGTCGGTCGCGTGCGCTTCCATCTGCTCGCGCAGCGTCTTCCCTTCCGTGGTCGAGGTCGGCAGGTTCTCGACGCCGGGCGGCGGCGCCGGTGGCTCCGCGCACAACAGGTTGCCGAGCACCCAGGCTCCGCGTTTGACGGGCGAGGTGCGAGTCGGGAACGACAGCGACGTGAGCAATCCGCCGTGGCTCAGGAGCCCGCGGCGGCCGTCTCCTTGGAACGTCACCCGCTGGAAACCGTCGTTCGCCGGAGCCGGAACCTCGTAGTGCTGGGCGAGGCGGGCGTCGATGAAACTGAACCGTGCGAGCAGGAGGTCGCGAATGTCCGCGTTCGTCTCGAACAGCTCCGCGATGAACATCCGCGTCTCGGTGCGCATCGAGGCGCGCAGTTCGTCGTCGAAGGTCGGGAACTCGGCGTAGTCGGGTTCATGGTCGCGGATGACGTCGATGAAGAGCCACTGCGTCGCGAAGTTGTCGATCAGCGCCGCCGACTTCGGATCGTCCAACATCCGCGTCACCTGCTGTCGAAGCGTCGCCTCGTCCGCGAGCTGCCCCGCCTCGGCGAGGTCGAGCAGCTCGTCGTCGGGCATCGAGCTCCACAGGAAGTAGGAGAGGCGCGACGCCAGCTCGTACTGCGTCAGCGGATGCGGCTCGTCGCTATTCGGATCGGGGTCGAGCTCGACCCGGAAGATGAAGTTCGGCGACACCAGGATCGCCTGCAGGGCGAGACGAATACCGGTCTCGAAGTCGTCCCCTTCCGATTTCGCTAGATCGACGAACGCGACCAGCCGCGTGAGCTCGTCTTGCTCGACCGGCCGGCGCCATGCACGCCGCGCGAACTGCGAGAGGATCTGGGAGGCGCACTCCGCTTCCGACGAGTCGGCGGGCGTGCACGTCATGATCGAGGCGCGTGCGCCCGTCTCGGGGGCCGCCGCGACCCCGGTCGGTCCCTCCACCTCGAACCAGTCGACGTAGAGGTTGCGGTCCGCCCCGGCGGCCGGGTCGTAGAAGTCGTTTTCGAACGTCACCCCGACCTGATGGGCGCCGGCGTTCACCTCCGCGCTCACCTCGAAAGTCGTCATCGTCTCGGGGGTCACGGTGAAGGTCTCGAGCGGCTGACCGTTCAGCGTGACGCTCATCATCGCGTCGTCGGGGCCCGCCTGAGACTGGCGAGCGCGCACGCGGAACGTGTAGTCCCCGTCGCTCTCGAAGGTCACGACCGTCGCGATCTCACCGGTCGAGTAGAGGTTCCAGTGGTCGGCTCCGGCGGCCCCGACCGTCGATCCGACTGTCTCCGCCTCGAACCGCTGCGTCTGCGAAGTCACCGGCCCACCCGCCAGCGCGGCATCGACCAGCGCCTCCGCGGTCGACTGGTAGAGCTCGAGGTGTAGCGGCGAGAGGCTCAGGACGTCGGCGATGTTGTTGAAACCGTAGCCGAAATCGTCGTCGGGGAAGTTGTCGGCGGGGCGCGTCGTGTCGCCGAGAAGGTCGCGCACCGTGTTGTTGTACTCCGCGCGGTTCAGGCGGTGGAGCGTCACACGTGCAACATCGATCTCCTTCTGCTCGACTACGTCGTCGAGCTCGTCCTCGTCGACCGGGTCGGTGACCGGGTCGACCTTGTCGTCGTCTTCGACCGCGGGCCAGCCGTTGTTCCCCGGGCCGCCGTTTCCACCGACCTCGAGCGTGCCGCCGAGGTTGCAGGCCGTAGCGACCAGGCTCAGCGATGCGACGACTACGAGTTGGATTTTCATGGATTCTCCACCGCTCTGCGATACCACCACCGCTCTTCTTCCCCTCCAGAGGGATCAATGATCGTGCCAACGCCCGGGTTCCGAGGGGAACCCGCCGTCGGGCGTCCTATGAGCGCAGTATATCTCGGATATCGTAGGTGGCTTGGATAGTTTCCACCAGCGAAGATCACGCGGATCGCGCACTTTCGCTTCGAACTGTGGCACCCGTGACACGGGCTGGCGGTCGGGGTTGTGTCGTTCATGCCACAGGCTCGCGGGAGCTGGAGGGCCCCAGACGTCGCCAGAGACCGCGCTGGCGCCTCGCGGGGACCCTCGAATACAATCGCGCCATGGCCACCGAGCTCGACGACGGCGACCCGCGGACTCTCGCGGAAGGACGCTACGAAGTTCAGTCGCTCCTCGGCGAGGGGAGCATGGGGAGGACCTACCTCGCGCGGCGCGTGGAGGACGACGCGCTCGTGGCCATCAAGGCGCTCTACCCCTCGCGGCTCGCGACCGTGAAAGACCTCGAACTCTTCATGCGCGAGTCGGAGATCCTCCAGAAGCTCTCGCACGCGCAGATCCCATCCTACGTCGACGCGTTCACCGAAGGCGACGGGGAGAGCGCCTGCTACTACCTGGCGCAGAGCTACGTCGAGGGGACGACGCTGCGCGAGAAGATCCAGGAGGGAACGCGCTGGGACGAGCCGCAGGTGGTCGATTTCGGCAAGCAGATCGTGCGGATCTTGCGCTACATGCACGGCTGCGACCCGCCCGTCGTCCATCGCGACATCAAGCCGGACAACATCATCGTGAACGGCGAGGGCGTTCCGACGCTCGTCGACTTCGGCGCCGTTCGCGAAGTCGTCCGGCTCACGATGGGAGGCGGCTCCACCATCATCGGCTCCTACGGCTACATGCCCCCCGAACAGCTCATGGGACGTGCGATCCCGTCGTCCGACATCTACTCCACCGGGATCACGCTGCTCGAGATGCTGACCCGGCAAACCCCCGGCGATCTCCACGGCGCGGACTCCGAACGACTCGTCGGCTCCGCGAACGTCAGCGAACCACTTCGGCGGATCTTGCGACGGATGGTCGCCCCTTCGGAGAAGGACCGCTACGGCTCCGCCGCCGAGCTTCTCGAGGACATCGACGGGCTCGACCGAGGAGGCGCGCTCGTCCACGCGGGGGCGATCGAGACCGCCATCCAACAGCGCGAGAAAGAAGCGGAACGGGCCATCAAGGCTGCGAGCACTCCCGGCCTCGTCCACGTCGGCTACATCACCCTCATCATGCTCGTCCTCGGCTCGGCCGTCATGGGGGTCGGCTTCGTGGTCAAGACGCTCGCGGCGAGCTTCGAGTCGGCGATCCTCATCGCCGGAGCGCTCAGCGGTGGCGGCGCGTTGATGACGCTAATCCTTCTGGCGTTGCGATACATGCACGACGCCTGGATGCCCCCCTCGTCCGGGTGGCGAAAGACCGTCGGCACCGTCACCTCCGTCGACGTCTCCCGGTTCGATCCCGACTACGCGAACTCGGAGATCCCCCGCGGCACGCCCGGTGTCATCGGCTACACCTTCGACGCGGCCGGAAAACGATACGAATTCACCTACTGGATGAACGCTCGCGAAGAGTTCGAAGACTACGAGGTGGGCCAGCAATTCGTCATCTACTACGATCCGAAGAACCCCACCTTTCACGAACGCGAAGACTGGGTGAAGGACCCGCACCGGGCGATGACGAGGCTCTTCAGCCCGCACGTGGAACACACTCCCGAGTAGAGACGACGCTCGAGAATGTGGCTGACTGTTTTGCAATGCGGATTCCGTGTATAGATTGTCGCCTATGGACATCGAATCCGTTCACAATCGAATGAAATCTTCTGACGTCGAAACTCGCGTCGAGGTCCTCCAGGAGCTCGCGACGACGGACGACTCCACCACCGTGCTCCCCTTCATTTACGGGGCTCTCGAGGACCGAAACCTGAAGGTTCGGAACGCGGCCAATGCCGCCCTCATCGAGGTCAAAGAGGGGATCGGCATCCTCGCCGCGATCGACCGCGCGATCGCGTCGTCGAAAAAGGAGAGGGTGAATGCGCTGCGGCTCTTGCGCGACCACCCCGACCGGCGCGCCTACGATCGGTTGAACACCATCGCCAACGACACGGAAGAAGACGTCGACCTTCGAGCCCTCGCCATCGCGGGGCTCGTCGGAATCGAGCATCCCGACACCGTCGACGTCTTCCTCGACTTGCTCGAGGACGACGACTCGAAGGTTCGTGCAGCGGCCATCGAGGGGCTCACCGACATGCCGTTCGAGGTCGAGCCCGATGCCTACGGACGCGTGGAGACGATCCGCCGGATCGCGAAGTTCATGAAGGGGGACACCGACAAGGCGAAGGTGCACGCGCAGGCCGCGCTGGCGCTCGGGACCTGCAACTTCCCGAGCTCGCTGAACTACCTCGCCGAGGCGATCGAAGACGACCGAGCCGCGGTACGAAAGGCCGCGCTGACCGCCGTGAAGGATTTCAAAGCGGCGAAGAAGCACACGGGGGTGTGCGACGCGATCCGCCGTCGGCTGGCAAGCGAGAAGAGTCGCACCGTCAAGCCGGTCCTCAAGCGAGTCGCCGAGGAGCTCGAGATCGAGTAGCGCGACGCAGACGCGGAAGTTCTGGGGCGGGAGTCAGCTCGCGGCTGCTTTCTCCTGCACCGTGTCGTGGAGCAGGTCCACCAGCCCTCCGATATCGTCGAGCTTGGAAAGCTCCGCCCGGGGGACCCGCACCCGCAGCTCGCGCATCGCGCAGGAGACGACCTCGACCATGTCGAGGCTGCTCGCCCCGAGGTCTTTCATCGACGCCGCCCGTTCGACGTCCTCCGGCGGGATCGTGTCCACGATCTCACACAGGTGCTTCTTCACAATCTCGAATACTTCGTCGTTCGTGACACTCATTCCGTCTCCTTCGGTTTCGGTGAAGCGAGGGGGTGATTCCGCAGGCGTGCGCGCTCACGGATTCCCATCAGGTTGTCGAAAAACTCGAACCCCTTGTCGACCATGATGACCTGGCCGCCCACGGCGTCGAGAAGCCCACTTCCGAGGGCGAGAGCGACGTCGGCGATCTCGGCCGGCGTCGTGTAGCAATCCTCGAAGCCCCCGAGGGCCTCGAGGAAATCGTGAAATTCCGAGCCGAACGTCGAATCGAACGACTCTGTCCGGACGAGCCGGGAACGGATCACGTTGACCCGCGTCCCGTGGTCGAAGAGGCGAAAGTTCATGTAGCGGCACATTGTCTCGAGGACCGCCTTGGACATCGCGACGTAGTCGTAGTTCATGAAGAACCCGTCCGGCCCGTCGCTCGACATTCCGATCACGTATTTCGGGTACCGGCCGAATCGCTGGCGGATCGCCTCGGTGTACGCTGCCATCGGCCAGGCCGAAAAATCGATCGCCTGCGCCAGGCCACGCCGTGTGTAGTCGGCTAGCTCGTCGACCCGCGGCGCGAACGCGACGTTCGAGACGAAGACGTCCACCCCATCCCAACGCTCGGCGACCGCGTCGAGGAGCGCTGCGGTGTCTTCGTCGTGCGAGACGTCGGCCTCCAGGATCATTGGTTCGCGCGCTCCGACCGCCTCGAAGGCTCCCCGAAGCTCGTCTTCGTCCGCGCTCCCCCAACGATGCGTCAGGACGACGTTCGCCCCCGCCGACCCATACGCCAGGCCGACGGCCCGGCCGATTCCCATCGTTCCGCCCGTCACGAGAACGGTCTTGTCTTCCAGTCGTTTCATCCGCTTCTTCCGTCGAACGAGTCGAGATCGAGGGTGCCGAGGGTGGTCTCGTGCATGTGGGATTCGAGGGTGACCGCCGCGAGGAAGCGCTGGCGCCGTTGCAACGTCAGCGTCCGCTTCAGCATGGACAGATTTCGGCGCGGCTTCTCCGCGATCCGAAGCGCCAGCAACACCGCGCGTCGTTCGACCTCGGCGGACTCGAAGATGCCGTGAAAGCCGGCAGAGGGGAGATCCGCGCCACGGCGCATCTCTCCGGTAGTCAAGAGCTCGTGCGCTAGCGCGCGACCGAAGAAGTGTTCGGCGAGAGCGGTCGTCCCCATCCCGGGTGTGATGCCGAGGTCCATGAAGTTGAAGCCGTAGCGCCGCTCGCGCGCGATGACTACGTGATCGCAAGCGCAGGCGAGCGCGAGCCCTCCACCGACCGCCGCACCACGGCACGCCGCGATGACGGGGACCGATAGTTCCAAGATTTGCAGCGCGAGGCCGAGCTCCGTCGGGCGCATCGAGCCCTCCCTTAGGGCTTCCAGCATTTCGAGGTTCGCCCCACTGCAGAAAACGTCTTCCCCCCCCTCGAGGATCACCGCGTGAACCGAGGGGTCGACATCGATCTTCCGCAACTCTCGCTGCAGTTCTTCGACGACGCGCGGTGAAAGGGCGTTGCTCTGCGGCGCGTCGAGCCGAATTCGTGCGATCCGCTCTTCGGAACGATCGATAAGCAGGAGGCTACTCATGGTTGGGTCTCCGACGTCCATGGCGCCATTCCTTCCGCGAAGGCGCGCACCCGATTTCGGCAGACGTCGCTTTCCAGTAGTTGGGTCAGGTGCTCTCGTCCGCGCCGAATCTCGTCCCGCATCCCCTCGCTCTCCCAGATCCAGCGGCGAAGGCGCCCCACCGCGCCAGGGTGGGCGCGCGCGAGTCGGCGGCTCGTCCCCGCGACCTTCGTGTCGAGCCGGTCGCTCACTTCGTCGACGATCCCGGCGCGCAGCGCTGCCTGCGCGTCGATCGCCTCACCGGACGCCACCATCCGACGAAGGATCGATGGGCCGCTTCGCGCCTTGACGATCGGGGTGATCATGCCGGGGACGAGGCCGAAGAGGGCCTCCGGAAGCCCGAACGTCGCGTCGGGCGAGGCGAGCACTACATCGCACGCGCACGCGAGCCCGAGCCCTCCCCCCATCGCCTTGCCACGGACCGCCGCGATGGTCGGCCGCTCACCCGCCGCGAGCAACTCTAGGATGCTGCAGAAGTCGTCGAGGCCACGGGCCCGCTCTTCTTCCGGAGTTCGGAGAGCAGCCTCCAGGTCGAGCCCCAGGCAGAAGACGTCGTCGTCGGTTCCGCGAAGCACCCGCGTGCCGGGCGCAGCGTCTGCGAGCTCGCGGCGAAGCTTCGCGAGTGACGGCGCATCCAGCCGCGCCGGCAGTCGTATCTCGGTGATCTCATGCACGAGCGTACCGCCTCTCCCAGTCGTCGACGCCCGCGAAGACGAGCCGCGCGGAGCCTCGGTATCGGTCGGCGAACAGGTCGTCGTATCCGTCCCGGCTCGTCACCCAGTCGGCGACGTCGATGTACGCCGTCCTTTCGCGTTCTGCCTCCTCGTACCCACGCACTCCGCCGTCGAACCTGCGGTCGAGGAGAGTGTCCAGACCGTTTCGGCGGGCGATGGCGTGCGCTTCTTCCCCGAACACGCCCGAGAAAAACTGCGCCGTCGACCCCGAGCCGTACGAGTAGATTCCGACGCGTCGCCCCGACACCTCGGGACCGAAAGCGTCGGCGCAGCCTACGAGGCTCACGAAGATGCTCGAGGCGTAGGTCCCCCCCATCCGCTGGTTGTAGCGAAGCGTGGGGGCGACGCGTCGCGCGAAGTCTTCGCGACACGCCCCAGGCTCGAAGTCCTCGAATGTCCGCCACAATGCCCGGTGGGCACGCATCGTGATGCCGCCGAACGGGGCGTGGTAGACTTGGTAGGGGAGCTTCTCCTGCAGGGAGCGACTGCCCGTTACGTCGAAGGGGGCTGCCGACAGGTAGCGCTCGAACGTGATGTCCACCGCGTCGAGGTACGACAGAAGGCTCGTCTCGCTGTGGCCCGCTTCGACGCGGGAAGTGGGCCTCGTCAGATCGCTCACTTCGTGCGTGTAGAGACCGGAGTACGGCTCGATCTGCAGGAATCGCGGCTCCCGCGACACCACCATCGCAACCGCGCCCGCACCCATCACGAACTCGTAGGGCCGATGGAAGTGCTGGCGGCTCTGGTCGCTCGTCACGACGAGCGCCTTCACACCCGGCGCCTGGCTCTTCACCCATTCGCACGCCAGCCGGAGCGCGCCGGTCCCCGCGTAGCAAGCGTGTTTGATCTCGAGATTCATGCAGTCGTCGCCGAGCCCCGCCCACCGCTGCACCCAGGTCGACATCGACTTTTCCTGGTCGGGCCCCGACTCGGTGCCGACAAGGAGCAGCTTGATGGCGCGGCGATCTTCGTCGTCGAGCAGCGCGTCGCACGCGTTGACGGCGAGGGTCACGGGGTCCTCCCAAGGCGGGTTCACGGACCGCTCGTGGATCATCATCCGATCGCAGACCTCCTCGACGTCGCCCGACCGCGCCCTCACCAGCGCTCGCATGTCGACGCTCATCGTCGCCGGGTCGACCCACAACTTCTCGATGCCGACGGCCGTCATGGTGCCCACCCGAGGCCGCCCGTCACCGGGATGATCGCCCCGTTGATGAAGCCCGCCCCATCCTCGCAGAGGAACATCGTGGTGCGAGCGAGCTCGTGCAGCTCACCGAGCCTGCGCTGCGGACAGTATTCGATCGCGAATTCCTTGAGCACGGACGACATCGCGTCCCCTTCGGTCATGTCGGTGCTGAAGTATCCCGGGACGAGAACGTTGGTTCGGATCCCCTTCGGCCCGTACTCCTTCGCCAGCGTCTGCGCCAGACCGCACAGGCCTGCCTTGCTCGCCGCGTAAGCTGCCTGCCCGCTCGCGCCGTTCGCGGTGATCGAGCTCATCATCAAGATCGTGCCGGACCGCGCCGCGACGAGCTCGGGCAGGAACGCGCGGCAGACGTAGAAGGTGCCGGTCAGGTTGGTGTCGATGACCGAAGCCCAGTCTTCGTCGGTCGTCGAGTAAGCGAGCCCGTTTCGGTTGATGCCCGCGTTGCAGACGACCGCGTCCACCCCGTCGAACTCTCCGAGCATCCGGTCCGCGACGTCGTCGACGGCCGCCGAATCTCGCACGTCGAGCCGCCAGAACGCGACCCGATCGGTGAGCTCGCTTGCGCGCTCGGCCACTTCACGGGCTGCCGACTCGTCGCTCACGTAGGTGAACCCCACGTCCCAGCCCCGCCGGGCGGCTTCCAACACGATTGCTGCGCCGATTCCCCGGGAGCCCCCCGTCACGAATATCTTCCCATCAGCCATCGAATTCTTCTCCGTCATCGAGCAACATCGCCTCGAACGCGCCGACACTGATCGGGCGGTCGTCCAGCAGCACCTGGCCCATCGTCACGAACGTGTAGCCATTGTCTTCGACCAGCTCGCACCGAAGTGTCACGTCGTCGCCCGGGCGCAACCCGCCCAGAAAGCTGGCCTCGAGCACTCGGGTCAGTCGGAGCGACGGCGGGGCCACTTCGTCGCCGGGACGTTCGGCCCCGCGCCGCGTGACCCAGTGCAAGCACAATCCCGCTTGCCCGAGCGCCTCCATCTGCAACACGCCCGGATACACCGGGTCGCCGGGAAAATGACCCTCGAAGACGGGATCGTTGGCCGCGATGCGCCGGCGCGCGACGAGCTTGCCGGCCCGATCCACCCGGGTTATTGCGTCGAGCAGTAGCATCGAGCCGCGGTGTGGAAGGAGCCGTTCGATCACGTCGCGCCCCCAGTCGACGGAGGTCGTCGGGTCGCCGAAGATCGGTCCGCGACGAGCCCGCCGCATCCGTGCCGGCAGTTCATCGAGCATGGCCGAGCGCCTCCAGCAGTCTGGCGAAGTGCTCACCGAGGTCCTCGACGTCGGGGTCGTCCACCGCGTGAACCACAACCTCGGAGTGCCACCGTCTCTTCATCAAATCACGAAGCACCGTGCGCGGCCCCACCTCCAGAAACACAGCCTCGGGGTGTGCCGCCACCAGCCCGTCGATCGTCTGGTGCCAGCGGACCGGGCAGAAGACGTGTTCGCGCAGACGAGAACGGATCGTGTCGGCCGTCGGTTCGGTCGGTTCACCGCGCGTGTTCGCCCAGTAGACGCGCTCACCGCGGGTGAAATCCGCGGCTTCGAGCGCGGCTGCGAGGGCCGAGGCGACCGGCTCGA
This sequence comes from uncultured Bradymonadales bacterium, assembly GCA_964411125.1. Lineage (GTDB taxonomy): Bacteria > Myxococcota_A > Bradymonadia > Bradymonadales > Bradymonadaceae > JBFIHF01. Next base: position 28,819 of record CAYPJU010000059.1, on the reverse strand, counting down.
ACCGCGGGGTGTGCATTGGGATGTGGTCCTCGACGAACGACGACATCGTGAAGAGATCTTCGTCGCACGCTTCGATCAGCGCTTCGACGGCCGCCCGCTCTCCTCCGACGACGGTTTGGGTCGGCGACGCGAAGACCGCCGGAGCGACCGAGCCCGGACCGAACTCACTCTCCGTCGCCCCGACCAGGGGGGCGATTTCGCTCCATGTCGCCGGATAGATCGCAGCCATGCACCCGTCGGGACCGGCGTCGTATAGCCGCCCTCGTTCCTCCACGAGCTCGAGGGCGACGTCCGGATCGAGGGCTCCGATCTCCACCAGGTGCGCGTATTCTCCGAGCGACAACCCCGCCGACGCGACCGGCTCGATGTCATGCGCTCGCAGCAGCTCGAGCCAGGCGAGGTTGGCGGCCGTCACCGAGACCTGGATCTGCTGGTTCGTCTCGAACCTCTCCCACCCCTTCGGAAGGAGGGCCGCCGCGCGCGACGCGACGTCGGCGTCCACCGTGGCGAGCCGGTCGAACATCGCGGCGTCCCGCGAGCTCTGCCCCGCGAATAAGAGTACGATCTCCGTCATGGGCGCCTCGCGGTGGCGAAGACCTCGGTGATCCGATCCACCGCCAGCGTCAGATCCTCGCGGGAATGCCCCGCGCTCACGGCGCAGCGTATCCGAAGCTGATCCTCGGCGACGGCGGGGAAATCGACCGGCGCCACGAACACTCCCGCCTCCATCAGTGCGTGCGTCCCCCGGTAGAGGAGCTCACGATCGGCACCGAGGATCACGGGGACCACGTGCGTCGTGCTGGCGCCCGTGTCGAAACCGCGTGACTGCAGCGTCTCGCGGAACCACTTCGCGTTCTCCTCCAATCGACGTCGGAACCCCGGCTTCGAGCGAACGATCTCCACGCCCCGGCGAATCCCCGCCACCGTCGCCGGCGGTAGCGCGGCGCTGAATACATAGGGGTGTGCGTAGTAGCGGATGTAGTCGATCAGATCGGAGTCGCCCGAGACGAACGCCCCCACGACGCTGAGCGCCTTGGAGAACGTGCCGAACAGTAGACGGACCCGGTCCTGCACCCCGAAGTGTTCGGTCGCCCCGCCGCCCCGCTCCCCCATCGCGAAGATCGAATGGGCTTCGTCGACGATCATGCCGACGCCGTGGTGGTCACAGACGTCGAGCAGTGCCGGTAGGTCGGCGAGGTCCCCGTCCATCGAGTAGAGCCCGTCGACGATCACCACCCGTCTGCGCCCCCGATGCTCGGTGAGCAGCGCGTCGAGCTCCTCGGGATCGTTGTGCTCGAAGGTCGCCATCCGTGCGTTGGCCATCTGCACGCCGTCGACCCACGACATGTGGGCATATCGGTCCAGAATGGCGATGTCCCCCCGGCGAAGCAGCGCCGAGCAGACGCCGAGGGCTCCCGAAAAACCCGACGTGAACAGGATCGTGCCGCTCGTCTGTGTGAGCTCGCACATCGCGGCCTCGAGGGCCCGATGTTCCACCGTCATTCCCGACAGGAGGGGGACGCCACAGGCGCCCGAGCCCCAGGTGAGCAGCGCCTCGCGCTGGGCTTCCACGACCTCGGGGTGCCGGCAGATGCCGAGGTAGTCCAGTGACGCGAGGTTGACGACCTCGCGCTCGCCGCCAGGTGTAACGAGCGTCGTGTGGGGATCGGCCGCGGTCGCGAGCGTCCGTTCCATCAGGGCGTGAAGCTCCGGCTCGGCGCGGCGCCACTCGACGAACGCCTCGTCCACGGCGAGTGGGTCGTCGGGGTGCCCGAGGAAGAAGTCGCCCAGATTCTGACGGACCGCGCTCATCGAACCCCCTGCGCCTTGATCGGTTGCCCTCGCAGCGCATCGAAGGCGCCCGAGACGAGCGCCTCGACCGCTCCCCACGGGGGCGCTTCCCCACATTCGAGGTGGTTGATCTTCGTGTCGTGAAGCACGTGCCAGCCGTTGTAGTACCGGGCGAGGGCGCGCGACAGGGCGAGCCCGGGGCCGTCCCCGCGATCGATGCCGATGCCGTGCCGTGGAAACCGCTCGTTGCGCTCCATCAGCTCGACCAGAGCGCGGCAGGCGGGCGACCGATGCCCATGCCGTGTCCAGTCCGTCGCGACGACCACGACGTCCGGGATCTCCGCGGGCGCGACCGTATCGAGGGAGTCGAGCCCGACGCGCGTCACGGACACCCCGCCCAGACGACCCGGGACGTCGTGCGCACCCCCCGCGTCGACCACGAGGATGCCAGGTGCCCTGCCACACGGCGGCGAAGGGGACGACCATGCCGCTTCGTCGCCGACCAAGCGGGGAGCGACGTTCATGAGGTTGTCCAGAGATGTGGCGCCGCGGTCGAGGTCGACGACCGCCCCCGACGCCCAATCGAAGGCGCCGCTCGTCAACGCTACCGCTGCGCGGGCCACGTCGTCGGCGCGAAGGTCGAACTCGCGGAACCGGGCGATCCACTCGCGCGCGGACGCGTCGAACATTTCTTCGAAGCTCTGGGTGCCGACCTGACGAAAGCGGAGCGCGATGAAGACGCTGTCACCGTCGGTTCGGGCCCGTTCGGCGACCAGCGCCTCCAGGACCCCCTTCGCGGCCGCGACGTAGTCGTACCCCGGGTAGAAATGCTCGTGCCCGTCCGAAGTCGTGGCGAGCACGTACCGAGGCGGGGCGCCCCACCGCGCGGACATCGCGTCGAGATGCGTCTGGAACGGGTCCGCGCTGTACGAAAGACTCTGCGCGAGGGTGCGGGCGTGCAGGCGGCCGTCGCCCCGGCCCGCGACGCACACGTTCGACACGAAGACCCGAGGCAGCTCGCCCACCCGATCGAGCAATCGCTCGAGGTCGTCGTCGTCCGCGACATCGGATTCGACTACCTCCGGGCGCGCCACGCCCAGCCGATCCGCTTCCTCCCAGATCTCGTCCGGCTCGACGCTTCCCCAACGGTGGGTCAACACCACGCGAGCACCCGCGCCGGCGTATGCCAGCCCTATCGCTCTCCCGATTCCGCGGGTCCCGCCTGTGACCAGGGTCACCGGTCTAGGCATCGATTCTCCGAATCACGGAGCAGCAGTTGATCCCGCCAAACCCGAAGGAGTTCTTCACGAGCACCTCGACATCGAGGTCCCGCGAATGGTTCGGACAGACATCGAGGTCGACCTCGGGATCGAGCTCTTCGATGTTGATGGAGCCGTGGACCTTCCCGGCGTTCATTTGCAGGATCGCCGCTACCGTCTCGGTGGCCGGCGCCGCCCAGCACGTGTGGCCCAGCATCGACTTCGGGGCATTGATGACGATGTCTTGCGCCGCCGAACCGAACGCGTCACGGATCGCCCGGAGCTCGGACAGGTCGCCGATCGGGGTCGACGTCGCGTGCGCGCAGAGAAACTGTACCTGCTCGGGGTGAACGTCGGCCGCTTCCATCGCCAGACGCATCGTCTGAGCTTGTCCCTCCTGCGACGGGGCCGGAAGGTGGGAGCCGTCCGAAGTCGCCGCGACCGCCAGCACTTCCGCGTAGATTCGCGCGCCACGAGCCCGCGCGTGCTCCAGGCTCTCGACGACCAGCGAACCCACCCCGTGAGAGGGGACGAACCCCTCGCGCTGCGTGTCGTAGGGGCGACTCGCACGATGCGGCTCCTCGTTGAAGCTTTGAAACGTGATCGCGTCGATCATCGCCATCGCCTGCAACCCCATCGGAGAAAACTCGAGCGCCGCTCCCGTCACGATCGCGACGTCGTGACCGTGATGACGGACCTCGTCGACCGCCGAGCGAAGCGCGATGTTCGCGCTCGCGCACGCACCGCCGACGGTGTAGAGCGCACCTCTCATCCCGAGCGCTTCTCCGATGCTCGCCGCGTGGTCGGTGTCGAGGTTCGAAACCGCCGACAGCGGATCGATCCAGTCGGGCTCCTCCTGAAACGTCGCGAAATTACGCAGCATGTAGTGCTCGTTCAGGTTGTGCCCGCCCAGGATCACCGCCCGCTTCCACGCCGATGCGCCGAATTCGAGCCCCGCGTCGAGCATCGCATCGACGGAGCAGAGCACGCTGAGCCGCGTTGCGAAGGGAGCCGTCCTGTAGATTTTGCGAATCTTGGCGAAGTATTCGTCGGGGATCCGACCTTCGAGGCTCGCTAACTTCGCGTCGGCGTCATAGTCGGAAAGATCGCCACCGACGCGGGAGTACACGCGGTCGTCTTCGAAGAATGTCCAGTTCGTCACGCCGGAGCGGCCCGCGAGCAACCCGGCCAGATAGACGTCGAGATCGTCGCCCAGCCGAGTATTGATTCCCATCCCAGTGACAACCACCCTCTTCGAACCGAAGGGCATCGCTCACCTGCACGCGGATGTAACTTCCTAGTGACGAACGAATATCACAGGGCGGGATCTTTGCGAAAGGGGCGTGAAGAATGTTCGGCAGACGGTCGCCCGATGCGGGGCCTTGCGGTTCACCTGCTTGCCCAGCCACAGCGGTGGACGCGCCCGAACGTTCCGAACGACCGATGTCGCGGGGTCGCCGACGGTGCGCCCGGGCGGGAGTGGCCCGCGGGCGCAGAGCGTGTCCCACTCTTGCCGATTGCTCTCGGAACATCTAACCCTTGATGATGCGCTTGGAACCTTTCATCTTCGCGGGCTTGGCCCTCGTCGTCGGGTGCAGCGCCCCGGCACGGGACCCCGCCGACTTGCCCGGCTTCGGCTTCGACGCCGCCGGGACCTTCGACGTCGCCGCCGATACCGGTGACGCGGCATTCGACGCGGGCGGGGCGTCCCTACCCGGCCTCCTCGAACGCGTCGACCCTCTCATCGGCACTGGCGGCGACGGGTTTCAGTACGCAGGGATGACGCCCGCGGTGCAGGTGCCGCTGGGGCTCGTGAAGCTCGGGCCCGATACGACCAACCGAGGGTCGCACCCCGACTACGCGCACCACTTCAGCGGCTACTGGTCCGAAGACCCGCACATCCGTGGCTTCAGCCACCTCCACTTCGTCGGGACCGGCACAACCGACTACGGCAACTTCCGCGTGGGAGCGTGGGATCGTGTCCGGGAAGGTGCGCCGTCGCAATGGTGGGCCGACAAGGGCGCGGAGGAAGCACGCCCCGGGTATTACCGGGTCGAGCTGGAAGGGGAAGTGGTCGCCGAACTCACTGCCTCCCGCAACGCCGGTCGCCACCGCTACACGCTACCCGCCGGTGGACTGTTGACGTTCGACGCTGCCAGCACGGTCGACGACGAAGGGGTCACCGAAGCCTGGATCGAGGTCGAGGGCACGACCCTGACCGGAGGCGTAGTCTACGATGGCAGCTACGTCGGACGACAGAACGCCCTGCCGGTCTGGTTCCACGCGGAACTTTCCGCCCCGCCCGATGCGGTCTGGGTCTGGAGCGATGGTGGAGAAGACCTCGAGGCGACGACCGCGCGGGGAGAGGTCGCCGCGGCGCTCCTCCGGTTCGATGCCGCCCAGACCGTGGAGCTCGTCGTCGGAGTCTCGACCATCGATGCCGCGACCGCGGCCGAAAACGCCGCCGTCGGGAGCTTCGACGAAGTTCGCCGCGCGAACGAAGACGCCTGGCTGGAGCTGCTCGGGCGCGTCGACTTCGGTGACCTCCCCGAAGACGAAGCGATCATCTCGACCACGGCGCTCTACAACTGCTTCCGTATGCCCACACGTCTCGACGAGGACGGCCGCTACCGGGGTCTCGACGGCGAGTTGCACGATGTCGACCACCCCTACTACACAGACCTCTCACTCTGGGACACGTACAGGACGCTGCATCCGCTGTGGACCCTCGTCTACCCCGAGCTGCAGCGTGACGTCCTACGTTCGCTCCTGTTGATGGCGCGCGACGGTGGGTACGTCCCGCGCTGGCCCGCCGGGATCTCGTACACCTCCGGGATGGAGGGCGATCCTGCCGCGATGCTCTTCGCGGAGGGGGCCCTCGGCGGGATCGACGGCGTCGACTACGAGCAAGCCTTCGATGCACTGATGAAGACTGCGGATGCCGAACTTCGCGACGACGCACCCTACGCCGGACGCACCGGCATCGAAGATTTCGTCGCGCTCGGTTTCGTACCCGCCGACCGGTTCGGGACCGCCGCCTCCAACACCTTCGAGTACTCCATCGCCGACAATGCGCTCGCAAACCTCGCCGCGCACCTGGGGCGGACCGAAGAGAACCGCTACCGTGAGCGCGCCGCGAACTGGCGAAACGGATGGGACCCCGCGACGCGTTTCTTTCGTCCCCGCAACGCAGACGGAACCTGGGTCGAGCCGTTCCCCTTCAAGATGTACAACGAGCGCAGCGGATACTTTGCCGAGGGGACCGCCTGGCACTACCGCTTCGGCGCGATGCACGACCCCGAGGGGATGATCGAGCTGTTCGGCGGGGCCGCTCCGTTCGCCTCCGCAATCGAGGAGTTCATGGAGGAGTCGAGGCTCTGGGGCGGTCATCCTGCGCGCCTGACCTTGCCGGACCCCTACTACTGGCACGGAAACGAGCCGCCCCTGCACGTCCCCTTCTACCTCGCGTTCGCCGACGAGTGGGATCGCATGATCCACTGGGTTGGCGAGGTTCGTACCCACGCGTACTCGACGGGCGCCGATGGCCTCGCCGGAAACGATGACGGGGGAACGCTCTCTGCGTGGTGGGTGCTCTCCTCGCTCGGCCTCTACCCGGTGGTGGGCACCGACCGTTGGATCACCTTCGAACCTTTCGCTCCCGGTGTCTCGGTCGACGGCATCCGGCTGCCCGCTACCCGCGGCTTTACGAAGACCGCCGATCTCCGCGTCCCGTGACCTTCGACCTCGATTTTCGCGACGCCCACGCCATCGCCGAGTTTCTCGCGAACGATGCGAGCCTGCACCTTTACGAGCTCGGCGATCTCGACCCGTTCTTCTGGCCCCACACGACCTGGTTCGCCGCGCGACCGGACGACATCCGCGCACTCGCACTGCTCTACAGTGCCGGTGAGCTGCCCAACCTCATCGCTCTCGAACGCCACGACCCTCACGCAATGTTCGAGCTCCTGCAGCGGATGGCCGACCACCTTCCCTCGCAGTTTCACGCCCACGCCACCCCCGAAGTCTGGACCGCCCTCCGCGGCAAGTTTCGGGTCGTGCGCTGCGAGCGCTACCAGAAGATGGTGCTGCGGGACCTCCCTTCAAACATTGAGGATGGGGTCGTCCTCGGGCCGCCGGACCTCGATCGCGTGCAACGTTTCTATGCGGAAGCCTATCCAGGCAACTGGTTCGAGCCCCGGATGTTGGAAACCGGCCAGTACATCGGAATCGAGGTCGCCGACGCCCTCGTCTGCGTAGCAGGGGTCCACGTCTATTCCCCGGTCCAGCGAGTCGCCGCGCTCGGCAACATTGCCACGCTTCCCGCACACCGCGGCAACGGGTACGCCACCAGAGCCATTACCCATCTCTGCCGCCGCTTGGCGGCCTACGGGGTAGGTGCCATCGGTTTGAACGTTCATGGGGAGAACCGCGCTGCGATCCGCTGCTACGAACGCCTCGGCTTCGATTTTGTCGCCGAATACGACGAACTCGACTTCATCTGGTGCTGAAATGGACTGACAAGGCGCTCGCGGAACGACCCAACGGGTCACGGTCTGGGTGGAGTGCTTCCAGCCGGGCAGAGCGGTTCCTCGCGGGGCTGCGGGCTGGTCCGCCGAGTTTCGAACTGCGCTCAGCCTAAGGCCCGTCGCGGACGATCACGTTTGCGTGGATTCGCTGACGCACTGTTCCGTAGGGGAACGTTTGTCCAAAGTTGCGTCCGTTTCGCCACGAATTCAGGTCGCTCCGATGCCGTCGGCAGAACTGTTTCGAGATTTCTCGCCGTCGATTGATCCAGCCTCTCGGTCCCACGAAGTCCTGGACGGCTTCGGCATCATAATCGAGCCTTCCCAACCGGTCCGGGGGTCTTCGTCGGGGGCTATCGGAAGGGGGTACTCCGTCCCGAAGCTGGGAGGCGCGCTCGTCACCAGGGAAGGACCATGGGTCCAGGTTTTCCAGGACTTTGCGGCCGAGGACTCGCCGGCCGGTTTTGCGGCGTTCGGCGCGACGGCTTGCTTCTTCGGCGGCGAGTCGTCGGGCGTAGTGTCGTTTGGCCTCGGCGAGTTTTTCGGCGGAGACGAACGGGGTCCAGAACATCGGGTGGTCGTCGTCGGCGTCGGGATGTTCTCGGCGTAGTTCGGTCACCTCGGCGAGGGCGGCTTCGAGGTATTCGGACTGTGCGGGGGTGAGGATCCCGAGCTCGTCGCAGAACGCCAGGACATCCGGCGAGCTTTCCGTGTCTTCGACGGCGAGTACTCGATCGAGCCACTCGACGGGAGGGAGCGCGACGTAGACGGCGTCCAGGGGGTAGTTGTCGATGATGAAGTCGGGGCGGGGCACGAGCCGTGCGGTTCCCCACTGTTCGCAGCCGACGTGGAAGTGTCGGTAGTGGTCGCGGCGGTCGGCGAAGTTGGAGGTGACCGGCCGCGCGAGTTCTTCGAGGACCGACTTCTCCATGTAGCTGCCGATGGGGGAGTCGGCGAGCGTCGGGGTGTGGCCGTTCGAGAGCTTCGGTTCGATGACGGCCCCGGGTTTCCAGGTGGGGTTGCCGACGTTGTCGATGAGGGGGTTGTTGACCCACGAAAAGGTCAGGTGGGTGGCGTGGTGGAACATCGAGCGGTTGCCGTTGGGGCACGTGAGGATTCCGTCGCGGCGGGAGGGGGACCACGTCTCGACGTGCACGATCTGGCCGCCGCGTTCGCAGCCGACGGCGAAGCTGTATTCGGCGAGGGCGACGCACTCGGCGGACGGGGCGAGGAAGTTGAAGTCGTACTGCGTGCGGCGGCGGCTGATGTAGGTCTCTCCGGGGTAGTGTTCTTTGGGGTCGTGCAGGCTCGGGAAAGTCGGTCTGGTTTGCATGGCTCGGCCTCGATGAGGACGGTTCATTCCGTCCCACCGTTTTCGGCCGCGGCCGGCGAGCGTTGCGAAATTTCTCGATGAGGCGTCGCCAGGGTAGTAAACATGCGGGTTGCGGGGCCTTAGAAGACTTTCGATAGCGGTTCCAAATGGCGGGAGGTCGGCGGGTCACGGCCTCGGACCGACGAGCGGAGGGTCGAGCGATGAGAGCGAAAGGCGGTTGTCACTGCGGCGCGGTGAGATTCGAGGTCGACGTGGATTGGGTGAGCGACGAGTTGATCGACTGCAATTGTTCGATCTGCGTCCGGAAGGGCTTCCTTCATCTCATCGTCGAGCCCGAGCGGTTCGAGCTACTGACGGATCCGAAGGCGATCGTGGAGTATCGATTCGGGACGGAGACGGCCGTGCACAAGTTTTGCGGTCGGTGCGGGATTCACTCTTTCTACACACCGCGGAGCCACCCGGGGAAAGTCAGCGTCAACGCGAACTGTCTCGAAGACTTCGACCGCGACGCGGCGACGATCGTCGCGTTCGACGGCCAAAATTGGGAGGAGAACATCGACTCGATCGCGGACCGATGACGTGATACGGCCGCGGGGCGTCGCCGCGCCCCGGCATGTTCGGTCTTCGACGATCGAGGAAATGGGACAGCTTCTCCGTCTTGTGCCACAATACCGGCCATGACGAACACGCTCCTGGCGTTGGTGGTGATCGTAGGCCTGCTATTGCTGGTCGTCCTGTACGACATCTTCCAGAAGAAGCACGCGATCCTCCGCAATTTCCCGATCATCGGACACTTCCGGTACATGTTGGAGGCGATCGGGCCGGAGCTGCGCCAGTACATCGTCACGAACAACGACGAGGAGCGGCCGTTCTCCCGGGACCAGCGTCGTTGGGTCTACGCGTCGTCAAAGGAACAGAACAACTATTTCGGCTTCGGTACGGACAACGATCTCGAGCTGTCGTCCAACTACGTCATCATCAAGCATTCGGCGTTCCCGCTCCCCGAGCCGATCAAGGGGGAGCCCGACTACGATCCGCTGCACCCCGTGCCGTGCCTCAAGGTGATGGGGGCGGCGCGCGAACGTCCCCGAGCGTTCCGACCGGAATCGATCATCTACGTGTCGGCGATGAGCTACGGCTCCCTGAGCTCCGCTGCGATCAAAGCGATCAACATGGGGGTGAAGATCGCCGGTGGCCTTCACAACACGGGCGAAGGGGGGATTTCCCCCTACCACTGCCAGGGCGGCGACCTCATCTACCAGCTCGGCACCGGATACTTCGGTGCGCGAGACGGCGACGGCAACCTCAGCATCGAGAGGTTGGTCGAACGGTGTGAGCGTCATCCGCAGGTCAAGGCGGTGGAGCTCAAGTTGAGCCAGGGGGCCAAACCGGGGCGCGGCGGGCTCTTGCCCGGCGCCAAGGTCACCGCCGAGATCGCCGAGATCCGAGGCATTCCGCAGGGTAAAGACTGCATCAGCCCCGCCTATCATCGAGCGTTCAGGAACGTCGACGAGATGTTGGACGTCGTCGAAGAGATCGCCGCCGCGACGGGGCTGCCGGTCGGTATCAAGTCGGCCGTCGGGGACCTCGGCTTCTGGCACGAGCTCGCCGAGCTGATGGCGAACGACCGAGGTCGCGGGGTCGACTACATCACGATCGACGGCGGCGAAGGTGGGACAGGTGCAGCGCCGCTCGTCTTTTCGGATCACGTGGCGTTGCCGTTCAAGGTGGGGTTTGCCCGCGTTCATCACCTCTTCGAGCGCCAGGGGATTGCCGACGACGTGGTCTTCATGGGCGCCGGGCGCCTCGGCTTCCCCGAGACGGCCACGCTCGCCATGGCGATGGGGTGCGACATGATCGGAGTCGCCCGCGAGTCGATGATGGCGATCGGCTGTATTCAGGCACAGCGTTGCCACACTGGCCACTGTCCGACCGGGGTCGCCACGCAGAACAAGTGGCTCGTCCGGGGCCTCGATCCCACGGACAAAGGGGCTCGCATGGCGAACTACATGGTCGCGCTGCGCAAGGAGATGATGTGGCTCGCGCGCGCCTGCGGGGTCGATCACCCCGGCAAGATCGGGCTCGACCGCTTCGAGATCATGAACGGACAGTTCGGGGTCAACTCGGCGCGCGAGATCTTCGGCTACGATCACAAAAACACGTAACCGCCTGAAGTCCGGCGCGTACTGCACCCGAATTCGAAAATTGAGAGCCGAGGAGATCCCATGAAGTGGTGGTGCATCGTGTTGGTGTCGGTGCTGGTGGCCTGCGGGCCGCAAGCCGGCGAGAACAATGGAGCGAGCAACAACGGCGCGAGTAACAACGGGGGGAGCAACAACGGAGAGCCGACGACCGGCGAAGAGGTCTACCGCCAACCGCTGCAGGGGGGGAACACCTTTACCTGCTCGACCTGCCACGCGCTCGCCGAGCCCGCCGCCGACGGAATCATTCGGCCGGGGCACCAGATCGGCGACGCGTTCGGCCGGCCGACCTACAAGAATGGTCAACTGACCGAGCTCCGCGACGCCGTGAACACATGCGTCACGGAGTGGATGAATGGCGCAGCATTCGCCGAGGACGACCCGAGTTGGGTGCTGCTTCGGGACTGGCTCGAGGAGATGTCGCCCGCCGAATCCCCGGCGCTCGAGTACGCGATCGTCGCCCCACCGACCGAACTCACCGGTGGCGACCCCGACGCAGGGAAGGAGCTCTTCAACGAGAGCTGTTCGGTCTGCCACGGGCAAGATGCCGCGGGGACCAACAAAGCGCCTGGGCTCGGGGGCCTCGACCTGGACCCTGCGCTCATCGCGCGCCGCGTCCGTACCAGCGGTCGCGCGGACAGCTCGACGTACGACGGTCTCACGGGCGGGATCATGCCGTTCTGGGCGGCCGACCGCCTCAGCGACGCACAGCTCCTCGACATCGTCGCGTTCGTGGCCGCCGCCGAGTTCGTCGATCCGAACAACGGCACGACCAACAACGGCACGGGCACCAACAACGGCGGGACCAACAATGGCACGACGGGCGGGGGCGACTGCGAAGCGACACATCCGAAAGTGGGGCAGTCGATGACGTTCTCCACCTTCGCGCACGACGTGGAAGGTACCGCTACGATCGTCGACGACTGCACGATCACGATCGAAGGATTCAACTACGACGGCGGCGGCATCGACGTGCAGGTCTACGCCGGCCTGAACGGCGATTTCCGCAACGGCTTCTCGATCTCGGAAGACCTCTACCGTCCCGGCGAGCCCTACGTGAACGAAACGCTCACGCTGACCTTGCCGGCGGGCAAGAGCCTCGATGACCTCGACGGGCTGAGTGTCTGGTGCGTCGACGTCGGCGTCAGCTTCGGCGACGGAACGTTCGAATGAGGGCGTGGTGCGGCAGGATGCCGCACCACCGACACGTTAGGCGACGCAACGTTCGAACCACGGAATCTCAGGCCGAGGAGTCTTGCTGCTTGCGTCGCTCGCGCCACCCCTCGATGGCGTTGTAGAGCACCGGGATGATCACGAGCGAGATCGCGCTGGACGAGAACATCCCGCCGATGACGACGCGGGCCAGGGGCGCCTGGGCTTCACCGCCCTCGGCATGACCGATCGCGACGGGGACGAGTGCCAGCATCGTGGTCGCGGTGGTCATCATGATCGGCCGAAGACGTCGGCGCGCCGCCAGTTGAACCGCTTCCGTGACCGCCATTCCCTGTTCGCGCCGCAGGAGATTCACGTAGTCGATCAGAACGATCGCGTTGTTCACGACGATGCCGATCAGCACCACGCATCCCATGAAGGATTGGATGTTGAAGGTGGTACCGGTGAGGATGAGGATCGCGACGACACCGATGGCGGCGAACGGGATCGAGAACATGATGAGGAAGGGGTGAAGGAAGCTCTCGAACTGTGCCGCCATCACCATGTAGACCAGCAGCGTGGCGAGCATCAGCCCGATGATCAGGCCGGCGAACGTCTTCTGCTGTTCTTCTTCTTCGCCGGAGACGATGACGGAGAAGTCGTCGGGGATCTCGAGGTCCCGAATACGTTCGCGGAGCTCGTCCGCGATCGAACCGAGGTCGCGGTCGCCGGTGAGGATCGCGTTGACCTTGACGACCCGGCTCTGGTTCTCGCGTTCGATCGTCAGCGGCCCCTCGACTTCGTCGACCTGCACGATGTTGCGCAGCGGCGTGGTGCCGACCTCCGGGATGACGATCGGAATGTCGAGCAGTGCATCGACCCCCTCGGTCTGCTCCTCGGGGAGTTTGACGATGACCTCGAACTCGTCGCCCGCTTCCCGCAGCACGGTGGCACGCGTCCCTTGCAGGTAAGTCTGTAGCTCACGCGCGACGGTCGAGTAGGTGAGCCCGAGCGCCGCGATCTTGTCGCGATCGGGGATGACGCGAATTTCGCGCGCGCCCGGTTGTCGGCTGACGCGCGAGCCCGAGACCCCTTCGATCGACTCCATGATCTGCTTCACTTCGTCGGACAGGCGCGCGCCGGTGGCGAGGTCGTACCCGCGGACCTGAACTTCGAGTCGCTCGCCGCCGCCACGCAGCATGCGGAGGATCCAGAGCCCGCCGCCGGCGCGAACGCGAACGTCGGCGCCGGGGACGATGCCTTCGACATGGGGCCGCAGCGCGTTGGCGATGTCGTCGGAGGAGCGGTCGCGCTCTTCCGTCCCGACGAGTTTCACCAGGATGTCGCCGGACTCGCCGCCGGACGTCGACCAGAACCCGGGGGTGCCGATGACGGTCTGCATGCTGACCGCTTCGGGGACGTTGTCGATGACGATCCCCTCGATCTGACGCATCGCCGCGTCGGTGACTTCGATGCGCGTGCCGACCGGGAGTTCGATGTCGACGCGGACCTCACTCTGGTCCCCTTCCGGCATCAGCTCGGTCCCGATGAGCGGCGACGCCGCCACCGCGGCCCCCAGGCAGGCGAGCGCGACGAGGATGGTGATGAACGGGTGACGAAGGCAGCCGTCGACGAACCAGCCGTATGCGTTGTCGAGCCTGCCGAGCGCGCGACCGATTGGGGTATCCGGGTTCGGGATTGCGCCTTTCTTCAGAAACTTCGAGCTGAGCACCGGGATCAGCGTCAGCGCGACCAACAGCGAGCAGACGAGGGCGAAGCTGACGACGAACGCCATCTGGCCGAAGAAGATCGAGGCGAGCCCCGTCAGGAAGATCACCGGTACGAACACCACGAGCGTCGTGGTGGTGGACGCGAGGATCGCGCTCGCAACCTCGCGAGAGCCTTCGATCGCCGCGTCCGTGGGGTCGAGCCCCTCCTCGTATTTTCGGTAGATGTTCTCGAGGATGACGATCGCGTTGTCGACGAGCATGCCGATGCCGAGCGCGACCCCGCCGAAGCTGATGAGATTCAGCGTCACGCCGAAGTAGTACATCAGGGTGAAGATCCCGATGATGCTGATCGGGATACCGGTGGCGACGATCAGTGTGGACCGGAGATTCCGCAGGAAGAAGAGAAGCACGAACACGGCGAGCAGAGCGCCGATCAGCACGGAGTTCTGGACGTTCGAGATCGAATCTTCGATGTACTCGGAGGTGTCGGTGATGACCTGGAGCTGGGCGCGACCCTGGTAGTCCCGGTTGATCTTCTCGAACTCGTCGCGGACGCGCTGGGCGACCTCGACCGTGTTCGACCCCGACTGCTTGTTGATCGCGAGCCGGATGCCGGGCTGTCCGTTGATGTAGACCATGTTCGACGGCTTTTCGAACGTGTCGATCACCGTCGCAACTTCGCGCAGCAGGATCGGGGTGCGGCGCCCATCGAGCTCGCGCCGCGAGGAGACGACGATCGACTGGAACTCCTCGATCGAACGCGACTCGCCGATGGCACGGACGAGGACGTTGCCGTCATGTTCGCGAATCTGCCCTGCGGGGATGTTCTGGTTGCCGTCGCGCAGCGAGCTGACGACCTGCATGGGGCTGATGTTCAGCGCCCGCAGCCTGTCGGCATCGAGGAGCACGTGGATCTCGCGCTTGAGGCCGCCGCGGACGTCGGCGGCCGCGACTCCCTCGACCCGTTCGAGGCGCGGCGTGAGTTCGCGCTCGGCGAGCTGACGCAGGGCGGGCTCGTCGAGCTGCCCCGACATTCCGGCGTAGATGATCGGGAAGGAACCGAGGTTGAACTTGTAAACGACGGGCGTGTCGACCTCGTCGGGCATCGAGCCCTTGACGCGCTCGGTCACTGCACGGACGTCGTTCATCGCCGTGTCGAGGTTCGTCCCCCAGACGAACCGCAGCGCGACCCGGCTTCGGCCCTCGGTCGAAAACGATTCGATCTCGTCGATCCCTTCGACCGTGGCGAGCGACTGCTCGAGCGGACGCGTGATCAGCGTCTCGATCTCCTCGGGACCTGCGCCCGGGTAGGTGGTGACCACGGAGATCGAGGGGAAGTCGATCTCGGGCAAGAGGTCGATCTGCAGCCGGGTGAACGATACCGCCCCGAGGATCAAGATCCCGAGGAAGACCATCGTGGTGAGGACCGGCCGGCGGACTGCGCTCTCGGAGATCTTCATGGGGTCGCCTCGGCCGGCGCGGCCTCTTCTTCAGGGGCCCTCTTTTCGTTGATGAAGGTGACCTCGCTGCCGGGGCGCAGTTTCTCCACCCCGCGAAGGACCACGCGGTCGGCCTCCGTGAGCCCATCGACGACCTCTGTCTTGGACCGCCCCTGAAGCCCGGTCGTGATGATGCGCTTGTCGGCCTTGCCGTCTTCGACGAGCCAGACGTACCGCGACGCGTCGCGCGCCTTCAGGATGGCTTGATTGTCCAGGGTCAGCGCGTCGCTCCGCTCGCCGAGTTGCAGCCTCGCGCGCGCATACATACCGGGCTTCAGCCCCGCCCAGTCCGCCCCTTCGGCGCTCACGACGTCGACGCGCAGCGTGCGGGTCGCGGGGTCGACGGCGGGCGCGACACGCCCGACCGTCCCCGAGACCTTCTGTCCACCGAGGGCGTCGACGCGGATCTCGACGCCCATCCCTGCCGTCACGAGCCCCGATTCCGTCTCGGGGACGCGCAGCCGCAGGTAGATTTCTTGATCGTCGACGACCCGAAACATCGGTTGGCCGGGACCGACGTGCGCGCCAACGTCGACGTATCGCTCGGCGATCGTCCCGTGGAACGGCGCGCGGACGGTGGTGTCGGAGAGGCTGTCGCGCGCCGACCCGAGCCGCGCCTGGTTCTGCTGCACCGTCGCTCGGGCGATCTCGAGCCGCTGCTCCGCACCGCGCACGCGTGCCTCGAGGTCTTCGATCTCACGCTCTGTCACGAGCTTCTGCGCGAGCAACGGCTTCTTGCGGTCGAGCTCGCGCCTCATGTTTTCGAGGGCGACCTTCGACTCTTCGAGGCTCGCGTTCGACAACGACACCGACGCTTGCAGCTCGCGGACGCGCTGCTGATACGACACGGGATCGACGGTGGCGAGCGCGTCGCCCTTCGCGACCTTGTCACCGAGGCGTACGTTCACCTCTTTGACGCGCCCCGCGACCTCCGAGCTCAGCTCCGCCATCCCGTCCGAGACGAACTCGCCGGGGTAGTCGCCCCACACCTGGAACTGTTCGCGGGTAGGGCTGATCGCCTCGACCGTGACGGACTTGGTGGCGTTCATGCCGCCCCAGCCTCCCTTCTTCTGCTCCTTCTCGGGTTTGGTGCAGCCGGCGAGGACGAACAGGAGCGTAATCAGCGTGATCTTCTTCATGGAAACTCCACGGGTGGCCCCGCACTGTAGCGAGGCGAAGCGGGGATTCAACCAGCGAGCACGGTCGGCGCCAGGAACGCAATGTTTCGCCGAAATTGTTCCGAGAGGGTCGACCAACCCTCGCTTGCGTCGATACCCGAGCCGTGGCAAAGAGCGGGCATGCGCGAACTACACGTCATCGATCACCCGCTCGTCCAACACAAGCTCACCATCATGCGAAAAAAGGAGACCAGCACCGCTGGCTTCCGACGGTTGCTGACCGAGGTCAGCCACCTGCTCGCCTACGAGGTGACGCGCGAGATGCCGACGGCGCTCGAGCGGATCGAGACGCCGATGGGGGAGATGGACGCCCCGCTCCTCGATGGGAAGAAGATCTGCCTGGTCGCCGTGCTGCGGGCGGGGCTGGGGCTTCTCGACGGCATCTTGCAGCTCATCCCGGCCGCCCGGGTCGGTCACGTCGGGATGTACCGCGACGAGGCGACGCTCGAGCCGGTCGAATACTACTTCAAGGTCCCCGACCAGATGGAGGAGCGCGAGTGCATCATCGTCGATCCGATGCTCGCGACGGGGCACTCCGCGGCAGCCGCGATCGAGAAGGTGAAGTCGGTGCGACCTCGTTCGATCAAATTCCTCTGCCTGCTCGCCGCGCCCGAGGGGATCGAGTATCTGCACAAGCACCACCCCGACGTGCCGATCTACACGGCCGCGGTCGACGAAAAGCTGAACGACGTCGGCTTCATCGTCCCGGGTCTCGGCGATGCGGGCGACCGGATGTTCGGCACTCGCTGAGCCGCGTTCTCCGCGATTTTCGGGGTCTGCCGGTCGAAGCGTTCGATACCTCGAAGCAACCGTTTTGACCTTTGCCCGGGGTGATCCTATGTTCCGGCCGCCCAATCAAAACGAGACTTCATGGCAGATCAAAGACTCATCGTGACCGGCGGTGCCGGTTTCATCGGCGCGAACCTCGTCCACATGCTGGCCGAACGCCTCCCGACGACGCAGATCGCGGTCGTCGACAAGCTGACGTACGCCGGCAACAAGAAGTACATCGAGAAGCCCCTGCAGCGGGGCGGGATTTCGTTCCATCAGGTCGACATCGCCGACGTCGAGTCGATGAGCCGCCTCTTCCACGAGCTCGAACCGACCGGGGTGATCCACCTCGCGGCCGAGAGCCACGTCGACCGCAGCATCAGCGGGCCGGCGGCGTTCATCCAGTCGAACATCGTCGGGACCTTCGCGCTCTTGGAGCTCGCCCGCACCTACTGGATCGAGAAGGAGCGCGACGGGCGTTTCCTGCACGTGTCGACCGACGAGGTCTACGGCAGCCTGGGGCCCGAGGGCGCGTTCACCGAAGACACGCCCTACGACCCATCGAGCCCGTACTCGGCGTCGAAGGCGTCGAGCGACCACCTGGTGCGCGCGTACAACCGCACGTTCGGGCTCGACGCGGTGATCACCAACTGCTCGAACAACTACGGGCCGTATCAGTACCCCGAGAAGCTGATCCCCGTGATCATCCGCAACATCCGCGACCGCAAGGATCTGCCGGTTTACGGCGACGGGAAGAACGTCCGCGACTGGCTCTACGTGGAGGACCACTGCGAGGCGATCTGGCGCGTCTTCGAAGACGGGGAGTCAGGCCGGTCCTACAACATCGGTACGGAGAACGAGCTGCAGAACATCGAGCTGGTCCGCCGACTCTGCGACCTGGTCGACGACATCCTCGGGACGAAGGACTCGCAGGAGCTGATCACGTTCGTGCAGGATCGGCCCGGCCACGATCGACGCTACGCGATCGACCCGTCGCGGATCCGTGAGGAGCTCGGCTGGGAGCCGAAGCACGACTTCGATGCGTCGCTTCGCCATACCACCGAGTGGTACCTCGAGAACTTCAAACCGATCTGGGGCGTTTGAGCCCGAAACCGAGAACAGGAACGATCATGAAAGGCGTGATTCTGGCCGGCGGGACCGGCAGCCGCATGTTTCCGCTCACCAAGGTGACGAACAAGCATCTCCTCCCGGTCGGCAAACAGCCGATGCTGATGCACCCGATCTTCAAGCTGCGCGAAGCGGGCATCACCGAGATCTGCATCGTCACGGGTACCGAGCACATGGGGGACATCGTCAACCTGCTCGGTAGCGGCAACGAGTACGGTTGCGACTTCACCTACCGCGTGCAGGACCAGGCGGGGGGGATCGCCGAGGCGCTGGGCCTCGTCGAGAACTTCGCCGCGGGCGGCAAGCTCTGCGTGATCCTCGGTGACAACATCTTCCAAGATTCGCTCAAGGCGGAGGCGGAAGCGTTCGAAAGGCAGGAGCGGGGCGGACGTGTGATGCTCAAGCAGGTCCACGATCCCGAGCGCTACGGGGTCGTCCGGTTCGACGGCGAGAACGTCGCGCAGATCCTCGAGAAGCCGAAGGACCCGCCGTCGGATTGGGCCGTCACCGGGATCTATTTCTACGATTCGTTCTGTTTCGACGTCGTCCACGGTCTCGAACCGTCGGCGCGCGGCGAGCTCGAGATCACCGACGTCAACAACGCCTACATCGAGCAGGGGACGCTGACTTTCGGCAAGTTCGATGGTTGGTGGACGGACGCGGGGACCTTCCCGTCGTACCACCGCGCCAACCAGTTGGTGATGGATCTGGAGGACGGGCGATGACCGAGCGGACCTTCACCCGCGGAAAGATCGAAGACGTCATCGTCCGACCGCTCAAGAAGTTCGTCGACGAGCGGGGCTGGCTCACCGAGCTATGGCGCACCGACAACGTCAGCGCCGAGCACCGCCCCGTCATGACCTACGTCTCGCAGACCGAGCCGGGCGTGACCCGCGGGCCGCACGAACACGTCGCGCAGACCGACGTCTTCTGCTTCCTCGGGCCGGGCAACTTCAAAGTTTACCTCTGGGACAACCGCGAGGACTCGCCGACCTACGACGTCTACCAGGAGCTGGTCGTCGGTCAGGACTCGCCGCACGTCGTGATCGTGCCGCACGGTGTGGTGCACGCCTACAAGAACGTCAGCTCGATCCCCGGCATCGTCATCAACTGTCCCAACCAGTTGTATGCCGGCGAGAACTACGCCGAAGAGGTCGACGAGATCCGCCACGAGGCCGACCCCGACAGTCCTTTCCAGGCGCACTGACCGGTGCGAGCCCTCTTTCTTTGCGAAGGGACGACGGTCCCGGCGAGCCGCTTTCGCGTGGGCCAGTTCCTCCCGTACTGGCGCGACGCGGGCATCGATTGCGACGCCCGCTACGCCTACGGCGACGACTACAACAGGCTTCGCGACACGATCGTGGGGGCTCCGTACAAACTCTTGTGGCGCCTGAAGCGCGTGCCGTTCGCGGCCGATGCCGACGAATTCGACTTCGTGTTCGTGCAGCGGCCCGCGCTGCCGCAGTCGGCGTTCCCCGAGCGCCTGCTCGCCTCGATCAACGACCGGATCGTGTTCGACTTCGACGACTCGATCCACCTCGGTCCCGGTGGGGTGGAGAGCCCCGCGAGGGCCGCGACGATGCGAGACGATGTCGCGCTGGCGCGGCACGTCGTGGCGGGGAACGAGTACCTCGCGAGCGTGGCGGGCATGCCGGAGAAGACGACGGTGATTCCGACCGTGATCGACACCGAACGCTACGTCCCCGACGGCCGGCGTGCGCAGGGGCGAACGATCGGATGGATGGGGACCTCGGGGAACTTCCCCTTCGTGGAGCAGATCGCGGAGCCGATGCGGCGCGCGCTCGCCCGACTCCCCGACTGGAAGTTCGTGATGGTCTCGAATGCCGAGTTCGCGCCGTTGAGCGGACATCCACAGGTCGAACAGATCCGATGGACCGCCGCGACGGAGATTCCATTGCTACAGTCGTTCGACATCGGGCTGATGCCGCTGGCCGACGGACCGCTCACCCGCGGAAAGTGCGCCTTCAAGATGATCCAGTACATGGCGGTCGGCGCCCCGGTGGTCGTCTCCGCCGTCGGCGCGAACGTCGAGGTGTTTCGGGGGTCTGACGCCGGTGAGTGTGTGGGGTCTTTCGACGAGTTCGAAGACGCGGTGGTGGCGCTCGCCGAGAACCCTGAGCGCCGGGCCCAGTGCGGCGAAGCAGGGCGCGAACACGTAGACGCGGGGTACTCGATCCGCGCCGTTCTCCCTCGCTACCTCGAAATCTTCGACGGCGTGGCGAAAGCCTGATCGTTAGAGGTAGTCCTCTACGATCCCCTCGAGCCGGGCGGCGGAGTGGTCGGAGAGCCCGGCGTAGACGATGCGGCCATCGCGATCCAAAACGTAGAGGGTCGGGGTCGCTTGAAGTTCGAACGCCTTCTGCATTTCCTTCGAGGCGATCCAGGCGGGCATCGACTCCCAGCCGTTCTTCTTGAGATAGAGCAGCGTCAGTCGCTGCCGGTTGACGACCGGCATCTTGCCGAACTCCAACCCCTGCGCGACGACGACATTGGTGGCCTGCCCGACCTCGGTGTTCCTAAACTCCATCAGCTCGGGCATCTGTTTCTTGCAGACGCTGCACCTGGTCGCACAGAAGACGAGCAGCGTCGGCTTTCCGCGCAGCTCGCCGAGGCCGACCTCGCGACCGGTCAGCGCATCGTGGGCCGAGACCTGGGGCGCGAGCTGTCCGACCAGGTCGTACGCTCGATACTTTCCGGTGATCTGAAACTGAAGCTGCGGATTGATCAGGAGCGCCGCGCCGATCAGGGCGGCGATGCCGACGAGGGTCCCGACGGCGAACAGAATCTTGTTTCGGGTCGATGCGGCCACGCTTACCTCCATGTCGCTGTGGGAACGGGTAGCACAACACGATCGTGATGTCTCGTATTCGATGCCCCGACGGCTCGACGCCGACCCCCGTGTCTTCTACGCTGCGAGCGTCGCCTGCGGACGACAGTTCCCGTCACACTTCCTTCGGAAGCACCGATGGCAGGCTCTCGATCATTGGAAGGAACGACGGTGGGGGGCCGCTATCGGCTCGACCACTTGCTCGGCGAGGGCGGGATGGGCGCGGTGTACGCGGCGACCGGGCCAGACGGAGAGCCGCTCGCGCTGAAGCTCATGCACCGTAGCGGCGACGACGAAGAGCGCTTCACGCGGGAGGCAGCCCTGCTGTGCTCGATCCAGCACCCGGGCGTCGTCCGGATCCTCGACTTCGGCCGCGACACCGAACTCGACGCGTCGTACCTCGTGATGGAGCGAATCGCCGGGGAGAGCCTCGAGTCGTTCGTC
Organism: uncultured Bradymonadales bacterium; assembly: GCA_964411125.1. Classification (GTDB taxonomy): domain Bacteria; phylum Myxococcota_A; class Bradymonadia; order Bradymonadales; family Bradymonadaceae; genus JBFIHF01. The sequence goes on along the minus strand of CAYPJU010000059.1, from coordinate 6,962 downwards.
GGTGAGCCGATGCCGTGGGAGACCGCGCTGCAGGTGATCGAGGGGGTCGCCGAGGCGCTGGCCGAAGCGCATCTCAACGGGATCGTGCACCGCGACGTGAAGGCCGCCAACGTGATGCTGGTGCGTGATGGTAGCGAGTTTCGGACCGTGCTGGTCGACTTCGGCATCGCGCGGTCGGCGGACCCTCGCTACGCGAACCTCACGGCCGAGGGTGCGGTCTTCGGAACGCCCGACTACATGGCCCCCGAACAGTGCCACGGCCCCAACGTCGGGCCGGCGGCCGACGTCTACTCGCTCGGCGTGTTGCTCTATGAACTTCTGACGGGCCGCGTTCCTTTCGAAGGGTCACCGATGGAGGTGCTGATCGCGAAGCAGCGCCAGTCGCCGACGCTCCCAGAGTCCGTGGCGCCCGACCGGCCGATCCCTCCTGAAGTCGCCGAGCTCGCGATCGCGATGCTGGCGATCGATCCGCGAAGACGCCCGCAGACCGCGGGCGAAGTGGTACAGAAGGTGCGACGCATTCGAGGAGGAGGAGAGCGGACCCTCACGCTACGCGCCGGGGAGCTTCGCTCGGTGCTGGCCGAGACCCGCGGATCCGACGCAACCGCGGCCTCTCGATCCCCCCTGCCTCTGGCGATCGCCGGTGCCGTCGCGATCGCCGCGATGTTCGCGGTCGTGGCGTGGGACCTGTCGCGCGAACCGTCGCCGGAGCCGCTCGAACCCGCTGCGGCATCGCCTGAACGGCCGGCGGCGCCCACGCCCGCCGCCGCTCCGGCGACGTCGAAGGTGGACCTCGGGATCGAAGAGGCCAGCACCGTCGCTCCTGACGTGGGCCGTGCTTCGGATCCCGCGGTGCGATGCGACTTCGAACCGACCCTGAGCCCCGGCGCGCGCCGCCAATTCCCCACCTCGATCGCGATCGTCCCCGAGTCGCTGGACCCGACGAAACCGGCGCCGCTCCTCTTCGTCTTCTGGCCCGGCGCCACCGACCACGGCGTCGACGAGCTGGGGTTGCCAGAATTCGCGGAGGAGCGCGGGTGGGTCGTCGTCGTGGGGAAGGTCGACATCGAGAAACACCCGCCCGACGACTACATGAAGCGACTGGTCGGCGACGCGCAGGAGCTTATCCGGGAAGTCTGCGTCGACCCCCGCCGCCGCTACGCGTTCGGGGTTCGGTACGGGGGCAAGCTCGCCATGTACTTCGCCCGGATGTGGCAGACGTCGGCGGTCGGGGTCTTCGCGGGACGGCTCGGCCGGCACGGCAAAGAGAGGCTTCCCCCCGACGTCCCGCTGATCCAGCTCCACGGCCGGCGCGACACGATCCGTCCGCTCGAAGGCGGTCCGCGGTGCACCGACCTCGCGAAGTGGGTGCATTCGGCGGAAGACGACGCCGGGTATCTCAGGGAAGGACGGAGCTGCCGCGGTGTCCTCGACTCCACGGACGAGCACGGAGCTGAATGCCGGATCTGGGACTGCGAAGCCCGAATGACCAGGTGCTTCGTGGACGCCGACTTCCGAATGCCGAGGGACGTGATCCCGCCGGAGCACGTGGCCTGCCAGCAAGGACCCCAGACGGACTACCCGGTGTTCGAACGGGTCGCCGACTTTTTCGAGGAGCACGGGCGTCTGCTCGCCGCAGAAGCGGACGAGCCGAGGGACGAAGTCGTACCGACGGACGAGGACTGACCGCCGAGGTCATTCGGCGGCGTTGAAGCCCACCGAAGTTCCGAGCCACGAGACAGTCTCCGCGATCGCCTCGGCGTCGACGCCCGTCTCGACGTGCATGCCGTGCAGCAGATTGAGGAGTTCTTCGGTGGCGAGGTTGCCGGGGGCGCCGGGCGCGTAGGGGCAACCACCCAACCCGCCGACGGAGCTGTCGAAGTTGCGGAAACCCTCGATCCAGCCGGCGAAGACGTTGACGAGGCCGAGCCCCTGCGTGTCGTGCAGGTGGAGCGCGAAGTCGTCGGCGCTGCCGAACGCCTCGACGATCCGCCGGCATCCCTCGCGGACCTGCAGCGGTTCGCCGGCCCCGATCGTGTCGCCGAGCGAGATCTGGAACGCGCCGTAGTCGAGGAGTTTCTCGGCGATGTCGATGACGCGCTCGAAGTCGACGCGGCCTTCGTAGGGGCAGCCGAACACCGTGCTGATGTAGGCGCGGACGGTGAGGTCGTGCTCGCGGGCGCGGCCGATGACGGCCTGGAGCCCTTCGAGGCTCTGCGCGATCGACCGGTTCACGTTCTTCTGGTTGTGGGTCTCGCTCGACGACATGAAGACGGCGACGTGCCGGATGCCGGTCTCGATTGCGCGGTCGAGCCCCTTCTCGTTGGGGACGAGGGCCCAGTACCGCACGCCGTCGTCGGTCGGGAGCGCTTGCGCGACCTCGTCGGTCGCGGCCATCTGCGGCACCCACTTGGGGTGGACGAAGCTGCCGATCTCCACGTCGCGCAGCCCGCTCGCGACGAGGCGCCGGATCAGGGCGAGCTTCGACTCCACGGGGAGGATGACGGGCTCGTTTTGCAGGCCGTCGCGCGGACCGACCTCGAACACGCGCGCGGTGCCGACCGTGGGATCACTCATGCACTCAAACTACCTGTTGGGCCCGGCTAACGCCATGCTCCGAGGAAAATGTCGAACAGCCCGGGCCAGTCGTACTTCGCGTCGGTCCACGCGAGCGCTCCGCCGACCAAGATCGCGATCGCGAACGGGATCCAGGAGCGTTCGTCGCGCTCGAGCTTTTCGTACATGTCGCCCGAACGATAGAGCAGCGTCCTGTAGATGCCCCGGAACCACCGCCCGATCCGCTTGAACATGTCGACGGCGTAGCCGTTGAAGATCGCGGCGACGAAGCCGCCGACCGCCCCGGCGAGGACCGAGTAGAAGGTCACCTGGGCGAGCCCGCCCATGCCGACGAAAGCCCCGACGACGATGAGCAGCTTGATGTCGCCCCCGCCGATCATCCCGGTGGCCAGCATCACGATCCCGATGGCGAACGCGATCAGCGCCGCGAGGAAGCCGTCGAGGAGGCCGTCCCATCCGAGCGCGACGAGGTGGGTGAGGAGCCCGACGAAGAACGCCGGGTAGGTGATCTTGTTGTAGACTTTGCGGTCGCGCCAGTCGGTGATGGCGCTGACGATGAGGAGGGCGGCGAGCGGCAGCAGGACGACGGATTGTCGGATCGGATCGACCTGAACCAGCTCCTCCACGTCACACCTCGCGCAGCAGCAGCTCGTTCTTGTCGCCCGAATCGAGATCGAGGTTCTCTCGCAGCTCGCGGCGGCCGTCTTCGAGCATCTCGACGAAGATGCGACCGTCGCCGTTCTGCAGGCGCCCGTCGTCGACGTAGTGATGCCAGCAGAAGTTGAGCTCGTCGCCCGAGATAGCCCCGATCAGGTGACCGCGTCGAACGGGACCGCCGCGGTAGGAGGCCTCGATCACCTCGCCGGTCTGCCGGAAGAAGAAGACGCTGCCGAGGGGCAAGGTCGCCTCGTCGGTCTCGTTGAGGATGAGGCGGAATGCGCAGTTGTCGAGGCCCCGTCGGGTGGTCTGGTACCGGCGGACCATCGGGCGGGCGTGCTCGCCGCGCGTGTTCCTGAAGGTGGGGTGGTCGGCGATCGCGGACGGGACGTCGGAGCGCTCGGCGGGGACGAAACCGGCGCTCGTGAACATCCGGCGCGCGCCGAGTGCGTCCGTGATGAGCCACGTCTCGGGGACCGACTGGGTGTCCATGATGTGCCCCATCGCCGAGGCGAGGAGGCCGGCACCGATACCGCTGCCGCGCGATGTCGGCGCGACACCGAGCGAATGGAGGACCACCGCGTCGTCGCGGCGGTTCCAGCCGATGCAGGCGGCGGTGCCGCCCGCAAGCGTACACGCCACGATGTAGCGTGTCGGCTCCCACTCGGGGCCCGGGCTTTCGATGGGGCTCAGGCGACAAGCTTCCAGAAGCGCCGTCACTTGATCGACGGCTTCGGTGTGCTCGAGACGATAGCCGAGGCTCGTGATGTGCTCGTTGAACATGCCAAGGGTTTTAGCACAGTCGTGGGACCCCCGCTATTTTGGCGGCGTCGAACGGGCCCGGTGACAAGATTGCGTTGCCCCGGGGGTAGGCTACACTTTCGCCATCGCGACCTGCGGGGTCCTCGTGCTCGAAGGAACGACAATTCACGGCAAGTACCGCCTCGACCGAATGCTCGGTGAGGGGGCGATGGGGACCGTATGGAAAGCGTGGCAGAGCGACGCCGAACGCTGGGTCGCCGTGAAGATGCTGAAGGGTACGACCGGCGAGATGCAGCGCAAGCGTTTCGCCCTCGAGGGGAGGGCGCTAGGTCGGCTCAACCACCCGAACTGCCTCAACATGCACGAGTTCGGGTACTCCGAGGACCACGCCGCGTACTACCTCGTGATGGAGTATCTCGAGGGGATCACTCTCGGCGCGTGGATGGAGCGTCGGCTGCCGATCGCGGACATCATCGAGATCACGTCGCAGGTCTCGACGGCGCTAGCCTACGCTCACCACCAGGGCGTGGTGCATCGCGACTTGAAACCCGAGAACGTCATGCTGGTCGACGTTGGTCACGGGCGCAAACTGGTGAAGGTGCTCGATTTCGGGCTCGCGAGGCTCACCGGTGACGACGACCAGCGAATGACGAAGACGGGTGAGATCTTCGGTACCCCCGTGTACATGAGCCCGGAACAGGTGCGGGGGTCGCGCAACGCCGGGCCGAAGTCGGACATCTATTCGCTCGGCATCATGCTCTACGAGATGTTGGAGAAGCGTCTGCCGTTCGACTGCGAATCGTCGTTCGACTTCTTGATGGCGCACGTCTCACAACCCGTCCCTCCCGTAGCTCGGACCGACGCTCCGCCTGCGCTACGCGAGGTCGTCGCGCGTTGCGTCTCGAAAGAGCCCGAGGATCGCCCCGACGCCTTCACGTTGTGGGGGGAGCTTCGCGCAGTCCTCGTCGAACCCGAGGAGGACTCGACGATGTTCATCGTCGTCGAAAAGGATCTCAAGCGGACCCTGCAGGGCATCGGGCCCGTGCAAGCCGGGGTGGAATCGAGCGGAGAGCTGCCGACCCTGGCTGATAGAGAGCCCGTCACGACCGATCTGCAGCAAATCATCGACTCGACGGGCAACTTCGAGTTGGTGTTCGATCACGGCCCGGCGATGCCGCCAGGTACCCACGATTCCGATCAATACCCTCCGACCGACCCGGAACACGACGCGCCGCTCGAGCTCGACCGGTCGGTGCTCGTTCCGACCCGTGTCCCCGCCGCGCACGTGCCGACCCAGACCATGGCGGCGAGGAGCCGTCCGACGCCGGAGCAGCCAAACGACGAACGGGCGTCGCCTGGGTTCGTGCTGGCCGTAGTCGCGGCGCTCGTGCTCGCTATCGTCCTCTTCGTGAGGTTCGCGCTCCCCGACATGTGGCAAGAACTCGTCGGGGGCCCGACGGAAGCAGGGGTGCCGGAGGTTGTGAAAGCTCCCCCCGCCGTATCGCCCGCAATCGCCCTGCCGGAGCCGAGCCAGCCGGCGACGAGCGGAGCTGCAGAGAGCGACGATTCCGCCGAAGCGTCTCGTACGTCCGCAAGCGAGAACACGGCCGAGGACAAGAGCGCGACGCGCCAGCCGCAGAAGAGAGCGGGACAAAACGGCAGTCCGGACGCCGCGGCGGCCTCGACCGCGGGGGTGACGGTCGACCGCGGAGACGACGATGAGCCGTTTCGACCGCGGGATCGTGTGGAGGCTATCGTGGACAAGAAGACGCGAGACATCCGGGAACGTCAGAAAAAGGTGAAGAAGGCCAGAGAGAAGTTTGAAGAGTATCGGGACGAACAGTTCGGGAGGCCGGTCGAGTGACGAGAACCTGCGCCGCCAACGTCTTCGCTGCCCTGCTTCTGGTTCCTCTCGTTGCGACGGGGCAGTCATCCGACGAGAACCTCGAGCGCGCGTTGGAGGAGGACACCCTCGCCAAGGAGCTCTACGAGCGAGGCGAGTACGAGGCTGCGGCGCGGTCCTTTCAGCGGGCATACGACCTCTACCAACACCCGGGAATCCTCCAGAACCTCGTGTTGTCACACGGCCGCGCCGACAACTGCGCCGGGGTCGGCGAAGTCTTCGACGAACACGAGAGCGAGCTCGACACGCTCCCTCCCGAAGAGAAGCGGAAGGTCGTCGAGGTTCGCCTCGACTGTTCGGTCGAGGAGACGACCGCGGCGATCGAGGACCAGGACGCCGTCGCCGCCCGCGCCGCGCTCAACCGCACCGAGCAGCTCGCCGACGGTACGCGCGGCACGAAGATCGAAGCGCTTCGAGCGCGGGTGGAAGCGCTCGAGGCACGCGACGACACGGTCGAAGACGTCGTCGTGTCCGAGCCCGAACCACGGGGCAACGGCCGGACGATTCTGGGGTGGAGTCTGGTGGGCGCCGGAACCGCCGCGATCGCGACGGTTCCGATCATGAAAGTCGCTTTCTACGACGATAGCGTCCGCGAATACAACGATTGCGTCGACGGCGAGACCGGTCAGCCGACGGAGGGCTGCTCGATCGATTTCGACGAACTTTCGGACCGAGAGAAGCGCCTGCGAGCTGCATATACGGCACGCCTTCCACTGTACATCGGAGGCGGTCTCCTCGCCGCGGTGGGCGCCTATTTCGTCGTCACCGATTTCGTGAATGACTCGGTCACCGTCGGCATCTCTCCCACCGGCGTTTCCGCCACGCTTCGCTTCTAGTCGCCCGACCCGACCCCGCGCCCCACGCCCCGGCGCTTACGCGCCGGGCTACACCGCGCTTCGCGCGGACGCCGGCTCACGCCGGCGATGACGGTTGAAAGCGCGGTGCCTTGCGAGCCGCAAACCCCACGCCCCACGCCCCGGCGCTTACGCGCCGGGCTACACCGCGCTTCGCGCGGACGCCGGCTCACGCCGGCGATGACGATTGAAAGCGCGGTGCCTTGCGA
>CAYPJU010000058.1:0-40955 GCA_964411125.1 uncultured Bradymonadales bacterium | reverse complement strand
CTCGCAGATCCAGCGCCTCATCATCGGCCGCGAGATCATGAAGGAAGTGATGTAAATCGGACTGCGGCCCTCCGCGGCCGCATGGAAGGCGGGCCTCCGTGCCCGCCTCGCGCCGACGTCGACCCCGTCGATGGCAGGTCATCTATCCTACCGAGCCGCCGAAGAAGGTCACCCGCGGTGGCAGCGAAGTCATTCGCATCGCGCAGTGGTTCCTGCTGTTCGTCCTTCGATGCTGCATCCAGGAGCGGAAACCGAGCGTGATCTCACTGTCGTCCGACGACTTCGCCCACGAACCGAACACCGTCTTGCTCGACAATGCCCTCACCACGATGGGAGCCGGCTTGCCCGCGGCGATCGCCGCGAAGCTCGTCCATCCCGACCGCAAGGTCATCGCCATCTGCGGCGACGGCGGCTTCATGATGAATTCGGCCGAGCTCGAAACCGCGGTGCGCCTTGGGTTGGATCTCGTCGTCATCATTCTCCGCGACGGAGCCCTGGGGATGATCAAGTGGAAGCAGGACGACGACGGGTTCGCCGACTACGGGCTCGACTTCGGAAACCCCGATTTCGTCCGCTACGCCGAAAGCTACGGGGCTCGAGGAGTCCGCGTGGAAGCGGCCGGAGGCCTGCGCAGTGCGCTCGAAGAGGCGTTCGAGCGCGGCGGCGTCACCGTCGTCGACGTTCCGATCGACTACAGCGTGAACGAGCAGCTCGAAGCGAACTCGTTGCGAGACGAGGTTCAGCGGGTCCTGTGACGACCTCGGGACACTCTCGAGCCTACTAGAAGAATCCCGGGCACTGTGCGGCAGCCTCGGCGGGCACCACGACCATGAAGTCGAAGCACATCTCGTCGGAGGTGTTCTGGCCGCCGATCACGGTGCGGTTAGTGGGGTTGTCGTAACCGCAGACCATGCGGAGCTGGTCCCCCGCTTTCACGCTGACGGGCATCTCGTAGAAGTACTGCGCCTCGAACTGCCAGCCGGTCAGCGTGATCAGGTTCTCGATCGTGCCGTCGGTCCGAATCAGGTCGTGCGTGAAGGTCGACCCGATCTCGTGCATGTGGGGGAAGCCGGCGATGATGTCGAAGTCCATCGTGGCCGTGCACGTCTTGGTCGCGGTGGCCGTCGATTTGGCCGGCACGTTGATGGCGAACGTCGTGGGACTCATCATCCCGTACTCCGTGCCGACCGGATCGCCGAGATAGAGGCGGACGCCGCTGCGGTCGACCGCGTCGGGGACGCCGGCGCCGTTGTTGTAGTGAATCTGCAGCGTGAATTCGTCGCCCGGTTTGATCCGCATCCCGCCGTCGGGGAATTCGATCGCGCCGGTTCCGGGCGCCCACGCGTACCAGTAGGTCGGGCTCTGGCCCGATCCCGTGGTGAAGGTGATGTGATGCAGCACGCGACCGTCGTCGATGATCGGCTCGATGCGCCGAACGAAGCGGTCTTCGTCGACCAGGTTCGAGAACCTGAAGTTGCGATAGTCGTCGATGATGTCGGGGCCGATGGACTGCGCGTCCGGCCGTACCTCGAGCGGGACGGTGCCCGCCGGCGGCATCTCCGGTGCGTCCCAGACCTCCCGGTTCGCCTCCAACCCCGTGCTCGGGTCCGGGTGCTCCATGCCGCACGACAGCCAGCCGACGAGGGTGTCGAGGTCGCCGTGTGGTAGCTGCGGCGCGAACGCCGGGGGCATCGTGCCTTCCAACAGCTTGGTCAACATCGCGTCGATCTTTCGCTCCCCCGCATCCCCCGCGACGAGGTCGGCGTATCCGTCCAGCAAGCTGAACGGAGCCCCGAACGCGGGCTCGGTGCCATGGCACTGACTGCAATAGCTGGTCAGGATCGGTGAAACGACCGAGTCGTACTGCGACGCGGCTGGCACACAGCCGGGCTCCGCGTTCCCCGAGTCGGGCTGCCCGATGTCGCCATCGGTGGTCGGGTCCGTAGCGGCGTCAGCCTCGAACCCCGAATCGGCCGTCACGCCGATGTCGACGGGGTCGGACGAACCATCGTCTTCCGCCGGGCAGGCCGTGAGGAGCGCGAACAACGGGAGAATGAGATATCGATGCACTTGCGACCTCGCTCGGGTGTCGAAGGGAGCGCCAAGACTACCACATGTCGTGGCCGCCGCGGCTACCGCTCGTGAGAACGCCTTCGCCGACCGCAACGAGGCCCACCAGTCCTCGGCGTGCTCGTCGACGGCGACGTCGACCTGACCCTATGCGCTCTCCATTACTCAGCGCAGCAGAAGGCCAGCGCGGAGAAAGGCTGCGATGCCGGGGAGGTCGTTTTCGACCCAACGTGCCGGATCGGGCGGGTTGGAGCGCCAGAACCGTTCGGGTCCCGGTGGTTTGCTGCGGCGCCGCGCGGCCGCGGGCCAGTGCTCGACGCAGATCGCCCACGTACCGTGGGTGGCATGCTGAAAGTCCTCGAGCTCGCCCGTGAAGCGGTCGAACCAGAAGTTGGAGAAGCGGAAGTAGCCCGCTTCGGGCTGCGCACGTCGAAACGCGCGACACAGCCGCGCGTACGCTCGGTAGTCCGACCAACGCTCGACGCACGGCGGGATCAGCGTGCCCATCGTCGAATGCAGGCTCACGCTGGCGCGAAACGCCACGCGGTCCAAGAGGCCCGCCAGCGCCTGTGACTCCGGTTCGCTCAGCGGGTGCTCACCGCGGTAGAACGGGTTGCCGGGGTCGTCCGATCCGGTGCGCCACCCGTCGAACGAAAACCACACGGGCTTCTGGGGTGCCGGAAGGGGGAAGTTCCGGTTGAGGTCCACGCCTCGCGCGTTGGTGCGGAGCTCGGTCAGGGTGCCGGCCCCGCCCTGTTTCCAGGTCCGGGCGTAAGCATCGGGGTTGAGCGAGGGTACGACCCAGATCCTCGCGCGTTCGCGAAGCTCGCGCCATGCCGGCTCGCCTCGGCCGAGTGCTTCGAGGACACCCAGCGCGACTTCGGTCCCGATGTACTCGAGCCCGTGGATGCCGGCGCAGACGAGCACGTTCCCTTCGTCGCCACCGGGTACGTGAGCAGCTCGGATCGGGCGCCCCTCGTGGCTGGTGCCCAGCGTCAGTATCTCGGCATTCAGTGCGCCCGCGAGCGAGTCGAGGGACTCCTCGCGAGCCTGCGGGCTGCGATACGGCTCGAGGGTGTCCATCGGCGAGCCTCCTTTGTGACAAAGAGAGAACGTGCACACCTGCAGCTCGATTTCACGGCGCAGCCTCGGCTGATGAAGGCCGACCGGACGGATCGGGAGGTGATCCTCTTGAGAATGCGACTTCGCCGTCCGTTCATTTCCTCGTCCAACTAGAGGTGAAAGGGTCGTTCAAGCTCATGACTTGTTGACTCGTGCTCGACCGTCTGGCAGGGTCGCGGCTTCGAAAATCGTGATTTAAGTCAGAGATATACGAATGAAGACCATCCTCCGCGTCGCCGTCGCTGCGTCGATGCTCATCGCGTGTAGCAACGAGCCGGCCTCGACCAACAACGACGCCGTGTCGTCGAATAACGGTGCATCGAACAACGGCGACGCCACGTCGAACGGAGACGTCGATCCGGGCCCGATGATGCTGCCCGTCGCGCTCCAACAAGCGATGGACGAAAACTGCATCAGCTGTCACCAACCGGGTGGCGTCGCGCCGTTCGACTTCACCGATCAGGCGACCGTCGTGGCGGTGGGGGAACTGATGGCAGCCGCGGTGGAGAGCCGACGGATGCCGCCCTGGAACGCCGACCCGACCTGCGCCGATCTGCAGGGAGAATTGAGACTGTCTGAGGAGCAGATCGCTCTCTTCACCGACTGGGTCGATGCCGGAAAGCCGCTCGTACCCGAGGAGCCGTTCGAACGGTTGCAGCCAAAGAATCCGGAGATCGGCGCTCCTCCGTCGGAAGAGGACGAGGTCGTCGACCTGATCCCCGTAGAGCCGTATTCGCCGGTGTTCGGTCGAACCGAGTCGTACCTCGAAGACGATTTTCGCTGTTTCGTCGTCGATCCCGGGTTCACCGAGGACCGGCAGCTCACCGGATTCGAAGTCCTGGTCGACAACGTGGAGGTCGCACACCACATGGTCGTCCTCACCGCCAGCGGTGACGAAGAGAACCGCGCGGCGTTGGCTGCGCGGGAAGCCGAGGACCCCGAACCGGGCTTCAGTTGCTTCGGCGTCAGTGGCTTCGATGTCGATGGCATCGCTGCCGTATGGGCGCCCGGTGGGGGCCGCGTAGGCTTCCCCGAACGGCAGGCCCTCGGACAGACGGCGGTAGACGTCGCGGCAAACTCGCTGTTCGTGATCCAGATGCACTACAACAAGCCCACCGCGGACTGGGGCTCCGATCAGTCCGGGGTCCGCATGTGGTTCCGCCCTCCGGGCGAACCCGTCCACGATCTCGCGCAGGCCGACTGGGCGTTCGTCGGGAACTTGCCCTTCCGTATACCCGCCGGCGTCGACGGGACCGGGGTGGCCGACGAAGATTGCGATGTCGTCTACGCTACTTACGAGCTCGATGACAACGACACTCCGATTTCCCCGCCGGCTGTCGGCTTCGACGAGGACGAGGTCGAATGTGGTCTCGACCTCGAAGATTGTGCAGCAGAGTTTGGTGAGGACGCTGAAGAGTGTGCCATCGACTATTCGGTCCGACTGCGCATCGACACGCTGGATCCCGCGGCGAGCTATTCGATCGAGGTAGCGGGAACGACGGTCACGGTGGATGCATCGTCAATGAACGCGGTCACCACCGCGGGCTTGCTCGAGGAGCTCGCCAGCGCAATCAACGCCGAGGCGAGCCTTCAAGGGATGGTGTCCGCCACGACCTCCGATCGCGACACGGACGGTGTCGCCGACGAGGTCGTCGTGGCCAACACCGACGGCGCGGCCGCCGTGCGTACCCACGAATTCACCGCGACCGGAGAGGCCAGAGTTTCCCGTCGGTACGCCGACCGATGCGCCCGTTTCGAACCTTCACGACTGGTCGAGGCCCGAAGCGTGGGCTCGTCGGGGTGCGTGCAGACGGACATCTACTATCGAAATCCAGCGCCCCTCAAGGCGTGGGCTGCGTTCAGCCACATGCACTTGCTCGGGCAGCGTATCGAGACCGAAATCCTCGAAGTCGATGACGATGGCGCCGTCACCACACCCGATCTCGACACCGCCGAGTGCGCGGCGCGTACCGACGAGTGGAACTTCGACTGGCAGCGCACCTACTGGTTTCAGGAGCCCAAAGACATCCCGCGAAAGGGCCTCATCCGCCTTCGTTGTCGCTACGACAACAGCCGGTCCGATGCAGAGGTTCGGCTGGGCGACGGCTCCGGGTCCGAGATGTGCCTGGCGCTGTTCTATCTGACACTGTGACGGTGGCCCGGCCCGGCTGAAACTGAATCGCCTTCGCGAGCGCGGCCGCCTCATTCCGACTTCAGGGTCTCCCCGTCTGGTTCAGCGGACGCGATCAGGTTCGCTACCTCCTCGTGATCGTTGTACTTCGCCCACCAGATGGCGTCGTGCCCCAGACTGCAGATCGCTCCCGGTTCCGCGCCGTGATGGATGAGTGCGCGTACGAGGTCCGGGTCGTTTCGTATGGCGGCAGACATGAGCGCGGTGATCCCGCGATCGTCTGCCAGATTCGGGTCGGCTCCGCGCGCCAGGAGTTCATGCGCCCCCGAAGAGACACCGGAGCGCACGGCAGCGATCAAAGCGGAAGTACCATCCGCGTCGGTCACGTCCAGCGGTGCGCCTCGGCGAACGAGAAACTCGATGACCTCCGCGTGTCGAACTCCGTAGTGAAGCGGCGTTTGGCCCCGCAGATCTCGCCCGTCCAGCTTCGCCCCTCGATCGAGCAGGCGTTCGCACAGCTCCACGTGACCGCCCAACGCGGCGAAGTGGAGCGGCGAGGCACCTTCGTGGGACAGCACTTTGTCGTCCCGAACAGGCCCCGCGGGACAATCCACGGAGGATTCTTCCGCCAGCAGCGCGAAAGTCCTCTCGACGTCCCCGGCGAGCGCCGCGCGGTGCACCTCTCGCTTGCCCGAAACGTCGGGCTCTACACCGTTCTTTCTCGTCAACATCTCATCACCCGTCGTTGTCCGCAGTTCGTACCCGCCTCACTCGAACACCTCGCGCTCCTGACTCGTCCGAATCATCGGGGCCGCACCTCGTAGCGTCCCGCGCAACCCGATACCACTTCTCGTCATTCGGACGTGCACGGCGGCACATGCTGCTCGTTGCCGCTCGTGCGCAGCCGTCGTGCGCCGTCGACCGGAGGGGAGCAGCCCGTCGTCGAGTCGTCCTGGTAGTAATGGAAGGTCCCGAGCGTCGTGCAGTCGAACGTGCCGTCGAGCACGTTGTCGCGAAATTCGTTCCCCCACGAAGGACATTCGGGGTCGGGCTTGGTGCAATCGTCGCGCACGTCGTGGTCGCAATACCAGTCGGTGTAGCCGGCACGGGTACCGACCTGAATGAACCGATTGTCGAGGATGTCGTTGTCGTTCGAGAAATCGCGCACCCGCACCGGATCCCCGCTACTGCGCTTGAACCGGTTGGCCCGAATGACGTTTCGGTCGGACATGTGCGCGACGTAGATCGCGTGGATGAGGCCACCGCTCGTCGTGTTCACGACGTCGATGAAATGGTTGTTCGCGATCGTGTTGTCGTCGGAGTTCACCAACCGAACCGCCGCGGTCGACGGGGCCAGCGATGGGTTGAACTCGTTTCCGATGTCGATGAAGTAGCACCCGAAGATGCGGTTCGATCCGTTCGAGGTCGCCTCCGCGTTTCGACTGCCGTTCAGTGAGATCGCCGTGCCATACTTCTGGACCCGGATGTAGTGGAACGTCAGGTTGGTCTCTTCTCCGGCTGAATGCCGTAGCTGGAACCAGGTGCCGCCCGGGCACGGCCCGTCCGCCGCCTCACACCCGTCGAAGATCGGCCGGTCAGGTCCGTCGGCGGGCCACCGAGTGAACGTGATGGTGTTGTTCGGACGCGTCTCGGTCCACACGACCGTCTGAGCGTAGTAGGTGCCCAACCCGATTCGGATTTCGACATCGCGGTCCACACTCGCCGCGACCAACTCCTGTGCGCGACCGAGGGTCCGGATCGGTGATGCCTCGATGAAGCCGTCGCCGCCGTCGTCGCCGTCCGGCGCCATGTAGATGATGAGCGGGCCGGGCGGCCCGGCGTCGTTCGTCCCGCCCGCGTCGTCTGGCTCTCCGCCGTCATCAGGTTCGTGGACTCCGCCCGAATCCACCCCCTGCGCGCCCAGGTCGTCGGACTGGCGTCCGGTATCGGTATCCGTGTTCGGAGTATCCGCATCGAACCCTGCGTCTGCTCGCTCCGAAGCCCCGGCGTCTCGCGCAGGGTTTTCTACCACTGCCCTGGAAATGCAGCCCGACGAGAGTGCGAGGCACAAGAGGATACCGAATGTCTTCATACCGGGGCCTGGCTCTTCTGACGGACGCCGCGTCCCTCATTTGTAGCATACGAGCCGCTCTTAGCCCGCAGCCGTCTTGGTCTCCTGGTAGAACCACGCTGGCATCGGCCGCTCCAACGCCCAGACGATGCGGATGGGACGCTCCGATTCGTGGCGAACGTAGCGGGCTTTGCCGAGGCAAAGATAAGGCTGCGTCAGGCCGTCGACCTTCTTGTACTGCCGCACGAACAGCACCACCTTCGAGCCGCGTTCGACATGGTGGATGTAGCGTTGGCCGGTGGGGCTCGCCTCGCTCGTGTTGGGCTGCGTCTCCCAATGGAACAGGTCCTGGGAGAGCGGATAGTCCTCGAACATGTGCTGCGGCGCGTATTCGTCGGGGTCCTTGTGGACCGTGACGAAGAGGAGGTCCGTCTGCGTGGCTTCGTCCCAGAGTACGCCTTCTCGCGGCGCGTAGAGATTGCCGCTACGGACGATGCCGTAGGCGGCCATGATCTCGGCCAGAGAGTACGTCGCGTGGGTCTTCAGAGGGATTTGATGACCGAGGTCATCGAACGAAACGCGGCGCAATCGGTCCTGTTGGACCTCCAGAATCTCGCGTGTTTCCCGGCGCACCGCCGGGTTGTCCCAGATGCGCTGTAGGCCTTCGCTCAGATCCTCCTCGGAGATCATGCGATCGACGACGGACGCGAGGAGCATGAGCTGCAGCCGCCCCTCGCGGGTGTCGAGCGAAGCCATCGCCGGAGGTGTCTCGAGGCTCAGCCATTCGTACCAGGCGCGGAGCCGCTCGCGGTCGTCGACGTGCTGGATGCGCGCCATGGCGCGCAGGAGCGCCTTCTCGTACTCGTCCCCCGTGTCCGGCCATTCGAGGCCCGCACGCCGGCGAAGGTCGGTCCACGAACGACCCGATCGCGAGTAGAGCTCGTCCATCTCCATCTGCAGCGCGTCGAGGTACGTCTTGAGGGTGATGTCGGCCCCCATCTCGTCGGCGGTCTCGCGCAATTCCCTGGTGAGATACCGAAGCTCGCCCGTACCCACGGAAGCGCGGATGTTGGCGAGCACGTGCTCCTGAGCCTGCCGGTCGAGCTGAATCTCGCAGCCCGGCGGAAGGTACGGGAACTCGTCCTCGATATGTCGCGCCACTTCACGCCGGGTTCCCCCGGTCAGCGCCTTGAACTTCACGTCGAATCGGTAGTGCTTGTTGGCGTTACCGATGAAGTCGAGCACCGTCAGGTGTGACTTCCCCTTGCTGTGGCGCAGCCCGCGGCCGAGCTGCTGCAGAAAGACCGTCGCGCTCTCGGTCGGCCGCAGAAACAGCACCGTGTCGATGCTCGGGACGTCGACCCCCTCGTTGAAGAGGTCGACGGTGAAGATGCATTGCAGCTTGCCGTCGCGGAGGTCGCGAAGCGCCTCGTCGCGGTCTCGAAACGGCGCCAGGACTTTGCCGTTCTCTCGGGGCGGCGAGCCGGCGACCGCGCAGGCCTGGAAACCGGCGTCGATGAAGGCTTGCGCCATGAGGGCCGCGTGATGCAGGCCGACGCAGAACCCGATCGCCCGCATCTCGAGCGGCTTGGCGATGTAGCGGTCCACCGCCTGTCGAACGCGCAGCGCGCGGAACTTGTCGCCGGTCAGGACCTGCTCAAGCTCGGCGCGGTCGTAGCCACCGCGGCGGAAGGTGACCGTCGAAATGTCCGTCTCGTCGCCAATCCCGAAGTATTGAAATGGCGCGAGGAGACCACGGTCGAGCGCTTTCCATAGGCGCAGCTCTGCCGCCACACGATCGTCGAACCAATCTAGGATCGACCTGCCGTCCGCGCGTTCTGGCGTCGCCGTCAGACCCACCAGGTACCGCGGCGTGAAGTGATGCAGCATCCGTTCGTACGTGGGCGCCGCGGCATGGTGGAACTCGTCCACGATGATGACGTCGTAGGTGTCGGGCGGCAGCGACTCGAGCTCTTTCTGATGGAGCGACTGGATGCTCGCGAAGACGTGGTCCCCGAAGTTGGGCTTCTTCCCGCCAACCAACAGCTCGCCGAACGACGGGTCCCCCATCACCGCGCGGAACGTGGCGCGGCTCTGCTTCAAGATCTCCTGGCGGTGCGCTACGAACAACAGCTTCAGCGGGCCGTGGGCATCCCACAGGCGCTTGAAATCCAGCGCGGCCGTGACGGTCTTCCCGGTTCCCGTCGCGGCCACGACGAGGTTCCGGGTGTGCCCTGCCTCACGCTCAGCGGCGAGGTCATCGAGGATCTCGGACTGGTGCGGATAAGGACGCACCTTTAGGCCCGAGATGTACTCGGCGCCGCTCCGCCCCGACTGTTCCTGGTGGGCGAGCTTGAACCGCTCCGGGTCGTATGGCTCGAACTCGACATCGTTCCAGTACTGTTCGAACGTCGTCGCAAACCGGGAGAGAATGGTCGGGTTCTCGACCGCCGAGATACGTACGTTCCACTCCAGGCCGTCCAGCAGTGCCGCGGCGGACAGGTTGGACGAGCCGACGAACGCCGTGGAAAAGCCGGAGTCGCGGTGGAACAGCCACGCCTTGGCGTGCAAGCGTGTCGTCTGATTGTTGTACGAGATGCGCAGGTCCGCCCCCATGTCGAGGAGTTCGCGGACCGCGTTGTTCTCGGTCGCTCCCATGTAGGTCGTCGACAGAATCCGCAGGGCCCCCGGGCGTCGCGCGAGGAAGGCGGCTAGCTCGTTTCGGATGATGTTGACGCCGCTCTGCTTGAGGAACGCGCAGAGCAGGTCGACGCGGTCCGCAGATTCGAGCTCACGCCGAAGTTCGAGCCCGATTCGGAGGTCCTGCGGTCCATTCACGAGGAGCGCCGATGTCGTCAGTGGCAGCGCGGGACGGCGGGGCGGGCCGCTCGTCGCGAGGCCTGGTTCGTCGCGGTGCATCGAGGTGAGCCGCCGCGGTGGCTCGCAAAAGGCGTCGGTCGATTCGATGCCTGCCGACGTCGTCCTCTCGACGAGGAGGCGAACGATCTCGTTGGCGAGCTCTACGATCTTGCCGTGGCCCTGACCCGAGCGACTCTGAAGCGCTCGGCGGAGAATCGGTCGCATTTGTGCAGTGAGGAGGTCGGCGAGCTCGGCTTCGCTCAGCTCGCCGAACGTCGCGACGAGGTCCGCGGGGGTGACCTGCAGCTCCTGGTCGAGCTGCTGGTCCACGAGCAGATCGTAGATTCCCTCGGCGAGTTTGGTTTTCCCCACGCGATTCCCCGGGCGAAGATTGCTGCCAGGTTCGCACCGGCCTTTCGAGGAGGCAAGGCTGCTTCGCGCGTAGAATCCACACAATTTGCACGTCGCGCCCACGCTCGTTCCAACCCGATCCGGCACAGTCCCGGTAGAGGAGGAGGCGAGCGATGAGCGAACGAAAGGACCGACCGGCGACGAAGACGAAGCGGCACCCGATGTTGCGTCTGTGGACCACCGCCATGCTGGCGCTGAGCGTCGTGGGCTGTGATGCACGGCGCGAAGCCGCGTGGGAAGCGGTCGAGGCGAGAGCGTCTGCGGTCCAGACGGAGCCAGTTTGGCCTGGCAGGGTGCGGACGGGAGCACTCTCGAAAGTGGCGACCCATTCGCACCTCGCTCCCGAGGTCATCGTCGCGATCGGGCGCCTTCCGCGCGACGCAGGGTGGCCGGTTCGCTCCGAATTCGAGGTTCGCGCGGCCAAAGGTTTCGCGCCGCTCCGCATCGTGGAATGCCTCGAGGCGACGATGACAGTCCGGGGCGGGGTCCACGACGTGGGGGCGCTGATGTTGGGAGAATTCGAAGGGAATTGGTCGCTGCTCGCCCGGGCGGGGGGTGCTTCGAATCGTGCGCTGAGCATGACGTGGGAGTCGACGGAGTTCGACCCCGACGCGCCGATCTTCACGGCGTCGGACGCAGTGCTGGAATGCGGAGACGCGACGATCACCTCCATCCGGGCATCCCCGCTGCCATTCAGCAGCAGTGTCTTCGCCGAGGTCCTCTCCACGCCGGAGGAGCCCCTCTACGTGAAGCCGAAGATCTACGACTCGCGGGACGACAGGATCGGCGCGTTCGTCGGGAAAGAAGGGTGGAACGAGCAGAGAGTGAAAGCCCTGATCGAGCTGGGGCCACCGGCGAACCATCGGAGCTGGAGGGATGCACTGGGATGGGCCCGCTCCAACGAGCGCCTCGATCTGGCGTACGAGCTTCATCGCCGCTACCGGCCGATGGGGCGGTGCTCTCAAGACACACGGCCGCAGCGGAACAAGGCGGAGTTCGCCGACGTCTGCGCCGAGCTCGGACGGCCACGCTGTCAGCTCGCCCTCTCCATCGACCTCCTCGCTTACCGTCACGCGCGCCGCAGCGATCTGTGGATCGACGGGAAGCCCGCCTCGTACGAGAGCCCTGTCGATGCTCTCCCCGAGGGGTTGGACGTTCCTCTCTTCCTGATGGGTCTGCTCACCCACTACCCGGTAC
Organism: uncultured Bradymonadales bacterium; assembly: GCA_964411125.1. Classification (GTDB taxonomy): domain Bacteria; phylum Myxococcota_A; class Bradymonadia; order Bradymonadales; family Bradymonadaceae; genus JBFIHF01. The sequence continues at coordinate 29,094 of CAYPJU010000058.1, read as the reverse complement.
CCGAGGGGCCGCGTCCGATATCTCCGCAGTTCTTCGCGCTGGCCCTGCAGGGGTCCGACCTCGCTCCGACCCTCGACGCGATGTTGGTGCGGTGGCTGGCAAACCCCGAGACCGACGTGTGGAACCGCCATCGTTTCGCCGAGGCTTTGTTCTATCTGCGCAAGCTTTCGCACCCGTCGAAGGAGGAAGGAGCGCACGCCGCGGACGTGGCGAGCCTACCGGGCATCCCGCAGGTGACGGCGCTTCGCCTGGAAGCGGTCATGAACTGGGAATATGGGGGCATGCAGATCGGCCGTGGGGTCACCCGACCGCCATCCGGGCGGTGAACTTCCAGAGGTAGTAGACGAGCTCGTCGAGGCGTCGCAGGTGGTCGATGTCTCGGGCGGCGTCGGGAGCGCTGTAGTCGCCGAGCGCCGTCGCCTCCAAAATCTCGTCTCTGAACTGCTTGCGGGCACGTGCGACGTCCTGGGAGATGGCCGCCAGTTCTTCGGCAGGTGCGGGGCGCTCCCGGCGGGCTTCCAGCCACCCCTGCACGAGCCCGAGTGCCTCGCGCGCGCGGTTCTCGACCCCGCCAGCGTCCCCGGCCAACTCCTGCAGCAGAACCTCTCGCTGCCGCCGGAGCAGGTCGACCAGCCGGTCCAGATGGTCCAGGGCGTGGATCGTGTCGACGTGTCGCGCCTGCGCGTCGGCCCCGACGTTGTGGAGCCGCGCGAGCGACCCGATGAACTCGTTTGTCCCGTCGAGAGCGACGCGCACCTCCTCGAGCCTGGCGATGTTCGATTCGTCCTGGTCTCGGCTCACGAGGATACGCTCGGCGGCCGCGCAAACTTCGGAGGCGATGTCGAACACCGTCAGACGTACGGCTTCGATCGCGAGCCCACCCTCGTGCGCGAGCGACGGAACGAGCCGCCGCGTGAGGTGCGGACCTCGGTCGGGAATCACGCGCTCGACGAAGGCCGCGAACCACTTGATCAACGGCAAGACGAGGAGCACGCCCACGATGTTGAAGACCGTGTGAAACGCCGCGAGAGCCAGCGCCGCATCCGTCGGTTGGACAGCGTCCACGACGCGGACGAGAGCGGGAAGGGAAGCGAAGGCGACAACGCCGGTGAACACGTTGAAGAGCAGATGGGCAAACGCCGTCCGGCGGGCTGCAGTGCCGGCTCCGATGACGGCGAGCCCGGCCGTGACGGTCGTCCCGATGTTGATGCCGATCGCCATCGCCGCGGCCTGCATCATCGAGATCGACCCCGCGTCCAGCGCAGTCAGAGCCGTCGCGATCGCCGCCGAGGAAGATTGCATGACCGCGGTCAGTACGATGCCGATCCCGGCCAGCCCCAGACGACCGAGCCAGGTGTCCGGTGGCAGGGCGTCGGGGGTCAGGAAGTCCGACGCACCCGCCATCCCGGCCTGCAGCACGTCGAGGCCGACGAACAAAACGCCGAAGCCGGCCACCGCGAGGCCGATGTCCTTGCCGCGCCCCCTCGCGAAAAGACGCACCAGAGCGCCGACCCCCACCAGCGGCAGGGCGATCTTCGACACGCTGAATTTGAGCCCGAGGAGCGCGACAATCCAACCCGTCGCGGTCGTCCCGACGTTCGCGCCCAGGATCAGACCGAGCGCCTGCTGAAAGGTCAGAAGCCCCGCCGTGACAAAGCTGATCGTCGCGACCGTCGTGGCGCTCGACGACTGCACCAGGGCCGTGGCCGCCGCGCCCGAGAACAAAGCCTGGGCCGGGCCGCCGGTGAAGCGAAGCAGGAATGCGCGGAGGGAATCACCCGCCGCAGCCCGCAGCCCGTCCGTCGCGAGCACCATGCCTACGAGGAACAGCCCGATCCCTCCAAGGACTTGAGAGAGCATCTCTGCCATGTTCATGGATCACCGATAAATTGGTGCCTGGCGAAGCGCAAGTGAAGGAGACGGAAGCTCGCAGACAGGGGGATCGGCCGACGCCGGTCACACCCGCAAGCTCGTCCGAACGCTCACTGGCGGCGGAGCAGCCGCGACGTCTCGTCGACCAGCGTCTGGAGCACACCGCGCTGCTCGCCACTTTTCCACGCCGGACCGCACACCGCCCACAACGCACAGTCGGGATCGTGCGGTATCTTCGCGCGCGCGAGCCGCTCTTCGTCGTCCGGTGAGACCATGTACGACAAGAGCGCGCCGACCCCGAAACCGCCCATGATGAGCGCTTTCACCGACGACAGGCTCTGGGTCGCCGCCCACGAATCGGCGTCGGGGTCGAGCAGGGTAGGCTGGCCTGCTTGCGGCTCGATCTGGACGAGCGGAAACGCGGCGAGCTCCTCCTCGGCGGTCACGTCGGCGAGGCTCGGGAAGAGGTCGAGTCGACCGTAAAACTGCATCTCGTAACGACCGAGGCGGGTCGCATCTTCGAAAGGCGGGGGGCCAGACCACGCGACGATCGCAATGTCGATGTCCTCTTCGAGTCGTGCGAGCAGGTCCGCAGTGCGACAACTCACGAGCTTCACTCCGAGCCCTTCGTGCAGGTCGCGCAGGGCAGGGAGCGCAGATGGAATGACGTACGTGGCGATACTGTCGACCGTTCCAACTCGGACGTCGTGAAATCCAGCGTCCGCGGCCTGCGCAGCCGACCGTCGTAGGCCGTCGAACTCGGCCAACATTCGGCGCGCCCAGGGGAGCGCGGCTCGTCCACTGGGGGTCAACACGAGGGAGCGCCCACGCCGCTCGAACAACGCACACCCGAGCTCTTCCTCGAACGCGCGAAGCGCCCGGCTGGCGGCCGGTTGCGACAGATGTACCTCCCGCGCGGCCCTGGTCAGCGAGCCGTGGTCGACGGTCGCGAGGAATAGCTCGATCCGGCTCGTGTCCATGACGCAGCCTATCGACCGCTTCTTACATGCGTCAAACGCATTGAACATCATCAGAAATAATCATTGGATTGCATCCATCGCGCTCACTAGCTTGAGGGAGAACCTGCGAGGAACCGATGAAAACGATCCCGAATGGACTTCTCCTCATCGCGGCATTTTGCGCGATCGCCTCACCCGCTTGCGACGATTCGAGAGCAGCCGAAGGTTGGGGCGTCGAAGAAACCTCGGCTCCCACCACGGTCGCTCCAACGCACGAATCCGATCGATCCCAGCCGTCCCCCGATGAAGCCGCGCCTTCAGTGACCGAGGTCAGTGAGCGCTTCGTCGTCCATGAATGGGGCACGTACACGTCCCTCCAGGGGTCGGACGGTGAGGACGTCGACGGGATGCACTACGAAGAGGAGTCGCTTCCGGCTTTCGTCCACGGGCGAATCGCCGAAGCTCCGACGATGTCCGCGAGCAAGCGAACTGAAGAGGCGTTCCTCGCCGGCGTGACCCAGAAGCTCGAGACGCCCGTCATCTACTTCTACGGTGCGCCTTCGAACGTCGACGTGCGGGTCGATTTTCCGGAAGGGGTGATCTCGCAGTGGTACCCCGACGCGACCGCCTTCGCGCCCGACGTCTACAGCGCGCCGTTCTCCGCGGAGACGTTTCAGGCGGGCTCGATGACGTGGTCGCTCGAGGTGCTGCCCACCGCCGAGACAGCCGGGCTGATCGAGGTTCCCGAAGACGACGTGTGGGCCCCGAGCCGGAACGTGGACGCGCAACCGGTGCGGTTCGGCGACGAGGTCGAGAAGTTCGTCTTCTACCGGGGACTCGGCAGGTTCGCGGCCCCGTTCCGCGTGACCTCCGTGGGCGACAACATCACGATGACCAACGAGTCCGCAGACGTCGTGCCGAACGTCTGGCTGCTTCACTGGAACGGGGAACGCGGGGAGGTCTGGGAGCTCGGCGAGTTGGGGCCGCACGGCTCGATCGAATTCAGCCCCACGCCCAAGGAATTGCCGAAACCCGACTACCTCGAACGGGCAAGAGCGAGCCTGTCGAAGGGGCTCGAGGAATCCGGTCTGACCGCGGACGAGTCGTGGGCGATGGTCGACACCTGGACGCACAGCTACTTCCACTCGACCGGCCACCGCGTCCTCTACGTCGCCCCGCGCTCCTGGGCGGACGAGATTTTGCCGCTCGATGTCCAGCCGGCGCCGGACGAGGTCGTCCGCACCCTGGTCGGTCGGGTCGAGGTGATGCTGCAGTCCGAGGAGGTCGCCTTGCTTTCGCGCCTCCGAAGCGGAGAGCTCGACGTCGCCACCGTCGGTCGGCTCGCCGAACCCAAGCTGCAGCGCCTCCTGCAACTGACGGATGTTCCGAGCGAGCGCGAGAGCCTCACCGACCTCATCGACGAGGTCCGGTCCGGCGGGACCTTACGTCCATAAGGGCTCGCTCCGCTGCGCTCGCTGGGCCATCACGGACGGGGCTTCGGCCCGCATCACGCCACCGTGCGACCGACCGGTTCGGGAACGACAGCAGCCGAAGCCCTGCCGAGGGTGCGCCCGATCCAGATGAAGAAGAGGCTCCAGACGAGCAGGGAAAGGTACGCCAGAGGGCCCCGTCCCGTGAAGAGCGCTGGAGTCACCACGACGATCATGAACGCCCCGGACAGCATGACTGACCATCGCCCCGGGCCGGGGAGGAGCTTTCGGCGCCCGATCACGATGCCGCCGATCACGGATGGAATCGCGCCGAGCATCGAGCCCGCACCGTAACCGTTGTTGAGGTTGATGGCCTCCGGTGAAGTCAGCGGCGTCCCCCACAGCGTCGCCGAAACTCCCTCGCAGACCGCGACGACGACGAAGCCGAGCGCGGCGGCCAACATCGACCACCTCACCACCGGCCCTCCGTCGAGGCGTGAAAGTCCGACGAACCCGGGAACTTTGAGCAGGTGTGCGACCACCAACACGATCGCGACGACCTGATGGGTACCGAGGTCGAACGGGTAACCCCAGAGCGCGGGATCACTGGCGGGCGGGAAGACCAACGTTAGCAGCCCGACCAGGACCGATAGAACTCCGGCCGCGACCAGACTGCGGCCTGCGAAACGTCGGATGGAAGACTTGGTGTTCACGATGTCAGCCTCTCGGAGTTGGCGTCACACGAGTCCAGCGAAGGAGAGTCCGGCGACGGCTTCGGGGTCAATGGAAGGGCTTTCGAGAAGCTGCTCGAGCAGAGTGGTGAACAGCCACGCTTTGTATTCGACGATGGGCCAGTCCGCGTCCTCGACGAGGGCTCGGTAGGGGGCGTGACCGCTCAGCAGAACCATCAGGTCGCCCGCTTGTTCGACCGCGAGCTCGCGTTTGAGGGCGCCCTTCTCGGCGAGCCTGGCGATCAATCCGCGCTGTGCCCGCTGGCGTCCTTCTGCGACCGCGTCCCAGTAGTCGGCGACGTCGGGATCCGACAGCGCCGTGAGGACCACGGGCCAGAGGCTGGCGACCCGCTCGTAGATTCCGGTCCCGTGCTCCACCACCAGCGCCAGAATGCGCTGAGCGTTGGTCGACGCCATCATCTCCTGGAACCAGTCGCGCTGCGGTACGGGAACCGGGTCGTCCTCCCCGGCTCCGGCGACTTTCACGACCTCGATGAGCAGCTTCCCCTTGGTTTGAAACGTGTAATAGAGCGTCTGGACCGCGACGTCTGCCTCATCGGCGATCTGTTGCATCGTCGTGCCGGGGTATCCCTGGGAGACGAAGAGCTCTCTCGCGCTGCCGAGCATTCGCCGCCGGGTCTCTCGAGCACGCCGGGCACGCCGGGAAAGGGTTTTGTCCAAAGATTTCAAGCGAGTACCGTGTTGAAGCGACAATGCTAGTGTTGCCACTAGTTTTAGCTCTAGTCAAGCTTCCGATCGAGGATGAAGGGATGGGAAGCGCAGCGCATCGAGCGTCTGCGGAATTGCTCATTTTCGGCTGCCTCGAGATTCCCGCCAGGGAGCGGTACGGGTACGTGAACGTTGCGCCGGTGACGTCCGCGGTGTCGGCGGGGTCCGTCCGGACCCGGGATTAGCGCAGGGCACCTGGGGACGACGGACTGGGATCTTGGTCGGCCCGAGTTTGGCTCCAATTCTCACTTCGTGGGCACGCGTGTGTCCGGTATAGTCCCCCCACCGAAATCATTCGCAAGCAGTACCATTCGCAAGTAGCAGTGGATCTCGCTCACCAGCAGCGGGAGAAGGTGCCGCGTTCTGTAACGAGAGAACCGGAGATGAAGAGACGTACGTTCATCAAGCTCAGCGCCGCGGGTTTCGCCGGCGCAATGGCCAGCGCGTGTGGATCCGCGCCTGGCCTCCTCGGCTGGGGTGGCCGCGAGCGGCCCCTGAGTGTCGGCATGACGCTCTACCTTACCGACGGCTACGTGACACAACCCGACGGTGTCGATGTCTATTTTCGAGGCTTCAGTGACGCCGAGGGTAGTCTGACTGTGCCGGCCACCTCCCTCGTCGTCGGCGAAGGGGATACGGTGCAACTGACCGTGGTCAACACCCTCTCGACGACGCACAGCTTCGTCATCGATGGGGTCGTCGACAGCGGTCCGATCGCCCCGGGCCAGACACAACTCGTGGAATTCGTCGCGAGCCAGGCCGGCTCGTACCTGTTCTACGATGGGCAGAATGCGCCCTACAATCGTCTGCTCGGTCTGCACGGCGCGTTGGCCGTGATGCCCCTGGGGAGCACCACGGAGCTCTACGCCGGCAGCCCGTCCTTCGTGCAGCAGTACGTCTGGATCTTCAACGACGTCGATCCCGTATGGCACGAAGAGCTGCGGCTGGGGAACACACCGACCACCGATTTCATCCCCCGCTACTTCACCATCAACGGCCGCACCAGCCGGCCGCCCGGCCACCCCGAACACGGTGACCCGAACATCGATTCGATGGCGAACCCGGACACCAAGGTTCGGGGGAGCATCGGCGACCGCGCGTTGATTCGGATCTTCAACGCCGGGTTGTGTTGTCACTCTCTCCACTGGCACGGAAATCACGTCGAATGGCTGACCCGAAACGGCCAGCAGCGCCCCGATGTCTGGAAGAAGGATTCCATCTTCCTGGAGAACAATCTCGGAGCGATGGACGTGATCTATCCGTTCGAACCGCCGCCCGATGCATTCCCCCCCGTGACTACGGGAATGTATCCGATGCATCTGCACGACGAGCAGACGCAGACGGCTGGCGGAGGCAACTATCTGTTCGGTGCGATGACCGACATCATGTTCGAGTGAGAGAGGAGTAGAGACATGGGCTGGAACAACGACAGCAGCAATGACACCCACGACCATAGCCGTGACGGATGCTTCATTTACGGCGCCTCACCGTCCACACCGGGGATGGTGAGCCCTGACATCTCGTTCAAACTCGAGGCCGACATGCGGCACTCGATCACGATGGATGACGGGGCGGAGATCGACATCTGGCGTTTTGAGAGCCGGGACTCGAGCTGGGGCGGAGGCTCGAGCTGGGGAGGAGACTCCAGCAGCAACCGAGGCTGGCCGTCTCCGACGATCCGCGTGACTGAAGGGCAGATCGTGCACACCGAACTCTCGGTGCGGCGCTTTCACACCATCCACCATCACGGGATCGAACCTAGTACGCACAACGACGGAGTCGGGCACCTGTCCTTCGACGTCGACGACAACTACACGTACCAGTGGCGAGCCTCGCAGGCCGGGACGTATTTCTATCACTGCCACGTGAACACGGTCCTGCACTTCGAGATGGGCATGTACGGCGCCCTGATCATCGATCCCGTGCCCGACCCCAACGACCCGCCCGGTACCCGCCGGGCGTTCGCCGGTGGGCCCAGCTACGATCACGAAGTGATCTGGGCGTGCGACGAGATCGACTCGTCGTGGCGCGGGCTGAGCTGGGATGCAGGTATCTGCGGGGAAGATGTCGGCCTCAACGACCTCAACCCGGACTACTTCGTGATCACCGGGGTCGACGGCGCACAGTCGGCGCTGACGGCGAACGGAATTGCCGCCGAGATGCAGGTCGGGGAGACGCTCCTCGCCCGCTACATTCAGGCCGCATATCTGCCGCAGCGGATCGATTTCGGCGGGTTGACGGCGACCGTGATCGCCTCGGACGGTAGACCGTTGCCCAATCCGATCCAGGTCACCGAGCTCACGGCCGGGACAGCGGAGCGCTACGACTTCATCTTCAAACCGACCCAGGCCGGTGTCTACGACGTGACGGTCGAGTACCTGCACTGGGTCACCGGCGACATCGTAGGGACCGCCCGGACTCGGATCACGGTCACCTGAGCCGTCCCTCTCGCCCCGATTGAAATCCCGGAAGTATGGCCCAATACTGGACGAATTCGTCTAGATTGCCGCCAGAGGCGAGAGAGCGAGGTCGCCGATGCCCGGGAAGATTTCCGCCATTTTCGAGCGCGGGTCCGTCGTGGAGAGCACGGAGGGGGAATCGAAGCGCGGTGCGCCGCCGGCGGTAGTTCTGCTGCTGGCCCCCTTCCGCCTCGTCTTCGTCCTTCTGCTCGCCGCTCTCCTTCTTCCCCTCTGGCCGGTCTACGGGCTCGGCCGGATCGTCTACGGGCGTGCACCCAACGTGCCCCGCGGGAGCCAGATCACCCGATACCTGCGGCTCGCCTGGACCGTTCGCCCGCCTCCGCCGGGGCTAGGGGTGGCCCACCGCGTATGGCTGACGGTGAGCGTCCTGCGCAAGGCTGCGACGATGCCGCTGTGGGGGGTGGCGTGGTACCTGGACGAGCTCCTGTACGGGCGAAAACTCGACGGCGTGAAGGTCGAACGTCCGCTGTTCGAGCTGAGCGCGGCCCGAAGTGGCAGCACTCAGTTCGCGCACTACCTGGAAGAGGACCCGAACCTCGTCGCGCCCAGCTTCCTTCAGGGGCTCTTCCCGTTCCGGTGGCTGTGGCGTCTGGCGGCGATGACCCTGGGGCGCGTCGTGAAGAAGGAGAAGGTGCGCGACGCCATGACCGCCAACCTTCCTCCGGAGTGGCTGCAGCGCCACGAGTTCGATCCGTTCGCGATCGACACCTTCGAGATCCCGGTCTACATCGGCCGGCTCAACAATCTCTCGCCGTTGTTCGGGCCCGGGCCGGCCATCGAAGACTTCACCTTCGCCGAGGTCGGACCGACCAACCAGAAGCTCTGGCGCGAAGACTTTCCCGCGATCGTGGATCGAATGGCCCGGAAGCTGCTGATCGATGACTCGAGCCGCCGCTTCTTCATCAAAGGGCACTTCCTGGCGGCAGCCGACGTGTTGGAGGCGCGCTACCCCGACGCGTCCTTCGTCGCCATCGTTCGCGAGCCGGCGGCCCGCATTCGCAGCCACGTCAACTACCTTCGAGCGTCGGCGTTCGATCCTGCGCTGCCGCCCGCACCCTGGGCCTGGATGGCGGAGCTCGCCATCGGGACGGAGATTGCCTACTGCGACCTCGAGATGCAGTGGTACCGCCGCGCTGGCCAGGCACGCAGGTGCGTCATTCCATTCTCGGAGTACCGCGACGACCTCGAAGGCGCGTTGAAGCGGATGTACCGGGAGTGCTTCGACACCGAAGTTCCTCCCGAGGTCCCCACCGAGCACGCGCCGCGCGTCCGCACCGAGTATCTGGTCAACCGCTCGCTCGAGGAGCTCGGCATCGATCGCGGCGAGCTCGACGCCCGCTGCGCAGACTACATCGCCTGGTGTGGCGCCCCGTCCCCGCTTCGCAACGATGCCTCCGATGTGCCGGCACCGACGGTGGCGTCGACGAGCTGACGGCCCGGAAGTTCGCGCGCAGCGGGCTCGCGGTTCGCGCTCCCGACGACCGTCCAAAGCGCAAGGGAAGGAGGCATTCAGCCGGGCGACCCGGGCTTCAGTCGACCCAGGGGCGCCCGAATCCCTGCAGAAATGGGCAGTCTTGGTCTGCCCGTCGAATTTGTAGGGTGACGTGGTCGCTCTCGGCGCCCGAAGCGCTCGTGAACCTCTCGCGCCCGTACTGGAGGCAGCGGGTGTTCTCGAAAGAGAGTCGTTGGCTCCTTTGGACAGAACGATCGAGTTCATCGATCGCCCCTGCCGAGAGTGTCGTCTTCAAACCGACCACCAGCTCCGCGACATCGGCCCGTTTCCGTCGCGCGTCGACCAGCCAATCTCTCACCGCCCCGTGGCCGTGACGGCTCGCCCACGAGTGGGCCAGGAGGAAGCCGGTGGCGCGCTCGTACGCCTCCGCGTCTTCCGAAGCGGTCGCGCCACGCAATTCTTCGTGAAGCCAGGCGGCGTAGCCGAACGCCCCTTCGTAGGTGGACAGGGGGAGAATTCCCGCACGGATCCCGACCACATGTCCCACGTAGTCGGTGACGCCTTCGGCAAACCACCGTTGTTCCGCAACCGACGGCCACGGCAAAAAGTGATGGGTCACCTCGTGGGTCATGACCTCGGTCATTCCGAACTCGTCCCCGGAGGGATGCCTCGATTCGTCGGAAATCAGCGAAGCCTGAAAACGAGCGATCCCGCTGTTCCCTACACCCACAGCCTCACGTCGACGCCCATCCGAAAAGACCACGAGATACGAAGTGGGCAAACCACCCCCCCAGTATTCATCCAATGCTCGCAGCGCTTTCTGCCCGTCGAGGATCGCCTGGTCGACATCGACATCGGCACCCGGCGCCGCCCACACGCGAAGGCGACAGCCGGCGACTTCTGTTTCTCGGTCGGCGTGGGTTCCGAAGACGTGCAGGGTGCGGCGAAGTTTTGGCACGATCGTCTGGACCGTCTCGGCACCTATCGAGTGCAACCCCGGTCGACGCTCGAGTTCTTGGAGGTCGAAGGTAGCGGACGTTGGTCGCCACTGCGTCTCCCACGGGAGAAACCAAAGGTCCTCGCCGTGGACGATCGTCGGACTTTCCAGCGTGCCGGGAAGTACGACTCGATAACGAAGTTCGATCGTTTGACCCGGACCGTGTGCGACCGCCATCTGGTCCCCTCCACCTCGTACCGGTACGAAGGACGCGTCCCTGGTGACCAACTCCAGATCGCGAGCGAGGCGAGGTACGTGGAAGTGCGTCACTCCGTCGGCGTCCCCTTCGACCTCGACCGCCACGGAAAGGTCCTCACCCACCCACTCCGCCGCGATCCGTAGGTCCCGTGGACCCGTTGTAGCCTCGGGTGGAACGGAAGGCTGCCGGGTGACGCTTCGTGGGCTCACCGCGCACGCGGTGGTCGAGAGGAGGGCGCACACGATTGAAAGTAGAGGTCGTCTCATGGTTTGTCGCTTCGTGTCGGGCGGCTCGCCTTCAAGCCACGATCCACACGCAGTGGTATACCCGAAACACCTGGCGCGTCGTCTATCGCATTCCCGGGCGACGTTCTGCGCGAGAAAGGGTCACGGCGGACGCCCGGGCGCTCTGCGCCGACGTCCTCATGAACCTCGTGACACATTTTTGGATTTCGCCTCTTTCCGAAGAGGCGGGCGGTTGGGAGTCAGCCGGCGCTCAGCGGGCCGGAGCCGTAGGGGCGGGTGAGTATCTCCCAGCCGACCTTGCTGTACGGGTCGCCGAAGTAGAGCCCGCGGCCGCCATCACCGTGGTTGATCTCGTCGGGCTTCGAGCGGCGCGGGTCGGCCCAGTAGGCGATGTCGCGCTCACGAATCCGTCCGTAGATCTCGTCGAACTCGCGCTCCGTCACCAGAAAGGCGAGGTGGAGCCTGTTGGGCTCGCCCCTCGCGAAATCGATCGACGTTCCGTTGCCCGCCTCCACGACGGTGAAGTGTGCGAATGTCGTGGGCGGATCCAGACCCAGCAGGTCCGCCAGGAAAGTCGCCGCGGCGCGAGGGTCCGAAGACCACACGATCAGATGGTCGAGCCTCGGTTTCATGGCTCTCCCCCCTCTGCCGTCTTTCGGGGAACGTTCGCTCGTAGGAATTCGGAGAGCGACGTGAAAGGACCGGTTGCAAGCTCCTTCGCCCGCTCGACGCGCCCTTCGCTGTCCGGCCCCATGTAGGTGTGGTCGGCGAAGTACCCGAACATCTGACCGAGCTCTCCGGCCTGAGGGTAGAACGTCGCGTACACCTCCTGAGGCACCTGCTGGTACCCGAGCTCCTCCCCCGACGCGGCGGAGTACTCGCGGACCACGTCTGCGAAACTGTATCGCCCCGCCGCCATAGACAGGGTCTCACCGTTGCTCTCCTCGGGGTTGGCGAAGACCCCGGCGACCAGCTTCCCCATGTCCGCCACGGACCCCATGTGGATCACCGACGCCTCGGGATCGAGCGGGAGGGTCCACCCGCGGCCTTCATCCTGCATCGGCTGCGGCCCCATCATCGTCAGCAGGTTCTCGAAGTAGAAAGGGGGTTGAACCACCGTCACCACCGGAATTCCGGCGTCTCGAAGGAAGGAGTCGACGCGCGCCTTCCCCGTGAAATGCGGGACTTCCCAGGCGCCGTCCGTGATCTCTTCGACGTTGGGCAGGGACGACCAGACCAGGTGTCGCACACCCGCGGTTTTCGCCGCCACGATCGCAGCGCGCGCTTGCGACGACTCCCGGGTTCCGGCTTGCCAGAAGTCGGTGACGAGGAACACTCCCTCGGCTCCCTTCATCGCTTCGCCGAGACTACTCTCCTGTTCGAAATCTGCGAAAGCTACCTCGTCGGCGGGACCCGCGTAGTCGTCAGGGCGCCGCGTGAGAGCTCGCACCCGGAATCGGCCACTCTCGACGAGATGGGCGACGACCGATCCGCCCTGAGCTCCGGTTGCACCAAATACTGCAATGATTGGCTTGTTCATCGATTACCTCCCTGAGTTGAACAAACAATAGCTTGCAGTTCTGTGTTGAGAAGAGTGAGAATCCGCCAGCCTGCATTGCGTGAAACGCAAAGGATGGTCATGAACATCGACGCTGTTCGCTCGCTCCTTCTCGCCCTCGACCTGGGGAGCCTCACCGCGGCTGCGGCGCGGTTGGAGGTACCCCCGTCGACGGTGAGTCGCCGCGTCCGCGAGCTCGAAAACGAGCTCGGCCACGAAGTGCTCGCACGCACCGGTCGCGGCGTGCGCCCCGCTGCGCCGGAGACGATCGCGAAGTTGCGGGACGTTCTGCATGCGGTGGACGCCTGCTACGAGCAGCCACCGCCGATCTCCCGGCTCCGAGTCACGGCTCCCGTCCAGATGGCGATGACCCTCCTGCCGAGCGTCTTGCCTGGCTACCACGAGCGCTTTCCCCACGTGGTGGTGGTGCTCCGAGGGGACGACCGCCTCGTCGGGTTGGTCGAGGAGGAGTTCGACCTCGCTTTCCGAGGTGGGGCGCTTCCCGACAGCAACTACCTGTCGAGGATCCTTCCTTCGAAGCCGTTCGTCGTCGTGGCCGCACCGCAATTGGCTGCACGAATCGACGGAGTTTCGGCGCTCGAGCAGACCTCGACCGTGGAGGTCGCCGGCCCGCCACCGGGGCTGAGCGGAACCTGGGATGGAACCCCGTTTCGACTACGCTCCTCCGCCATTGCGCGCGTCGACTCGTTCACGGCTGCCTTGCCGCTGGTGCTCGCCGGCCACGCCTACATGTCGGCGCCGTACGACGTGGTCGTCGACCTCGTGCGTGACGGGGATCTCGTGCAGCTCGACGGCATCCGGCTCGACCGAGGGCCCGTGCGCGCCCTGTACCCACGCCGCCACCGGACTCAGGCCGCAGTGATGGGGTTCATCGACGCAGTGACCGACGTCATCGATGCGATGACGTGAGGCGGGCTGTCGCAAGAGGGGGCCGCGTTGGGCTTCGCCCAAACCCACCAGGGGATTCTCCCCTGGACCCCGAAGTTTTCTCTTTGGTTCTCGCAGAGAGTTGCGCGCACTATCGACGAGTTGCGGCGTCGCCTGAAAGAAACTCGCGGGTCCAGGGATGCAATCCCTGGTGGGGCGTGGGGCAAAGCCCCACGGTGTTCAGCCAGAACGACCGCCTCGTCGAGGCTGTCGCAAGAGGGGGCCGCGTTGGGCTTCGCCCAAACCCACCAGGGGATTCTCCCCTGGACCCCGAAGTTTTCTCTTTGGTTCTCGCAGAGAGTTGCGCGCAATATCGACGAGCCCTGGTGGGGTGTGGGGCAAAGCCCCACGGTGTTCAGCCAGAACCACAGCCCAAAAGCCCCGCCGGAGCCGGTGTCCGTCATTCGTTGTTCGAGAGCCGCGTTGACGCCCGATGGTCGTTCCGGTAGCCGTCTCGTCATGAAACGAAAACCGATCACGATGCTCTTTCTCTTCGCGACTGCGTGCACCACGGCACCTGCTGCGGGTCCGACGGCCCGGCCGGTACCTTCCGTGGACGAGTCGGCCGCCGCTGTCCCGATCGTCACCGGAACGCGCGGAGACGTCGTCTGGCAAGCAAGCGCTGCAACCTTGCGACGCATCGCCCCACCGGGTCAGACCGTCGAACTCCCTTCGGGTGCCGAGGTCTCCGGGATCGAGGTGGGCTACGAGGGTACAATCTTCGCGTCCGACCGCAGCGCCGGCCGCATCTACGCAGTCCGTGAGGGTGTGGCGAAGGCCATCGCGGAGGGCATCCCGACCCCGGGCCCGATGGTACTCTACGGGTCCCGGCTGATCGTCGGAGCCGCCGACGGCCTTTACGCCGTGAGTCTCAAAACCGATCAACCGCTACCGGACGGATCGCCCGACTGGGCCGTTCTGCGGCCCCACGAGCGGTTGATCGAAACCGCGCCCGTCGTCGGGCTGGCGCTCGACCACGTCGGCTACTTCGTGGTCCGAACCACCGACCCGCCGCAGCTCCTCCGCATCGCAGATCTGCAACACGTCAGCGAGCTCGACCTGCCGATCGCAGGTGCCGGACCCATCGGTTTCGACGAAGAAACCCGTACGTTGGAGGTCGACGGCACCACGCACGATTACGTGACGCTCGTCGGGGAAGATCCCGACGTCTGGAAGGAGCGGGACGCACGTGCCATGCGCCCCTTCGAGACCAATGGCGTCATCCTTTCGGGCGGCGAGTACTGGCCCAACGTCGGAGATCAGCCCACGAAATACCCCGACGACGTGCTGTGGGGCTTCTACCCCGAAGAGGGCGTCGTCTTCGAAGGAGAAGCGAGCCCCGCGACACCGACGCCCGCCGCGACGGCGTGCGCCGAGATCGCCTACGGGCGCCTGCAAGAATGGGTCGCGTCCGCGCCGCCCGAGTTCTTCGAGGCCGTGAGGCGCGGCACGTCGAACCGCTTCTACCTGTGGGTCAACGACTATTCGCAGGCCGACGATCCGTTTCCAAAGCCGATGCGCATGAACAAGTTCTGGTACTGGGAACGCAAACCGGCGGTGATCGGGAGGGTGCCCGGCTACTGGAAGTGGGAGTCGACCGTGACCCAGAAAGGGGAGTGCCTCACCCCCGATCCCGCGCAAATCGAGGAATACCTTACCGAGAAGATCCAGGACTTGCCCGCATTGACGCAGTGATTCGTTCCTGACGGCGCGACGACCCTTCGGAGAACGACCTCGTGAGTACTGCCTACCGCCGCTCGACCATGTAACAGACCGCCGCACTCCGCCGTAGTCTCGATAGGACCGCGCGGACGATGACCGCGGTCATCCGCCCGTGCAGAACCCGATGTCGGCGTAGCCGAACCTCGTGTCGCACACGTCGGTGGGGTTTGCGCAGTCGGGGTTCGACCCATCGTCGGCGGTGAGGTCGGTGCGGCACGCCTGGTAGCACTGGGAGCCGACGAAGCCCGGTCCGCAGAAGATCGCATCGTCGCAGAGCTGCCCCTCGGCGACGCACGCGTCACCCTGCGCGCGACCGCTCTCGGTCAGGTCCGCGCACGCTCCGATCGCCGAGTTGAACGGCGCGCACGCCTGGGTGTCGGAGCACGCGTCCGACGCCGCGTCATACGGTAGGCAGAGCGCCTCGCAGGTTCCGCCCTCCGAGCAGTACAGCTCTTGCCCGCAGGCGTTCTCGTCGTTCGCGCACGAGTCCCCGAGCTCGCCGCCGCCGTGACGCCAGCAGACCGACTCGGTCTCCGACGCGGGAACGCATCGCTTCGCCGCATCGGCGCAGTCGTCGGGCAGTAGGCTCGTGCACGTGTCGGCGCAGATGCCGATGTCGCCCCCGAACTCGAAGCAGGTCTGCGCCACGTCGCAGCGCGAGCTCGCCCACTCCGCGCAGAGGGCCTCGCAGATCCCGTCCGTGCACCAGTTCCCCTCGGCGCAGTCGGTGTTGTCGGTGCAACCGTCGCCCACGACTCCGGTACCGTCGGCACGACAGGCCCAGTAGCCTCGAAGCGACGCGGTGCACGCCTCGCCGCCCCCGCATTCGCCCGACGACAGTTCGGTGCAGGGCACGTCGCAGACGCCCCATCCGTAACCCGCGAACGCGCCGATGCACTCTTCGCCTGCTCCACACGAGGGGTTGGCGAGGTCACACGATGGGCGGCATTCGTTGGCGGAACAGACGAGCCCCGACCCACAGGGCGTCGCTTCGTCGCACGCGTCGCCGGCGGCACCCGTGCCGAGCGCCCGGCAGAACGAGTAGCCGTTGACGAAGGGCTCGCACTGCTCGTTCGCGGCGCATTCCGCCTGGGTGAACGACCGAGTGCAGGCCGTCGCGATACAGACGCCGCGCGGATCGGCGTCCTGCGGGGCAGGATCGAAGCAGAGCGTTCCCCAGGCGCATGTCGACTGGTCGGCGGGATTGCACGGCTCGTAGCAGATGCCGGGGCCGCTCTGCACTCCCATCGGTCGGACGCAGTAGAAACCGTTCTGCTGGATCCCCTGCATCGTGTTGCACGACTGGCCGTCGGTCGTGCACGTCCCCGCTTGTCCGATGTTGGTGCACGCCATGTCGGCGGCACAATCTTCGTCGCGGCAGTTCGCGAGTCCGTCGCCGTCGTCGTCGAGATCGTTGTCGCAGATCTCCGGAGTCATCGAACACGCCGGGTCGTCCGCGCAGTCGTCGTCGGCACAGTCGATGTCGCCGTCGTCGTCGTCGGACTTGCCGTTGTTGCAGATCTCGACCAGACACCCCGTCGTCGTCGCGCACTCCAGGTCCCGACAGTCGGTCGTTCCGTCGTCGTCGTCGTCCACCCCGTTGTCGCAGACTTCGGCAATGCAAACGGGCGCGGCCGCGCACTCGGCATCCTCGCAGTCCACGGCCCCGTCAGCGTTGTCGTCGACCCCATTCACGCAATCTTCCCGCCGCACGGGAGGCGGAGTGTCCGGTCCGAAGTCTGCAGGGCCCGAGTCGCTCCCCATGTCTTCGTCGGGGTCAGTCGTCCCGACGTCCGACATCGACGTGTCGCTGCCGACCGAGACGTCCCCGGAGGTTTCGTTTCCGAGGTCGAACCCCGCTCCGTTGTTCTCTACTTCGGGATCGCCCGAACAGCTCGCGGCGAGGAGGAGTGCTGGGAGGAGGGCGGAAAATCTCGACATGACGACTCGTGGGTTGCGGTTCCCCTCGAGCATACCCGCTGCCCCCTCTGAAACCCACTCGCGCGGGAGAGTGACACTTTCTGGCGCCGCACGTTTCTACAATTCAGCTCTGTCGAGGGCCGGTAGGATGTCGAAGTCGTCTCCGTCAGGATGGTCAGGGGCGGGTCCAACCCCCTTCGAAGGCTCCGATTTTCGACGAATGGAGTTCGCTCCAGTGTGACTGAACCGATGCGCTGTGGCTGAACGCGAGAGAAACCGAACCACGAAAGGAATCCCATGGCCCCATCGTCTGAAACTTCGTGGCCCGAGCCCTCCTGGCACGGTGCCGACCCCGACCTCCCCGATTTTCGGGACAAGAAGCACGAGCTGTACCGACATCTTCACGCCGTCGCGCCGGTGAGCCTGTCGCCGCGAGGAAGCTGGCGGCTCACCCGGTACGAAGACGCCCAGCGACTGCTCAAGCAGACGAAGGCTGGAGTGAGGCCGTCCGACGGGACGGGGGGCACCGTCGACCACTTCATGCTGGGCAAGGACGGCGTCGATCACGCCCGCCTTCGTCGGCTCGTGGCTCGCTACTTCACGCCGCGCGCGATGGGCAATCTGCGGCAACGGATGGCCGAGGTGGCGCGCGAGCTGCTCGACGAGGTGGATGGCGACTCGACCATCGATCTGGTCGCGGCTCTCTCCCTGCCCCTCCCGTCGAGGATGATCTGCGAAATGCTGGGGGTCCCACAGTCCGATCGGGAGGACGTGATCCAGTGGACCGGCGATCTCACCTACGTGCTCATGGGCGACGCGGCGAGCCCGGAACAACGGACGCGTGCGCAACAGGCCCGCGCGAAGATGGGAGCGTACATCACGAGGTTGATCGAGCAGCGTCGCGACTCGCTCAACGACGACCTGATCTCCGTCCTCATCCGCAAAGAAGAGGACGGCGACCAGCTCTCTCCCGAAGAGCTCGTGTGGCAGGTCATGGGGCTCATCCTGGCAGGCTTCGAGACGACGACGGCCCTCATCACGAACGTCGTTCGCCTGCTGGTCCTGAATCCCGACCAGCTCGCGCTCGTGCGCTCCGACCGGTCGCTCATCGCCGGAGCGGTCGAAGAGGCCCTGCGTCTCGAGCCCCCCGTGACCGCGGTGAGGCGATTTCTCCACGAGCCCGCCGAGTTCGGAGGCTTCGACCTCGAAGTCGACACCCCGGTTGTCGCCGTACTCGTAGCGGCCAACCGCGACCCCGAGGTGTTCGACAACCCCGACGCGTTCGATGTCACGAGGACGCCGAACCGGCACCTGGCGTTCGGAATGGGGCCTCACGTTTGCCTGGGCCTCCAGATGGCGAGGATGGAAGCGGCCGTCGCACTCGAAGAGCTGCTGGAGCGGACGACCAGCATGGAGCTCGTCACCCGACGGCGCGAGTGGGCCGTTTCGCTCATGCACACGCTCGCGACCCTGCAGGTGAAGGTGAGCTGGACCTAGCTAGGGGGCACCGACTCGTCGGGAGACCCCCGCGGAGAAGGCGAGGCCGTCCAACCCTCGTTCGGCGAGTCGTTCGCGGTTTGTTATCATCGGGGCCGTGGAGAGGAATTCGATGCGTGACAACCACTGGAAGCTGGGCATCCTGGCCGTTTCGTGCGTCGCTCTGGGCGCGTGCAAGGACGATCCGCCCTTCGTCTCGAACGATGCGAGCGCTCGCGACGGCGGTCGACTCGATGTCGGTGTTCCGGACGGGTCGACCGCGACGGATCTGGGCGTCTTCTCCGACGCGCACCCGGGAGCCGATGTGGCAGGCGATGCCGGAGAATCGCGCGACATGGGCACGCCACGGGTCTGCTCGGACCAATCGATCGGCGGGCTCCTGAACGATCCCGCCGAACGGCCACCCCCCGCCACCGGTCCGTACGCCTACAATGTTTTCGCCCCCGAAGCGGTCGAAGGAGCCAGCTTCGTCGACCCGGTCTTCGGCTCCACGGTGAAGCGGGTCTCGAACGATGGTGACGCCGACGACCTGTATGCGCGGAACATGTGGTGGAATGCCGACGGATCGCGTTATCTGCATCGGACGAGAAACGGTACCGAGTTCGCTGATTTCTGGGACGTGATCGACGTCGCGACGGGCGTCGTCACCCACGAGAACATCCCGATCGGCGGGCTCGCCACCGACTCCGGCTTCGACCCGGTCGACCCCGAGGTGCTGTACCGAGTCTCCCCGAGCGGCATCGAGAAGATCACGCTGCAGCCCGACGGCACGTGGACCACCGACGACTTCTTCACGCCGCCGGACAGCACCAGCATCGGGTCGCTCGGCGGTACCGTGAACTGGATCGATGCGAGAGGAAGCTCCATGATCGTCCGCCACGGACCCGAGCCCTCCATCCATCTCTACGACATGCAGAACCTCGACGCTGGCCCCTACGAGGGGGCGGTCGACGCGTCCAGCACCGTCGGCGCCGGGTCGTACGTCGGGATCACGCCTTCGGGCCGCCACCTCGCCGGGTACGGCAATGCCGTGGACTGGCCCGTCAACAGTACGGGGACCGAGTACGGCCTCGGGGCGGGCGTGTCGTGGTCGATCGATCACGAGAACCGCAGAATCGGTCCCCCCACCTACTTCTGGAACCTCTGCGGTGACCACGGCACGTTCGTCTCCGCGTCCGACGGTCGGGACTACATGGTCGTCTCGGGCTGTACAGGAACACCGGGCCTGTACCGGGTCGACATCACCTGGGATGCGGTCGGAAAGTCGGAGGAAGAGCAGCTCGCCCACAACATGCTCCTCGTCGACATCGACTGGGGCCTGGGCGCGCACATGGCTGCCGTCGCCCGCGGGCCGCTGCAGGATTGGGGTTTCGTCTCGACCGAGGACGGGGACGACGATTTCGACGCCGGCGTGGACGACGGTACTGGTTTCATCACACCGTGGAAGACCTACGGCCAGGAGATCATCGCCTTCAACGTCCTGACCGGCGACGTCCGACGCCTCGCCCACCACCGGTCGCGGGAGATGGGGGACTACCGCAACATGCCGAGGGTCTCCGCCTCATGGGGTGGAGAGTGGGTCGGCTGGCAGTCGAACTTCAACCAGCGCGAGCGCATCGACACCTACGCCATCCGGTTCTGCGTCGACCCCTGACGTGGCCCGCAGCCTCGCCTCCGCCGGAATGGCCGCCGCTCTACCCACTCGAGAAGACCACGCCACCGCGGACGAACGAACGTCAGCCGCGGAGGCCCCACTCACCAACTGCTGGCTCCTCCACTCGTCCCCGTGCCGTCTTCCCCCACGGACCAGTTGTTCCACCTGCTCGCGGAGCTCCGTGTCAGTTCCTCGACATCGCCGTGCGCCCCGTCCTGCACCACTTCATGAACCACGGCCTCGGCGCGATGTCCGTCGGGGTCGTGCACGAAGGCTGCGAAGTAACGAACAGACCGCCCGAGTGTTTCGACAGCGGGGAGTGTGAACGCAGCGGTGCGTCCGTCCCGCTAGGTCGTCGCGAAGATCCGCTTCACGCCCTCGATCGTGTGCGTCGCCGCTCGCTCGAAATCGTCCGAGGGCTTCGCGACGATCACCAGGTACGCGGCCTGGTGATCGAGGCCGAACTCGTGGATCCGTACTTCGAGGTCACGGCGGCCCGCGAACTGATCCACCTCGAGCTTGTCACGGAGCTGTCGTCGCTGCCGCTCGTCCGCTCGCGCGATCGCGGCGGCGTATGCGGCGACCGCTTCCGGGTCGCACGCTTCGGTACTCCCGGCGAGGCAGAACCCGTCGAGGTCGGCGAGCGCGACCGCGAGGAAGCCGAACCGCTGACGGACATGGTCGAGTTGGTATGTCGTCGCGACCTGAGTGTTTCGGCTGCGGTTGCGGCGACGGGTCGGGTGTTCGGGAATCGGTGGCATGACCTCTCCTTGGTCGGTAGACGCAGCGTCCGTGCTGCGGAATCTAAGGGACCCCGCGCTCTCCCGAAGAGAGCCGACGGCGTCCACTTCGAAGCGTACGAAGGCGACATTCAGTCGCAAGAAAACAACGCCAAAATCAGTTCTTTGACGCCCGACATGTGCCGGCGGCTCGGCAGCCCGGGCGAGCGCCGCTGTGCACTGCGCTGCCGAGCCGAACCCCCACGCTGACTCGCATGCAGGGAAGTGGTAGAACCCTCGTCGACCCGTCGTCGAGGATGTCATGAACGCCAGACTGCCCTTCTCGTTGCTACTCGTAATCGCCGCCGCGTGCGGGCCCGACGACTCCAACACCGCGGGCGGCACCGCCGGAACGAACAACCTTCGGACCGATGACAGCAACCGCTTCTCACCCAACAACTCGGCAGCGAACAACACCTCGAACAACGGCACCGACGGGGTTTCCACCCACGACGGTTCGACGAACGACGGCTCGACCAACAACACGCCGACGAACAACGGGACGCCAAACAACGGTGCGACCAACAATGGCTCGACCAACAACGGGAGCGGCCCCAACAACCTTCCGGGCGACGTGACGGAGTCGGAGCCAAACGACGATCGAGCGAGCGCGACCAGGCTCGTGCTCGGAGACGTCGTATCGGGGAGCGCCGAAGCCGGTGGGGAAGACGTCTTCGTCTTCGACGGCGCCGCCGGGACGATCCTCGAGATCGAGGTCGCCGCTGCCGACCCGACCCTCGACGTCTCTGCCTTCCTCGAGGACGGGTCCGGCGAGTTCCGCGACCGCCGCATCGACGTGCGGGCCGGGTGGAAGCGTCAGTTCTTTCTGCCCGAGACCGACGCCTGGTACATCTCCGTGCGGTCGTTCGACGTCGAGGACAGGAGCTACGAATTCGTCGTGCGCGAGATCACCCCGACCCCCATCTCCAATGCGTTCTCCGGGGTCGTCGCAGGCGATCTCGATGACAGAGCGGTCGACGTCTACGAGCTCCCCGACGCTGAAGGCGAGATCGTGGCCACGCTCGAAGCCGAGCGGTTGGCGAGCGGCAGCGAGCTCGACTCCGTGATGTACGTCTACTCCCCGACCCAGGGGTTCGTGACCTTCAACGACGACGCCTCCGGCACCACCGACTCCGAGGTCGACTTCGATGCATCGGCCGGGGTGACTTACTGGCTGGTCGTCGACGCCTGGCGGCTCGGGGCCGACAATCCTTACGAGCTCCTGGTCAGCCTGCCTTAGCCAGGATCCCGATCGGGTGATGCCGGTGTGGAACGACGATCTCGTTGCCGTCGTTCTGACATACTCCGGCGTTCACCGACGCTGGGACACGAGAATCTGGAACGGGTCGGGACCTTCGACCAGCTCCGCAATGTTCGCTGCGGCCTCCAGTTCCGTGACCTCGATCGTCAGAGGCCCGACCGCGTGACTCGTCGCGATCCATGCTCCAGTCGACAGCTCCACCCACTCCTCCCAGCTCGCCGACACCCCGTCGATCGGGCTCACCGAGACCCACATGTCCCAGGATACGGGCCGTCCTCGCTCGTCCAGATACCAGAGGTATGCGTCGCCCGGTGTGACCCCGCCCGAAGCGTACTGCACCAGCAACGCCTGATCCCCGTCCTCGAGCACCACCCTCGAACGCGCCGTCCCGGGGTCGAACGCTTTGAACATCGCAGTGAGCCAGAAGCTGTCGTTGACCCACGACGCGTAAGCTTCCTCCACCGCTTCGGCCGCTTCCTCTCCTTCCAGTCGCTCCCCATCGCGAAGGGCAACCCCCTCCCGCGTCCGCAGGTCGACGAAGACCTCCATGTCGTCGTTGCGAACCCGCACGAGCTGGCGACGGCGATCCCACAAATGATTGTTGCGGTCGGCGAACGTCCAGGTGATCGCACCCGTCCGCTTCCACCCCTCGTACCCCGACGCGTCCATCATACGCCGCGCGAGCTCGTCGGCTTGCGCATCGTCGATGCCCTGGGGGATCGGGGTTCCGCACCCCGCCACGAGCAGAAGCGTCAGCAGGAGGGCGGCGGGCGAGAGTCCTCGGAATCGTGTCATGGGAGCGTCCGGTGAGAGGCAGTCATGGGATGCGCCATGAGCCCCCGCGTTTCGCCCCTTCCAACGTCTCAGACGAGGGCTCCGACATCGGTGAGACATCCGTTCGCCGTCCGTGTAAGATCACAGCCATGCAGGCCACCGTCACCCAGCGCTACACGTTCCTTTTCGTCGTGCTCTTCGTCGTCGGCTGTGGATTGGAAGGCTCGGGAGGACCGGAGATTCTCGGCTCGAACCCGTCTTCGGACGCCGAAGACGCCGGCGGGCAAGGCATCGACGACGGCGGAACGTCGTGGGGGGCAGAGGTCGGCGTGCCGGACTTCGGACGAGACGAACCCGACGGGCCGATCGATGCGGGGAGTAGGCGCGACGTCGGCGCTCCGGAGCCCGACGCGGGTGCAGTTTCTACCGATACCGGCTCCACCTCGACTCCCGATGTCGCAATGCCCGAGGATCTCGGCCCGATGCCGGTCTGCGGCGACGGCAAAATCGAGGGTAGTGAGGCGTGCGACGATGGGAACCGCTCCGCGGGAGACGGATGCAGCCGCAACTGCGCCGTCGAAACCGGCTACGTCTGCGCAGCCTCCCCCAGCCGATGCAGCCCCGCGCCGAGCCCCGGCAGCGGCGACGGCAAATGCGAGCCGACCTATGGGAGCGACGTCTACGACCCGTTCCCCGGGGGCCACGGGCAGTATCCCCGCGGCGACTCCGACACGTACGGATGGCGCGGAGAAGACTTCGAAAGCTACTCCGACGGGGAGCTCGTCGAAGCCTCGTCAGGGAAGAGCCGCCGCAGCCACCTCGAGGTCACCTCCGGCGTCCTGCAGGCCCGCCACGTAAACGGCTCGCAGGTCTATCGCCGGGGCTGGACCGACACCTACAACTTCCGCGTCCTGAGCCGGGCGACCTCCGGCGGCGCGAAGGTTCGGTTCACCAACGTCTCGAACCGGGCCCGAGTTCACCTCAAAGCCTGGCACGCCAACGTCTCTGCGACCTCCGGCGCCCACCTCTTCGCCCGATACCAGACCGAAAACGATCTCTACGTCGCGTCGCTGCGAAACGACGGCAAGGTTACGATCAAGCGCAAGCACTGCGATATCTACACGACGTTGAAGTCCGCTCCGTTCAGCCAGGGCCCCGTCCAGACCGGCAAATGGTATTCGCTGCGATTCGACGTC
Source organism: uncultured Bradymonadales bacterium (assembly GCA_964411125.1). Classification (GTDB taxonomy): domain Bacteria; phylum Myxococcota_A; class Bradymonadia; order Bradymonadales; family Bradymonadaceae; genus JBFIHF01. The sequence goes on along the minus strand of CAYPJU010000058.1, from coordinate 4,690 downwards.
GAGGGGCAGCGCCTGCGCTTCTACGTCGACGGCAACCTCGAGCTCGAGGCCTTCGACGGGGAACTCTCGTGGGGGACCACCGGCATCCGAACCGACAAAGCAGACATCTACATCGACGACTGGGAACACCGCTGAACCCCCACACGGTGCCGGACCGAGCTGACCGCACCCTCTCTCTCACCCCCCGATGACTACGTCCACCCATACGAGGCGGTGGTCGCTCGCGCGTAGCAGACCGTCTTCGTCATCTGCTTCCGTGGGCCAGAAGACCCCGGTATCGATGACCTCGAGGTCCCTCGACGGGATCACGTAGTCGACCCGCGTGTTGCCGACCCGACCATCGCTGAAGTCGGCCGTGTCGAGCGCCGGATCGCCCGCGTGCTGGAGGTTGACCTGGCCGTCGCGCGCCGACGCCTCCACCCCTCCTTCGCTCGTCGGTCTCGGGTCCTGGGCCACCGAGTCGAGCAGCGAGGTGATGCTCTCCTTCAAGCTGTCGCCGTCGACAGGATCGTTGTTGAGGTCGCCCACCACCACGAACGAGGCGTCTGACGGCAGCCCGCCGGACCTCCCGCTGTCATCGACCAGGTAGTCGGCCCCCTGCACGTAGTCGACCCACAGGCGAATCTCGTCGTGGTTGCGCGCGCCGTTACGATCTTCGGGGCCGTCGAACCCTGCCGGGGTCGGGTGGCTCCCGAGGACGTGCACCGTCGTGCCGCCCACGTTTACGGGCACGTCGATGTGATTCTTCGACGACAGCCGAAAGACCTCGATCGCCTCGTCACTGTAGAAATCCGTCGGCATCAGATTGTCGGGCATGTCGATCCAACGAAACTGTCGGAAGGTCCGGACGTCTTCGCTGACGATCGGGAACCGGGAGTAGACCACCATCGAGTACTGGCCAGGGAAGACGCCGTAGCCGAACGAGTCGTTGCCGTACTCGCGCGAGCCGACGTCGGTCACTGCCTCACCACTGTTGTCGAGGTCGAGCCCCGAGGACTCACCCGTGTTCGACTCCGCGACGTAGACGTACGGATAGTCGATCGGCTCGTCACTTCCCTGGGGCTGGCCCAGATAGTCGGCCGCGAAGATCGCTGCGGCTTCCCCGTCGGCGTCCCAGTCGAACTCGTTCAACAGCACCACGTCGGGGCGGATTCGCTGGATCGTCTGCGCCACCACCTCCGCCTGCGGGTCGCCAGCCTTCAGATCGTTGACGAGTCGACCCGCCGAGCCGCGGTAGAGAGACGTGTTGAACGTCGCGACACGCACCGTCTGCTGGGAAGTCGTCATGTCCGTCGTACCGAGGTCGTCTGCCGCCTGCCCCAGGTCCTCGGTCGTCGCCATGTCGGCCGCCGAGCTCGTGTCACCCTCCCCCGGGACCGGATCCGAAGCGGGGCAAGCGGCGAGGAAGAAGAGTGCGAATGAGGCGAGGTGTCGATGCATTGTCTGCCTGGTCGTCGAAGGGGGGATGCTGGGACCCCGAAACCAACGAGCGCGCGAGAGTCTTCCCGTGAGCGAACGGCCCTGGGTGTTGGCGATCGTCAGGCTCGGAGACGATAAATTCGCGGTTCCAAGGATGCAATCCTTGGTGGGGTGTGGGGCAAAGCCCCACGGTGTTCGAGACGCTGGCGAAAAGGGGGCCGTTGGGCTTCGCCCAAACCCACCAGGGGATTCTCCCCTGGACCCCGAAGTTTTCCGCTTCGGCTCTCACATAGGGTTTCGCACGCCTTCAACAGGTTGCGAGGTCGCCTGATGGAAATTCGCGGTTCCAAGGATGCAATCCTTGGTGGGGTGTGGGGCAAAGCCCCACCCTCCCCCGCGGGCTCGCTCAACATCGCTTCAAGACACTGCGAAACTCGTTCAGCAGGGTGACGCTGTGGTCGGTGGTCCCCTCTTCGTGGAGCTCCTCGATGTACCAGTTGGCCTTTAGGGCGAGCTCGAAAATCCTCACGTGGGCGATCTCGACAGGCTCCGCGGCGCGCTCGTTGTATGCGTCGACCAGCCGACCGAGCGACTGTCCCTCGCGAAAGACCTTTCGATGACCGCGGCTGACGATGGCGAGGTCGTAGGCGGGGTCCCCGAGCTGAACCTCACTCCAGTCGATCACCGACGCTGTCCAATCCCGAGACCCGATCTCCGGCGAACTCACGAGGATGTTCTGACCGAGCAAGTCGCCGTGCAGGAGCCGCGCGGGCGTGTCCGGGGGCAGATGCTCCGCGCTCCAGGCTCGGGCATCCTGGAACTCCCGGACGTCGTTGCGCCACAGGACTTCGAGTTCCCTTTCGGCATGGTCGCGGCGCGTCTTCGGCCCCCCGAGGATGCTACGAAACGGCGCCGGGTCGATCGCGTGACACGCAGCCGCGACGCTCGCCGTGACCTCCACGGGGTCGAACATCGATTGAATCATCGCGTCGCACATCGGTGCCCCCGGCAACCACCTTTCGACCGAAGCAAGCCCCGCTTCCGTTTGCGCGGTACCGAGCGGCTCAGCGATCCGAAACGCGAGGTCGGACCGGGCGAGTTCTCTGCGGACGGCGATGCTGCGCCGCGTCGTTTCGGATGAGTCCTCTTCCTCGTCGAGGTGGGGGAGCCGCACCACGACCTGGGTCGCCTCTCCCTCGAGCATTACGGTCACTTCGAAGGCGCTGAAGCTGAGCCCCTTCCCCACGAAAGTAAGCCGACCGAGCCGCTGCTCCCCCTCACCGAGGTCGACGAGTACCGCCCGGATCACGTCTGCGGCTCGCTGCCAGGCGGGCCGTCCCCTGCGTCTTCGTGTCACGTCAGCCTCGGCAGAATTGCGGGTCGGCGGTCGACGCCCCGTCCTTGCCCGGAGCGCTGAATGGACAATCGACCGAGGAGGGAACCGCGCATCGCCAATGTATCCGATCTCACGATCGACGCCATCCCTGGCCGCCTCAGCTCGGTCGGCAACCGAATGTTACCGATATGGATGAGTGCGATCTTTAAATAAAATTAGACTTACCAAATGTTTTATTTTGTCGTAGCTATTTGAGGTCTCTCTTGGAGAAACTCATGAAGCAATGGATAGCGAGTAGCCTCTTGTTGGCCGTGTTCTCGGGTCCGTCGAGCGCGGCTGCCGAGATCGTCACCGACCGCCCCGACGTGGCGGAATCGAGCCGAACAGTCGGCAAGATGCGTCTGCAGGTGGAAGCCGGGGTGGACACGACCGCTCTGTCGGCGTTCACCTTCCCTACCAAGATTCGGTTCGGGCTGATCGACCCCCTCGAGGTTCACGTCGAGAGCGGAATCGTGACGGTCGGAGAGGGGGGAACGTCGGTAAACGACGTCGACCTCGGAGGCAAAGTCCACCTCTTCGAGGTCGGGCGATTGTCGGGCGGCCTTCTCACCGCCGTGACGATTCCGATCGAGAACGTCGCGGTGCTGGTGAGACCCACCTTCGCGCTCGATCTGGATCTGGGCCGCCTCGGGATCGGAATCAACGTCGGCGCCGACATACCGCTGACCGAGCGCGCCACGGTGTCCGACGAGCTGCGGTTCGCGACGGCCCTGGGGGTAGGGCTTTTCGGGGGACTCGGTGCCTTCGTCGAAGTGTTCGGAGCGATTCCCGTCGGCGGCGAGCTGGTGCTAAGCTTCGACGGTGGCTTCTCGTACGCGATCAACGCGACGAACCAGGTCGATGCATACGTGCGTTTCGAGAACGTCACCGATTCCGCCGTGCCCGGAGGCGGGATCGGCTACGCGACGAAGTTTTGAGGTAGTCTGATACGAACAGTCCCTGACGATGACCGGGGTCATTCGACGGACTCGCGCCGCGCATCGATGTCTGCCGAAGCCGCTCTAGTTCAGCCGCCGGAAGGCACGTACCGCCAGGCCGGCGGCGCTCTGGAACGCTTCGAGATTGCCAGCGAAGTCGTCGTCCACCGCGAACGCCGGTCCATCGAAAGCGAGCGCTTCGACCAGCTCGAAGGGATCCGAGGTTCCGCGAGCCAGCAACACGAGGGGCCCGTCGAACCCGGACTCGTGCAGGTGAACCCACGCATCCCGGACCGAGGCTCGGTCCTCGTCGCCTGCGTTTGCGACGAAAACCACAGCGTCGGCCCCGCTTCGACAGTAGCGACGCAAGGGCCCGTCGAGCGTTTCGCCCGTCGCCGCGAAAGCATCGATGCGCGTCTGGAATGATCCTCCTTCCGGTGGCAGCACCGTTCGCATCCTCACCAGCGTTCCGTCCCCGCAGAGCTCGTCGTAGGTGGTCTCGAACGCTTGCTCCGCCGCAGCTACGAATCGATCGGCCGCGTCGTCGCCCAGCTCTTCGGTCAGAGTCGCGCGGTCTTCGAACCGTCGTGCGTCGTACTCGGTGTGTTCACCGAATTGCGCCGCGAAGTGATCGTGTAGAACGCGCAACAACGCGGCCCGTCCAGTACCCGCGGGCCCTTCGTAGCAGAGTTTCGCGAGGATGCTTCCGTTCTTTTCGTCGATGTACATGACGCGACCGTGCCCTCCATCTCGCTCCTCGTCAACGCCGAGTCACCCGCGCCGAGCCTTCGCCGGTCCGGCAATCGAGCGAGTGCGGCGGCAGAGAAATTCGCGGTTCCAAGGATGCAATCCTTGGTGGGGTGTGGGGCAAAGCCCCACGGTGTTCGCGACGCCGTCGTAACGGGGCTCCGTTGGGCTTCGCCCAAACCCACCAGGGGATTCTCCCCTGGACCCCGAA
>CAYPJU010000057.1:0-41655 GCA_964411125.1 uncultured Bradymonadales bacterium | reverse complement strand
ATCCCAGCCCCGAAACTCCTCTCCCCCCACGAAAGCTGTCCATGAAACTCTGGATCGTACTGCTCGCCCTCGCCGCCGCTGCTTGCTCCTCGAAGAAGGCGGCCGAACCCACGGCGGTCCCCGCCGAGTCGACCCCGGCCTCCGCCCGCTTCGACGCGCGGCTCACCGGATACGACTACCCCCATGAGGTGAAGATCCATCAGGTCGAGGCGCAGCGGCAGACGCTCGAGATGGCGTATATGGATGTGGCGCCCGCCGAGCCCAACGGGCAGACGGTGCTGCTGCTTCACGGCAAGAACTTTTCCGGGGCCTACTGGGCCGACACCATCGAGCGGCTCGCGAAAGAAGGGTATCGCGTCGTCGTTCCCGACCAGATCGGTTTCGGGAAGTCGAGCAAGCCGCAGGCCTTTCAGTTCACCTTCCAGGCGCTGGCGCACGAGACGACCGGGCTGCTCGACGCGCTCGGCGTCGGCGACGTCGTCGTCGTCGGCCACTCGATGGGCGGCATGCTCGCCACGCGGTTCGCGCTCATGAACCCCGAGCGCACGAAGAAGCTGGTGCTGGTCAACCCGATCGGCCTCGAAGACTGGAAGCTGGTCGTCCCCTACGTCCCCGTCGCGCAGTGGTACGAGCAGGAGCTGAAGAAGACGCCCGAGGGTGTGCGCGAGTACATGAAGAAGAGCTACTTCGACGGCAAGTGGAAGCCCGAGTACGACCAGCTCGCGGAACTGCAGGCGGGGTGGACCGAGAGCGACGACTACGACCAGATCGCGTGGAACTCGGCGCTCACCTACGACATGATCTTCACACAGCCCGTTCTCTACGAGTTCGGCGAGCTGGAGATGCCGACGCTCCTGATCATCGGCGACCGCGACCGCACGGCGCTCGGCAAGAATCTCGTCGAGCCGGAGGTCGCGAAAACGATGGGGCTGTACGGTGAGCTCGCGAAGAAGACGGCCGCCGCGATTCCGAACAGCGAGCTCGAGCTCATCGAGGGAATCGGCCACATCCCGCAGTTCGAGTCACCCGACCGTTACTTTGCCGCACTCACTGAGTTCCTCGCGCGGTAACTTGGCGCTCAGCGGTTGCTTCGCAGAAACTCGACCCGTGCCTCGGTCGCCTTTTCGCGGAAGTCGCAACCTTCGATGTGGTCGTTCACGATGCCGACCGACTGCATGAACGCGTAGGCGGTCGTCGGCCCGACGAAGCTCCATCCTCGCTTCTTCAGATCTTTGGCGAGGGCGACGGAGGCGGGCCCTTTCGACGGTATCGTCCCCCGCCGGACCGATTCGGGGCGCTCGTCGGGCTTCGGCTCGAAGCTCCACGCGTAGGCGGCGAGCGACGGAAACTCCTCGAGCAGCTCGAGGACGCGACCCGCGTTGTTGATCGTCGACTCGATCTTGCCGCGGTGCCGCACGATCCCCGCGTCGCCGAGCAGGCGCGCCACGTCGTCGTCGTCGTATCGAGCGACCTTCTCGAAATCGAAACCGTCGAAGGCGGCTCGAAAGTTGGGGCGCTTGCGTAGGATCGTGAGCCAGCTCAGACCCGACTGAAAACCCTCGAGGCAGATCTTCTCGAAGAGCCGCACGTCGTCGCCGACCGGAAACCCCCACTCTTCGTCGTGGTATCGCACGTATTCGGGATCGTCCCCGCACCACCAGCACCGTGCGATGCCGTCCGCACCGACCCTCAGTCCTTCGTCGCTCATGCTTCGATGGTGTACTTCGAAACGACGCTCGGCAACCTCATTCGAACCGCGAAGCCGGCTCGCGCGTATCGTCCCTGCCCTGTCCGTTGCGCCGAGCGACGTGGTAGGTTTCGATCCCGAAGGCGACGAGAGAGAAGATGCGACCTGGCCGCGCAAGACTACCAGCGTTTCTGTACGCCTGCGGACTCCTCGTCCTCGCCCCCGGATGTGACCGCGAGGGCACGCAGACGTCGCGCCCGTCGCAGACCTCCGGGCCTGAGAGAGAGGTCGCCGCGCCCCCCACGCCCGAGAAGGCACCGGCCCCGACCGGCGAGTCGTCGGTCCGGCCGACCTACCGAACCGGGTCGGACGCGCCGGACGCCGTGAAGCGCCTCTGCGCTGCGATCTGGCAGCTTCCTCGCGATCGTCGGCAGGAATGCTGCGGAGGGAAGCCATCCGGCATTCGCGCGGACTCGAGCTGCCTGACCACGGTCACCGCTGCGATCGAAGGGGGTGGCGTCGAGCTCGACGAGTCGAAGCTCGCTTCCTGCGAGGAGGCGGCGAAGCAGGCGTTGGAGAGCTGCGACTGGGTTGGCAACCTCCCACCTGCGCCGCCGGAGGCATGTCGCAAACTGCTGAGGCCCCTCCTCGAGAAAGGTGCTCCGTGCCGTTCGTCACTCGAGTGCAAAGGGGGGCTACGTTGCGCCGGCGCAGGTCCGACCGACCGCGGCGTCTGCCGCGAGCCCGGAGCCCCTGGAGCTTACTGCGACACTGCCGTCGATCCCCTCGCCGCTGCCGCCGCGCAATCGCTCGACGCCCATCCTGCCTGCGAAGGTTTCTGTCGTTCGAACCGATGCCGCGCCGCGGTTCCCGTGGGCGGCAAGTGTAGCGGCGATGCCGAGTGCGGCGCGGCGGCCTGGTGCGACGGGACCCGCTGCAAGGCCGGAGCCGGGGAGGCTGGCGCGGCCTGCGTCGACGGTGGATGCAGCGCCGGACTTCGTTGCGTCGACCGCGTCTGCATCGAACCGGGAGGGGAGGGCGCCGACTGCACCCACGACCTCCAGTGCCGCGGTGCTTGCGTGAAAGCCGATGGGGCGGACTCGGGCGCCTGCGGGATGCGGTGCGCCCGCGTTCTCATTCCGAAGTGAGCGCCACCGCTTCGGGGGCGAGAATCGGGTCGAACTTCGGGCTCGACGCGAGCACCTCCCGCACGATCTTCCGCCCCTCCTCTCGCTCGCCGTTCGCGATCAGGATCGCGCCGTGGTGGTAGCGCAGCACCGGGTCGGGAGTCTTCAAGACCACCGCTTCGCGAATCAGCGGCAGCGCCGACTCGCTGTCGCCGTGCCGATGTAGCGCCCAGGCGAGCGCGTCCTTCGTCCAGATCGTCTGGCGTCGGTCGTGTTCGCGCCGCGCGAGCTCGACCGCCTTCGCCGTGTCGTGTTTCGTCGTCGCCAGCACCACCGAGGCGGCGAGCCGGTCGTCGTCCGCGGCGATTCGGTCCAAGATCTGCGCCGCCTTCGTCGTTTGGTCCAGCGCTCGATGCGCGGCCGCCACGGTATGGGCCGTCCGCACGTCGAACTTCCCTTCGAGTGACCGCGTCGCGGCGTCGAGCGCCCCCTCGGCATCCCCGCGGGCGAGGAGCATGCGCCCCTTCCCGGCGAGCGCCGGAGGATAGTCGGGCAGCGACTGCAGGGCGAGGTCGTAGCCGGCCATCGCCCCTTCGTAGTCGCCCTCGTAGGCGAAGATGTCGGCCGCCCAGCTCAGCACCCAAGCGGTCGGCTCGGGGTCGCGCTGACCGCGCCCCGCGTCGTGCGCCAGCCGCGCGAGCTCTTTCGCCGCCGCCGTATCTCCGTGCAACCACTTCAGGTACGACGCCCGAGCGTAGGAAGGGAGGTTCGGTTTACGGTCCAACATCTTCTGCGCCGCGGCGATCGAGGCATCGTAGTCGCCGAGCTCGATGTTCGCGTCGCTCAGCGTCCCGAGCGCCATCGGGTCGTCGCCGTCCAGCGCGAGAACCTTCTGCGCATACTCCTTCGCGGCGACGAACTCGTGGCGGTCCATCTGCGTCAACCCTTTGAGATTGAGCGCGACGAGGTGGTCAGGGTCGAGCGACAGCGCGACGTCGGCTGCGGCATCGGCATGCTCGTAGAGGTCGGGGTCGGCGTCGTTTCGCGATTTCTGTACCCACGCCTCGCCGAGCTGGCTCCACAGATCCGCCCGCTTCGGCGCTGCTTTTGCGGCCGCCTGCCGCTCGGCGACCAGCTTCGAGACGGCGTCCTCTCCCTGCGGGGGCGTCATGGCGACCGTCGCGCGCAGTGCCGCGACGCGGTCTTCGGCCTGCGCAGTCGTCGGCGCGTCGGACGACGCAGCACCATCGGAGCGAGGCTCACATGCGACGACGTGCGCCAGAAGGACGCACGTCGTCGTGAAGGTCGAGATGGATCGAAGCATCAGCTCACGGGGTCGGAGTACCGTGTCCCTCGTCGTAGCCGCGATGCGGCAGCGGGAGGAACGGGAACGTGTCGAGGAAGTCTCGATCGTTGTAGTCGACACCGTCGCTCACCGCGATGGCGCCGCCGGACAGGATGACCGACAGAAGCACGTCCGTCACGTCGACCTGCTCCTGATTCTGCGCCGCACCAGGGATGGCGCGACCGTTCGGGAATTGGCTGTCGATGCCGAGGTCGACGCGCAAGACGTCGCCTACCGTGTTGATCGTCCGCGTACCGTCGTTCAACGAGATGATGTCGAGGATGTCGGTACGTCCCGACTTGAACGGCGTCGGGTCGGCGTTGAGCGCCGTGTAGATCCCGACCGCTTCTGCATCACGCACCACGACGGGGTTCAGGAAGTACGCCGCGAAGTTTACCACGTCGTTCGCCGGATGGGTCGCGTTGAACTTGTCCTTGTCCTGCAGGCCGATCAACGCCTCGTTGACGAGCGGGAGGCCGAGCCGAGACACCTGGACCCACGGGCCGGAGTAGTTCATTCCGCCGTCGAACCGGCGGATGGCGACTTTGCGGCGCTCCGCGGAAGCCCAGATGCCGAGCGTGTTCTCGGCGCTCGCGCCCGCCGCCGGAGCGTTGCCGTCAAACGTCAGGCTGTCGGTCGGAATCTCGAGCGCGATCGTGTGAACGTTGAAGCCCGAGACGCCGTCTTGCGCCGTCCCTTTGGCGCGCAGGTTGGCGAGGTCGAATACGCCGCCGAGGTCGACGTAGAAGCCGTCGTCGCGCGGCCCGGCGAAGAAGCGCCCGTCCGCGCCGGCGTCGTGGATGAAGCCGGCCGCGTAGGCGTCGTCGTAAGGGGCACCACCTCGAGCCACCGCCTGCGTCCGCGGGCCGATGTTGTTCGGAGCGACCGCGACGTCCTGCGCGACCACCGTCGACACGCCGCCCTCGACGCGAGTGACCGTGTATGTCTGTTCCACGCCCGAGAGCTGCTTGAAGAACTCTTTGCCCCCGCCGACCGCAGCGTTGAGGTCCGCCGGGTCGACGTACGTGATCGGCGTGCTGTCGAACTCGATGTGGTACGTGACCACGTCTTCGAGGCTGTCCGCCCCGCGAGCGATGTGCACCGTGTAGCGCACGTCGTCCGAGAACTGGTGGAAGTTGGGGCCACCCGACGGCTGCTGCAGGGGGATGTAGTTGGCGAGGATGTAGAGCTTGTCGCGTGTTCCCGGCTCCACCCAGGCGTAGACGTCCGTGTTGTCTGCGCTCGGGTCCTGCGAAATGGCAGGTGCCTCACGATGGCTCGATGCGAATGCGCTCGTCGACGCCGAGACCGCGAGGGTCGATACGGCGAAGCCTACCGCGAACTTCTTGAGTCTGTCGTTCATGTCGTATCTCCGTTTAGTTCAGCGGTGAGGCCGAGGTTCCAATCAAGTAGACGGTTCCGGGCGAGTCGGCATTGGCCCACGCGTATTGATCCGCGTCGTGGGCGCGGTGCACGCCGGCGCTCTCCGAATTCTGTTCGATTCCCATGTTCACCTGCTCGACCGTCTTGTCGGCGAGCGTGATGCGGTAGACGACCGCCGAGTTGGCGACGGGGTCGAGCCCCGACACCAGCAGATGGCTCTCGTCCGCGCTGAGCGCGATGCCTGCCGGATAACCGACCCGCAAGTCCTGGACGAAGTTGGACGTCTCTGCGCCCGTCACGACCAGGATCCCCGACGAGGTGCCGAGCACCGTGTCGGCGACGTAGACCGTCCCGCCCGAGGTGACGGCGACGCCGCTCGGGTCGCCGAAGAGTCCACCCGTGGCGACCTCCGAGACCGTTCCCGTACCGGTCGGCATCTCGAACACTCCCGGCATGCCGGTCGAGGGCCGCACGCCCGAGAAGTAGAGCGTCTCCGTCCCCGCTGCGTCGACGAGGTCGAGGCCGCGAGCCTGATAGCCCGCCGTCTCGGCGAGCGCCGTGACGTCTCCCGTCGAGACGGTCACCCGGTAGATCACTCCGCCCGCGCGGTTCGTCGTCTCGTCGTCTGCCCCGAGGTCGGCGACGTAGATCGTCGAACCGTCGAGCGAAGAGACGAGGCTGAACGGCGCGACGAACCCGTCGGCGACCTCCGTCGCCGCGCCACCCGCTGCGGGCACCGAGAAGAGCGCCGCGCCTACACCGTCGCCCTTCAGAGCTACGAAGTAGACCGTGCTCGCGTCGGGGCTCGGGGTTGCGTCGAACGGAGCCGACACCTGCGTACCGACTTCTCGAAGGCCCGTGATCTCGCCGTTGCCGTTGTTGGTGCTCCCCATGTCGGGGTCCACCATGTTGTTCGTGTTCCCCATGTCGGGATCGACACCGTTGTTGGTGCCCCCCATGTCGGGATCCACGCCGTTGTTGGTCTCGCCCATGTCGGGATCCACACCGTTGTTGGTGTCCCCCATGTCGGTCCCGGGCTGGTTGTCCTGGTCGCACTGGCAGCCGGCTGTCGATGTCGACATCGCCGCGAGAGCTACACCCAGAATCGCCAGCCGATGGCGTAGTCGCCATCGTCGTCGCGATTTCATCATTCCTCCGAAGAGTTTAGTTTCGATTGAGTTCGCGGATGGTCCGTCAGGTCCTTCCGCGAGTCAAACCCCATACGCGTCGGAACTTTGGGTGGATCACGGAATTCTCGAACTTCCTCGAGATCTGCGACGATCCTCACGACTGTCGCCGCGAGCTGCCCATCGCCGTGCCGTCGGGCCTTCGCGCTGGTCGCGTCGGGAAGTGGACTTACGTTCCGAGCGATTCCCAATATGTAGAACCTAATGGGGCCCGCTTCATGGCCGATGTATTTTATCAGTGTGCGATAACGTGTGACTCCGAACGGGAGGCCGCGCGCGAGAAACTGGCGGAGCTCCTCGAGCGCGCCGGCTACGAAGAATCGCCCGAGGTCTACGACCCGTCGGGGGAGTACGTCCTCGCCCGTGTGTATGGGGACATCGAGGTCGGGTCGTGCATCCAGATCTACGACCAGCCCGCTTCCTACCTCACCTTCGCGCAGTCGCTCGCCGTGCAGTTCGGGAGCTCGGTCGTCTTTCATGAAGTGACGATCTCGGGGGAACCCGGGACGGACGACTGGGCGCGGGTCATGGTGCTCGAGATCGATCCCGACGGGTCGCAGCGCGACGTCCCCCCGCAGCTCGACATGGAGCCGACGGCCCTCGACGGGCTCGACAAGTACAAAGCGTCCCGGCGATTGCTGCGTGGGCTGGTCAACCCGGAGATCGACCAGCACCCCAACAAGCCAGTCGAGCTCTGGATGTATCGAGAGGTCGAGGAGCTCCCCGAGATGCTCGAGGACGAGAAGGTCGACGAGCGGCTCCAGGCGATCATCGACGACGTCGCCAAGGCGACCAAGGTCTCGATGACCGAGATCTACGGACGTCGGGCGCTACAGATGGATCTCCCGGACGGAACCCAACGAATGAGCGTCGTCTCCGACGAGGACCTTCAGGCGATCACCGAGGCGACGGGCATCTCGCTCTGAAGCCGTCCGGACAACCCCGATCAAGCTATCACGCTGCGAATCTCCTCGATCCCCGCGGCGACGTCGCCGTCGATGTGCAGGCGAAGAGCGCGCCGACCGCGTTCGGCGAGCACGTCGAAGTCTCCCCGCGCCTGGGCGGCCTCGACCTCACCGAAGGTGTAGCTCGCGCCGGGGACGTCGACATCGTCTTGCGGACGGCTCGTGATCTGCAGGAAGACACCACTGTCGGGGCCCCCCTTGTATGCCTGCCCCGTCGAATGGAGAAACCGCGGGCCGAAGCCGACCGCCGTGGCGGCTCCGGTTCGCTCGGCGATGCGCTCTCGCAACGCCTGCAGAGCCGCCTGGTGCTCGTCGTTCCGGTCCACGTACGCGAGGAGCGCGACGTAATCCCCCTGGCCGACCCGGTCCAGATGGGCGCGCACGATGGCTCCCACCGAATCGTCCCCCGCCGCGACCGTCAGCTCGTCGGCATTGTAGGCGTCCGCGAAGAGCCGCAGCGAACCGTGCGAAGCGAACGGTGTCTCCGACGGGAGCGCGCCCGACTTCTCCAGCGCATCCGTCAGCGCGCGGGTCTTGATCTTGCTGGCCTCGACGTCGGGCTGGTCGAACGGGTTCACCCCGAGGACCGCCCCCGCCACGGCCGTCGCCATCTGCCAGCGGAAGAACTCCTGAAAGAGCCCACGCGGGGACCGCAGCTCGATCGTGACGACCGGATGCCCGGCCGCCGCCAGTGAGCTGGCGAGCTCGTCGTGAGGACTCGAACCGTCGACCCGGTACAGGACGAAGAAGCGATCCGTGCCGTAGTCCGTCAGGTTGCGCGGCGCCTCGCCGTCGATCGGGATGATGCCGTGGCCCTGCTTGCCGGTCGATTCGGCGACCAACTGCTCGGCCCACGCCCCGAAAGCACCGAAAGCGTCGGGCATGAGAAACGTCAGCTTGTCGCGCCCCGCGTTCGCCGCCGCCCCAAGCGCAAGGCCGAGCTGCGCCCCGGGGTTGTGCGCCGGTGGAACGTCCGCGCCGCAGGAGCGGGCCATCCGTTCCGCTTCGTCCAACAGCGCGTCGATCGGCAAACCACCCGCGGCTGCGGCGACCATCCCAAAGTTCGAGAGCACCGAGAAACGTCCTCCGATCGTCGGCTCGCCGTAGAACGTCGCGCGAAAATCCTCGTCTCGCGAGAGCCGGTCGAGCTTCGAGCCCGGGTCCGTCACCGCCACGAACGGCTTGCTCTGCGTTCGGTTCGCGACCCGCGAGCGGAAGTACTGAAACAAGATGTTCGGCTCGAGCGTCGAACCGGACTTACTCGCCACCACGAAGAGCGTCGCGTCGACGTCGATCGAAGCTTCGAGCCGTCGCACCGACTGCGGGTCCGTCGAGTCGAGGACGTGCAGCGCCGGAGCCTCCTTCGTGCTCCCGAGCACCTCCGCGATCACCTCGACGCCGAGCGACGAGCCCCCCATCCCCAGCACGACGACGTGCCGGAAACCATCCTGCCGAACCGACTCAGCGAAGAGGTCCAGGGTGTCGACCTCGGAGCGCTCTAGCTCGATCGCGTCCAGCCAGCCGAGCCATCGGTCTTCGTCGCGAGCCGTCCATACCGATGCGTCTCGGTCCCAGATCCGCCGCATCGTCCCCTGCGCCCGCCACTCTTCGGCGAGCGAGTCGACCGTCGCCTGGAGCTCGTCGGGGAGCTCCATCGACTGCGCGTCGAGCCGGGCCCCGAGAATTCGCTCTCGCTCGACGGCCACTGCCCCGAGCAAGTCGTCGAAGCTGTCCGCGAACTTCTGGACACCCGCCGCGACGAGGTCTTCGGTGATCGAACCGAAGTCGACCCCCAGCTCGGCCAGCTTCGCCGTCGTCTGCGCAGCGCCGACCACGTCTTTCTGCAGAGTGTCGGACACTTCACCGTGGTCTCGGAATGCCTCCATCGTCGCCGGCGGGATCGTGTTCACCGTGTCGGGCCCGATCAGCTCCTCGACGTAGAGGGTGTCGCGGTAGGCGGGGTCCTTGGTGCTGGTGCTCGCCCACAGCAGGCGCTGAGGACGGGCACCCGCGTCCGCGAGGTTCTTCCAGCGCGCCGAGTCGAAGAGCCGCAAGTAGCGCTGGTAGGCGAGCTTGGCGTTCGCGATCGCGGCCTTCCCTCGCAGGGGCTCGCCCCCTTCCCGGGCATCGAGCGCCGCATCGACGGCGCTGTCGATGCGGCTGACGAAGAAGCTCGCGACGCTTGCGACCTTCGCCGCGTCCCCACCGTTGGCGACGAGCTGCTCGAGCCCGGCCATGTAAGCTTCGACCACGCGCGCGTACGCGTCCTGCGAGAAGAGCAGCGTCACGTTGACGTTGATCCCGTCAGCGACGAGCTGGCGAATCGCGGGAAGCCCCGCCTGCGTCGCGGGAACCTTCACCATCAGGTTGGGGCGGTCGACCGCCTCCCAGAGGCGCCGGGCCTCGGCGATCGTCCCCGCCGAGTCGTGCGCGAGGTACGGGGAGACTTCGAGGCTCACGTACCCGTCGTCGCCACCCGTCACCTCGTAGACCCTGCGAAGCACGTCGGCGGCCGCCTGGATGTCTGCGATCGCCAGCCGTTCGAAGAGTTCGGTCACGCTGCAATCCGTGTCGGCGAGCGCCTCCTCCATCAGCCCCTGGTAGTCGTCGCTCCCCGCGATCGCCTGCTGAAAGATCGAGGGGTTCGAGGTCACCCCGCGAAGCCCGTCGCGCTCGATCATCGTCGCGAGCTCGCCACTTTCGAGCAGCGTCCGGGAGACATAGTCGAGCCAGGGGGCCTGGCCGTGTTCGTGAAGCTTTTTCAGGGGATTCATCGAGAGACCTCGCGTCGAAAAGCAATGGGCGTCGTTCGCCCATTCGTACCGACGGAGGTCGAGAAGTTCTAGCGAAGTTTGCAGCGACGGACCGCCAACGCGGGCGTCGAGGTCAGCTCTGGAGCGCCGCCTCGATCTGGTCGGCCAGGTCTTCGGGCTTGTCCTTCGGAGCAAAGCGCTCGAGGATCTCGCCGTCGCGACCGACCAGGAACTTGGTGAAGTTCCATTTGATCTTCTTCGAACCGAGAATGCCGGGCGCCCCCTTCTTGAGCTGCTTGAAGAGAGGATGGCCGTCCGAGCCGTTCACGTCGATCTTCGCGTGCATCGGAAAGGTGACGCCGTAGTTGAGCTGGCAGAACGATGCGATCTCGTCGTCGGAACCAGGGTCTTGGCCGCCGAACTGATTGCACGGGAAGCCGAGCACGACGAGGCCGTCGTCGCGGTAGCGCTCCCAGAGTTTCTCGAGCCCGGCAAACTGCGGCGTGTAACCACAGGCGCTGGCGGTGTTGACGATGAGCAATACCTTCCCGGCGTGGTCTTCCAGGGTGGTCGTCTCGCCGTCGATGGTCTGAACTTCGGTGCTGTAATCCAGGGTGGGCATGATCTCTCCTCGGTGACCCCAAAGAGATGCTTCAGTCGGCCGCGAGATCCAAGGGAAACCTTCTTTCGCGAAAGTTTTGCGATCCGGTTTCCCCGGTGGCGCGTACCAATTGTGTGAAACACGAGTCTCGGCGCGCATAAGTTGCGTTTGGTCTGGGACTGGGCTACGGAGTACGCACTGAATCTTAACGGAGGAGAGACTATGATGACGCGCAAAAGCGCAAGCTTCGCCGCACTCTGCGCTGCCGGATTGGTGGCAGCGGGAACGGCGTGGTTTGCCAACGAAGAGGCACCGCAGGCGGCGGACCATACCGACCCGCCCGCCGCCTTCCCCGCAGCGGGCGACGCTGCAGACATTGGCGACCTGTACGCATGGCACGACGCGAACGCCACCACGCTCACCGTGGTGCTCACGTTCGCCGGCCCCCTGCCTCCCGTCGCCGACCAGACGGGCACCTACGACGCGGATGTCCTCTACGGAATCCACATCGACAACAACGACGACGACATCGCAAACCACGACATCTGGGTTCGCTTCGCACAGAACGACCTCGGCGAGTGGGGACTGCAGGCGACCGGGCTTCCCGGCGAAGCCGGTCCCGTCGAGGGAGCGGTCGAGACCGAACTCAGCGGAACCAGCGCACGTATCTGGGCGGGTCTGCGAGACGATCCGTTCTTCTTCGACCTCGAGGGCTTCCAGGACACGCTGTCCACCGGAGCTCTCGCGTTCGATCCGACCCGCGACTCGTTCGCGGGCGCGAACGTGACGGCAATCGTGCTGGAGGTTCCGGTGTCCGCCGCCATGGGCGGCAACACCGACCCCCTCCAGATCTGGGCAACTACCGGCGAAATTTGAGGCCAAGACTATGAAAACGACGAAACTGATCATCGCACTCGTCGCTTCCGTAGCCATTGGCTGCGGCGGCAAGAACAACGACAACAACGGAACGAACAACGGAACGGTCGGCTCGAACAACGGCACGACCGCCGGCTCGAACAACGGCACCGCCGGTTCGAACAACGGCACGACGGCCGGTTCGAACAACGGCACGACCGCCGGGACCAACAACGGCACGACCGCCGGGACCAACAACGGAACCACGGGCGGGACGAACAACAACACGACCGGACCCGATCCGACGTGTGAGTCGTACTGCGACCTCATGGAGGCGAACTGCACCGGCGACAACGCTCAGTACGAGAACCGCGCCGCGTGCATTTCGTACTGCAACGACGTGGGCGGATGGGACACCGGCGCGGCCGGCGAGACCGTCGGCAACACGCTCGGATGCCGTGAGTACCACGCGGGCGATCCCGCCTCGATGGACGCGGCGCTGCACTGCCCGCACGCGGGACCCACGGGCGGCGACGTCTGCGGCTCCTGGTGCGACAACTACTGCACGCTCGCGCTCAACAACTGCACCGACGCCAACGAGCTCTACCCGAACGAAGCGGACTGCATGACCGCCTGCGCCGGGTTCGAGACCGACGGCATGCCGAACGACCTCGAGTACGACACGGTCCAGTGCCGCATCTACCACGCTGGCGCACCCGCCGCGTCCGATGCTGCAACGCACTGCCCGCACGCTGGCGAAACGCCGACCGCTTTCTGTGTCGGCGCCCCGGAAGACTTCAACTTCCGCACCGACGCGCCGGGTGCCTACACGCGCACGGACCGGATGGGGATGCCCGCCATCTCGACCGCCGTCGTGACGGACAAGACCGCGTACAACGATGGTGATCCCGCCACCGACGCCGCCGGTACGTACCTCACCGACATCGTGACGACCCTCACCGGTCTGCACACCGCGCTCGACGACGACATCCTCGCCGTCCCGCTCGTCCCGTGCACGATGAGCGACCTCAACAACGACAACCTCCCCGATTGTCTCGGGCAGCCGATCGTCACCGGGGGGCCGACGCCCGCCGCGCTCGTCGTCCCCGACACGATCACGCTCGACACCACGGCTGCAGCGGGCTTCCCGAACGGACGCCTGCTCACCGACCCGGTCATCGACGTCACGCTCGCCATCGTCCTGCTCGACATGACGATCGCCGCGCAGGACCCGACGACTCTCGTCGGTGTCCTCAACCCGACGATGAACGACCTCGGAGCGGAAGGCGCTTTCCAGCCGACCTTCCCCTACCTGTGGCCTCCGCACACGCCGTGAGCTGAGCTCACTCCGATCACCGGCGGCGCCCTTCGGGGCGCCGCTCTCGTTTCAGGACCATCGTGAAATCGATCGTTTTCATCCTCCTCACCGCCTGTGTCGCCGTCGCCTGCGACAAACCGGAGCCCGTCGCCGCGCCGACCACCACGACCGCGAAGAGGGAACCCGTCGCCGAGACCCCCGACCCGGCCGACCTCGAACCGACCGACGCCGGCCGCGCCATCGACACCATCGACGCGCAGATCGAGCACTACGAGGGGATGGCGAAGAAGCGAAAGGGCTGGCTCGATCTCGCCCATGTCGCCGACCTTCGACTCCTGCGTGCCCAGCTCTCGGGCGATGTCGGGGACTACGTCGCCGCCGGCGAAGCACTCGAGCGCGCCTTCGCCGCGGCCCCCGAAAAGTCGGGGCCGTTCGAAGCGAAAGCGCGATGGGCCGTGGCCGTTCACGACCTCGACGCCGCCGAACGTGCCCTCGAAGATTTCGACCGACGCGTCATCAAGAAGACGCTGGAAGAGGCCCGCGTCCGTGCGCTGCAAGGCGCCATCGCGCTACAGCGCGGCGACACGCTCCGGGCTCGCGAGCTCTTCGCGGTCGACGGAGAGGCCAGAGTGTCGGCGGAGCAAGCCGCCCGTCTCGGAAACCTCGACCTCATCGAACGCCGCTTCGATGCCGCCGCGGCGAACTTCGACCAGGCGATCGAAGCGTCGGACGAGGGCCACCCGAGAGCCTGGGCGTTGCTGCAACGCGGCGACGTCGAGATCCAACGCGGAGAACCGGCCCGCGCCGCCGAGTGGTTCGACCGCGCCGAAGCCGAGTTCGGCGGCTGGTTTCTCACCGACTTCTACCGGGCGCGAGCACTCTCGGCGCTAGGCCAGTTCGACCGTGCGGTCGAACTTCTGGAGGGTGTCGCCGCGCGCACCCGAGCGGGGCAGCATTGGGCCGCACTCGCCGAGGCCCGCGCCGGAGCGGGGGACGCGAAGGGGGCCGAAGCCGCACGAGCGCGCGCCACCGAGGCGTTCGATCGAGACCTGGGCCGTGCCGAGACGGCGATGCTCGGCCACGCGCTCGACTTCTATCTCGACCACGACACGAAACGAGCATTGGAGCTCGCTCGTCGCCAGCACGAGCTGATGCGGAGCGAGAAATCCCGCAACACCCTCGCCCAGGCCCTGATCGCGGCCGGGCGCCGCGAGGAGGCCGACGAACTCCTCCGCACGACGGATTGACCGACGAGCTCGGAACCCGAGAGTTCGCTCCGCACAGATTCGAATCCGTTGTATGCTCTCCCCATGGGAACCGCCATCCGTGGAACGGGCTACGCTGTGCCGGAGCGCGTGGTCAGCAACGACGAGCTAGCGCCGCAGCTCGGGACGACCGCCGAGTGGATCGAACAGCGGACCGGGATCCTCGAGCGCCGCTGGATCGAACCCGGTGACTCCAACGCTTCGCTCGCCGAGAGCGCTGCCCGAAAGGCGCTCGACGACGCCGGCTGGAAACCGCGCGACGTCGACATGGTGATCGTCGCCACGCTCTCCCCCGATGCCTGTTTCCCCGGCGTCGGCGTCTATCTCGCCGACGCCCTCGGCATGGAAGCGACGCCTGCACTCGACGTCCGAAACCAGTGTTCGGGGTTTCTCTACGCGCTCTCCATCGCCGATGCCTGGCTCGCCACCGGGCGGTATCGGCGAGTCTTGCTCGTCGGGAGCGAAGTGCACTCCACGTCGCTCGACAGGTCGCCGTCCGGTCGAAACGTCACCGCCCTCTTCGGCGATGGAGCCGGCGCGGTCGCCCTCGAATGGAGCGATGACGAGCCCGGCGTCGTCGACGTACGGCTCGGAGCCGACGGTTCCGGCGCCGAGCTTCTCTGGTGCGAGCTCCCCTCCGCGAGACTCCATCCGAGCATCTCGGCGACCGCTGTCGCCCAGGGGCGTCACTATCCCCGCATGCAGGGGCGGGCCGTCTTCAAACGTGCCGTCGAAACCCTCGAACGGGAGGTGCGCGCGGTCATCGACGAGATCCCCCGGCTGCAGCCGCTCGACGACGTCCTCTTCGTCCCGCACCAGGCGAACCGCCGCATCAACGAGATGGTCGCCGAACGGGTGGGGATCCGCCCCGACCAGGTCGTCCACACCATCGACCGTTTCGGAAACACCACCGCTGCCAGCATTCCCATGGCCCTCGACATCGCCAGAAAGGACGGCCGCGCGGCGCCCGGTCGGACTCTTCTCTTCGCCGCATTCGGCTCCGGGTTCACCTGGGGAACGGGCGTCTGCGTCCTCTAGGAGCTTCGTGAAAGTCTACTTCGCAAGCGATCTGCACTACGACGTCGGGGCCGGCAAAGGCGCGTCGACTGCGCTCGCCCGCTACCTCGACCAGCACGCGACGGCCGACGACGTCCTCCTGCTCGGCGGGGACTACGGAAACGACGACGACGCCGTCGAAGCGTGCCTCGCCCTCTTCGCCGACTTTCCCGGGCACCGGCTCGCGATCGCCGGGAATCACGATGCCTGGGTCGACACCGACGTCACCGATTCCCGTGCGCGCATCGCGCGGCTCTCCGAGCAGTTCGACGCCGCTGGCTTTCGCTCACTCGAGGAGGAGCCCGCCATCATCGACGGGGTCGGCTTCGCCGGCGCGATCGGCTGGTACGACTACTCGTTCCGGGTCGAGTCACTCGAGGTGCCCATCGAAGTCTACGAGAGTAAGGGGTACCCCGGAGCCGCTGGCGCCGTCTGGAACGATGCTCGGTTCGTCGACTGGGGCGTCACCGACCCCGAGTTCACCCGCGAGCAGGGGGAATCGCTGGCGCGTCAGCTCGAAGCCCTGCGCGGGGTCGAGCGGGCGATCGTCGTCACTCATCACGTCCCCACCGAGGCGCTCTTGCGCCCCGATTTTCTCCCGCCGGGGGTCGACCGCGCGTCCGTCGTTCCCCGAAAGTGGCTCATCCTCAACACGTATCTTGGCAGCTCGATGTTCGAGGACATCATCGTCGACGCCCCCGTCGACGTGGAGCTCGCCCTCTGCGGTCACATCCACCTCGGCCGAAGCGTCGAACGACGCGGCGTCCGCTTCGTCAGCAACGGAAGCAACCACAAGACGAAGGAGCTCGTCGTCTGGAGGGACGGCATGCTCGAACGGCTCACCTTCGCCCCCGCCTGAAAGCCTTCGTTTGAACCCGGTCCCTGGCGTTCTACGTTCGGAAGAAACACGGAGGAACCATGAAGATCACCATCCACGGAGAGTCGGACCTCACCCTCTCGAACCTGCATGAGCCCGAGCTCGACATCGACGAGTCGGAGCATCACTTCTCGGCGATGGAGATGTTCGCGAGTTCGCTCGCACTCTGCACGATGAGCGTCATGGCTGCATACGCCGAGAGACTCGAGGTCGGGATCGAGAACCTGACCTGCCGCATGCGCTGGACCTACGCCGAAGACCCCTACCGAGTTTCCCAGATCGACATGGAGCTCGTCTGGCCGGAAGTGCCCGAGAGCAGGCTCGAAGCTGTCAAACGTGCCGCGAAGCAATGCACGATCCACAACACCCTGCACCACCCCCCCGAGATTCGGACCGAGGTTCGGCTCGACTGACCACGGTCAGTTTTCGCGAGGTCCTCACGACCTCTTGCGGGCCGGAAAGATTCAGGCTTCGTCGAGCTCGTCCAACATCGCCCTGGCGCGCTGAACGTCGGCCTCACGATCCAGAGCCTCGGCGTGGCTCGCCAGCGTCTTCAGACAGGCACGCCGCCGGTCGGTATCTTCCATGTAGGTGAGCGCTTCCCAGCGAAGGTCGACGATCGCGTCCACGAAGAGGTAGCCCGGCGTGCGGTCCATCACGCTGAACAGGAGCCCTCGGTCCCCGTCGTCGAGCTGTTCGATCGCTTCGTGGGCGGGGTCCTGTGCCTTTCGAGCCAGCGTCTCGAGCAGAATCGCGGCGGCGAGTTTGCGCTCGTCTCCCGCCCTGAACGCGCGGCGCGCGGCACGTCCCAACTCCTCGGCTTCCTCGTACTGCCGCTGGCGAAGGAGCACGATCGCGAGGCTCTCGGCGCCGTACCCGTACCCCGGGTGGGTCTCCCCGTAGAACTCCGACCGCTGGGCGAGAGCGTCGCGGTGGACCCGCTCTGCTTCTTCGAGCTGCCCCAGCTCGCTCAGCACGTCGCCCAGGCGCATCTGATGTTCCAATCGCGCTTCGATCGCTTCGCGCGAGGCGCCTTCCACCTCGGTCGCCGCGACGAGGTGTTCCACCGCGGCCTCGTGGTCGCCACGGGCGAGCGCCACCCGCGCCTGTAAGGCCCGCGCCAGCGCCCACGCCAGCGTGTCCGATCCGTTGTTCGCCTCGATCGTCTTCGCCAGCGCGCTCGCGAGCCCCGTCGCCCCCGTGTAGTCGCCCTGCAGAATTCGGTCCTCTACAGCGCGCATCGAGTCCCGAAATTCCTGATCGTCGAGGGGCTTTTTCTTACCGAGTCCGAGCATCTTTCCTCCTGCGGCGTCTTCGCCACCGGAGAAACTTCGCACCTCGCCGATCACTGCGCAAGGCCGCCGGCCGTCAGACGCACACGGCCGGCTCGCGACTCGCGTCGACCCCTGTGTCGCGACCACGAGGCGTCATCTCGCCCCGACGTCCCCCGAACCCGTCGACTCCACGTCGCGCTGCTGCGGGTTGCACGCGTAGGTCAGATCCCCGGACCCCGTCAGCACGGCACGAAGCTCACGCGTCGCGCAGACCTCCGCGTCCCCGGACCCCGAGATGTTTGCGTCCACGACCTGCGTCTCCAGCTCGAACGCCTCGAGGTCCCCAGAGCCCGTGATGGTGGCGTCGAGCTGTCGCAAGAACCCGGCGAGCTCCGTGTCGCCGCTCCCCGTCACGATCAGCTCCAGGTCTCCGCCGGCGAACCCAGTCGCGCGGGTGTTGCCGCTCGCCGTGAGGACGAGCTGCACGAGCTTCGGCGTCTTGATCTTCACCGTGAGGTCGGGACCGCCGTGCAGGTGCAGGCCGTCGTGTTCACCGTCGATCGCCAGGATCCCCCCCACCGAGTCGATTCGTAATTCGTCGACCGACGACGCCCCGCCCGTCACCTCGATCGAGGGTCGACAGTTCTCGGGGCAGATCTCGATGTCGACGTAGTCCACGTTTCGTTCGATCTCGATGGAGTCGAACGCCTCGACCTCGACGTTGCGGGTCACCCGTTCGTCGTCGCCGTCGGTCACGATGATGCAGGCTTGCGAGGCCAGCGCGATACAGATTGCAACCAAAATGCGAGTCTTCATTCTTCACTCCGTTCGGGATTCACACGACATAGGTCGAGCGGCGAGCCGAACTTTGTGCAGAGAAGATCGATTTGTTCGCGTCGGTCAGATCTCGGCGGGAGGACGAACGAGCGGGAACGGCTCGGGTTCCGTCGTGCCGGTCGGTTGGGACGCGGCGGAAGGCGGCCCGGTGCGACGACGCGGCGGCAATTGAAGGGGAGGCGAATAGACCCAGTCGAGGAAGAACGTGATGAGGGTCAGCCGGTCGTGGACCCGGGTGTCGATGATCTGCTCCTGCCCATCGTGGAACGACGCGTAGAGGAGGCGGCCTTCGTGGAACACGGCGACGTTCGAGGGACCGTCGCCCCGTCCAGCGAGGCGTCGAAGGGTCGTGAAGATTCGTAGCGGGTGCAGCTCGCGAAGCATGGCGGACTCGGAGGCGGAACGTTTACACCCCCTCTCCAGAGCAACCGATGTGCCATGATCGCGCGATCCCGCTAACTCTGCTCGAAATGTAGGGAAGCGTAGGTGTGCGGATTCTTACGTCTCAGATTTCTGAGACTCCTCGCCTCTCGAACGAGGGAATTTCACTTCCGAGCGAAAGCCTGGGCGAGCTCCAGAAGCTCGTCCTTCGAGATGAGGCCGCGCTGAATCATGATGTTCGCCATCGCGAGCGTCAGCCCTCGCAACTCCACTCCGTCGGGGAGCTCCGTGAGCATCGGTGCGCCGGCGGAGCGCGTCGTCTCCGACGACATCTTTCGTCGGTCCTCCTCGAAGCTGCGGACGCCGAGGATCTCGGTCTTTTCCGGGCGCTCGTCGTCCTGCGGCGAGGATTCGTCGTCGTAGTCGTCCGCGGGCGCCGCGGAAGACTCGGCTTCGCTCTGAAGGAACGACAGCCCCAACCGCCCGTAGTCGGTGTCTGGATCCCGAGACCCGACGCCTATCGACGTCCCCTCGTCGTCATGTTCGTCATCGGGTTCGACGTGGGCGGAACGCTTCGCCTTCGCCCCGGCCGATAGCGCCATCGGGCCTACCCCCATCGAGGTGTGCCCCTCGTCCTCGTCTTCGTCTTCGGTTTCGGCTGCTGACGATTCGTCTGCCGGAAAGCCGCCGAGCCCGAAACCGACCGAGGTCTTGCTGCTCCCTTCGTCGTCATCGTCATCATCGTCGTCGTGTTCCTCGGCGGCACGGAGCGTCTGCTTCACGATGCTCTTTGCCTCCACAGTCTCACGAAGCAGCGCGCTGCCGCTCGAGTTCCCATAGAGCTGTTGCGCAGAAGCGGCGCTCAGAATCTGGGAGTCGCCGGAGTCGATCGCGTCGTCCACGTCCCATTTGTCGAGCGCGTACGGCGCGATCGGACGCGGGCGCACACCGAACAGCGAGTCATCGCCGTCCGCCGCACGCTCCTCTTCCTCTTCTTCCGGGTCGGACTCGTCGTCGAGGTCGTTCGGATCCCCCAGGTCTTCGTCGTTGAGCACGTCGGTCGACGGCCGGTCCCGAAGCTCGCGCGACAAGACCGCGCTGTCCTCCACGCTCGGCTCGTCTTCGAACATCTCGCTCCAGTTGTCCCCCGCCAGGACCTCGTCCATCATCGAGCCGAGTTCGAGATCGTCGAACGACGAGAACACGTCGTCGACGGCCGAACCAAGCCCAGGGCCGTAGAGGCTGTCGAGCGCGTCTTCGATGGACGAGGGACCTACGAGGACCGGACGGACCCGCTTCCCCGTGTGCGTCGAGATCTCTTCGGTCGCCAGCAGATCGACGGGGTCGACCATCCCGAGCTCCAGAATGTCGTCCGAAACCGAGAGGGGGATCGCGCGGTTGCGCCGCGCCATCGAGCCCGGCACCAGATCCCGGACGTCGGACGAGATCTTCGCCGTGTCCACGTCGGCGTGAGGGATGTCGATCATCTCCGACACCAACCCCACCAGCGACTCCTCTTCCATCAGGCGGCCGTAGATCAACGTCTCGTACAGAGTGCTCCCCGAGCTCTTCGTACGATCCATTCCCTCCCTCAACGTCTCCTGATCGATCATCCCGCGCTGAAGCAGGGATTCGACCAGTTGCGTGTCGTCAACCATCGAGACGGTCTACGTCATGGACTTGGGAACCTGGTGGTGGTGCCAGTTCGAACAGCATTTCCGGGAGTTCTACGTTGAGCTCAGTCTCACCGACGTCCATCGAGAAGTCAAGGTTCCGCCGGGGCCAGACGAAGCGCCGATAGTCCGGCAAAGCCACGCCCTGCGTCGTTTTCCAGTCGTTCGTCTCGTATCGATACACCACCTTGTCGTCCGATCCCGTCTCCCGAACCTCCTCCACCGCGTAGTCCGTCGGACGCACCCACATCTCCAACGTTCCACCGTCCTGAAGCGTCACCCAGTAGCGATACGTACCCACCTTTCGGTCCCACTCCATCTGCGGTTTCCCGCCGTCCACGTCGAACCGATCCCACGGCGCCGAGCCCAACATGATGCGGCCCACGTCACGCGCCGAGAGGTTCACCGGCAACAACCTCGCGATGTTCTCCGGGGTCGCCGTCCCCTTGTAGTAGTCGTTCGTGTCGCGACGGTGCATCGCGAACGTCTCTCCGTCCGAGACCAACAGCGACAGGATCTCGTCCGTCCCCGGAACCCGCGTCTGCACACGCAGGTACGCCGGGTCTTTCACCAGGATCAGCTGGCGAACCTTCACCCGACCCTCTTCGCCGAAGTAGTCGACCACCACCTCCTTGAACCGCGCGGACTTCACCTGGGTGGCGCGTGTGTCGATCGCCGCGCGCAGCTCGTCCACAGTCTGGAGCGCGTTGTCGGGCGGAGGAATGTTCTTGGGGCAAGCGCTCGCGAAGAAGATCACGAACGACAACAAGACGAGACGATAGTGCATCGATTACCGGGCTGGAGTGGAGGCGGCGCCGTAGAACGATAAACCCTGGTACTGGTGGATCAACGTCGTTTCCGCCGTGAACGGATCGATCTCGATCACCTGACCGAGGTCCGTCAGGCCGAACACGCGGTTCCACGCTGCCGTCAGACCCCAGATTCCGTCGTAGTTCGTCTGGTTCACGACCGTCGCACCTCCCGTCGTACCGTCCAGACGAACGAAAGTGTCGGGCGTCGTGTGGCTCGAGGTCATGAAGAGCGCGTTCCCCTTGTTCACCACGCAGTCCCCGCTCGAGCGCGCCACTCCCATCGAACCGATCGAACTCGACGCCCCAGTCGTTAGGTTGACCGAACGAAGCGTGTTTGTCCCCGTCGCGTACGCCAGACCGTCGTTGTCGATGCAGAACCCGTTCACCCCCTCCTGACCCGTGAAGTCGAGCGGCTGTGCCGCCGCCGTCCACGTGCGTGAGGTCGGATCGAAGCTCCAGAGGTAGTTCCCCGCGATCCCGTAGAGCGTGCCGTCGGGCGCCGTGTCGATGTCGAACAACGACTGCCCGTCCGGACCCGGGCCGAGGTCGTCGAACGTCTTCAGGAAGAAGTCGATCCGGTACAGGCGGGTGGCGGAGTGGGCGTAGATCGAGCAGTCCTGCCCCTCGTTGATCTCCTCGTCGCAGTCGTTGTCGACCTCGTCGCACAGCTCGGCGAGCCCCGGCGCGCGCCGGTCGTCCGCATCGTCACAGTCCACGTCCGCACACGCGCCATCCGCGTCACCGTCGATGCACTCGACCGACATCTCTTCGTCCCCTGCTCCCATCTCGTCGGGACCGAGGTCCTCGGTGCCCCCCATGTCGGGAGCGTCGCCCCCGAGATCTTCGAGGCCCGAACCCATGTCTTCCAACGGCGGCGTGCGATCGTCGAGCCGCACGCACTCGCCCGCGATCGGATCCCACGTCGCACCGGGGCAGTCCGGCTCTTCTTCGGCGGGGGGCTCGGTGCCGTCGCCGCAGGAAGCGGCGAGCAGCGCAAACGCGATCAGGTACGGCCAAGGCTTCATCATCCATCTCTCATTCGTGATCCCGCTCGTTGTAGCAACGTCGCCCGCCTCGATCCACCTTCCTGGCGCGACCTGTGCTAATGTGCGCGCCGCCCTTCGACGTCGAGGCACCGTTGGACGACATCCGATCCGCAATCGAACGCCGCGCGGCCGAGCTCGGTTTCTCGCGCGCCTCGATCGTCCCCGTTCGACGGCCGCCCACCGCACCCCAGTTCGAACAGTGGCTCCGAGAAGGGCGCCAGGGCGAGATGGACTACCTCGAGAAGTGGCGCGAGATCCGTGTCGGCGAAGCCGAACTCGAGCCCGGGCTCGCCTCCGTCGTCGTGCTCCTCACCAACTACCATCGGCCCATCCAGGTCACCGACGGCGGCTGGAAGCTCGCGAGGTACGCCCTCGGCGAGGACTACCATGCCGTGTTGCGCGACCGGCTCGACCAGCTCGCCGCGTTCATACACGCCGAGACGGGCGCCGAGGTCGGGACGCGCGCCGCCGTCGACACTGCCCCAGTTCTCGAACGCGACCTCGCCGCGCGAGCAGGACTGGGGTGGGTCGGCAAGAACGCCATGGTGATCGACACCGAGATCGGCAGCTACACCTTCGTCAGCGAACTCTACGTCGACGTCGATCTGGGCGGCGAAGAACGGCGACACCCCGACCGCTGCGGGACCTGCAGCGCTTGCATCGACGCCTGCCCGACCGGCGCCATCGTCGCCCCCCACGTGGTCGACGCCCGCCGCTGCATCTCGTACCTCACCATCGAGCTGCGTGGACCGATTCCGCGAGCCCTCCGGCCGCTGATCGGGGACCACCTCTTCGGTTGCGACATCTGCCAGGACGTCTGCCCCTGGAACCGCCACGCCCCCGAGTCGACGGACGATGCCTTCCAGATGCGTGATGGCTACCAACTCTTCGAGCTGCGCGACCTCATCCGGTTCCCTCATTCCTGGTACGTCGAGGTCTTCCGTGGCTCCGCGGTCAAGCGGGCGAAGTACCGGGGGCTCCTTCGAAACGCCGCGGTCGTGATGGGGAACCGCGCCGACCCCGGCGATGTCCCCGCCCTCGCCGAAGCGCTGCAGGACAACGAGGAACCTCTCGTCCGCGGCCATGTCGCGTGGGCACTCGGTCGTATCGGAACCCCCGCCGCCCTCGCCGCGATCGAGGCCGCGCTGGACGTCGAAGAGGACCCCTACGTCCTCGACGAGCTGCGCTCGGCCCATCCATCCCCGAACGGTGGGAGTGGCGCCATCATCTCATGAAACGGGGCCCCGAGCGGGGTCGGTGGGAAATTTCGCAACGCGCGGCGGCGGCGGCCGAAAACGGGAGGACGGAATGGTCCGTCCCCGCCCGGAGCCGCCATGCAGACCCCCTCGATGCCGTCCACCACGTCGCCGAAGAAACACCCGCCCGGTCAGACCTATGTCAGCGACCGCGAAACCCAGTATCGTTACAACTTCCTCGCCCCGAGCCCCGAACAGGTCGAGATCGCCGAATACTCGTTCGCCTGCGCCTGCGAGTTTGCCGGCCAGATCGTTCACGCCGAGACCTGGCTGCCGACCCGCAGGACCGGCGTGCTGACGTGCCCCGATGGAAATCGGTCGTACTTCCATCAGAGGTGTCATCAACTCTTCTCGTTCCTCAACAATCCCCGTATCGAAAACGTAGGAAACGTCACGTGGAAGCCCGACGCCGTCGTCGACGTTCCACTGTGCGATGGTCCGCCGCGACTGCGCGGCTCCGCCGACCCCTCCGGTCACGTCGAGCCGACCCTCCTCGACGTAATGCTTCTCCCGGTCACCGAGGAGTACGCCGACAACCGCGCTCATTACCCCGGATTCTGCGTCGACCACCGCCACTGGGGCTCTGCCGTCCTCGTCCGACGTCCAGAATCTGTCGAACAGAACGGCCGTCCCGACTCTGCCGTCTACATCGCCCTCCCCACCGTGGATTGGCTCGACCGCGTCCTCGCCGTCGACGACACCGACTCGCCGGCACCCCTCGTCGCCCACTGCCGTGACCTCGGGACCCTCACCCCCGCCCAGTATCACTACCTTCAGCGACAGGTCGCCCGCGTCACCACCCTGCGGAAGCAACACCCCGAGCTCCCCGACGACCATCCGATGTTCTGGGAACCCTTCATCTCTCCTGGGAAGCTCGCTGAAGCTCGAGCCCACTACCGCACCAGACTGCGCGACGCCGAACGCCTCCTCCGCAACCAACGCCGCAAGGCCGGTCGCCGCGTCCTCGGAAAGGACCTCCTCCAGAACCTCGACCCCTGGTCCTTCCCCGGCGACGAGCACCGCGCCCAAATGACGAACGGGGTACCCCCCGAAAACACCGCCAGCCGACGACGTCCCCCGCTTCCGGATCCGTGTGAAGAACGGCGGTTCTGGCGGGGCCAGGTCTTGGGTCCGCCGGAGTGGGTGGCGTTCATGGTCTGGGATGCCGAACGTTTCGAGGAGCGACACCGTCGTGACTTGAATCGTTGGCGAAACGGTCGCGATTTTGCGGTCGAGTTTCCATACGGCACGATCCGTGCGCGGCTCCACGCCAACGTGCAAATCCGCGGCGGGCCTTGATCGTCCGACATCTCGACGCTCTCTGTGGTTCAGCCTCCGCCCCAAAATGCACGGTTGCGCCTTCTTGGGACCGAGTCGGGAAAGACATACCCCGTTGGGTCGATCTGGTTGGCCGCTACAGGACGGTTTCGCGGATCGCCCGCGGGCTGGCCGCGCGTTCGCAGCGAGTCGAAACGCCGGAACTCCGCCCGCTCGGGGAGTACCCCGTAAACGCAGATTCTCGGGGTGGGCGTTCGAGGGGAGTGGAGGCCCGCATTCAGCCCAGTTGCCGTCATGGCCGCCCACGGCCTTGCGAATGTCGCTGGCTGGTGCGACGCTCGTCCCCGTTTTCAGGGGACCCCCACGAGATTCGAGATGCCCGACCAGACCCGCGAAGTCAGCCCGCACTACAAACCCAGAACCGTGAAGCTCGAAGACGGCACGCTCGCTTCACCACCCGACGATTGGGAGCTCCTGCCGCCCGGCGACGCGACTCTCACGAAGCGCGTGAAAGCGGCGGGTCCGTCCTGGACCGTGAAGCAAAAGAAAGGGCGCCGCACCTTTTCCCACGGGGTCTGGGCACCCGCAGCGACGATCGAGGCCGAACGCAGTCGGCTCGAAGCCGAACGAGAAACGCCCGAATACAAGCGCCAGCTCGCGCAGAGCCGCGCGCGATCCGCCCGCAAACAGGAGGAGTACGTCGACGAGTTCCGCGACGCGATCCTCGCCTTCCTCGATTTTCACGAGCGGTACGCCGACGAAGCCGAGCGACTCGCCGACGCCGTCGCTGCCCACGCCACACCCGTCGGCAGCGGCACCGTCGCCCGGACGACGCGTATCCCCGTCGAAGACCGCGCCGAAAAGGCGGTCATTGCGTGGATGCGGCACAAGACCACCGGCTACGACAACATGACGATCCCCAGGAAGCGCGGTAGTCGCCGGAAAGTTCGCGGCCAGCTCGCCGCGCGGTCGCGGGAACTGCTGGGACGTTATCGTCGAGGCGAAGATCTCGAACCCGGCTGCCCCCTGAAGGTCGCGCTCGCGGGCGGGGCGAGCTCGGGCTGAGCTCGGAGGCGCTCCTTGGGCGCGGTCGACCGCGCTGGTTGGGGGTCTCAGCCGAGACGTGCTAAAGTGACGAGGCCCATCGGAACGAGGCAGATCGATGAAACGAATCGAAAATCACAGCGTGTTTCCCGGCAACGCCAGGGGACGTAACGACCTCCTCGCCTGGGACGACGCCCAGCCCGACAACTTCTACGAATCCGACCGGCACTTCCGAAACGTGCTCGGCGTGTATGCCGGCGATCGTCTGGCAGCACTCGAAGAAGATCTGATGCGGTTCGGCGCGGAGTGCGCGGGTCCGGTCGACGAGCTCGTCCGCGAGAACAACGTTCACGCCAACAACCCCCGTCTCGAGCGCTTCACCGGGCTCGGCGTGCGGATCGAGAAGATCGAGCATCACCCGACCTACCACGCCGCCGGCGAGTACATCTACGGGTCGGGGGTGATGGAAGCCTACGCCGACCACCCCAACTCCCTGGGCGTCCTCTCCCGCTTCTACGTCTCGAGCTACCTCGGCGAGGCGGGCCACAACTGTCCGCTCGCCTGCACCGCCGGTGTGATTCGGGTGCTGCAGGAGCTCGGAACGCCCGAGCTCAAGGAAAAGTACCTCCCCCATTTCCTCGACCGCGACTACGGCCGCCACATGGAAGGGGCCCAGTTCCTGACCGAGGTGCAGGGAGGGAGTGACGTGGGCGCCAACGCCACCCGCGCCGTTCGGGCCGAGGACGGAACCTGGCGCATCCACGGCGAGAAGTGGTTCTGCTCGAACATCGACGCCGACGTCTTCCTCATGACCGCCCGGCCCGAGGATGCGCCGGAAGGGACCCGCGGTCTCGGCCTCTTCTTCGTTCCGCGGTTGCTCGAGGACGGGTCGGTCAACGAGTTCCGCGTGCGCCGCCTCAAGGACAAGATCGGGACGCGCTCGATGGCGTCCGGCGAATGCGACTTCACCGGCGCCGTCGCCTACCACATGGGCGAGGTCGGTACTGGCTTCCGCCACATGATGGAGCTCGTCATCACGACTTCGCGGATCTTCAACGCAGTCTCCACCGTCGCGGGTGCCCGCCGAGCGCACATCACCGGGCTCACCTACGCGGCGCACAGGCACGCGTTTGGAAAACCGATCGTCGAGTACCCGCTGGTGCAGGAGACGCTCGCCGACACGCGCGCGAGCGTCGACGCGGCAGTCTCGGGGACGTTCCATACCGTCTGGCTCGCCGACAAGGTCGACCGCGACGAAGCGACGGACGTCGAAAAGGGCTTCCAACGTTTCGCCGTCAACCTCAACAAGATGCGCACGGCGAAGACGAACCGCGAGGCGGTCGTCGACTCGATCGAAATCCTCGGGGGCAACGGCGCGATCGAGACGTTCAGCGTGCTTCCCCGCCTGCTGCGCGATTCGATCGTCAGCGAGAACTGGGAGGGGACCCACAACACCCTGATCATGCAGATCCTGCGCGATTCGCAGAAGTACCACGTCCACCAAGCGTTCTTCGCCCACCTGGACGAGCTGTTGCAGGCAGACGGCGTATGTCCGCGCCGCGGACCCGAGCTTCGCGAGGCTCTACGACGCAACGCCGACGCGATCGACGGGGCGCTCCGACTCGATCCCGTCCAGGCGCCACTCGAGATGCGAAAGCATCTCGACCACACCTGCTTCCTCTTCTGGGCCGCCGCCCGCCTCTGGCAGGCTGCCCGGTACGAGGTGTCCGACGTCGACGATGCCTCCATCGAGCATTTCTTCGAGATGCACGTGCGCCCTGAGCGAACACGGGACGAGGCGTACTATGCTCGGATCGCGAAGCTCGCCAACGACCTTCCCTAGCGGGTCGCCTCAGAACTGGTCGGGGACCCGGCAACCACAGCCGGCGCGCGCTTCGGCGTCATGCACGCGATTCCTCGCGTCGAGCTCGATGTGGCAGCAAGCCTCGAGCTCGCCCCGAAGGTACGCGCGGCCACGCTGCACGCGCGACTTCATCCCCGACACCGAGATCCCCTCCGCGTCCGCAGCTTCGGCCTGCGTCATCCCCTCCAGCTCGGTCATTCGGAGCGCCGACCGATACGGCTCCTCGAGCCGATCGAGAAACGGACGCACGCACTGCGCGAGAAGCTCCTCCGCGCTCGCATCTTCCGTGACGGGCGCGGGCGCCACCAGCCTGAGGTTCTCAGCCGGTACCTCCGCTGCGCTCACTCCGCGGTGATGGTCGTAGACCGCGTTCGAGGCAATGCGGAAGATCCAACCCGCTACGCGCTCGTCTTCGCGCAACTGGGTCTGACGCGTGTGGACGCGCTCGAAGACGTCCTGGACGACGTCGTCCGCGTCCGCGTCCGAGTCGACACGCGCACGAACGAACCGCCAGATCGGGCGGTTGAAGTCGTCCCACATTCGACGGGTTCGTTCCGTGTTCATGCCGTTTTCCTCGCTACGATGGTCGCGCTCGAGACCCAGCGGCTCGCTCCGCTGACCCAACCATCCACCACTTTGTCACTCCCTTCGTCGAGCGTCACGTCGACCTCGTCGAACCCCGCGTCGAGCAACATCTGGCGCACCTCCTCGTGGTGCGCCGCGCCACCGACACACCCGGCGATGGCTTCGGCCTCGTTCCGAACGACGTCGGGGATCTCCGCGATCGCCACCACGTCGGAGATCGTCATCCGACCGCCCGGCTTCAGCACACGGTGGACCTCCCGAAACACCGCCGGCTTGTCCGGCGACAGGTTGACGACGCAGTTCGAGATCACCACGTCCACCGTCGAATCCCCGACCGGCAGATGTTCGATCTCGCCCAACCGAAACTCGACGTTGTCGAGCCCCTCCGCCCGTTGCGCTGCTCGTGCGCGTGCGACCATCTCCGACGTCATGTCGACCCCGATGACCCGCCCGCCGGGACCGACCGCCCGGGCGGCCAGGAACGCGTCGATCCCCGCTCCCGAGCCGAGGTCGAGCACCGTTTGGTCCGGCTGCAGACCTGCCGCTGCCGTCGGGTTGCCACACCCCAGCCCGAGGTTGGCCGATTCGGGCAGCTCAGCCAACTGTTCGGGGGTGTAGCCCAGGCTCGCGGCCACGTCTGCCGGCGCCTTTTCGCCCCCGCAGCACCCCGGCGCGCAGCATGCCGACGTCGGTCCGTTCGCCACGTCAGCGTAGAATTCGCGCACTTTCTGTCGAGTATCCATCTCTTTCTCCGTGTGAGTTGCACTCCGAAGACGAGAAAAGCCGACCATGGACGCAAGAAAGTCAAAACTGGCCCGCGGGCCGATTTCCGCCGATGGTGTTCCTCGATCGAGATTGTTTGAATGGACGCGGACCCGCCCCGTCTATGGGCCGCTCTAGACATTCGGGCGTACCTACATGCCCACACACAACGAGAGAGGAAGATCATGAATCAATGGACCAAATGGTTGGCCGTCGGCCTGGTGATGTTCGGCGCGGCATGCGGTGGAGAGGAAGAGGACGAGCTCCCGGAGATCTCGAGCCAGACCCTCACCGGAACCGTCAACGGTGAGAGCTTCACCGCCGTGAGCGGTACCGCTGAAGACGTCTTCGACGACGGCGAGTACTGGATCTCGATCCATGGCGCGGAACCGAAAGACGGCGACCCCTGCGGATTCCAGGCGTACGAGATCGGCGCCCCCGAGATCATCGCGACCGTCCCCGCCGAAGCGGGAGACTACGAGGTCGGATTCCTCGGCGATTCCGTCGGCGTCACGTTCGCCTTCCAGAGCGACGACGGCGAATCCGAGAACTACGTCGCCACCTCCGGGCGGCTCATCATCGAAGAGATCGCCGACGGCGTCGTCCGCGGTGGGCTCATCGCCTCCACCGAGGACCACGAGGCCGACGGACAGTTCGAAGTCACGATCTGCGACGGCGAGTAGCGCAACTTCCGCTCGCGAAGCGGGCCCTCAACATGGAAGATGGGCGCGCCTCTCACGGAGCGCCCCCTTGGCTGTCCTCGTTCTTCGCGACCTCGTTCATTCTTTCGGCGGTCCTCCCGTCCTCGAAGGCGCGAGCTTGCGCGTCGAGCGGGGCGACCGCCTCTGCCTTTTCGGGCGCAACGGCGAGGGCAAGTCCACCTTGCTGCGCATCGTCGCCGGCGAGCAGAAACCCGACTCCGGTAGTGTCGACATCGAGCGCGGCGCGCGAATCGGAACCTTGCCGCAGGACGTCCCCGAAGCTTTCGACGGCACCGTCCTCGAGGTCGTCCGAGCCGGGCTCGACGGCATCCAGGAAAGCCTCGACCGATACCAACTCGCCGTCGACGCAGTCTCCGAAGACCCCGGCGAAGCGAACCTCGCCCGCCTGGAACGAGCCCAGGCCGAGCTCGACGCGGTCGGAGGCTGGGAAGCCCAGCACCGCATCGAAACCGTGCTCTCCCGTCTCGGGCTCGACGGCTCGACCCCCTTCGCGACCCTGTCGGGGGGGTGGCGCCGCCGCGCTTTCCTCGCTCGCGCCCTCGCAGAGAACCCCGACGTCCTGCTCCTCGACGAGCCGACGAACCACCTCGACATCGCCGCCATCCAGTGGCTCGAGTCGTTCCTGGTCGGATTCGACGGCGCGATCGTCTTCGTCACCCACGACCGCGCCTTCTTACGGCGGCTCGCCACCCGCATCGTCGATCTCGACCGCGGGACGCTCACCGAGTTCTCGGCCGACTTCGACCGGTACCTCGAGGAGAAGGAGCACGCCCTGGAAATCGAGGAGCGCCACGACGCCCAGTTCGACAAGCGGCTCGCGGAAGAAGAGGTCTGGATCCGAACCGGCATCAAAG
The DNA here is from genome assembly GCA_964411125.1 of uncultured Bradymonadales bacterium. Classification (GTDB taxonomy): domain Bacteria; phylum Myxococcota_A; class Bradymonadia; order Bradymonadales; family Bradymonadaceae; genus JBFIHF01. Next base: position 10,848 of record CAYPJU010000057.1, on the reverse strand, counting down.
CCCGCCGCACTCGGAACGAAGGTCGCGTACGCGCCCTGAAGGCGATGCGCGAGAAACACCGGGCTCGTAGAAAGCGAAAAGGCGCCGCGTCGATCGCGATCCAGACCGCCGAGCGGAGCGGGGAGATGGTCGTCGAGGCAGAGGGGCTCTCGTTCGCCTACCCCGGCGGCGATCCTCTCGTTCGAAACCTCGACTTGCGGCTGACGAGGGGTGACCGGCTCGGCCTCATCGGGCCGAACGGCGTCGGAAAGACCACGCTGCTCAAGGTGCTGCTCGAGCAGTTGGAGCCGACCGCAGGGACCGTGCGTCACGGCACCCGCCTGCAGGTTCGCTACTACGACCAGCTGCGCGCCAACCTCGACGAGTCGCGAACCGTCGCCGAAACCATCTCCCCCGACTCCGATACGGTCGTCATCGGCGACCAGCCGATCCACATCATCCGCTATCTGCAGAACTTCCTCTTCGACGCCGACCAGACACGCGCCCCCGTCCGGGTGCTCTCCGGCGGTGAGCGAAATCGCCTGCTGCTGGCGAAGCTCTTCTCGGAACCCGCGAACGTGCTCGTCCTGGACGAACCGACGAACGACCTCGACATCGAGACGCTCGAGGTGCTCGAAGAGCGTATCCTCGGGTTCGACGGGACCGTCCTCGTCGTGAGCCACGACCGGGAGTTCCTCGACAACGTCGCCACCCAGAGCCTCGTCTTCGAGGGCGACGGCGTCATCACCAAGATTGTCGGCGGATACGCCGAATGGGAGCGCGTGCGTGACACTCGACGGCCGGCCGAGCCCGAACCCGCGCCAATGCAGCAGAAAGTGGAGCCCGAGCCGCAGCGACCTCCCTCGAAGAAGCTGACCTACGGCGAGCGGTTGGAGCTCGAAGCGTTGCCGGAGAAACTCGAGGCGCTGGAGAGCGACGTCGCCGCCCTCCACGAGAAGCTCGCCGACCCGGCCCTACACCGGGATCACGCGGCTGCCTCGGCGGTGATGGAGGAACTCGACGCACGAAACGCCGAGCTGGAGGCGGCGTTCGCGCGATGGGAAGAGCTCGAAGAGCGCTCCAACTGACGAGATCGTGGGCGTCGCTCCCTCGCCTCCTGCCCTTCAGAACATGTGGCGCCCCTCGATGTAGAACTCTCCCCCTTCCGGCGACACGGCATAGTCGAGCCGAAAGAGGAAGGTCTCCTTCCAGTTGATCGTGAACTCACCTCCCGAAGAGACGTGCCAGATCTTGCCGAAATCGCCCGACCCGTCGAACACACGGGACACGTCGACGAACGGGCCAGCACCCAGTCGAAGATGACCGAAGATGGGGTCGAAGTAGCCGCGAATCTCGAAGTTCGTGAGCCCTTTGATCGGGCCGATGAACCGCCCCTCCTTGAACCCGCGATGTGAGAAGACACCGCCGATGCCCCGGAAGTTGCGCGTCCCTCCGATGCGGTACATCTCGGTCACGGGCACGGTTCCTCCCAGCGCTTCGAACATCAACCGCTGGCCGAAGACGATCCACTCCGCGGGCGAATAGAAGAAGGCTTCGGAGATCCCTCCGCCGAACCAGGAGTACTCGCTCAGCGGCGTGAGGGCGAAGCGGCTGTACACCTCCGCGTGCAGCCCATCCCGGGGGACGATCTCGCTGTCGCGGCTGTCGTACATCACGCCGATCAGCCCCGAGAAGTTGCGGCCCCCTTCGGCCCCCAACGGAAACTGCTGCGCGAGCAGCGAGGTCGGCTCCGCGCGCATCCAGGCGTACGAGAACGTGAGGCCGCCGAAGGCGTCGACGGGTCCGATCGCCCGCCGCACGTGCGACTGAACCCGCGGCTCGGTCAGATGGAACTCGTTGCGTTCCGGAGGATCGAGCGGCACGGTCTCGTTGCCGATCCCGTAGTAGCGAGCATCGGGGATCTGCAGAAACTCAGCCTGCAGGAAGAACCGAAGCTCGGCGGGCAACAGGTGCGGCGTGTCGAAGACGAAGAAGTGCTCCTGGCGCCGCGCCCCCGGCTTGAACCCGACATTCAGCTTTAGCCGCATCTCCCACTGAAACGGCTCCAGCTCACCGTCGTCGTAGTCGACCATCTGTAGCTGGGCCCCCGCGATGAACCCCGCATCCGAGTTCGCTTTGAAGGTCGGGAAGGCGAGCCACTCGAGCCCCTCGAGGTCCTCCTCCTCGGCTGCAGCAGCCGCCGGCATCAGCGTCACGATGAACGCGAACGCGAAGAACCGGACGGTTTGGAGCGGTCGGGGTTTCGAGAACATGTGCCGTGGCGGACGGGTCAATCCGTTTGTACCAGAGGGCCGGGGGAACTACACGCGGCGGTGCGTCGCGAAGCCGGACCCAGCTCGCCGCCGACTGCGAAACCATGCTCGATTCCTCGCATCCAAGCGTCACTTACGCGTTTTCGTCCCGGCCTCGCGTCGGGCAAATCATCTCCCCGAAATCGAGCGATTGAACATGCTGAACTACAAAATTCTCGGCCGATCCGGCCTTCGAGTCTCCGAAATCTGTCTCGGCACGATGTCGTTCGGACAAGACTGGGGCTTCGGCGCCGACGAAGAGACCAGCCGTCAGGTACTCGACGCATACGCCGCGGCCGGCGGAAACTTCCTCGACACCGCCAACAAATACCACAACGGCGAAACCGAAGAGATCGTCGGCCGGTGGCTCGAATCGCGCCGACAAGAGAACGTCGTGGCCACGAAATACACCCTCGCGATGGACCACGACGACCCCAACACCGCCGGCAACCATCGCAAGAATCTCGTCCGATCGGTCGAAGAGAGCCTGAAGCGCCTGCGCACCGACTACATCGATCTTCTGTGGGTGCACGCCTACGACGATCTCACGCCGTTCCAGGAGACGATGCGCGCTCTGGACGATGTCGTCCGCTCGGGAAAAGTCCTCTACGTCGGCGTCAGCGACACCCCCGCCTGGGTCGTCAGCGCGTCGAACATCTTCGCCGAGCTGCGCGGCTGGAGCCAGTATGCGGGGCTACAGATCGAGTACAGCCTCATCGAGCGGACCCCCGAGCGCGACCTCCTGCCGATGGCAGACCACTTCGACCTCTCTGTCCTCTGCTGGGCGCCGCTCGGCGGCGGTGTCCTCACCGGCAAGTACACGCGCGGAGACGGAGAGATCGACTCCAAGCGCGACGCGAGCAACGAATCGCGAGGCCGAACGAGCGAGAAAAAGCTGGAGATCGCTCGCACCGTCGACGAAGTCGCCGACGAGCTCGGCGCGAGCTCCGCGCAGGTCGCCACAGCCTGGGTGCAGCAGCGTGGCTACGGAATGATCCCCATCGTCGGCGCCCGAAAGGTCAGCCAGATCGAGGACACGCTCGGTGCGGCCGACGTCGACCTCTCGCCGGAGCAAGTCGCGAAGCTCGACGCAGTGAGTGCCCGGGACCTCGGCTTCCCCCACCAATTCCTCAAATCCAACGCCGTCAGAGACCTGGTGCGGACCGAGCAGCGCCCTCGCATCCTCGAGCCGCGCTGAGCGTCAGCGGGTCCGGAACCACCCCGTCACGCTGAATCGCGGGACCCGGGTCGGCAACACCTCGTGGAAATAGTCCTCGCTCAGAAACGACACGAGCGTCCCGTAGCGCGGCTCGACGTCCACGTAGGGGCCGTCGGGCGAGCCGGGGGTCGTCCAGATCCTCAGCTCGCCGCCGTCACCGGGGCGCCACGCGGGGTTCAGGTAGAGGACCGTCGACACCTTGCGCTGTCGGGCGTGTGCGAACACGTCGAGATGCTGGCGATAGTGCGAGCCCTCCGGGTAGCACGCGAGGTGCCCTTCCCATTCGAAGAGCCCCAGGAACGTCTCGCGGTTGATCTCGACCCGCAGTGCGTCGAGCGTCGCCATGTACGCTTGCTGGGGAGCGGTCGGCTCGTCGTCGATCCAGAGGATTCGGTCGCTCCGAATCTCCGGGGCGAGGTGCTGATCCTTCCCCGACCCGATGCGCGCCGCGCGGAAATCACCCTGCTCCCAGAGACAGCGCGTCTCGCGTCCCAGCGCGTCCAGGAGGTCGGGCTCGACCAGCTCGTCCGACGAACACCAGCCGTCGGTGGCGAGTTGGCGCGCAAACAGATTGAGAACGTCGGGAGAGCGGAGAGGACGGAGCATCGTGGGACCACTCGAACGCGGGGGAGCCATTTCGCGCGGCGCGCATCTTCGCTTCGCAAAACGGCGAAATCAACAGCAGGGACGTCGATTTCCTTCCCGCTCGCACTCATCGAGGCTCTACGATCTGCGCCATCGTCCCCGTCCGCTCCGACTCGGGGAGAACGATCCGGGCAGTGATCGGCAGGTGGTCCGAGTTGATGTTCCGCCCCAGCCCGAAGTCGCACACCGCGATGTCGCTCGTGTGCATCACGTGATCGATCGGTACGCGAAACGGGGGGAGTTTCTGCGGGAACGTCCCGGCGACACTGCGGCCTTCGCGGGCGTTTCGCAGCCCCGCGTCCTCCAGCGGTTCGTAGTGAGGCGACCACATCGTGACGTTGAGGTCCCCGGCGAGCACCACCGGAATCTCGGAGGTTCGTGCTCGCTCGGCGAGAAGCTCGAGAGCCTCGTTGCGTTCGCGCGCGGCGAGGGGATGACCTGGCGCAGGCGGATGCGCGGCGAGGAGCCGGAAGTCCCCCTTCGGGCCGTGTACCAAACCGTCGAGCTGCGGCGGCCCGATCTCGGTCCGCACCACCTCCGTCGGCCCGAGCGGGTACTTGCTGAAGATCCCGATACCCCACGCCGAGTTCGCTTCTCGCCATTTCGCATACGGAAACTCTTCCTCCAGCATCTTCCCGAGGTCCGGGTAGAGCTCCGAGATCACCAGGATGTCGGGGTCCTCGTCCCGCACGTAGTCGACGATGAGATCGAACCGCTCGTTACCGATGAAGGCGTTGATGACCACGATGTGCGCCTGGTCCTCGGTTGCGCACGCCGGCGGGGTCTCGGGCGAAACGCCTACCCACGGGACCACCGGCGCTACGTTGGCAGCCGCGACCACCGCCGACACGAGCGCCCAGCGAGGACGACGCAGAATCGCCAGCGACACCGCCCCGAAGATCGCGCAGCCCAGGTACACTGCCCGAAAGTTCGACATGATGTCGGGCCAGAAACCGTGCGGCGCGAACCACGCCATCACCGTCCCGATGATCAGGCTCAAGACCCCCGTCTCGATCGCCATTCGCGTCACGTTTCTCGCCGTCGTCTTCGTCTGTTCGATGAGTTCTTCACGTTGCATGTCGCCTCCTTTCGTCGATTGCACGAATGAAGGTAGGAGGCCGGTGTGAACCGGACGTGAAAGCGTCGGAAGACTTCCGCGATAGTTTTGTTGAGAAGATGTGGAGGGGGAGGTGGACTCGACATCGGCGGCGGCTTCGCTACCCTACGGACGTCCGCCTCCCCGACGGATCAGCCGCTCAGGAGAACACGCCGTGCCGTTTTACGACTACCAGGCCATCGACGCCGACGAGTCTTGCGAGACCTGTCGCGAACCGTTCGAACGGATGCAGAAACGTTCGGAGCCGAAGCTCACCGAGTGCCCCGACTGCGGAGCCGCCGTCGAGCGTCTCCTCAACGGAGTGGGTGTCGGAAAGTCGAAGGCGCTCGCGAAGAAACATCTGGAGAAAGCCGGCTTCACACAGTATTCGCGGGCCGGGAAGGGCGAGTACGAGCGGACGTCCGGCAGCGGTGGCCCCGACGCCATCGTGCGAAACGACGGCACCTGACCCTCACGCCATCTCGAAATCGGCGAAGTCGAAGCCGGGCACGACCACGCAGCCCGAAAGGGCATAGCCGTGAGGGCCAGCGTCCGGGGTGGCGGCTTGCCACTGACCCGCCGGGACCAGCCCCTGCGGGTTCGTAGGACCGAGGACCAGCGTATGGACCTCCCCGTCGCGCTCGGGCTTGATCGAGAGTCGGAGCGGATCGCCCCCCTGCCACATCCAGAGTTCGTCCGAGGCGACGCGATGCCAGGCCGACGACTGACCGGCCGCCAGAAGGAAGAGGATCGAGGTGCCCGCGGACCGCGTGCCGGAGTAATCGGGCAGATCGAGCTCGCGGCTCGACCGCCACGTCTCCCGGTAGTAGCCCCCTTCGGGATGGGGCTCGAGCTCGAGGCGTTTCACCAGCTCTTCGGCGGTGCACGGATGGACTCGCTTCACGAGCTGAATTGCTGGCGTCGTCGGATTCCACAGCCGCGCCAGCGTGTCGAGGTGCACGAAGCCGCAGCTCTCGAAGAAGGCGCGGGTCCGAGCGAAGTATTCGTGGTCGGCCGGATCGGGGACCTTGATCTGCAGATACGGGATGCGGCGGGCCCGGCACCAGTCCTCCGCGGAACGAACGAGAAGTTCGCCGACCCCCTGACGGTGAAGCCCGCGGCGGACCGCCATCACACGAATCTCCGCGGTCTCCACCGAGCTCGGTCGGACCGACAGAAAGCCCACGATCGACTCGCCTACCTGCGCGATCCACGTGGAATAGTCTTCCAACCCGACCAGGTAACCCTCTGCGGATACCGCGGGTCCGAACCACTCCTTCAGGTCCGTGAAGATCTCGACGCAGGTGCGACGGTCTTCGGCCGTGTAACGACGAATCTCGATCATGACTACTGTCCTTCCATGAGAGCCCGTTCTAACAAACCGCGGGGTCGCCGACGAGGCTCTCCAATCATCCGCTGCGAACTTCCCTGAGATCCCCAATCTGCTACAGTGCCCGCGTCTCGTAGCGCTGCGATTTGGTGAGCGAAAATGAAAATGGGCCGTGCCGCAATCATCAGCCTCGTGTTGTTCTTCAGCATCGGGTGCGATCAGGTCACCAAGATCGGTGCCCGCAAATACCTGCAGGATCGTGAAACGATGTCCTTTCTGGGGGACACGTTCCGACTCACCTACGTGGAAAACCACGGCGCTTTCCTCGGGCTCGGCTCGACACTGCCCGAGCTCGCGCGCACGATCATCTTCACCGTCTTCGTGACCGGGTTCCTGATCGCGCTGCTCGTCTGGGTGATCCGCACCCCGAGCCTGACGAAGCTCTCCCTCGTCTCGCTCTCCCTCCTCGCCGGCGGGGGTATCGGTAACGTGATCGATCGTCTCATTCAGAACGGGGGCGTCACCGACTTCATGAACATGGGGATCGGCCCGGTCCGCACCGGTATCTTCAATGTCGCCGACGTCTGGATCGTCATCGGCGCCGCGCTCCTCTTCTTCTCCAAGGACTTCCGAGACGGGCCGAAGGAAGAGGAGGGCGAAGAAGACGTCCCCGAGTCCGCCCCCGCGACCTAGCCCCGCTCATCGGCGTGGGAAGCGCCCGTCCGGTCGCGGATCTTGCGATACGTGAGGTTCACGCGCGGCTGGGTCACACGCTTTCGCCGCGGGACGCAGTGGTGCCACTGCTCTTGGACTCCGGCACCCATGATCAACAGCGAGCCGTGGGGCAACTCGAAAGACTCCGTACGCGAGTGATCGTCGCGCCGGCGGAAGCGGAACGTCCGCGTCGCCCCGAACGAGAGCGAAGCGATCGGCGCGGTGGGGTCGAAGAGTGGCTCGTCGTCCGCGTGCCAGCCCATCGAGTCTCCGCCGTCCCGGTAGAGGTTCGCGAGCACCGAGTCGAGCTCGACCCCGCACTCCGCCGCGACGCGCTCGGCGAGCTCCGTCAGAAGGGGCGGCATCGGCGCAGGCGCCCAGGTCAGGCTCGAGTAGCGATACTCGACCGACCCGTACCACTTCGTCAGCCGCGGTTGCGGATAGGTTTTGCCGAAGACGGTCACCGAGCGCTGTTCGAAGGCGATGGCCTCCAGCAGCCGCTCGACCGAGACGTCGGCGAAGTCGGAGATGAGACGAACGTCCAACAACGGGTATCGCCGGGCAGGACTAGCGTGGCGGGCTGCAGCCCGCGCGGTCGCTGTCTGGAGCGGTGTTGGAGTACGGGGCGTCGGACTCCAGAAAATAATCGTCGGTCGTCACGAGCGGAGAATTGTAGGCGTTCTCGATGACCCCCACGAAGTCGGACGTCTCGAGCGCGTCCCACTGCGTGCAAAGGATCGCGTCGGCTTCGGCGAGCGACTGAGAATAGGCGCTGTCCGGCTCGACGAGATCGTAGAGTTCCGCGCGGTCGGCTTCGGTCATCCCGAGGAGCGTCGCCACGCCCTGCGCGAACCGCGATTCCTCACCTTCCCGGGTGACGTAGACGATCTCGTCGCACCCCATCGACCGCAGCACCAGCGTCGGATGCAGGTCGGACCAACCGCCGGCCGAGACACGTCCGTCGCCGAGCTCCAGCGCCCGCGCGAGGCCCGGCTCGGCAGGGGAGTACGACAGCACCTCGCGCCACGGACGTTGGCCGAGCGACTCGAACCTGCGCGACTTGGCGTCCGTTCGCTCGGCGACCGCTGCCTGCGTCACGGCGAGCGTATCGCTGTCTCCGAAGTAGCCGAACCGAACGTCGGCGAAGTTCGAAGTCAGCACCGGCTCTTTCCCCTCCAGATACTGCGTCCGTGCAGAGTTCCAGGCATCGACCGCGCCGCCCGTCAGGACCGACGTCGATACGAGGGCCGGCATCAGCGTCCCTACCGCGTCGTCTGCACGCGAACTCGGCGAGGTCGCAGCGTCGAAGGCCTCCCGATAGCTCACCAGGAGCGTCCCGAACGCCTGGCCGCAGGTCGAGTCCCCCGCGGGAAGATTCTTCGCCTGCGCCCACGTCATGCCGCGCGCCGGCTCCGCGCAGGCCGCCATGAACGACTCCATACCGGCGGCATCGTAGAACTCGTTGTACCCCGCGTAGAAGCTAGCCGCGACGCCCAGCCGATCAGCCAAACCGGGGAAGCTCAACACACCCGGCCGGACCAGAATCTTTGGATCATCCGCAGAGAACGAGCCGAAACCCGTGATCGCGGCGGAGATGTCCCGAGCGTGAAACGTCGGATCGGGCGACTGCTGCAGGAGCGCCAGCACCTCCGGGTTGATGAGCGCCCGAACGTCGTCGGACTCCAGCAGTGTCTGCAGCGCCTCCACCCCGGCAGCGCTGTCCTGTTCGAGCAGCGCGTCGATCCCTTGCTCCTGAATCTTCTGGGCCAGCGGAGCGATCGCGCGCGCGGCGAGGACTTCGTCACTCGTCGCCAACACTTCGATGTATCCGTGGAACGACTTCAGCAGCAGCGCAGCACGCAATCGCGTCTGCTCGTCGCTGCATGCGGCGCCGCCGCACTCGGCGAGCTGCGGGTTCGCCTGGATGCTCGACAGCATGAACGTCGTGATACTTCCCGAGCTTCCACCCGACGCGCCCTCGATCAGACCGTAGTGCTCGACGATTCGCGCGAGCCCGCCGAAGTGAGCAGGAATCTTGTCGCCGTTCCCCCGAATGGCTGCGCACAGCATCGTGTCGTCGTCGAACGAGTCCGCCTTGCCGTTGTTCGCCTCGGCCGGGTCCTCGCCGTCCACCGTGTCCGGATCCCCGCAGGCCGGCATCGCCAGCCCCGCCATCACCGCCATCCACAGAATCGATCGTTTCATGGTCGCCTCCCGCCTGTCGTTTCAGGCACTTACGACTCATACTGTATTTTCGCCCCGAATGCCTCGAAAAACCTCTTGAACCTCACGTTACGTGAGGCTTTAGAGTCGGAATCGACCACTCGGAGGACCGAGATGAACGAAGATTGGATGAAAGTCGGAGCGCTAGCGAAACGCACCTCGCTGACGGTGCGGACTCTGCACCACTGGGACGAAATCGGGCTCCTGACCCCCGGGCGACGGACGTCTTCCGGTCACCGCCTGTATGGTCCCGCTCAGGTTCGGCGACTGCAGCACATCGTCGCCCTGCGCGCCCTCGGGTTTGGACTCGAAGACATCCGGTCGCTGGTCGACGATCCCGATCAGGACCTGCACGGCGCCGTGTCGAACCTGATCAGGGAGGTCGAGACCGAGTTGGAACGACAACGCAAACTGCGTGAACGCCTGCTGCGAGTTCGCGAGATGATCGAGAACGAAACTTACGACGCCGGGGCATTCTTGGAGGCGATCAGGGAGACCGTGGACATGGAAAAGTACTATACGAAAGAACAGCTCGAGCAGCTTCGGCAGCGCCGCGACGCGCTCGGCGAAGACGGAATGCTGCGAGCGCAGCGAGAGTGGGCCGAACTCTACGCCGCCCTCGGAACTCACCGAGACCAGGGACTCCCGCCCGACGATCCCGCGCTCGACCGGTGGGTCGTAAAGTTCCACGAACTCATCCGGGCCTTCACTGGCGGCGACGCTGGCATCGCAAGAAGCCATCGTCGGGTCTACGAGGAAGAAGGGCCTCGAAAGGCCAGCCGCGGGATGGTCGATCCCGAAGTCCACGCGTACCTGCAGCTAGCCATCGCCGCGCGGGAATGATCCGCATCGGTGCAACGGCCGTGACCTGTTTCGAGCCGGTCGTCCTGCTTCCTCGCGGGGGGCGTGATCAATCGCGAGGTCGACGCCGCTACGCAGGAACGGGTGAAGCGGCGCAGAATCCGGGACGATGTGGCGGGAGGAAGCGAGGGCCGTCTCCGGGACGATGTGGATCGCTGCGAGCCCGCTGATCGCCAGCCGATCCCTATGGCCCGAGTTCTGTTGCGTTGCGGCCGACAGAGCGGTGCCGTCCTCGTCGGCTGAGGCGGACGCAGTCGTCCACTCCCCTCCCGGGCCCTCCGGGCCGAGCGGCTGGTTCTCTGCGCGGGGGGGACGATTTTTCCGCCGCGCTCTACTCTTGCCGACCGCTTCTCGAGCCCGGGGGATTTCCGCCGGGACGGGAATGGCAGGGTCGGTGGTTCCGTCCGTTCCGTCGGGGGTGGTCGCTTTCGCGCGGCGTCCACCGCCTCGGCCGGTCTCGGAACCGGAG
>CAYPJU010000056.1:24211-42398 GCA_964411125.1 uncultured Bradymonadales bacterium | reverse complement strand
AGCGGCCCCCTCCCCGCCGAAAAACTCGCGGCCTGACCCGACCTCAGGCCGTCCCGCCGCGGCTTCAGCGCGCCCCGCGCCCCGCGACGCACCCCTCTGCCCGCCCCATACCTCTACCCCACCCAACCACCCCAACGGGTCACAGAAACCACCCCACCAGCCCCCACTTCGACCCCTCCCACCCCCAAAATTGCCCCGAACGCCCGGGCAAGATCGCCCGGGAAAGGGGGCCCTGGGCTTTGGGAGAAGGGGGTCCTGGGGCGAGTGAGGGGTTGGGGGAATGAACGGTGGTTTGCAACGCGGCGACGGCCCGGCTATGGTGCGCGCGAATTTGCAGAGGCGCCATGAAACCCCCGTACCATCACGTCTTCCCGTTCCTCGCTGTTTCGCTGCTTGTGGCTGCGTGCGGCCAGTCGAGCACCACCCCATCTGTTCCTTGCACGGACGAGGAACTCTGGGATCACGTCGCCGAGGAGTGCGTGGCGAAGTATCGTGATTTCGTGGAGGAGGACGCCGGGACCGCGGACGCCAACGTCGGGGACGCGGGAGGCGACGAGGATGCTGCGGAACCCGTCGATGCGGGTGAGGCTGACGCCGGGGATCCCATCGAGCCGGAGTGCGACAAGGACCGGGACGGGGAACCTTCGATCGAGTGCGGGGGGCGCGACTGCGACGACAACGACATCCTCCGATCTCCGAACGTGCCGGAGTTGTGCGACGAGGTCGACAACGACTGTGACGGGGTCAACAACGAGGGACAGAACTGTTGGTTCTACGCTCACTCTTCCGAGACCGTGTACATCATCGACCCGTTCGAGATGACGCTGACCACGGTCAGCGAGGACGCTCCTCGGCTTCGAGACATCGACACCCACCCCAACGGCGCCCTTCTGGGTGTCTCGGCCAGTTCGCTGTGGGAGTACGACGAAATCCGCGGTTACTGGTGGGAGGTTGGTGAGTTCGGACGCAACGTGGACGACCCTAACGGCTTCGCGATCGATTCGACCGGTACCGCCTTCGTGACATCGCAGGACGAAATCTACACGGTGGACATCGTGGAGGGCGGCGCCACGCTCCTGGGAAATCTGGGGCAGGATTACTACTCGAGCGGGGATTGCGTCGTGAACAAGCGCGACTCGCTCTACATGACGTCGAAGCACGACCCCGAGCAGGACTATCTGCTGCTGGTCAATCGTGAGAACGGTTCCGCGACATCTGTCGGACCTATCGGGTTCGAGAACGTCTACGCACTGACGGCGGCGTGGGGCCGGTTGTACGGCATGACCGACAAAGGCGAGCTGATCGACATCGACCCGAATACCGGTGCAGGCACGCTGCTGCACACGTTCCCCGACGTTCGCTTCTTCGGTTCCGCGAGCACTCCGAGTCGTTGATATGAAAAACGGATTGCGCACCGCACTCCTCGTCTCCCTCGCCATGTCCATCACCGGTTGCCCTCCCCCTCCGGACGAGTCGGTCGAGAGCATCACGGTTCACGTATCGCAGACGGAGCCCGGGGGCGACGACGAGTCCCCGCTCGAAGCCGGGGTGACCCTGGAGGCGTCGACCGAAGAGGCGCGCGAGGCGTTGCTCGTCATCCTGAAGGGCGTGAGCGACCCGGCCCCCGACCGTCCGCTGACCTACGAGGTCGTACGCGCCATCGATCGTCCGATGTATCGGGACGTCGACGATGCTCCAGGGCCCGAGCAGTGGATAACCCGTGCTCACCTCGAGGACGCGGACGGCAACGTTCTCTGGTCGGAGCGGGTCAACACGCTCTACCAACTCCTGGAGTATCTCGAGCTGGTGCTCGACCAGACGTCTCCAGTGAACCTGAGCGTCTCTCAGCTCCTTTCTTTCGTGGGGCAGAACTACCCCGAGTTGCTCGAATTCGGGGTCACGATCCCGTTGGGAATCGAGGGTGCGCACGAGTACGTGCTTCAAGTCCCAAAGCCCGAGAGCGACGAGCTTTACGAGGTGCTGCGCGTCGAGCTCGACGAACTTCGGGCTGCCGCCGGTCCTTCCCTCCTCGAGGGTGAGCCGGAGCTGATTCACGAAGGGGGAGATCCTCGCGATTCGATCGACATCGTCCTGTTGGGCGACGGATATACCGCCGATCAGCGGGAGAAGTTCATCGGGGACACGAAGGTGATCATGAACCGGATTCTGGCGACGGAGCCGTTCGCGTCGCACAAGAGCCTGTTCAACATTCATCGCGTCTGGACGCCCTCGAACGAGGCCGGCGCGGGCTACGACTGTACCGGGATCGCGACGATCGACGCGGGCTGCAAAGACGACCTGCGGGACACGCAGTTCGAGACCGCGTTCGTCATCTCGGCGCTGGCCGACAAGTTCAGCCTCGACCTTCAGGATACTTCCGACCGCGTCGCCATGCCGATTCAAGTCGCCAGGCTCTACGACGCTGCGTCCGCCGTGCCGTTCGACGAGATCATGATGATCTCCAACACCCGGCGAACGAGCGGTTTCGCGGGCCTCTACGTTTCGGTGCTCACTTCCTACGACCCGACCCGCACGAGTTTTCCCAACACCGCGGTGCACGAGCTCGGGCACTCGTTCGGGGTCCTCGGCGACGAATACGACGTAGAGGGCGATCCCTGCCTCGACAACGAGCCGAGAATCCCCCTGCCCCCCAACATCTCGAACACCGCGGAACTCGACCTGCTGAAGTGGTCCTACTGGATCGAGGACGGCACGGAACTTCCGACCCCACGAAACGTCGGTGACGGAGTCGTGGGCGCTTTCCAGGGCACCTACAACTGCGACGACCTGTATAGGCCGGAGCTGATCTGCAAGATGCGCGACAGCGACCAGGAGACGTTCTGCCCTGTCTGCTCCGAACAGCTCGTCAAGCGGATGTACTCGGTCGTCGACCCCGTAGGGGACCAACCCTACACCGCATCCCTGGGCGAGGACGGGGCCGTTGTCTTCACCGCATCGCTCCGCGACGCCACGGTGACCGCGGTCACCTGGGAACTCGGGGACGAGGTGATCGGAGAAGGCACCACGCTCGAGATCGCCGGATCCGACCTCCCTCAGGAGTGGACGAAACTCACGGCTCGGGTCCATGCGAGCACCGACTTCGTTCGCAGAGAAGACCCCCGCTTCGAGGCCCGGCACACCTGGTGGGTGCGCCGATGACCGCGGTCATTCGACCGGTTTCAGGTCCTCGTTCAGCCGCACACGAGCAAATCCAATCCCGCGCGGCTCTTCTCCCGGTGCGACATACCGCAGATCTCGGAACGTGACGGTCCACCCGTCCACTTCCTCCTCGACCTCCCAGTAGGGAAAGCGCATCCAGTTTGCGAATCCACGCACCGACGGCGCGTCGAGCGCCGCTCGGACCACCTCGTCCGGTTCGACGCGGGGAACGACGATTCGCTCCCCATCGTGCCGCTGCAGCTCATAGCGATCCTCGAAAACTTCGATGTCGTCGCTCTGGAAGGGACGGCCTGGTACCGGGTTCGTCTGGTACTCGACGATCCCCTTCAGGTCGGCTGACCGGGCTTCTTTCCATGCGGAGTGCGCGAAGAGCGCTCCGATGTAGCCGACGAGCAACGCGAGACCGACGCGCGCGACCTTCTTCGAAGGGGTCCCCACCTGTCGCAGCAGGACGATACCGACCACGCCGATCGCCCAGGCGATCTTCACCGCGACGTGGACGAACGGCACCAAGAACACGAGCGCCGAGGCGAGTGTCGCCAGGATCACCCAGCCCACGATCGCCTTGCGGCTGTCGGACCTCGCCAGCACGACTCCGGCGGCGCTCAGGAGCCAGAACCATGGATCGATGATGAAGAGGGTATCGCCGTAGAACCACGAACCGTCGAACGGCATCAGCAACCGGACACCGTAGGTGTTCATGAAGTCCAACGTCGGATGCGACCAGACGCTCAGGTACGACAACCCGATGATCCAGCGGCGATCGATGTCGACCTGTCGTTTGCGAGCGATCACTTCCACGACCCCGGCGAGGATCAACGGCAAGATCACCATCGCCACGATGCCGTGGGTGTTTCCCCGCCGCGCCCAGAGCGAAAAGTCTTCGCCACCGAACGTTGCGATGGCGTCGATGTCGGGCAGGTTGGCGCCCGCGATCAGGGTTCCGGTCGCGTAACGGGACTTCTCCCGCAGGCCGGTCTCCGCGAGGGTGGCGCCGAAAAAGGTGTGGGCGATTGGATCCAACGACTACCAGCTCAGACGTACTCTACTGCCATACTCGACGCGATACCCAATGGTCAGCGTTCGCACTTCGTGGGGCGCCAGCTCGACCCCGAACTCGACGAACCCGTCTTCGTCGGGCGGCATCGCGGTGACGAGGTCGCGAACGTCCACCTCTTCGAGCTCGCTGACCGGCACTCGTTCCAACACGGCCAGATGCTGTTTCTGCCCGGAGAGGTTGCTCAGCGCGACGCGAACCTCGCGATTCAGGATGTTCTTTCCGGTCACGCGAGTCGTCTTGTGTTCGTCGTCGACAGAGCGATGGACCGACACGGCGCCGTCCGAGCCGAGCCCGACCTCGAAGTTCGCGCCGGGGGCGACGAAATCGACGCGCGATCGCCCTGCGTATTCGTTGCCTCGCATGACAGTGACGGGCCCCGCCAGGAGGGGTTGGTCCCCGTCCCAGGTTCCACGAACTCTGAGAAAGGGCACGGTACTCTTCTCCGGAATGGCGACCAGTCCTGCCTCGCAGGGCACCTCATGGCTCGCGAACGGGACACGAAACGGCTCTCCGGTTCCCGGGATCGTCACCGTGTCGAGCGACGTCAGACGCAGCGGCTCGCCGCCATCGTCGACCCCTGGCATCTGTTCGACAGCTCCACTTCGCTCGCTGCCGGTGGACGAGATGTCGACGTCACGGGCTTGCACCTCGACGACCTGTCGCTCGTACTCGGTCTTGGGGCGAGCTCGGAGTACATCGTCATCGATCGTGGGGGCTTCGGATGCGCGTGTCGGGCGTGCGGTCGAAAAGACGCATCGGACGTTCTCCCAGCGTTCTCCCGTCGCGTGCCAGACGGTGCCGGACATGGTGAATCGCAAAGTCGCGCGGTCGGCCGACAGGCGGGCGAGGTGCGACGGTCGCCAGAGGGCGCACGGGACGTAGTACGAGACTTCGACTTCGGCCCGTCGAGCGCTGGTACACTCGAATTGAATCTCAGCTCGGGCGTTCACCTGTGGATGGGAGACGCGCGCCCTGGCGAGGCGTTCTCGCGCCAGATCGAGGGCCTCCTCGAGCCGATCGGCCCGGCCCCTCGCATCGTGGATGGCACCGACCAGCTCCATCTGCCGCTGCCCGAGCCGGCCGAGTCCATCTCGCCATTGTTCGGCGTCGGCCGTGCCGGGGACGTCGCCCATGGCGTCGAGGAACTGCCCTTCCAACCGGCGTGTCCGGTGAAGCTCCCGCTCGAACCGGGTGAGCTGGCGTCGCAACTCTTCGCGCGCCACCCAGGAGGTCCGAACCTCGCGGGTGAGGTGGCCGATCTCCTCTTCGGACATCTCGCGTACATTTTCTCGCACGCGTCGAACGCGCGAGGTGAGCGTCTTGACCTCGCCACCGTCGATCACTCGCGCCACGACCGTAGAGTCGTCGGTGAGGAGCGAGAGGCCCCCTATGGAGACTTCGGTGATTCCTTCGTTCAGGTCGACCTCGGCCCGTCGGGTCACCTGGGCCCGGTCCTCGAAGAAGACGACTTCAATCGCACGTCCTTCCACCTCAACCACGTCGTCCTCCTCCCACCAGCTCGTCTTTGGAGCGCAGCGTGATGCGGTATCGCAGTCTCACGACCTCCCGGCCGCCCGGTTCCAGTTCGACGGTCCAGAGCCTCCCGCCCTCCACCGGCCGCTCCAATTCTCTCTGGTCATACTCGCTCATCGGCGCGGTGGCCTCGAGGAGCTTGACGACGACATCGTCCTCGGCGTCGTCCACGACGGGGATCCGGTCGATGACTTGAACCGCGGCCCGAAAACCGAGTGCCGAGCGCAGTTCGATCTCGACGGAGTGATCGAGCTCGCGTTTGCCGCCGAGGAGCCCGGCGGACTCCTCGTCGACCCGAACGTTTCGCGCGACTTTGATTCGGTCGTCGACGCCGAGCCCGACCCTCATCTTCCCGTCGGAATCGACTCGCGAGACCTGGCTGGTGGTGACGAGCTGTCCTTCGACGTAGACGTCGATCGGTCCCGCCAACAGGGGTGAAGGGAAGGGATTATGCAAGACGGCTTCTCTGTACACCTGCGGGTCCGCGAGCGGCACGGTCCGCCAGCGCAACTTCGACTCGGCGTCGGACGTCTTCAATTCGAAACGATGCAGGCGCCCATCGGCCGGCACTGCGGCGAGTCCGTCCGCGTCGTAGCGGTAATCGAAGAGCCCGCGCGAGACGCTCGGGTCGACGAGCTCCATCCGCCTCGCCGACTCCCTTGCGTCGACCATTTCGGATCCGGCCGCGGGGGCCGAGTCGTCCCGCCGCAGCTTTCCACGACGCGGCTCGCTCGGGCCCGACATGACGAGCTGATCAAAGGCCAACCACTCGTCACCAGGCTCGAAACTCGGCTCCGGCGGAGGGGGCGGTGCAGGTGGCTGGGCCGGAGCACCTCCCGCCCCCCACGCTGCGGATGATCGTTGCCTCATCGAGGGGGCGGCCGCGATCCTCTCGTAGGTCACCTCGCGCTCGCGCACGTGGTCTTCCTCGAGCGACATCGCCGCGATGTCGTCCCACGAGGGGTGGTCGTCGACTTCTGCGGCTGCCGAGTACTGGGCCGACCCGAACGACGCCGACTGTGGTGCCGGCGGCGCCAGCCCTGGTGGAGCGGGGGGCGCGTTGCGAGCGCTCGGCAGGGAGGCCTTCCGGCTCACCGCCATTTCCCGCGTCGACTCCCCGGGGGGCAATGGTTCGAGCTTTCCGAAGAACGCGTCGTAAGCCTGGAACAACTTCTCGGTGCCTTCCGGGGGTCCTCGGAACCCGTCACGTCGGTCCCGAACTCGCTTGCCCAACCGCAGCGACGGCAACCGCGGCAGGGTGGCATCGTAGACGATCTCGGCGGTCGACAAGCCGATCTTCACCCCGTCCCACTCCTCGCCGGTGCGCTGCGCGACGACCGCTTCCATCGTGAGCCGCGCCCGCGTCCCGCCATCCATCAGCCTCAACGAGTAGAGCGGCCACCACTTCGCCGCGTACGGAACGACGTACGAAATCTCGAACTTGGTCGGCAGTTCACCCTGCGGCCCGAGCAGAATCTCTTGCGCTCGCCAGCTCTGGCGATGGTCGGCCTGTCCGCCGCGTGACAGGATCGAGTTCGTCTTCATTCGCTCGAGTTCTTCGGCTGCCTCTTCGATCTGGACGGCGAGCTCGACCTGTTCGGAATCGATGGCAGCCAGCGCTTCGGAGACTACTTCGGAGACCATGTCGGCCTGCTCGAGATGCTCGACCGGGCTCGTGTCTTCCAGCCGCTCCGGCGTGATCGAGTCGACTTCGAACGCGCGCAGTCGCTCGGCGCGCGCCTCCAACGCTCCCGCCCGAACCTGCAGGGCCCGCAGTCGGTGCTCCATCTCTCGAATTTCACCGCCGTCGGTTTCGGAAGGCTCCGCGGAGTCGGGGAGGTCGACGCGGGACTCCACCGCAACGACCGGTCGCGCTGTATCGGGCAGCTTGACGCGAACGCTACCCGGATCGGCCAACATCGGAATGCGCCCGACCTCGAGCCGCAGCGGTCCGTCGGATTCGACCACCGGGACGGCCACCTCGCGGGTGACGACGGCACCTCGGCCGTGGACGACGACCCCGACGATTCGGCTCGTGCACGCGATGCGAGTCGCGTCGGTCGATGTTGCGATCTCCGCCATCGTAACTCCTGCAGTGTTTTCAGCAGGCTACACGAAGGCCCTCCTGACTTGCACTCTCATCCTGCGGGCTGAGCGGAGAGAGCCGCCGCGTGAGACGTCACCCCTTCGACGAGGTTTTCGAGCTCGTCGTGCTTCGACTTTCGGCCGACGACGACGACGGTCAACGCTCCGCTCGCTCCGCCCGCGGCGACCGGGAGCCCGTCGATCTCCGACCCGTAGAGGATGAACCCCGGAAACTTGTGGGCGAGCTCGAGGAGGGCCGTGCGGTGTCGCCGAACCCAGTCGGCGGTCACCTGTTCGTCGCTCCCCTCGATCATGAACGCGTCGTCGAGCTCGAAGTCGTCGAGCCAGACCGAGCGAAGTCCGCTCAGCTGGTGCATCCATTCCAGGGAGTCCCGTCGATAGAGGCGGAGCCCGTCGGGCACTCCTTCTTCGATCGCGGCCGTGATCGCCGTCCGGGCGTAGTAGCCGCCAGATCCCCCCAGCAGTTGCGTGGACTGAGCCATGAGGAACCGAACGCCGTGACGTTCGCCGAGCAACCTCGGCTCGTTCTGCAACCCCGCCTTCGCCTCGTACCCGTGGTGGTCGGCGAAAGCGGACCATCGCCGAAGGACAGCGATCGGCCTCCAGAGGACGGAGCGAACGATCGCCAGAGAGAAGAGGCCCGCACACAGGTAGACTGCGACGCGGGCGTCAGGGTCGGGGAGAGTTCGCGCGACGCCCCATCCGAGGATGAACAGGGCGCCGACGACGCAGCACGTCAGCAAGAACCTGCGGTCTAGCATCGAGCGTGCGTCGCGAGCGGGTGGGGATCAGTGCCGACGGCGACGGCGGCGCACCACCATGCCGAAGCCGACGAAGAGGGCCCCCAGGAAGGTCGGTGACCCCGAGGCCGTCGAACTCTGGCAGCCGCGCTTGTCGTCGTGGAACTGAATGTCAGGCTGGTCCTTCACGATGACGACCACGTCGTCGGGGTCGGCTCCGCACGGGGCGCCGTACGCATTGTGGTTGGCGTCCAGCGGGCAGAAGTCCGCGGTGTCCAGAATTCCGTCGTCGTCGTCGTCGTCGTCGCAAGCGTCTCCGATGAGATCGCCATCGAAGTCGAGCTGATCGGGGTTCACGACGAACGGGCAATTGTCTTGGAGGTCGATGATCGGGTCGTCATCGGAGTTCGTGTCATCCTGATCGTCGCATTCGTCGCCAATCCCATCGCCGTCGATGTCGAGTTGGTCGGCGTTGAACACTTCGGGGCAGTTGTCGACGTCGAGGGGAGCGCCGTCGAGGTCCAGGTCGTCCTCGGGGATCTCGCTCACGCCGTGTACGGCCCAGAATGGGGCTTCGTAGCCGCCCTTCTCGGCCGCGTCGACCGCGGTCTCCCGAATCCACTCGCCCCAGCCGTAGACGGCGCTGTAAGTGGAGGATTCGCACTGACCGGCTCCTCGCGACAGGGCGCCGAGGACACGCCCCTTGTCGTCGATGGCCGGACCACCGGAGTCACCCTGACAGGTCCCGGAGGAACCGAGGAACTCTTTGCCGAGTACCTGATAGTAACGAGGGCACTGGGTGCCCTCGCACGTCACGAAACGGTCTTCGAGGATTCGTCGTACTCCACTTCCGTAGCCGGAGCCGGTGTGGCCGTAGCCGATCGCCGTGTAAGTCTCCCCGCGCTGGACCGCACTGTCGATGCGCGGGACGAGCGGCGGCGCCTCGGACTCGGGGACGTTGTCCTGGAGGATCAGGAGTGCAATGTCGTTGTCGCAGACGTCGTCCTTGTCCGCGGTCACGATCTCACTGACCGCGTGGTAATTGCTCGCGTCGTCGGTGAGGTAGGTTTCCGTGGTGACGAAGACTCCGCGCGCGGGCCGAGTGTCGCCGAAGTAGGTCTGACCGCAGAGGATGTACTCGGTGCTGGTACCGGCGACACAGTGCTGCGCGGTGAGGACGAGGTTCGGGGCGATGAGCGTTCCGGAGCACGTTCCGTAGCTACGTCCACTCGCCATCACGATGCCGACGACCGAAGGGTTCGCCCGGTCGATCTCGCCGCCCTGGATGGCCTGGGAGGTCTGATGGAAGGAAGTTTCGACTACATCGTCACTATCTGGTGCGCATCCCCAAAGCGTCGAACCGAGTGCCAGGGCGAGAACTCCAACTACCGGACGATGTACCACGAAGACCTCCTTCTACCTCAATTTCCGCTGGTGCGAGCTTGTACCACATTTGAGCACCACCTTCCAACGATGCGGGCATCCCGCGACAGGTTGCGGACTTCTGGGAATTCGTCGTTTGCGGGTGTTGCGTGTGGACGGTCGGCGACGGTAGGAATTGCCACACACTTCGAGCTGCGATCCCTCACACGGTCGAGAGATGGGCAAACCGCTTAGAATTGGCGTGAGTATGAGCCTCATGCACCCCGACCCGCAGCGGTCGGTCTACAACGGTCGAATGCTCTCTTACGCAGAGCAGTCGCTGTGCGACTGGGTGAGTCGAAACGGTGCGATTCCATTCCTGATTCCACCTCGCCTCGCGGAGGGGACCGATCGGATCACTTCCGAAGAGGTGATGGGAGAGCTGGACGGGTTGGTGCTGCAGGGCGGCGTCGACGTCTCGCCATCGTCGTACGGTGAGACGGCGCGGCGGCCCGAGTGGTCGGGCGACCGGATCCGCGATCGGTACGAGCTCGACCTGATCACCGCGGCGATCGATTCGAACCGTCCCGTGCTGGGGGTCTGCCGTGGCTGCCAACTGCTCAACGTGGCGTTCGGCGGCACCCTTCACCAGGACATACCGACCGAGGTCGCCGGCGCCGTTGCTCACCGCAATGCCGACCTGTATGAGCGAAATCACCACACGGTAGATTTTGCGCCAGCGTCGCCGTTGGCCCGGTGGTTCGGCGTGACCCGCGGCATGATCAACAGCGTTCATCACCAGGCGGTCCGCGACGTCGCGGAGGGCTTCGAGGTGTGGGCGCGCTCGAGCGAAGACGACGTGATCGAAGCGATCGCGCGGCCCTGGGAGAGCGACGCGGAGCCGTGGGTCGTCGGGATCCAGTGGCACCCGGAATTCCAGTCCGACGAAGAAGAGTTGCTCCCCGCGGCCCCCGTGCTGCAGGCATTTCTATCCGCGGCGCAAAGGCGCCGAGACCAACGCTGAGACAAATCGATGATCGAGATCACCAACCCTGCGACCGACGAAACGATCGATCGCCTCGAATCCGACACTGTGGAGTCGATCGCTGCCAAGCTCGACGCCGGGCGCGAGTCCCAGCCCGAATGGGAATCGACGAAGCTCCAGGACCGGCTCGACGCGATCGAGAGCTTCGCATCGATCCTTCGTCAGCAGCGCGGTGACCTGGCGTCGGCCCTGACCGCGGAGACGGGGAAACCGATCGCTCAGTCGGCGGCGGAGATCTCGGACGCCGCCGACGACATCGACGCGCTCGTGTCGGACTCGGGGCGGACGCCGCGCGCCGGTAAGATCTCATGGCGCCCGATCGGCACGATCGCGATCGGAAGTACCTGGACGAACCCGTACAGGGTGGCGGCGGGTGCGCTGGTCCCGGCGCTGCTCGCAGGCAACGCCGTTCTCTACAAGCCGCATTCGTTCGCGAGCCTGATCGGCCTCGCGATCTCCGACCTGATGTGGGAAGCGGGCGTCCCGCCGAACGTGCTGCACACGGTGATCGGTACCGAGCCCGCGACCGAGGGGATGGTCGCCCGTGAGCTCGACTCGATCGTCTTCTTCGGCACCCCGGACCGCGCGAGAGAGGTGGCGGCGGCGGTCTGGTCGGAGACGGCTCGGACGCATTTCCACCTGCACGGGCTCACCTCCGCCTACGTCTCCGACGACGCAGACATCGACGCCGCGGCCGAACGACTGGCGCGGGCTGCATTCGAGCACAACGGCCAGAGCGAGACCGCGGTCGATCGAATCTACGTCCACGACGAGGTCTGCGACGCGTTCGTTCGTGCGCTGAGCGACCGCGTCCGAGCGTTCCGTGTGGACGACCCTGCCGAAGAGACCACCGACGTCGGGCCGGTGATTCAGAAGAGGCGGCTCGGCCCGCTCGAGCTCGCGGTGGCCGACGCGGTGCAGCGCGGGGGCGAGCTTCACACGGGCGGCAAGCGGGGCGGTACGCGCGGGTATTTCTTCGAGCCAGCAGTGGTCGCGAACGCCGACCATCACATGCGCCTGATGCAGCGCCCCCTCCCCGGCCCCATCGTTGGCGTGATGCGGGTCGGCAGCCCCGAAGAAGCCGTGTTCGCGATGCGCGACGGCGACGTGCTCTCGGCCTCGATCATCTTCACCGAGAACCGCCGGCTCGCCCGCGAGATGCTCGACCGGATCGGTACCGACATCTGTTTCTGGAACTCGTGCTCGCCCAACGACGACCTGGGGTGGGCGGGGATCTCCACGGAAGACCAGATCGCGGGAACCCGAGCCTTCATGCGACCCGTGCGCTGCCAGCCCGATGGCTAAGAAGCGTCACGACGAAGAGAAGCACATCTGGGTCGACTTCGACGGCGTGCTCCACAGCTATTCGAGCGGTTGGCAGGGCCCGTCGGTCATCCCCGATCCTCCGGTCGTCGATGCAGACACCGGGCGCGACGCGATCCAGTGGCTCACCTCGGTGCTGCAATCGGGACACTTCGTGGTGCACATCTGGTCGCGGCGCGGTGATCCACGCACGGGCGGCATCAACGCCATGCGCCAGTGGCTGCGCGAACACGGGCTCGACGAGCGTTACCTGAAGCGATTGAAGTTCGAGACGGACAAGCCCGACGTCTTCCTGATCATCGACGACCGCGCGATGGGGTTCGAGGGTCACTTCCCGGACCCGCTCGAGATGAAGCGCTTCCAGCCGTGGTGGCGCCGCGGTTGACTCACTCGCTCGCGAGGCTCTCGAACTGGCCCCGCAACGAATCACAACGCACTTCGTCGATGGCGCAAGCACGGTCGACCCACGGGCCGGGTTCACCGCCGGCACGGGCCTCCACGACCCCGCGAAACGTGCAGCCCACGGCGGAAGACGCCTCGCAGCTCGCGTCCAACAGGGCGACGCCGCGCTCCTTCGACGCTTCCCCGCCGAAGCCCGACCAGACGTGCCAGCCGTACCAGGCGCACGAGTCCGGATCGGCGAACTCCGCGGTGCACCCCTTCTCGAACCAGCCGCGGGCGGACTCGGCATCCTGAACCTTGAGGTCCACGAGACCTCGGAGGGTACAGCCCCGCCCGTCGCTCTCGCACGCCCTCTCCAGAAGCTCGTTCGCCCGGTTCGGGTCGGTCTCACGGGCACGGGCCGACAGCGTGATGCACGCCTCACCGTCCCCGCCCTCGCACGCCTGCGTCCGAAGCGCCTCCTCCCGCTCCAGATCGACCTCGACCCCCTCCCCTCGCTGGTAGTAGCCGGCGAGCTCGTTGCAGGCGGCCATGAAACCCATCCCGCAAGACTTCTCGAGCCCCCCGCGCGCTCGATCGACATCGGCTTCCGGAAACAGGGAGCTCCAGGACATCCCGACACCGTAGCACGCCGTAGCATCGCCGAGCGCACACCCGCGCTCGAAGTACTCCCTCGCGAGGGCGAGGTCTTCGTCGATGATCACCTGCGCTGCGAGGACACAGCCGTTGGGGTCCTCGAGGTCGCACGCGGTGCCGTAGAGTTCTGCGGCATTCTGCACATCCCCCCTGCTCTCCGCGGTCGCCGCGGCGGCGAGGCAACTCTTGACGGTGCCGGCGCGGCACGCCGTCTCGAGCGGGTCGGCGGTCTGCGTCTCGGCGGGCGGACCCGTCGATTCGGGCGCCGGCTTCTTCCCACCGCAGGCGGCGAGGAGCGTGGTGCAGACGATGAGCGTAGCGAGGCGGTTCATGGGACTCCCGTGTGCGGACGCGCCACCGTAACAACTTTTGCCGCTGCGTCGGACACTGAATTTCGGGCACCGTTCGGCCGGGGATCTACCGCTCCGAGCGACCTCGTGTAATCATGCGTCCAATGGCGAAGTGGACCTCTCTCCCAATTCGGAACGAACCGTGGCTCTGCCGGCGCGACGCAGTCGGCGTGAGCCCCGTGCGCCCGATCCCCGTGTCGCTCCCCGACGAACGCAGCAAACGCATGGCGATGGCGATCAGCGACGACGGCTGGACCGCAGCGGCAGTCGGTAGCGAAGTCGTGCTTCTCCCCCCCGATCCACAGGCGGAGCCGCGAAAGCCCGTGCTCCCCGACGACGTGACGGGAATCGGCGCCCTCACCTTCCATCAGAACCTGTTGTTCATCGGCGGCAGCAGCTCCTGGCAGGACTCGTCGCGCCTGGGATGGGTCGACGTGCAGAGCCCGGGACTCGGATGGAACGCCCTCCCGCCGCCTGCGATGGTCGGTGACACGCAGCGGCCGATCTACGGGCTGCTTCACAGCTTCGACCGCCTGATCGCGCTCGATGGCGCGTTCACGCCGAAGCTCGCGCTCATATACGACACCACGGAACCTCGCGCGGCGAAGTTCGTCGACCACGTCAGCATCCCGAGCGGGCTCGACGACCTCCCGGTCGATGCGGCGGTCGGGCGTTCGTACGTCGCGATCCTCACGAAGTCGCGCAACGAAGCGGGCCGCGCCTGGAAGGTCGGCATCTTCGACTTCGACACGATGGACGAGATCGCCACCTTCTATCAGCACGCGAGCCACGCCGAGCAGATGGAGATTCCGGTGCGTCTGGCGATGGTCGAAGACCTGCTCCTCATCGCTCACGACATGAAAGGGATCGGCGCGGTGCGTCTCGACGACAGGCGCCCCTCCCGCTACGAGAACGTCTCCGCGATCACGCCCTGGGCGCACTCTTACGTACCGCTGGAGCGGATCGATTACCATAGCCCGCTGGGTCAGGGCCACGTGCTCGACATCCAGCCGACGGACGACCCCCACGCCTTTGCCGTCACGATGCGACGCGGCAGCAACTACTGGTGGGAAGAGGTCGTGATTCGGTGAGCGAGCGCCTCTACCAGCCGTACTACTGCGAAGAGAACGTCTGGCAGTTCCTCCGTTCGGCCTCGGAGGAGAATCTGACGGCGCCCCACGCGATCTTCGTCTCCTCGCCGGAGCGCCGCGTCGCACTCTGGAACCAGAAGCTCGGCTCGCCGCTGGTCTGGGACTACCACGTCGTCGCCGCGGACCTCGGGTCGACCCCACGCATCTTCGATTTCGACACCACGCTTCCGTTCGGGTGCCCGGCGCGGGAATGGCTGGTCGAGTCGTTTCCGTTCGCCGGGGCGATCCCGCCGGAGCTGGAGCCGACGTTCCGCGTCGTGAGCGCAGCGGAGATGCTGGCGGCGTTCATGACCGACCGATCGCACATGCGCGGCCCGGACGGGGAGTGGCTCGCGCCCCCGCCGCCCTGGCCGGCTCCGTCGGAGCGAAGCAATCTGTGGGACTTCGTCGAGATGTCGGACGAGGGCGCCGCACCGGGCGAGCTCCACGACCTGCGGTCGATGTTGGCGCGTGTCGGCGCGATCTGACCTTCAGACCAGGCGCCGTACCCGTTCGAGCAGCGCATCGGCGGGCAGCGAATTCAAGACGTCGCGAGGCTCGAGCCAACCGCGCTTCGCCTGCTGGACCGCGTACTCGATGTTGTCGAAGGCCGCCGCACTCCCCGCGGCCGAGCCGAGCGCGAGCATCGCTCCACGCTCTCGGACGCGGGCGGCGAGCTGCCCGTTGAGGTCGAGTCGGGAAGGATGTCCGTTGATCTCGAGCGCCACCCCGAAATCGAGGCACGCCTCGACGACCTCGTCGAAGTAGAGAGGGATCCCCTCGTGCACCCCGAGATGGCGCCCTGTCGGGGTGCCGAGACACGAGACGACCCCGGTCTCGATCGCCCAGACGATCGCCTGGGTAATCGAGTCGGCGTCCCCGCCCAGGTCATGGTCGTAGACCGCGACGACCCAGTCGGCGCGGGCGAGGATTCGATGGTCGACGTCGAGGAGTCCGTCGGGGAGGACGGTGGTCTCGACGCCGCGAAGGAGCCGCACCCCACCAACCTCTTCCGGGGCTTCTTCGAGCCACTCGCGCAAGCCTGCGTCATCGAGCCCACGCGCCGGGTCGGCGCCGGCCGACCGCTGCGCGACGACCAGCCACTCGTACCCGCGCGCTGCCGCCGCGGCCGCCAGGGACTCGAGAGTGTCGCTGCCACCGGAGAGGTCGGAGCGCACGTGCACGTCCCCCCGCAGGTCGTTCAGGTCGACGAGGCGCGGCAGCGAATCGAGCTCGGCGAGCTCGATCTCGTCGGTCCCCATCCGAATCTCGGGGGGGATGTAGGGAAGCCCCACCGCGGCGAAGACCTGCTCCTCGGTCTCCATCGGCCCCACGGGAACCTCATCGGGGTCGTCGGAGCGGTAGACCCCTCGCTCGCTGATCTTGAGCCCGAGCTTCTTGGAGCGCAGGCGCATCTGGATGTGATGCTCCTTGCTGCCGGTGAAGTAGTGGAGCCCGGCGCCGAAGACCTCGGGTTCGAGAACGCGCATGTCGACCTGCACGCCGCCCGTGACGCGCACCGAAGCGCGGCCCACGCCATCGGCGATGACCTCCGTGACCTCGGGCATCGCCTTGAACCAGGCCGCCACGGCGTGCGGGTTCTGGGTCGTCACCAGCAGGTCGACGTCGCCGATCGTCTCGCGGCCACGCCGGATGGAGCCGGCGACTTCGCACCGGTCGACCTCCGGGAGGTCCAGCATCTGCAGCCGGATCGAGTCCGCGAGCCCCTTCGCTTCGGGCAACGGCCAGCGCTTTCCGCGCGTCCGCTCGAAGTGCTCGATCTCGCTCAGCAGTTGCGTCTCGATCGCCTTCCCGAACGACGGAAGCTCCCGGAGCTTGCCGTCTTCGGCCGCCTGCTTGAGCGCCGGCACCGACGTGATGCCGAGCTCCTGGAAGAGCACCTGCAGGCGCCGCATCCCGAGGCCCTTCACCTCGAGCAGGTCGAAGACTCCGGCCCCCAGGCGCGACAGGAGTTCCTGGTGCCGCGGGCTCTCACCGGTCGTCCGCAGCGCCTGAAGCTCGGTCTCGATCGACTCGCCGATGCCCTGCAACTCCTCGGCGCTGTGTTCGTCGAGCAGCTCGTCGAGCGGCCGTGCGAGGTCCTCGACGAGCTTTGCGGCGCGTTCGAACGCGCGGACTTTGAAATGGTTGTCGCCCGCGATGCGTTGAAGCATCGCGATCTCGTTCAAGACCTTCGCGTAGTCTCTATTCTCCATCGCTTCCGCCGTCGGCGGGGTACGGCCATGCCGGCACGTCGGGGCGTCGCGCGCGCTTGCGCTCGGCGTCCCCGTACGGGCAATGGCGGCAGCCGCTCCCGCAGCAGGAGCCCTGCTCGCGAAGGTAATCCGACGTCATGACGAACAAGCCGCTGTCGGGATCCATGTAGCCCGCTTCGCCCGCTCGGCAGGCGCGACGATGAATCTCGAGCGCTTTTGCAGATGGTCTACTCACGGCAGAAATGTAGCGTGGGAGCGCTGCACAAGCGAGGAGACTCAGGCCGAACGACGGACCGATTCACGCGTCTCGCGCACGATGTCGAGCGCCTGCTCGAGCACGCGGAAGTCCGCCCCCTTCTTCACGGCGTTCTCGGAGAGATGGCGGCGCCACAGCCGCCCTCCGGGCTGGCCCGCGTACAGGTTCAGCATGTGCCGCGTGATGTGCGGCAGGCGCGTGCCAGCGTCCATCTGCTCCATCACGTACGGGACCATCCCCTCGACGACGGCGTCGCGGTCGAGCGGCTCGCGCTTCCCGTGGTAGATCTCCTGGTCGACGTGCGCGAAGAGCATCGGGTCGTCGTAGGCCGCGCGTCCAATCATGACGGCGTCGACGTGCTGCAGATGGTCCTTCATCTCGTCGATCGTCTTGATGTGACCGTTGATCTCGATCACGAGGTCGGGGAACTCGCGCTTCAGCCGATACACCACGTCGTATTTGATCGGCGGGATATTGCGGTTCTCCGCGGGGCTCAGCCCATCGAGCCAGGCTTTCCGCGCGTGCACCGTGAATCGGTCGCACCCCGTCTTCGCGACCGTCCGGACGAAGCGGGCGAGGTCCTCCCAATCCTCCTGGTCGTCGACCCCGATGCGGTGCTTCACCGTCACGGGGATGCTGCAGGCGCTCTGCATCGCGCGCACGACCTCGGCGACGAGCGGCGGGTCCTGCATCAGGCACGCGCCGAAGTTTCCTTTCTGCACGCGCGGGCTCGGACAGCCGACGTTCAGATTGACCTCGTCGTAGCCCCAACGTTCGGCGAGCTCGGCGGCCTCGGCGAGGAGCTTCGGGTCGTCGCCGCCCGTCTGCAGGACGAGCGGGTGCTCGCA
>CAYPJU010000056.1:0-24111 GCA_964411125.1 uncultured Bradymonadales bacterium | reverse complement strand
TACGGGGCGTTCATCTTCATGACCGCAGCGTGCGCCTGGCAGATACGCGAGGCGACCGAAACTCGGGCGAAGCCGCGGGAAGACGTCCCGCCTCTCCCGTGGGACAAGCGTCTGCGCTGGACCGCGTACGCCATCGTCCCGTCGAGCCTGATGTTGGGGGTGACGGGTTATCTGACGACCGACATCGCGGCCGTCCCACTTCTGTGGGTCTTGCCGCTCGCCCTCTACCTCCTGACCTTCATCCTGGTCTTCGCAAAGCGGCGAGTGTTGCTGCACGACGGCTTTCGGCTGGGGTTGCCGATCCTGACGATGGTGGTGCTGGTCGCGACGTCGTTCAAGGTGCTCCCGATGTGGGGGATGATCGTGGCCCACCTGGGGACGTTCTTCCTCTTCGCGATGTTCTTCCACGGCGAGCTCGCGAGGCAGCGGCCCGACCCCGCGCACCTGACCGAGTTCTTCCTGATTCTGTCGATCGGCGGGGCGCTCGGCGGCCTGCTCAACGCGCTGGTCTTTCCGACGGCGTTCGACCGGGCGCTCGACTACCACGTGATGCTCGCGGCCGGGATCGCGCTCATCGCGCCGGCGGCATGGCGGGTCGGGACGGAGTTCGGCGGCAACCGATGGGCGATCCCGATCGTCCTCCTCTTCCCGAGCGCCTACTACCTCTGGGCGATGGACGTGTGGACTCTGAAGCGCCCCGAATCCCTCGCGCTTCTCTTCGCGCTGCTGGCCATCCCATTCGCCCTGTCGGTGTGGCGCCCGAAGCTCGGCAACGTCGGCCTCGGTTTCGTCGTGCTCGCCGGCGCGCACTTCTTCCTGCAGACGGACGGGATCATCAGCTACGACCGTAGCTTCTTCGCGGCCTACAAGATTTACGAACGCGAGTACACGGAGGCGGGGCGGTTCCGGAAGATCAGCCACGGGACCACCACGCACGGTGCGCAATCGTTGGACCCCGAAAAGGCGGGCATTCCGGTCTCCTACCACCACCCCGAGGGTCCCGTGGGGCAGATTTTGGAACGGATTCCCCACACCGACGTGCTCGTGGTGGGGCTCGGCGCCGGCGCGATGGCAGCGTATGCCGAAAAGGGCATGTTCTTCGACATCTACGAGATCGATCCGCTCGTCGAGGACCTCGCGCGCGAGCACTTCACCTACCTGGAGCGCTGCGGGATGAAGTGCAGGGTCACGATCGGAGACGGGCGCAACCTGATCGCGGCGGCCGAAGACGACTCGTGGGACATCATCTTCCTCGACGCCTACAACTCCGACGCGGTGCCGACTCACCTCCTGACCGCGGAGGCGCTCGAGCTCTATCGCTCGAAGGTTCGGCCCGGTGGTGCGATCGTCTTCCACGTCTCCAACCGTTACCTCGACATCGAGGGGGTCGTCGGCGGCATCGCGAAGAACGCGGGGATGGTCGCGAGGACGCAGCTTCACATCCCGCCGAAGAGCGAGCGGCGTGAGAAGCACATCGACGCGTCGAAATACGCGGTCGTCGTCGAGCACGTCGACGACCTCCACGCCATCAAGGACGACTACCGGTGGCGGGAGACGGAAGCGGCCGATGTCGTCTGGACCGACGACTTCACCAACGTCATCAGCGTCTTCGAGTGGGATTAGCGCTCTGAGCGGTGAGCTCTGCGCGGTGGGCTCTGCGCAGTGCGCTGGGCTGTGCGCCGTGCGCTGATCGCGCTCGCGAAAAAGCTTTGTTTGATTGTAGGTTGCACCTTCCAGATCAGGAGGAACCATGAGTGAGGGGAAGATTCTCGACCAACTCGTCGCGCTCGAACGGGCGGAGCTCGCGACCTACTGCCGCGACATTTCGATCGATGGCGTGATCGCGCAGACCGCGACGATCGAATTCGAGGCGGGCCAGAGTTTGTGGTGTTCGCGTGGTTCGCTGCTCGCCTACGACGACGGGGTGGGCTGGCAGTTGAAGATCCCGGGCGGCGCGGGCAAGGCGGCGAGTCGGATGCTGTCGGGCGAAGGCGCGTCGTTGACGTACGTGACGGCGCAGCGTCAGGGGGCAAAGGTGACTCTGAGCTCGAACCAACCGGGGCGGCTGGTGACGTGGGACCTTTCGAACGGTCCGATCGTATGCACCAGCGGCTCGTTCGTCGCAGCCCTGGGGAACGTCGACATCGACGTCACGGTCGCGCGGTCGGCGGGCGCGGCGCTCTTCGGCGGCACGGGGCTCTTCATGCAGCGGCTGTCGGGGTCCGGCATCGCCATCGTGCACGGCGCCGGTGACTTCATCGAGCGACAGCTCGGCCCCGGCGAGACGGTGCTGGTGTCGACGGGAAACCTCGCCGTTTTCTCGGGCGACGTCGCCTACAACGTGCGCCGAACCGGCGGATGTCTGAAGTCGTTCTTCGGCGGCGAAGGGCTCTTCATGACCGAGTTGCGCGGCCCGGGCTGGGTGATGATGCAGAGCCTGAAGAAGTTGCCAGCCGCCGCTCAGCGCCAGATGTAGGCGGGCGCCGGGGCGGAGCCCGGCGCTCCACTCGGGGACGGAGCCCCGAGGTCCGTCACCAGTCCTGCGAGACCCGCTCGAGGTCCTGCACCGTGTCGATCTCGCGCCAGTCTCCGTCGATCGCGACGTAACCGACGTGCATGCCGCGCTGGATCATCTCCTCGAGCAGGTCGGTCATGTAGGACTTTCGGAACAGCTTCGCGGCCTGGAACGGCTCGTCGTCGCCGAGCTTCGAGCGGACGTCGGCGAAGGTCTCCCGCAGCATCCGACCGCCCTTCGCGCTGAACTTCGCGAGGCCGATGAACTCACCCAACGGGTCCTGGTCGGGTGAGACGTGCTTGCCGACTTCGACGACGCGGTCGCCGTCGACGACGGTCAGCTCGGCCTGTTCGGGCGGGTGGTCTTCGCGACCCTCGTACGCGTCCATCCAGCGGCGGTCGACGACCAGCGCGACGTCCGCGTCACTTGCCATCAGCTTCTCGACGACCTCGGGGCGATAGACGATGTCGGAGTAGGTCGTGACGAACGGGCCCTCCATCGCAGGCTCCGCCTTGAAGAGCGAGAAGAGGATGTTGTTGTTCCGGTAGTCGTCGTTTTCCCAGTACGTCGCTCCGTCGACGACGAGGCGGTCGGACAGGTAGCCGCGGACGATGTGGATGTCGTCGACGCCGTGGGCGCGCAGGGCTTCGAGCTGATAGCTCAGGATCGACCGGCCACCGATCTCGACCATGCACTTGGGGCGCTCGTCGGTGTAGTGTTCGAGGCGGCTGCCCATCCCGGCAGCGATGATGATGGCGCGCATTTCGATTCTCAGCGTTTGTAGAAGGAGGGACTGCCGAGCTTCAGCACGACACCGAGTCCGGTACGGCCGATGTAGACCAGGTAGACCCCGAGGAACAGGTAGAGGAACCACTTCGCGCCGTCGAAGCCGGGCAGGCCGTCGGCGAGCGCGATGAAGACGAACCACGACGGGTAGTGGACGAGGAACGAGGCGGTGCGCTGCACGACCCACATGATCTTCGGGAGAAACCCGGCGGGCATCCCGGGCTGTTTCGCCGAGGCGCCCGGCTTCACCTCGACGCCCGAGTACTCGGGGCGACGCACGAAGTTGGTGAGCGAGGTTGCGATCGAGACGAGCGCGCAGCCGACGATCCCGACGATGAGCCAGACGTCGTTGCCGGACTCGAGCCAGATGCGGACGGCGCAGCCTCCGACCAACATCAACGCTTTCACCTCGTCGATGAGGAAGTCGAAGTACGCGCCGATCTCCGACGTCATCCCCTTGATGCGGGCGAGCTGTCCGTCGGCACAGTCGAAGATGTAGGCGAGCTCGAGGATGGCCGCCGCGATGAGGAAACCGCCCCATCCGGGCAGCAGCACGAGCGCGGCGACGCAACCGACGAAGACGAGGGCGCCGAGGATGGTGACCTGGTTCGGGGTGAGGGGCGTGCGCTTCAGCACGGCGACGAGGATCGCGGCGAGGGGGCGCGCGACGTAGACGTTCCAGGCGATGTCGTGGGGTTTGCGCGAGTCGCGGTAGACCTGCGTAATCTCGCCGACGATCCCCTTCCGTGGGGTCGATTCCGTCATGGACTACTCGTTCGATTCGAGGGGGGACTCGATGGGAACCGGCTTCCCTTCCGCGTCCACAGCGACGAAGACGACCTCCGCCGAGGTGACTTTGTACACGTTTTCGCGCCGGTAGCCACGGTGGGCGGCGACCAACACCTCGACCGTGACGCTCGTCCGCCCGACGCGCGTGGTGCGTGTGTAGAACGAGACCCAGTCGCCGACGTGAACTCGCGCGACGAAGTCGACCTCGCGCATCACCTTGGTGACGACGGGTCGACGGGCTGTCTTGAGGGCTTCTTCGCCGGCGGCGATGTCGAGATGGCTCAGGATGACGCCCCCGAAGATGAACCCGAGCGGGTTCGTGTCCTCGGGCATCATCACCACCCGAATCATCGGATCACGAGCGAAAGCGCGGAGCTCGGTTTCCAATTCGGGTGGATGAAAGTTCATGCGTTCGGAGCGGTGCTGTTGGACATGCCGAGTTCGCCTTCGACCTCGGACCAGAAGTCCGCGAAGTAGATCGATTCGACCGTCTGCGGCGTGGCGAGGTCCTTGATGCCATACTCGGACAGGAGTGCGCGACAATTTTCCTCGGTACGCTCGTACTGGTCGCGCTCCTCTTCGATGATTTCGCGAAGGGCTGCGCGGACTTCCTCGTCCCCGGTCGCGTTCTGGTACGTCGAATAAAGTTCGATCGCACGTCGCTGCACCATCGTCGAGACGAGGAGATAGGTCAGGATCAGGTGCTTCTCCCCGACGAGCTCGGCGGCCCACGCGTCGAGCTCGCGATCGAGCTTGTGCAGGTACACCCCCGCGGCAGACAGTCCGACATACTCACTCGGCTCTCCGCCGCACTTCTTCGAGGCGAGCGTCTTGAAGGTGGTGGCGTGGCCCATGTCGGTCGCGAGGTGCCGGAGCACGGCGACGGTCGGATGGGCAGCACCCACGGTCTTGGCGATCTTTCGCGCGGCGACGAACTCCAGGTAGGAGAGCGTGTGGAGCCATCGGCCCTCGGCAAAGTCGTCCGCGGCGACGGCCCTCAGGGCCGCTTTGAGTCGTTCTTTCATGTTTACCCCGATTTGAAGGAGGGCTCGTCGGCACGGTCCGCAGGCTGGCCCCCGCCGGCCCCGACCGTTTGGTCGTTGGACGCTGCTTTCGAGTTCTCCGAAGTACCGGCATTACTAGTGGTTTCACGCGATCTTGTAAAGACCGGCCGCCAGAGTGCGACCGGGGGCCGTACGACGGCCCCCGGAGGGTAAACACGGTGTGTCTCGCGTCTCACTTGCCGTCGACGATCTTCACCTGTTTGTGGTGCATCGCGAGGAACGCTCCTTCCTTCTCGATCGCCTGCGTAGTGTCTTTCTCGAGCGTTCCCGTGAGGTTGGACGCTGCGGAGGCGGGGACGAGATAGCCGGTCAGCTTCAGGCTCTGACCCTTGTCGATGTCGATCATCTCGTGCTTCGGGACGTCTTCTCGGACGACCGCGAAGACACGATTCTCACCTTCACCGATCCAGAAACCACGGTCGGAGATGACCTCGTCGACCTGGAACGTGCCGGTCACCATGCGGCCGACCGGGACCGGTTCTGCGAACAGTTTCTCGTTCGTGATCGGTCGCATTTCGGTCGGAATGATCCGCGCGCCGACGACAGCCACTCCTGCGACTTCCGGGGTCGCACCGGTCTTCGCGGCGGCTCCCGAGTCGTCGGCCGAGTCGTTCGCGGCCGTGCCCTGCGCCGAATCGCGCTCCGCGGTGTCTGCGGCGACGGCCATACTACGCGCTTTGCTGGTCGCGCTACCGCCGAACTCGGTCTTACTGACACGGAGGTCACGGTCGGTGTCCCAGATGTTCTGGATCACCATCATCATCTCGTCAGCCCCCATCTCGGCATCGTCGTCGAGGTCCCATCGGTCGAACAGAGCGATGCCGTCCATGTTCGCCACGAACTCGCCGCGCTGCAGCAACGCGTCGTCGTTTGCATCGATGTCGGCGTAGTTTTCGAGTTCCTCGGTGTCTTCGGTGAAGAAGCGGAGGGCGCCCTGCACGTATTCGCGCTCGCCCACGGCCCCGTCCCCGTTCGTGTCCCAGAGCGAGAAGAGGGCGTTGTGGAACTCGTCTTCGGTGACGACCTTGTTTTCGTTCACGTCGACCATGCCGAAGAGGTTCACGCGTTCGGCGCCAGGCTCGAATTCCTCCACCGAGATGTAGTTGTCGCGGTTGGCGTCGAAACCGTCGAAGAGGTCTTCGTCCCCTGTCAGGAGCAGCTTCTGCGCGATCTCCATCGGTTCTTCGCGCTCCGCGTCGGGGTCCGCGATCCCTTCGCCTTCGGCGAGTTCCTCGGCTTCGACGACCTGCTGCGGTTCGATCCCTTCCTTTTCGACCGGGTCGCGATCGCAGCCGATCAGCGAAACTCCTGCCGCGACGAGCGCGGCCGTTCCAAACGTCAGTCTGTTCATTTTTAGCTTCATCATCTGCTCCATCTCTGGACATTGTTTCCGAGGCAAACCTAAGACGCATGGGTTCGCGGCAACATTTTCACCACGAAACGTCCGAGCAGCGGGGCGAGGGGCGGATCGCCGCATCCCGGCCGAGTGGCCAGGGAGGCCGGCCTCGCCTGAGGCCCGACGCTGGTCAGAGCGAAGGGGTTCGCGCTAGAATTTCGCCGGAACCGACCTTCGGACACGGACGCCCGATCATGAACGCGGCTCGCATCGTTCTCGTATTGCTGCTTCTGACCCTCCCCTCCTCCGCGTGGGCGCTGCCGTCGCAGGAGGCGCTCGCGGACTACGAGCGCGCACGCGACCTGCTGGACGAGGATCCCGAGCAGTCGTACGCGCTGGTATCGAAGATGCCGCGGCTGACTCCCGCGGACGAGATTCGGCTCGACCTGCTGGTGGAGGCCGCGATGCGGACCCAGCGGATCCGCGAGGCTATCGACGCGCTCGCCTTACAGGCCGACGCGACCCCGGATGCGACGGAGGCGTTTCAAGCGCGGCTCGAACGCGCGGAGCTCCTGGCGCTCATCGGCGAGGCTGCGGATGCGAGGGCGGCGATCCGCGAGCTCGAGAAGGCGAAGAAGAAGGTGCGTGGGCGAAGCGCGGACCGCCGGTACCTCTATTCGCGCATCGCGCGGTTGGAGCACGATCTCGCGGTCGCCGAAAAGGATCGAAGCGGTGCCCGAGCGGAGGCGAAGGCGCTCCTCATCCACTACCCGACGGAGCACGCCACGCGCAGGCCGGGGCTCGTCATCAGCCCCGACGACCTGAGCGACGGCGATCGTTACGTGCGTGCCGGAAACCTGATGAATTCCTGGGGCTACGAGGACGCGCGGGTCGAGTTCGAGCGGCTGCGCGACCACAAGAAGTATCGGAAAGCGGCGCGTTGGAACCTCGGGCTCATCGGACTTCGCAAACTTCGCGACCGGCCGGAGGAAGCGATCGAGCTGTTCCGAGGGCTCGCCGACGAGGGATACCGGGAGGAAGCGGCGCTGTGGTACCTCGCCCGCGCCTACATGAAGCTGAACCGCTACGACGAAGCGATGAAGGTGTTCGACGAGATCGAGCGCAAGTTCAAGCGCACGCGGTACGCCTCGGACATCATGTACTACCGAGGCTGGCTGCCTTACGACGCCAGAGAGAACGACAAAGCGATCGAGGGTCTCGAGGCTTTCGTCGACCGGTACGGCCGTCGGGCACGCAAGAGTTCCTACATCTACGGATTCCTCGCCTGGGCTTACATGCGCGAGAAGCGCTGGGAAGAGGCGATCGAGGTGTGGGACTCGATGATGCCGTTCGGCAACACCCTGGTCGAGGGTAAGGCGCTGTATTGGAAGGCATACGCGCTGCGGGAGCTCGGGAAGAAGGACGACGCGCTGAAGACGCTCGACGCCCTCCGCGACGAATACCCGATCACCTACTACGGCTACCTGGGCGAGCAACTTCGCAACGAGATCCAGGGGAAGAGCACGAAGGCAGCGGACGTCTGGTGGCCCGAAGGGGGCGGCACGCTCGACGATTCGCCGCGGATGGACGTCCAGAAGGTGAAGTTCACCGGGCTCTCGTCGAAGGAGCGCGAGACGTGGGAGCGCGTGCAGATCTTCGCGATGGCCGGCGAGAAGCACCTCGCCCGCGAGGAGCTCGACTCGATCCGGGACGACCTGCTCGACGAGATCGACGCGGACAAGAAGGACGAGTGGGTGCACGCGCTCGGATGGTTCGTCGGGGACTACAACAAGATGTGGCGCAGGGCCACGGGTGGGAGCATCTCGACGCCCCCCGGCGACCCGGCGCCTCGAGACCTGGAGAGCGCGATGGCGTACCCTCGCGCCTACCTCGACATCGTGACGGAGGTCACCGACGAGTTCGAGCTGCCGCCGTATCTCGTGTGGGCGATCATGCGCCAGGAGAGCCGCTACAAACCGGGTGCCATCAGCTACACAGACGCGGTCGGCGCCCTGCAGATGATCCCGAAGACCGCGCGGCTGGTCGCCGCCGACCTCGGGGTCGTCTACGACATCCGGACGTTCTTCAGGCCCGAGGTCGGCTTCAGGTTCAGCGGCTACTACATGCGGAAGTTGCTGGACGTCTTCGACGGCCTCTACGTACCGATGGCGTCCGCTTACAACACGGGGCCGGGGCCGATCGCGCGCTGGTTCCGCAAGAACCCCGAGGCATCGTTCCCGTGGCTCATCGAAGAGTTCGAGTACAACGAGGGGCGCGCTTACTGCCGCAAGGTCGCCGAACACATGCTGCAGTACATCTTCCTGTACGAGCCCGACGAAGACCGTCGGAACCAGATCCTCGACGCGATGTTCCCCCAGAGCCGCGACATCGAGCTTCCCGACGACGTCGGATACTGATCGGGCGGGGCGTCGAGGACACGATCTGATGCTCGAGGGCCACGCCGTCGAGCCGCGGCGGACCACGTTTGGCGGGGTTCAGCGCCCTTCCGGATGGCGTTGTTCTTGCACTGGAGAAGGCAGTTCTCACGGGAGCCGCCTCGATGTCGAAACTCACAGCAGCGATTGTCCTCCTCTCTCTGACGCTCGGATGTTCCGAGGCCACCGGGCCCGACATCCTGGACGCACCCGACCGCTCCGCGATGGCGACCGAAGTCGGCGAGGAGGCGGATCCGGACGACGGCACCCTAGCGGAGGGGGCAGAGGAACCATCATCGAACGTCGAGCCGGAGACCGCGTCCGAGACGCCCGGCCCGGCTCAGCCCTCCGGCACGATGTCGGGATCGCAACCGTCGTCTCCCTCGTCTCCGGGGCCGCCCGCGACGACCAAGTCGCAGATGTCCTACATCTTCGTCGCTCACCCCGACGACGAGTTCGAATCGTGGTCCGTCATCGAAGGGTCGTCGGCCAACTACCACGTCTTCGTCCTGCTGACCCGGGGCGGCCACACCGGCTACTGCGAGACCCCGGCCTCTCACCCGAACACCGATCAGTACACGGCGGTCCCTCGCGATTCCGAAGCCTGCAAGGCGAACCGCATCCGAAGTTTCCATCGGTTCCTCAACCGCGCGGCGGCTACGGATCGCTCCCTCGACGTCCTCGCAGAGGATTCCCCCGACGTCAGCGACGTGGATCCCACCGCCGGACGCTTCGACGCGTGGGTCGGACCGAACTCCGCCCGGGTGGTGTTCGATTTCCCCGACGGCGGTCTCGAGGCGACGAACCTGGTGGCGGCGAACGCGCTCGTGCGCTCGATGAAGGGGGTCGTCCTGCCCGATCTTCCCGACTACCAGGCGCTGGCGGGATCGTTTTGGAACGCGAACTACCCCGACTGCATCGTCTACGATCACCCCGATCACCGCGCGGTCCACGTCGGCGTGTGGGAGAACGACCTGGAGACGACCGTTCGACGCGGACGCACGTGCGCGACCGATCCCGACGCCGCGTATTTCCGGCGAGTGTCCGACGCGACGTGGCGCGTGATCGCCGGGTCGCCCGACTACCTTCAGACCGGGGTGGATCCCGGCATTTTCCGCGAGAGCTACGCTTGGCTCAACGGGACGGGTTGGGAGATGTCGGAGGGGGACACGACGTTCAACGCACGCTCGCAGAGCTTCTGGGAGCTCCGCTAGCCCCCTCACCGCGGCGTGACGTCCGCCGTCTCGACCGCCGCCGCGTCGACGTCTTCCGGCGCGAACGGCATTTCGAAGTAGACGCCCTCGAGCCAGCCGGGGAGCAGGTCGAGGTAGTGCGGCGAGTCGCGGAAATGGTGCTGGCCCCCGGGCATCGCCCAGTGCGAGACGAGCCCGTCGGGCCGCAGCTCCACCACGTGGCGCATCGACGCTGCGTGGGTGAACCGAAAATCGTCGGTCGAGAACGCATCGGGGGTCGCCACATTCACCGACAACAGCCCTCCGGGGGCCGCGGCTTCGGGGCCGTTGAAACGCATCACGTTGATGCTGTCGAGCAAGTTCGCTGGCAGCCGAAGCGCGTGGTGGGTGCCCCACGTCCAATCGCGCGGAGAACTCGCGTCCGGGTAGAGTTCCGCGATAGTCCCCGCGGCGCGTTCCAGGGCCGCGAGCACCGTGACCTCGCGCGTCTCGACCTCCGGGGTGGCCACGTCGTCGAACCACGACTCGCCGTAGCGGAGGTCCTGGGGCCGCGACATCAAAAGCGAAAGCGTCTGAGCGACGGGCTGGGTCAGGTGATGGGTCGTGAAGTCGACGTCGGCCAGCTCGTCGGCGAAGACGCCGGCCCCGAGCTCTACGAAGAGCGTGTGGAACGCGACGCACCCCGCGGAAGCGTCGAGCTCCGCGTCGTCGGTCGCCGGCGCCGAGTCGGGTTCGTTCCCCGCGAGTCCCGTGGGGCACGTGCCGTCCCAGGCACCGAGCGTGGCGAGCAGCTCGGCGACCGCGGCGCTCGGGGGCGTCGCCGCCGCCTGCACCACGGTCTGGACCGGCGGGACGATGGCGTCGCGCGCCGCGACGTAGTGGTCGTACTGAATCTCCATCGAGTCGGACGGGGTCTGCATCGGCGCGGCATCCAGCAGGGCCGCGATGCGGCCGATGCGGTAGCCCGTGCTCTCCCCCGGTTTCTGCAGATACCCGTACGTCTGGTTCGTCGGATCGCCGTCGAGGGTTGCGCCGGTGTGATCGTTGTTCGCCGTGATGACGACCCCGGTGGCGGGGTTGGTCGTCTGGGGCAACTCCGCGGTCGCGTACGGCGCCTCCCACTCGGCGGTGCCGTCGCCCGGCAGCGGCGCCCACGGCGGCGTTTCGAGGGACGCCCACGGGCGCCTCGGAACGTCGTCGAACGGCATCCAGGCGATGTTGCCGGCGACGTCGGCGGCCATCCAACTCTGGTTCAGCGTCGTCACACCCTCGAGGCTCGCGCGGACTTCCTCGACGCTGGCCGCCTTGCGTAGCGACAGGATTGCGTCGGCGTCGGTCCGGGCGTCGTTGCCGGTCCAGCGCAGCGAGATCGCCGTCCCCTCGGCGGGGTCGTAAGCGAGGATCGGTCCGTGATGCGGCACCCAGCGAAGAGTCCGGATTTCTGGGTCGGCGCCGGGAATCTCGAACTCCACGTCGCGCTCGACGATCGGGACGACGCCGCCGTCGAACACCACGCCCTTCCCGTCTGCCGTGAGCTCCTCGACGTAGACGTCGCTCAGATCCCAGTACGACGTCGTACTGCCCCACGCGACACGCTCGTTGTGCCCCAGGATGACGCCGGGGAAGCCTGGCAAGCTGACGCCCGTGACGTGGCTCCCCTCGCCTTCCGTCGCCGCGTCGAGCTCCGAGAAGTACCAGATGTTCGGGTTCGACACGTCGAGGTGGGGATCGTTCGCGAGGATCGGGAACCCCGACGCGGTTCGCTCGCCGGAGAGCAACCACCCGTTCGAGCCGGCCCGACTGCGGTCGAGGCCCCGCATCTCGTCGGCGTGACGCAGTCGGGCCGCGGCTCGGCGCATCAGCGGAACGGCGGTGCGCAGCCGCGCGCTCGCGACCGCCAGCCCCTCCGTCGACGGACGGCGCTGCAACCCGACGTTCGAGCCGAAGGTCTCTCCCGCGACGCCCAACGTGGTCACCCCCGTGACCGAGGGGCCGGCGAGGAAGTCGAACGCCTGGTCGGGTGTCAGCAGCGCGTGAATCTCCCCCTCGAGCAGGTCGCTCTCGGAACGGTTGGAGAGCGCGTCGACGATCAGGAGCGCCGCAGCGATCGAATCCGTTTCGGTCCACGCGAAGATCGTGTCGCTCTGCAGCAAGGGGAAGTCGTATTCGTCGGGGAGCTTCGCCCCGTTTCGTCCGCTCGCGAGGTCCTCGAGCCACGCGTTGACGCCGCGCGTGTACGCCGAGATCAGCGCCTTGCCCTCCGGCGAGGTCGCCTCCCACATCGCGTCGGCGAGCGGTTCCCCGTCGCGCGTCGAGAGCAGCAGCCGCATCGTCTCGTCGAAGTCGACCGCGAGGTTGCCGACGAGGGTCGAGATGCGCCCCGTCGCGACGCGGCGGTTGAGGTCCATCTGGCCGAAACGATGCCGGGCGTGGAAGTAGCCCTGAACGGCGAAGCAGTCCTCGTCGGTCGCGCAACGGACGTGGAGAACGCCGTGCTCGTCGAACCGTACCGTCGCCGGCGCGCTCAGGCCCTCGATGCTCACCCCCGACCGTCCCATGTCGTCGCCGCCGTCCGGCCGGAAACCGACATCTTCGGCCCCGGTGTCGAGCGGCTCGGCGCCCTCGTCGCGACCTGCGTCGACGAACGCCATTCCATCGGCATCGTGGTCATCGGGCGTAGTGCGGCAGCCATCGCAACCCGAGGAAACGAGCGCGACGGACGCCATCGCCGTCGACACCCAGAGGATCCAATCGTTCTTCATCAGTGACTCGCGCCCGACAGTGTTTTGGGGAGGGGCTGCTCTGTATCAGGCCTCTCGCGCGCGCTCAACGGCGCCGAGCGAAGCGCGCGCTTCAATGGGCGGAAGTCGCTCGAGAAGGCGACGGCAAGGAGAGCGACGAAGGACGAGCTTGCCGTCACGCCACCGAGCCCGTCGATTGACACCGGGCCGCGAGGCGTCTAGGTTCCGCGTGGCCTGACAACCCGTACCTTTCGGGGCCCCTCCCACCCCAAAATCATCCAGCTGGCGAAGTGCGCCGGCTCGACCCGTTTTTGTAGTTTTTTCAGCCGAGGATCTGGCCCATGGCAATGTTCGACGTCGTCTCCAAAGGATTCCGCAACGTGCGGATGCGCTTCGAAGGGAAGCGCGAATTGACCGAAGAAAACATCGAGGATGCGCTCAAAGACATCCGGATGAGCATGCTCGAGGCGGACGTCCACTTCCGCATCGCGAAGAACTTCGTGAAGCGCGTCAAGGACAAGGCGATCGGTGAGATCGTGAAGGTCAAGGCCACCGGCTCCGAACGCGTCGACGTCACGCCGGGCGACCACTTCATCCGCATCTGCCACGACGAGCTCGAAGCGCTGATGGGACCGGTCGACGCGACCATCCATTTCGCGAACGAGCGCCTGGGACCGACGAAGATCATGATGGTCGGCCTGCAGGGTTCCGGTAAGACGACGACCACCGCAAAGCTCGCCAAGCTCTGCATGGACGAATACGGCAAGAAGCCGCTCCTCGTCGGTGCCGACGTCTACCGACCGGCCGCCATCGAGCAGCTGCGGGTGCTCGGCCAACAGCTCGGCGTGCCCGTCCACGCCAAAGAGGGTGCCGATCCCGTCGAGGTGTGCAACGAAGCCCTGAAGATCGCGAAGAACAAAGAGTGCGATCTCATCATCTTCGACACCGCGGGACGCCTCGCCGTCGACGACGTCCTGATGGACGAGCTCGAGACGATCGTCCAGACGACCGGCCCCGAGAACATCTTCCTGGTCGTCGACGCGATGATCGGACAGGACGCCGTCAACACCGCTGCCGAGTTCAACCAGCGGCTCGAGATCGACGGCTTCATCATGACGAAGCTCGACGGTGACGCACGCGGTGGTGCCGCCCTGTCGATCAAGGAAGTCACCGGCAAGCCGATCAAGTTCGTCGGTGTCGGCGAGAAGGTCGACGACCTCGAAGCGTTCCGTCCGGAGGGATTCGCGAACCGGATCCTCGGGTTCGGTGACGTCATGGGCTTGATGCAGAAGTTCGAGAAGAGCCTCTCCGAGGAGGACGCGCAGCGCGCCGAAAAAGACGCGATGCGCATGCTCTCCGGCGAATTCGACTTCAACGACTTCTACAACCAGCTCGCTCAGATCTCGAAGCTCGGCTCGATGAACGAGCTGATGGAGATGATGCCGTTCTTCGGCGGCGGGCTCCCCGAGAACGTGCAGATCGACGACCACGAGCTCGTGAAGATCCGCGCCATCATCGACTCGATGACGGAGAAGGAGCGGACCAACCCCGACGTTCTGACCCGTCAACCGAACCGTGTGCGCCGTATCTCGCGAGGCTCCGGTACGCCGATGGAGAAGGTCGAGCAGGTGATTCAGCAGTTCAACCTCATGCGTCAGATGATGTCGCAGTTCTCGAACTTCGGCGGGGGATTCCTCGACAAGATTCCCGGGTTCAAGCAGCTCAACCAGATGCGCCAGATGAAGGACATGGACCTCTCGGCGCTCCTCGGCGACCTCATGGGTGGCGGGGGCCCCGGCGCAGCCGGCGGCCAGATGGGCGGTCTCCCCGGGTTCGGCAACGTCAACCTGCCGCCGGGCTACACTCCACCCGGGGGACACATGAACCCCAGCGGCAAGGGGACCAAGTCGAAGTCGATGTCGCGCAGCAAGCGCAAGCGCAAGCGTTCCGCAGCACGTAAGGCTCGCAAGAAGTGAGCGAGCGCCGCTGCGCCTACGACGAGAACCCCGCCGTCGCGATCTGTACGAGCTGCGACGAAGACATCTGTTTTCGTTGCCACAACGCGACGCTGACGGGGTTCGCAGTCTGCGACCGTTGCACCCAGATGGTCGTCGAAGCGCTCCGAACCCGCTGGGAGTCGTCCCGCGGGCTGCGGCGCATCCACGCGTTCTTGTTCACGTTCGTCGCCATCGCGAGCGGTTCCCGCAACTTCTTCCGCGTCACGCCGCCGTTCGGCCCCGCCCTCCCCGCCTTCGTCTTCGGCTGCATCGCGTATGCGATTGGATCGGAGGCGAGCACCCTGTGGATGTGGCTCTTCGTCGACGCGTTCCCCGAGTTCATCTCCGAGGTGGCGAAAGAAGCAGGCGTCTCCCCCGAGACAGCCTTCTACCTTCGCCTCGGGACCATCCCGATCATCGCACCGATGGTCCTGCTGTTTCACATCGGCTTGATGCACGGCATGCTCCGCGTCGTCGGGGCGAGCTCGACGCTCCGTGTCGTGACCCGCATCGTCGGATACTCTTCGGCGGCGTACCTCTTCCAGCTCGTCCCGCCCGTGTACGAGTTCCCGTTGGGCCACATGATGGCCGTCTTCTGGCTCGTCCACGTACAGCTCAACGCCGTGCGGAGCTACAACCCCGAGATCGGTATCTGGAAGCCTATGCTGGTCGTCTTCGTACCCTTCGCACTCCTGGTCGCGTTCGGCGCCATCGGCTGACCCCTCCGCGGGCTGGCGGCCGAGGCGTTCGGCGCTCAACCACTTGCCAATTCAGGTTGTTTTCGTTCGAGTTTGACAGCACGGCGGTCGTCTGGCAGAAATTAGACCACCTGGTCTAACCATCTGGTCCAACCTGGTGGTCGGACTC
Source organism: uncultured Bradymonadales bacterium (assembly GCA_964411125.1). GTDB lineage: Bacteria > Myxococcota_A > Bradymonadia > Bradymonadales > Bradymonadaceae > JBFIHF01. The sequence continues at coordinate 8,388 of CAYPJU010000056.1, read as the reverse complement.
TCGAGTCGAAAGCGAACGAACCTGCGGGTAGGCCCCGCGCAGCCCGATTGAAGCCGTCCATGTCCCCACGACCGCGGTTCGAAAACCTGGAAGAAGAGAAGAAGGAGAAGATCCTGGAGGCTGCGGCCGACGAGTTCGGCAAGCACGGGTTCGACGCCGCTTCGATCAACCGGATCATCAAGCGCGCGGGGATCAGCAAAGGCGCCGCTTACTACTACTTCGACGACAAGGGAGACCTCTACTCGACGGCGTTGCAGTACGCGATGAAGGCGTACGAGCGCTTCGCGATGGGACCCGATTTCACGGTGCGCGACTTTCGGGCGGAGACGTTCTGGGAGGACATGCACGAGATGGGCGTTCGTGGCGTCTGGTTCATGCACGAGCGCCCGTGGATCGTGCGCCTGTTCCGGGGTTTCTTCGCCTACGAGGCGACGCACCGGTCGACGCCCGCCATCGAGTTGATGTGGCAGTCGGCTCGCAAACAGACGCAGGATTGGCTGGAGCACGGGCAAGAGATCGGGCGCATCCGGGACGACATCCCGATGGAGCTCTTCATCGACATCATGTTCGGCGTCGGCATGACGCTCGATCGTTGGCTCTTCGAGCATCTCGACGAGCTCGACGAAGAAGGAGTCGAAGACGCGGTGGCGATGATCATCGACATGGTTCGCCGGGTGAGCGAGCCGAGAGGAGAGGAGAAGAGATGAAGAAGCTGACGACGTGGAGCCGAGCGACGGCTCGGATGACGATCGTGTTCGCTCTCGGAATGGGGGCAGGCATCGCCCCGCCGTTCGTGGCGGGCGCACAGGAGAAGCCCGCCGCGGCGAGCGAGAAGGACTCCCTGCCGACCCCGGCGCAGATCACGAAGACGCTCGACGACCTCTACCGGTCGGAGTCGTCGCACGCGACGATGACGATGACGATCGTCAACGATCGGGGGACGCGGAAGTTGACGCTCGAGCAGTGGAGCAAGGGGCAGGACGACGCGCTCGTGGTGATTCGCAAGCCGGCGCGCGAGGCGGGGACCGCGACTCTGATGACGGCCGATGGGCTGTGGAACTACGCCCCCCGCGCCGACCGCCTGATCCGGGTTCCGACGGGGCTCCTGTCGGACTCGTGGATGGGGAGCCACTTCTCGAACGACGACCTGGTTCGCGAGACGAGCCTCGCCGACGACTACGAGTCGAACGTCTCGTGGGACGAGCTGGACGGTGCGAAGATGGTACTGATCACGCTGAAACCGCGGCCGAACGCGCCGGTGGTCTACACGGAGATTCGCTACTGGGTCCGGCCCGGAGACTTCGTGCCGAGGCGGGCCGACTATTACGACGACGGAAAGCTGATGCGTCGGATGGAGTTCACCTCGATCAAAGAGGTGGGTGGTAAGCCGATTCCGCACCGCATGGAGCTCATCCCGATGAACAAGAAGGGGGAGAAGACGGTGATGGAATACGAGAGCCTCGAGTTCGACATCGACGTGGACGCGGACCTCTTCTCGAAGCGGGGGCTTCGACGGGCGGCGAAACGATGATCGGCAAACTCGCACTGCGAAACCTGACCCGAAACCGCTGGCGCTCGGTGCTGACAATCGCGGGCGTGGCGTCTGGAGTGGCGATCCTGATCTGGCTGAGCGGCTACCTGGGCGGCTTCCAAAACGAAATGGTGCGCGGCGCTACGGCTGCGGACCTCGCCCAGGTACAGGTCGCGTCGAAGGAGTGGGTCGAGACGCCCGCAGCACGGAACTCGTTCGAGGCTGACGCGTCGTTCGTGGAGTCGATCGAGGCGGTCCCCGGCGTCGTAGCGGCATCGCCACGGGTATCGCTTTTCGGGCTCGTCGGAGACGAGGAGCGCTCGGTCGTCGCGAAGATCGTGGGGATCGATCCCGCGCGCGAAGCGAACACGACGGTCGCCGCCCAGGGCGTGAGCGAGGGCCGGTGGCTCTCGGCGGTACCGCCTGCGTATCCGGCCCCTCGCGAGGTCGTCCTCGGCGACAAGTTCGCCGGGCAACTGGATGTGAAGGTCGGCGACGAGCTCGTCGCGTTCTTCGAAGCTGCCGACGGTTCGCTCGGCAACGAGCTGCTCGACGTCGTGGGGATCGTCCATACCGGGAGCACGGCGATCGACCGCCAGACGGCGTACATGCACCTCGGCGACCTGCAGATCGCCGCGGCGATGGAGGGCCGACTCCACCATGTCGCGGTCAAAGTCGCCGACCCTCGTCAGGCCGACGCGGTCGCGACGCGGGTACGGGAATCGATCGACCGCGACGAGCTGGCGACCCGGAGCTGGGAAGAGATCATGCCCGAGATCCGCGGCATTCTTCAGACGATGGAGCAGTCCGATGGTGTCCTGTACGTCTTCGTCTACATCCTGGTCGCGTTCGGCCTCTTCAATGCACAGCGGATGAGCGCACTGGAGCGTCGCCGGGAGTTTGCGATGATGATGGCGATCGGCGTGACTCCGCCCCGGCTCTTCTGGACGGTCCTCGTCGAGACCGTCCTGATCGCGATGGCGGGCGCCATGGCCGGTGTGATCATAGGCTGCGCGGTCACCTGGTTCTTCGCGGTGCAGGGGCTCGACCTCGCCGCTTTCAACACCAGCGGCGACGTGAACTTCGAGGTGATGGGGATCAGCTTCTCGAACCGTCTGTACTTCACCCTCACGCCGATGTCCGTCTTCAAGCCGGTCGTAGTGCTCGTGCCGTTCGCGGTGATCTGCGGGCTCTGGCCCGCGGTCTCGGCGGCGCGCGTTCACATCACCAACGCCCTCGCCGGGAGGAGCTGACGATGTGGAAGATGGCGTGGCGGAACCTCTGGCGAAACCGAACTCGCACGCTGATCACGGCGACGGCGATCGGGTTCGTATACGCGATCTACCTGATCTCGACCGGCGTGCAGGAGTGGTCGTTTCAGGAGATGCGCGCGGCAGCTTCGAAGGCGGCCGGTGGGGACGTGCTGGTGCAGCCGGTGGGTTTCGCGGACGAGCCGGGGAACGGGCTGGTGCTCGCGAAGGGCGACGCGCTGATCGAGGAACTGGGCATGGCGCCGGGAGTGCGAGTGGTCGCGCCGCGAGTGCACGTCGAAGGGATGCTGAGCACTTCGGCGTCGACGGTACCGGTGACGGTCCGTGGCGTCGATCCCGACACCGAACCGAAGATTCACGACATCAGCGCCTACCTGAGCGACGGGACGTGGTTCGAGGCCGAGCTCGAGTCCCCGCTCGTTCTGGGCAAAGTGTTGGTCGACGAGCTCGACGTCGAGATCGGTGACCGGGTAATCCTGACCGCCAACGACGTCAACGGTGAGATGGGGCGCCACCTCTTCCACCTCGCGGGGATCGTCTCGACGGGGAGCCGTGCCTCCGACTACGGCATCGCGATCGCGCGTGTCGAAGATGCACGCCGCGCGCTCGGCATCGACGAGGGGTTCACGCAGATCGGGCTCGTCGGAGGGGACCGCTTCGCGCTGGCGGACGGGGTCCGCGGGGCGATCGCCGACGACCGGGTCGAGGTCCTACCGTGGGACCAGGCGATGCCGGAGCTCGTCGGTTTCATCGAGATGAAGAAAGGGGGTGGCGCGATGATGGGGGTTCTCCTCTTCTTCGTCGTCCTCTTTTCCATCGTCAACACCTTCATGATGGTCGTGATGGAGCGCGTCCGGGAGTTCGGGCTTCTGGGGGCGCTGGGGCTCACGCCGTGGCAGTCGGCGAAGGTGCTCCTGATCGAGTCGACCCTGCTCGCCTTCGTCTCGATGGCGATCGGGTTGGGGGTCGCGCTCGCTCTGCACGGGTACATCTCGGTGGCGGGTATCGACATCGCGGCGCTTTCGGGGGATTCGGCCTCGATGGACGTCGCCGGGGTGTCGCTGACGGACACCGTCATCCGCAGCGCCATCGATCCCGCGAGCTGGATCGGAGCGTCGATCTCGGTGCTCGTGATGGTGCTCGTCGCTGCCCTCTACCCCGCGTGGAAGGCTTCCAGGCTGGTTCCCGCCGAAGCGATGCGGTTCTACGAGTGAGCAGACGATGCTGAAGATCGCATGGCGCAACCTCTGGCGAAACAGCACGCGGACCCTCGTGACGGCGACCGCGATCGGGCTGACCTATGCCATCTATCTGGTGATGATGGGGATTCAGGATTACACGTACGACCAGATGGAGGACGCCGCTGCCCGCGCCGCGGGTGGGGCGGTCCTCGTCCAGGCAGCCGGCTTTCAGGAGTCGCAGCTCAACGACCTCCTCCTCCCCCCGGGGCCCGAGTTCGAAGCCGCGGCGAAAGCGGCCTCGGGGAGCGACGCGGTATCGACGAGGGTCATCGTCAACGGCTTGCTCAGCACCTCCGCATCCTCCACCCCGGCGCGCCTGCAGGGGATCGATCCCGTGCAGGAAGCGCCGTTCCAGGACATGACGGACTACCTCGCCCAGGGGACCTTCCTCGAGGGGGACGAAGACGCCCCCCTCGTCCTCGGGGCCGCGATCGTCTCCGAGCTCGACGTGGCGCTGGGTGACCGCGTCATTCTGACCGCGACCGATCCCTCCGGTGAGATGCGTCGAGCGTTGTTTCACCTGACGGGGATCTTGCGCACGGGGAGCAAATCGACCGACTCGACGCTGGCGTTCACCACGGTCGCAGCGGCCAGGAGTGCGCTCGGGAGCGACACGGCGCTGAGTCAGATCGGCATTCTCTCTGCCACACCGGAGGCGACGGCGGGCGACCTTCGCGTCGCTCTCGCGGACGCCACGGACGTGGAGGTGCTGACGTGGCAAGAAGCGATGCCCGATCTCGTCGGCTTCATCGAGATGGATCGCGCCTATGGCGACGTCTTCGCGCTGGTCCTCTTCGTCGTCGTCCTATTCGCGATCATGAACACGTTCCTGATGGTCGTGATGGAGCGCGTGCGCGAACTCGGGCTACTCACGGCGATCGGCCTCACCCCGGGACGCGTCGCTCTCCTCGTGCTTCTGGAGACCCTCTTCCTCGCGCTCGTGGCGATGTCGGCGGGCCTCTTGCTGGCGACCGCCGGCCACCTCGCCCTCTCGCACTGGGGCATCGACATGAAGGCGATGTACGGCGAGTCGATCGAGGTGGGCGGAATCGCGATGACAGACACCATGATTTACAGCCGGCTCAACGCGTCGCGTTGGGCCACGAGTTCCATCAACGTGCTCGTGATGGTCCTCGCCAGCGCCGCCTACCCGGCGTTCAAGGCGATGAGGCTGCCACCGGCCGAGGCGATGAGGTTCTACGAATGACTGATTCGATCATCGACGTGCGGGGCGTGACCCGTACCTACCGACAGGGAGAGATCGAGGTTCATGCGCTTCGCGGCGTCGACCTACAGGTTCGCCCTGGGGAATTCACGGTCCTCGCCGGGCCGTCCGGCTCCGGCAAGACCACGCTGCTGAACCTCATCGGCTGCCTCGATCGACCAACGGACGGCGAGATTCACGTGTCGGGGCAGGAGGTCGGCAAGTTTGGCAAGACGAAGGCGGCAGATTTCCGGCTGCGGAACATCGGGTTCGTGTTTCAGGCCTACAACCTGATTCCGGTGCTGACTGCGTACGAGAACGCCGAGTTCGTGATGATGTTGCAGGGGGTCCCCGCGCCGAAGCGTCGCGAAGTGGTCTTGCCGCTCCTGAAAGCCGTCGGCCTCGCGGCAGAAGTCGACCGCAAGCCGCACCAGCTCTCGGGAGGACAGCAGCAGCGCGTGGCGGTCGCGCGCGCCATCGCGAGCAGCCCCAAGATCGTGCTGGCCGACGAACCGACCGCGAACCTCGACTCGAAGACGTCGGAGTCGCTGCTCGACATGATGGTGCGGCTCAACGAGGAGCAGAACGTGACGTTCCTCTTCTCGTCCCACGATCCCCGAGTGATGGAGCGCGCGCGCCGGGTCGTCCGCCTCGACAGCGGAGAGATCGTGTCGGACGACGAGATGGTGGCGGCGTGAGGCAAGCCTGCTCGGCGGCTGCAGCCACGCTGATCTGCGCTCTACTCCCGACGGTAGCAACGGCGGAGGTCACCCTCTTCGAGACCGACGACTTCGATCTGCGGTTGGGTGGATACGCGAGCTCGTTCTCGGCCTACCGGTGGACAGGGTACGACACGGCGGACTTGCTGCCGCAGACATCCGGGTTGAACGCCGCCGTGATGCGCCTCGAATGGCGGGCGGGGCTTGGAGGTTGGGGCGCGCTCGACGTGCAGAACCGGCTCTTTTGGAGCCTCGCTCCGACGGGTCTACAAGGCGCCTCGGTCGGCCTCGGCAGCACCGTCGCACCGGAGCGCACGCTCGATCTTCGCACCGAGATCATCGACGAAGACGGCGTTCTGTTGGAGCACGACCTGGATCGGCTCGCGATCACTTTTTTCACCCCCGTGGCCGACGTCACGGTGGGGCGTCAGGCGGTCACCTGGGGCAACTCCTCGCTCTTCACGGTCGCTGACATCTGGACCCAGTTCAGCCCGTTCGAGCTCGACACGTCCCAGAAGCGAGGGGTCGATGCTCTGCGCGGAATCGCGTATCCGTGGGACGCTGGCGAGCTCGAAGTGATCGTCGTGGACCGCGGCGAGCTCGAGGATCTTTCGGGCGGTCTGCGCGCAGGGTGGACGCTCGGCGCCTCCGACTTCTACCTTGGAGGTGCGCGAAACTACGAGACCTTCTGGGGTCTGATGGGGCTCGCAGCCGACCTCGAGATCGTTCGCGGGCACGGGGAGGTCGCCCTCCCCTATGATCCGGATTCGGGCGACCTCGGGCTGCCGCGTGCGACCGTCGGGGTCGACTATTTCGGCACGGGATTTTCGCTCATCGCGGAGTACCACTTCAATGGGCCAGGAAGCCCCGACTCCGACGGATACCTCGAGCAACTCTCCTCGGCCGCCTTTGCGCGCGGCGAGCGCTACTTCGCTGGCCGCCACTACGCGGGAGGAGCGGTCTCCGTCTCGTTTTTCGACGACCTCGCCCTGCTCTCCGGCTCGGCGGTCGTGAACCTGATCGATCCGAGCACGCTCGTGTCCCCAACGTTCACTTACCAGCTCTCCCAGAACACGTCGCTCACGGTGGGAGGCTACTTCGGGTTGGGAGAGGCGCCGACGTTCGACCTGGCGGCGATGCCTCCGGTCGACATTCGGAGCGAATTCGGGTTGTTCGGAAACTCGGTCTTCTTCCAGCTCGCCGGATATCTCTGAGCGGAGCAGCGGAGCGACTATTCGCTGCGCGCCTGCCGGCGGAGTTGCTCGGCCCGCTTGCGGAGCTTTCGAGCCTGCCGTTCGAGTCGTTGCTGCTCCGTCTCGAGCGAGCGGATCTCTCCGTCCAGGTCATCGGTAGCGACACCGACAGCCCCGACAGCCCGACCGGGGTCACTGCCGCCGCCGATGACGATCGTCTCGCGGGTCGTGGTAAAGACGTCCTGGGGCCCGTTGGGCTCGGCGACGGGAGCCTCGCCGGCCGCGTCGGTGACCGGAACGCCGCCGCGGTCGGCCGCTGCATCCCCGTCGTGGGTCGGTGCCATCTCCTCGCCAGGAGCCCCGGCGAAGTTACCGTCGTCGTCGGCCGACGAACCGTTGTTGGCGCCGACACCGACGGTCGGCTCGGACTGACCATCCTCCTCTGCCCCGCCCCTGTCCGCGCGATTGGCGGTACGGGTTTCGCGGTCGTAGCGGGCGATGACGCGGTCGCGGTCCGTCTCCTCGAAGAATCGTTCCTCTCGAGAGAACGAACGTGCGCGACGTCTCAACGTGCGCGCCTCGCGAAGCTCTTCGAGCTTTCCTTCGATCGCCGCGAGTCGCTTGCGCAGTTGATCTTCGGTGTCTTGCAACTCGTCTGCGGCCGCCATCAAGTCGTCGGGGTGGTCGCCTGCTTCTTCGGCGAGCTCGAGCGCGTCGCGCACCTCTCCGGGGCTCGGTCCGGAGGGGAGCGGTTCGGCGAACCCGGACCGTCGACGCCTCAGCGTGTTGAGTTCCTTGACGATCGCCGCCCGCCGCGACGCGTTGGCCGAGGGAAGCGACCGTTCGAGCTCCTTGAGCCGCTGGTCGATCCCGCTGACGAGCGTCGTCCGCTGACCATCGAGCCGACCGTCGAGCTTTCGCAGGCGCGACTGTAGGGCGTCGAGCTCGTCGGAGATCGACTTGCTGCGGGTGAGGAGGTTCTGCAGCTCGATGCGCCCTGCGATGGTCGACATTCCGCCGCGCGACTTCACCCGGTCGATCTCGCCGACGAGTCGTTCGTACTGATCCTCGAGGGTATTGAGTCGCTCGATGAGGGCCTGTCGTTCGCCGAGCGTGTTCTGATACTCGCGCTGGGTCTGGGTCAGATCAGCGGTCTGGAGAGCGACGGTGGGCATGGACGTCGCCAGACCGGCCGCGAGGGCCAGGGCAGCGAGCGTGATTTTGACCAT
>CAYPJU010000055.1:41490-43355 GCA_964411125.1 uncultured Bradymonadales bacterium | reverse complement strand
CGCCCTGCACCCCTCGCCCTGCACCCCTCGCCCTGCACCCCTCGCCCTGCACCCCTCGCCCTGCACCCGACCCCCTGCACCCCACGCCCTGCACCCCCACGCCCTGCACCCCCTTCCGCCCCCAAAGCGCAGCGCGCAGAGCGCGTTGTTGACGCGCTGGGTCGTACTTTCTACAAAGTGGCGGCTCTTGAAACTTTTGAACGGAGAACCGGCGATGAGTGGATCGCGGTTTGCGCGTAACCGGGCGATGCAGTTCCTCGCCTGGTGTCTCTTTGCCCTCTCGCTGGGCGTCATCTTCACCGGCTACGTCGTCGGCCCGAGCCAGGAGGTAGCGGCGCAGACTGCGGCGCAGGAAGCGCCGGTGGCGACAGACGAGGCGCCCGCCGGCGAGCCGTCCGGCGTCGGAGAAGGCGAGGTCCGCGATGCGGACGTCGAAGCGAATGCGGAGGACGGAGCCGCCGCGAACGCGGCCGAAGAAGCTCCACCCACCCCCATCGTTCGAAAGATCGGGGAGGGCGAAGGTTCGTCGTTCGTCAGCCGTGCGCTGAGCTTCCTCGGGATCTTCTTCTTCATCGCCGTGGCGTTCGCGATGTCGAACAACCGCAAAGCGATCAACTGGAAGCTCGTCGCGTGGGGCGTCGGCCTGCAGCTCTTCTTCGCGGTCATCATCTTCTACGCGCCCGGCGGCGAGGCCGCCTTCGACGCTGCGACGCAGGCGGTGAAGAAGCTCCTCGACTTCACCGCCCAGGGGAGCGAGTTCATCTTCCGTAGCTTCGTGACGAACAACTGGGAACCTGCGCTCATCAACTTCACGTTCGCGGTCCTCCCGACGATCATCTTCTTCAGCTCGCTGATGACGATTCTGTACCACCTCGGGGCGATGCAGAAGGTCGTCTACCTCTTCGCCTGGATCATGCAGCGCACGATGGGCACGTCGGGCGCCGAGAGCCTCTCGGCCGCCGCCAACATCTTCGTCGGCCAGACCGAAGCACCGCTCGTCATCAAGCCCTTCGTCGACAAGATGACGGTGTCCGAGCTGATGACCGTCATGACCGGCGGCTTCGCCACGGTCGCAGGCGGCGTCCTCGCCATCTACGTCGGCATGCTGGAGCCGATGTTCCCCGACATCGCCGGCCACCTGATCGCGGCGAGCGTGATGTCCGCACCGGCAGCGCTCGTCATCGGAAAGATCATGATCCCCGAGACCGAGGTCGCCGAGACCTTCGGCGAGCTGCACATGAGCGACGAGAAAGAGGACGTCAACGTCCTCGACGCCGCGAGTCGCGGTGCTGCCGAAGGGCTCAAGCTGGCGCTCAACGTCGGTGCGATGCTCCTCGCGTTCCTTGCCCTCATCGGCCTCGTGAACTTCCTGATCGGCTGGCCGTTCGAACTCGTCGCCGAATACGCGGGCGTGAAGATTTTCGACGAGCCGCTGACGCTTCAGCGCATCTGCGGTTACCTCTTCGCCCCGGTCGCCTTCATCATGGGCGTCCCGTGGGACGACTGCCTCAACATCGGCCGGCTGCTCGGAGTGAAGCTCGTGGTCAACGAGCTCGTCGCCTACGCCGAGCTCCAGACCATGCTCAACAGCGGTGTCGCCCTGCAGGATCGCTCCGTCATCATCGCTACGTACGCCTTGTGCGGGTTCGCGAACTTCGGCTCGATCGGAATCCAGCTCGGCGGCATCGGTGGAATCGCGCCGACTCGCAAGCACGACCTCGCCCGGATCGCGTTCCGCGCGATGCTGGCGGGCACCATCGCGGCGTTCATGACCGCCACGATCGCCGGAATCCTGGTCTAGAACCCCTTGGCTCCGCTCCGGCGTGGACCGCCGGCTCCGTCCCGGCGTGGACCGCCGGGCTCCG
>CAYPJU010000055.1:33882-41390 GCA_964411125.1 uncultured Bradymonadales bacterium | reverse complement strand
GCCGGGCTCCGCCCCGGCGCTACCGCACGACAAACGTCATCGGACCGTCCATCGAGACCGTCGCCCGCGCTGGTGCGTGGCCTGCGGCTGTCGCGGTCTCGCCGTCGACCCGGATCGCCGACGGATGCACCTGCCAGCGCTGGGCGAAGTGGTCCTTGATCGCCACCTGCCGAGCCTGCTCACGAAGATCGCCCGAGACGCCGTAGAGCGCAGCGACCGTCCCGTCGAACCAGTCGTTCTTGCGGATCTGCGGGATCGCAATCCGGGTCGTGTCGCCATCGAACTCCGAGAGGCCGAACCCGCGCACGAAGCGGCGATCGCGCAGGAAGCGCCGCCGCTCTTCGGGGTCCCCCGAACCGAGCCGTCCCTTCGGGAACATCGCCTCGACGAGCCGCATCTGGGCCCAGAGCCGTCCGTCCCGATGAATCTGTAGGTCGAACGCGGGGTGGTTGCCGGGCTCGACGCCGGCGAACTGAACGTCCAACTCGAGCGTTCCGCGCTGCGGCGGTTCGCCGTGGAGCACCAGTTGGTCGACACGCAGCGGGTACGCGAGGTGCTCGGCCGGAAGCGAGTCGGCCCAGCGGTAGAGCTCGTCGTACGGTATGAGGTGAATCGCGGCGTCGAGGAGCGCCGGATATAGCTCACCGAGCCCGACGTCGTGAGGTGGCTCGGCCGTCAGCGTTCCGCGCGCCGCGTGAAATCCCGTCTCGCACTGGGTCAGGCGCTGAAACGCCGGCCCGTGGAACAAGAGCCCTCGGGGGTAGGGGAGTTCGCGCGGTTCGAACCCGGCGTCGGGGATGGGGCGAGGCGCGGCGGGCTCGAAGTCCGCGGCGCACCGGACGTGTCCGTGGGCGACCTCTTCGTCGCCTTCGAACATCCGTACGACGAACCAGTCAGGAGCGCTCGGGATCGCCTCGACGCGCAACTGGAACGTCGTCGGCCCGTCGATCGGGAGCCAGCGGAAGACTTCGACACCGCGGAGCTCGACCACGCGCCCATCGGGCACGTGGTGCCTGACGGCCTGCGCCATCTGATCCATCACGCAGGTCATCGGCAGGGCCGGGCGAGTGAAGGTCGGGCGGTGGTCGGCGAGCCAGGTGTCCGTCGCCGGATCGAAGGTCACGGTGCCGGCCTGCGGGCTCGTCTTCGTGCGCGGCGCGGTGCCGCCGAAGACCATCGACTGCAGCAACGTTACGTGCGCCTCGGCCATCGTCTGCTGGCTCTGCTTGTACGAGTCGAACATCGCGCGCTGGTCGTCGCGATACTCCTGCAGCCAGTCGCGCGTCTCCGCGACGGCGGCGGGCTCGGGGGACGACGGTGCGGCGGGCCTCGCCGGTCGTCGCGAGGATGGCTGCGACGTCGGCTCCGCCGCAGACTCGGGTTGAGGTCGGAACGGTTTCGCGTAGTTCGCGCCGGTCAGTTGGACGCTGAAACTCGGCTTGCCAGCGCTCGTGGGGTCCGACAGGTCGTCGTAGTCTCGCCAGAGCGACGCGTACCCGAGGTTCACCCCCAGCGCCGAGAGACGGCCGAGCGCACGCCAGAGCGATTCGATACCGCCGTCGACGGCGATCCGATGGTGCGGGCGGCTGCCGAGGATTTCGGCGAGCCGGCGTGACATCTGATCGGACGGGCCTACGTCGATGAACGTGCGGACCCCAGCGTCGTAAAGCTTCTCGATCCGGTCGTGAAACGACGCGTTCGCCGCCAGATGCATGCGCACCCCCTCGGGGGCGCCTGCGACGAAGGACTCGAAGCCCTCGCGGCCGAGCTCGCCACGACGATGGGCCAGACGGACTGCGTCGTCTTCGGCGGCCACGCCGGCCGCGACGAGCGATGTGAGCTCGCCGCCTTCCGCGCCCGCCGTGTAACGCGCGTCGAGCCCGAGCTCGCCGAGAAGCCGCAGCACGGCGAGCGATGCAGCCGTGGTCGACGCAAACGCGACCGCGTCGCCGCGAAGCCGGGCGAGCTGACCGAGCCGCTCTTCGTCGCCGAAAGCAGGAGGGGGGAAGACGTAGTCCGTGAGCGGGGCTGCGCCGATTTGAACGCCAGCGACGAGGTCCCAGAGATCACAGGCCGCATCGAAGTGCATCGCGAGCTCGGATCCCATCCCGACGTACTCGGCGCCGCGCCCTCCGAAGAGTAGCGCCACCTGACCGGCGACTCCGGTCCCGGCAAACATCCCATCCCCACTGTGATCTCCGCGAGCTGCGCGGCGGAGCTTCTCCCCGAGGTCCCCGTCGTCGGTCGCGACGAGCGCGAGGCGGGCCGGAGCGCGTGCGTCGAACGACACCTGCGTCTGTCGGGCGAGCCAGCGCAGGGAGTCCGCGTCGCGCTGGTCGACTTCGTCGGCGAGGCGGGACGCGGTCCGTGCGAGCTCGCTCGCGTTGGCGGCGCTCAGGAGCACCAGCTCCGAGGGCATCGTGCGACGGCGTCCCGCGCGGCGGCCGGGCCCACGGTACTCTTCGAGCGTCACGTGGAAATTCGTTCCGCCGAACCCGAACGCGCTCACCGATGCCCGGCGAGGATGGCCCGCCGGACGAATCCACGGCCGCGCTTCCGTGTTGAGGTAGAACGGACTGTCCGCCAGCTCCAGCCGCGGATTCGGCTCGTCGATCTTGATGGAAGGCGGGAGCACCCGGTGCTGCAGCGCCATCACCGCTTTGAACATCCCCGCCGCACCCGCCGCGGCCTTGGCGTGCCCGATCTGCGACTTCACCGAACCGAGCGCGCAGGTCCGCCGGCTACGCGCGCCGCCGAACACCTCGCGCAGCGCGCTCGTCTCGGCGGCATCGCCCGCGACGGTCGCTGTGCCGTGCGCTTCGACCAGCTCCACCGTCGACGGATCGTAGCCCGCGACCTCGTAGGCGCGTCGCAGCGCCGATGCCTGGCCTTCGGGGCGCGGCGCATAGATCGACTTGGCGCGGCCGTCCGACGATGCGCCGATGCCGCGGATCACGGCGTGGATGGAATCTCCGTCTCGCTCGGCGTCCTCGAGCCGCTTCATCGCGAAGAGGCCGAGCCCCTCGGCGAGCATCGTACCGTCCGCTTCGCTGGAGAACGGCCGGCAGTCTCCTGTGCGCGACAGCGCGCCGGTCTGGCTGAAACAGACGTACATCAGAATGTCGTTGAGGACGTCGACGCCGCCCGAGATCATCAGGTCGGCGCGGCCGACCGAAAGTTCGTTCACCGCCGCATCGATCGCCGCGAGCGAGCTCGCGCACGCTGCGTCGACGCAGCAGTTCGTGCCGCCCAGGTCGAACCGGTTCGCGATGCGGCCGGCGACGACGTTGCCCAGCAGCCCCGGGAACGTGTTCTCGTCCCACGGCACGTAGAGCGCGTCGACCTTCCCCATCACCTCGTCGACTTTGTCCGCCTCGAGGCCGCTCTCGACCATCGCGCGGCGGATCAACGGATTCTGCAACCGCCCCGCCATGTGCAGGCACAGCTCGGTGGTGGAAGCGCCGAGGACGACCCCGATCCGCTCCCGACGGACACGCTCGAACGCTCCATGCGAGCTTTCGATCAGGCGTTTGGCGACCACCAGGGCGAGGAGCTGCGACGTGTCCGTCGCCGGCAAGATGTTTGGCGGGATCCCGAACTCCATCGGTGCGAAGTCGACCTCGCCGAGGAACGAGCCACGGTTGGCATAGGTCCGGTCGGAGATCCCCGGCGTCGGGTCGTAGTACTCCTCGACCGGCCAGTGGGTCGCCGGGACGTCGGTCATCAGGTCGCGGCCCGACATGATGTCGCGCCAGAAACCGTCGGTGTCGTTCGAGCCGGCGAAGAGTGCACTGACGCCGACGATCGCAATGGGGGAAGCGCTCATGAAGGCTGTTTACCCAACCAGCGGGGCGGCGTCTACCCGAAGGGCGCGCAGACGGCGCCCCCAGAGCTTCGTTCACCGGCTGGCGAGCAAGAAATCCCGCGTCCAGAGCGTCCCGGCGTGCGTCGTCCCCTCGCGGACCGCGACCTCGAACGTCACCGTCGGAAAGCCGTCGATCGGAACGCCCACGACACCGTCGGGGAGCCCGATGAAGTCGTTCGCGATCGTCAGCCCCATTCCATTTTGGACGAACGCCATCGACAGGTCGTACCCCAGCGCCTCGACCGACGTCGTCCAGCGCACGCCGTCCAGAAGCCGCTCGTGGGTTTCGCGGTTCGGATGGCCGAGCGGCGGAACGATCAGCGACTCGCCGTCGAGATCTGCGACCTCCACTCGCTCGCGCGCGGCGAGCCGGTGGGACCGTGGCACGATCACCTGCTGGTTCACGACGAACCAGTCGTGACAGTCGAGGCCCTCGCGGTTCCCGTCGAAGACGCCGATCGCGACATGGTAGCGCGCCTCACGCACACCGGCTGCAGCCTCGCGCCCTCGCATCTGCAACAGGCGGTGCTGGTGAGGGCCTCGCATCATCGCCGGCATCACCGGGGCGACGAGGTGGAGGAGGGCGCCGGGGCCGGATGCGATCGAGACGACCGGACCTTTCTGGCGGCTGCTCGCCCGCGCCAACGCTTCCTCGGTCAGCGACGCCACGTGTCGCGCGTGCGCGGCGAGCTCCTCGCCGGCGGGCGTCAGCCGGAGCTCACGGCCGTCGCGTACGTAGAGCTGCAGGCCGAGCTCGTCGGCGAGCTTGTTCACCTTCTGGTGGAGCGCCGGCTGCGAGATATGGAGCGTCCGGGCCGCGGCCGTGAAGTTCCGGTGTTCGGCGAACGTGGCGAACGCCATGAGCGCGTCGTAGTTGAGCATCCCTCTGAGAATAGGTTCAGCTTATAGTTAATCGCAATGTGATAGTTCTCGTGGAGTTCTCAGCCGTTAGCCTCCGATCAAGCGGGAAACGGTCCCGCGTCCGCTCCTCGGAGGTATCAGATGGTCATCGAACCAGCCGCACGTCTCTTCTCGTTCGCGTTGAACGTTTTCGCGCTCCGCACCCTGCTGCGCGTCGCCGGAGTTCCTGCGGATCGGAACACGTGGCGACGGGCAGCCGCTATCGCCGCGGCCGAGGCGCTGCTGCATGCGGCGGCGCCGCGACGCTGGGTGGGGTTCGCTTCACCGCCGGTGTACGTCGCGCTGCTGGTGCGAACCTACGGCTTGTCCGTGGGGCGCGCGTCGGCCGTCGCGGTCGCCCATTCGATGGTGATGCTCGTCTTCTCCTTTTCGCCGTGTTGGTCAGCGGGGGAGGAGTGAGATGGAACTTCCGAGCCATCCGGAGATTTCACTCCTCATGGAAGCGGGGCGCTACGACTCGGCCCTGGTGCTGATTCGCGAGGCGCTCGTCGCCGGGCCCCCCGCGGCGCGGCTCCACCTCGCCGCAGCGATCTGCCTCGCCGAGCTCGGCTCATCGGAGGAGTCCCGAGGCGAGGCGGACCTGGCGATCACGCTCGACTCGAGCCTCTGGGACGCGGTCCGCGACGACCCCCGGCTCGGGTGGTAGCGCGGGGGCCAGCAACTTCCCTTCTCGCCGTGGGCTGGTATCGTTCGCGCATGCGCAAGGTCACCGTCGTCACCATCGTCGTCGCCCTCGTCCTGACCGTGGGCGGCTGGATCTTCCTCAACGGGGTGCCGTTCGGGAACTCGGCGCGTCGGCTCGTGGTCGATCTCAGCCTCGACTTCATGGAGGACCTTCAGTTCAAGGATTTCCGTCGGTCGGCCTCGTACCATCACAAGCTCGAGAAGCACCGTGTCGACATCGGCCGGACGCTCGAAAAGCTCTTCCTGGTGAAGCCGGAGTCGCTCGACCTTCGGGAGTTCCACATCGTGAAGGCGGAGGTCGACTCGACCGGCGACCGCGCCCGCGTCCACATCCGGACGAAGTTTCAGCGGCTGAACATGAAGGACGAGCCGGAGAACGGCGAGCTGATCCTCTACTGGATGAAGCGCAATCCGGACTGTCCGATCGACGCGGTCTGCAGCGCCGAGAAGCTCTGCACGAACACGGAGGGTGACGTGTTGGTGAGACTTCGTCGAAAGAAGAACCCCGACGATTGGAGTGAGCCCAAGCGCGAGTCGGAGGTCACCGAGCGCCAGCGAGAGGATTACGAAGTGCAGCAGTTCGCGTGTACGCCCGGAGCCGAGCCGAAATGGTTCATGAACCTCGACTCGACCCTCAAGGAGAAGCGCTACAACTACTGATTGGGCTGTCGTATTGCTGGCAAAAGAAAGGGCCCCGGCGTGACCGAGACCCTCTGCAGTGAGCGAGCCACGCGGCTCAGATCGTGATGTAGAAGAGCCCGAGGCACATCTCGTCGGTCGTCCCGTCACCCCAATCGCGGTCGACCGGGGTCATCTGTCGCCCATCGACCATCGGCTGGTTCTCGGCGCTGTTGTCCCAGGTGCAGCGGATGGCGAGTCGGTCGCCCGGGTTGAGCTGCGCCGGCGTCTGGAAGAACGCAGCGGTCTGCCAGTTGAAGTCCCAGCGCGGAATGTCGGCGAGGCAGGTCGGACCTTCGACCCCGTTGCGTTCGATCCATGCCTGGGCGGTGGTCCCCAGCACATGCATGTGCATCGCGGCGCCGTGGATGGTGATCGGATTGCCGTCGGCGATGTAACCGGTCGGGTCGAACTGGAAGGAGTGCTCGACGTCGCTCTGGCCGGCCGGGATCAGCATGCCGCCGTCGTCGAACCACTGCAGGAAGTTCATCCACGGCAGCCAGTACGCGACCTGATCGACCTCGTCCGCAGTCGCGAGTTTCACGACGGTCTTGTCGGGGACCGGGTCCTCGACCAGCGTGTTGTAGTGCATCTGCACCACGATCTTGGATCCCGCCGGGACGCGAACGCCCGTGCCCTCGGGGTAGGCGGCCGAGCCGAGCCCTCCCGGAGCCCACGAGCCGAGCCAGAAGTTCTGTCCCTGGAAGCCCGGGCCGCCGTAGCAGGTGTATCCGTCCCCGACTTCGTCTTCGTTCGCGTCGAGCTGCTCGACCTGCTGAACCTGGTTGCCGCTCGCAATGTACGCGACGACGTGGTGCACGATCTTCTCCTGCCCCGGCTCGACGGCGAAGCCCGTCACGAACTTGTCCGTGTCGTGCGGCCAATCCATCACGAAGCATCGGTAGTCGTCAGGGCTCTTCGTCGGCGTGTAGGCGAAGGGCAGTTCCAGCGTCGTGTCGAGGTCCATCTCTGGCGGAGCGGGACGTCCGTGCGCCTCACCCTCGTTGGCCGGGTCGCCCTCGGCCATCCCCTCTTCGACCCACGTGGTGATCGTCGCGATCTCCTCGTCGGTGAGGGTCGGATCGTGCGTCGGCTCGCGACACTCCGGATCGTAGATGTAGGGGGGCATGATCTTCTCGGAGACCGCGACCGACACGAGTCCACCAACCGATTTCACCGCTTCGTAGCTGTCGAGCAGGAACGGGCCGATGCCACCGTCCGTGTGACAATCGACGCAGTTCGCGTCGATGATCGGCTTTACGTCCTCGTAGTAGAAGACGGAGGCCTGGGCACCGGTCGAACCGTTGTTCGAACCGGCGCTACCGTTGTTCGACGCGCCATTGTTGCTCGAACCATTGTT
>CAYPJU010000055.1:26670-33782 GCA_964411125.1 uncultured Bradymonadales bacterium | reverse complement strand
CCATTGTTGCTCGAACCATTGTTCGTCGCGCCGTTGTTGGCACCGTTGGTCGCGCCGTTGTTGGTTCCGTTGTTCTCACCACAGGCGACCGTCAACGCCGCCGTGGCCACCACCACCAGCCCTCTCAATTTCCGACTCATCACTCTCGCTCCACTACCTGAGATGAGGCGAACCTACCGACAACGAGTCTCGATTTCCAGCGAAACGTGAGCAAAGACTCAGATTCAGAGATCGCACTCCTCCCTCACCCCCGGACCGCAGAGACGGCGGCGGTCCCAACTCTCGGCATCATCGCGTCGTCAGAGCCGGGCCCCAGGTGCGCGACAGTACATCGCGCAGTTCAGCGGCCAGCGCCGGATTTTCGACGGCGAGGTTGGTGGTCTCGTCGGGGTCGTCCTCCAGGTCGAACACCTGAACCCAGCCGGTATCGTGATCGACGATCGCCTTGTGCGGCCAACGGATGACGGCACTCTCGCGCGTCTCGCCCCATCCCCACTGCGGTTTGGAGAAATTGACGGCGAACCCGTGCATCGCGAACGGGCGCGGCTCAGGGTCGGGTTCCAGAAGCCCCGGGGTCGCCGCAAAGGCGAGCGGATTGTCGGCGAGCCAGCATCCGAAGGTGCCACCGAGCCACGCGTTCGATACGGCGGTCTCCACCACTGCGGGCTCCCAGCCGGGCGCTCGCACAATCAGTGGCACCCGAACCTGTTCCTCCCAAAGGCTCACCGCGTGTGTCGCAACGTTCTTCGCGCCGAGTGACTCTCCGTGGTCGGCCGTCAGCGCGACGGCCCAACGAGGATTCTCGCGTGCCCATGCGAAGACGGGCTCGAGCTCACGCACGGCGCAGGCGACGGCACCGCGGTAGCACTCCAACACCGAATCGTCCGGGTTTTCGCAGTGGTAGGGAGTATGCGGGACCGGCAGGTAGAGGAGGGCGAGGGATCCGGGCTCGTGCTGCTGCAGTATTTCGACGGCGCGTTCTCCCTCCCCAGTGCAGCTAGGGCCCAGGTCGACGCGGGGGATGTCGTCGCCGATTACGCGTGTGAGACCGTCCGAATTCGCGTGCCGCGGTGCGAGCACGGTCCACGGCACACCGGCGACGTCGGGGCGACGCTCGAGCCAGGTCGCGAACGAGGCGAACGTCGCCGGTGCGGGCGCGTATGCCCTCTCGTAGCGAACGGCGGAGGCCGAGAAGCGATCGAGCGACTCGAACCGTCCGGGCGGAACGGCATCGGGTCGCAGGGCATCGATGACAATCCAGAGCACCCCTTCCGGTTTCTCTTCGGGGCACTCGGGGACGACGGGGGGCGCGGCGCGCCGCCGCTCCTCCTCTGCGGCCGTGAGGTCGGGCCGCGGGTGCGCGACGACCATCGTCTTGCCGACGAGGGTCGCGGTCGAGAACGGACCGAAGGCGATGGTACGTGGGGCGAGGGCGAAGGCGAAAAAACCGACGGTTCCAAGAGCGAGCAGGGCCAGCGTGACGCGCGTCGCCCGTCTGCCCGCCGCGGGCAACAGACGCCAGCACACCGCGCAGGTCACGGTGGCGAGGGCCGTGGCCCCCAGGATTTTCAGGGAGGGGTAGTGCGTCGGTTTCGGCCACGGCATCGCTACACTTCCCGCGATTCCCCCCAGGGTCACCACCGAAGCCCCGAAACGGCTGCGTCCAAGCTTTCCGAACGCAAATTGCAGCAGAGCGCCGATGGTCGCGAAGAAGAGGAACACCAGCCAGGGACTGGCGATCGGGGGATACGTGAAGAGGAGGATCCAGAGCGCCGTAAACAGAAGAGGGGCCCATGCGAGCCACCCCGATCCGCCCTTGGCATCGCGCCCGAGCCGCCAACACACCACCACCATTGCAGCCGCGAGGTAGGCGAGGGTGTCGATCGGCGCGCGTTCCAGGAAGAGGTACGCGATCGCCGCCCCCATCGTCGCGGTCGTCAGGCCGGCGAAACCGCGAAAGGTGGTGAGGCGATCGAACCGCGGTGCCGCCAGCCCACATACGAAGAGGAGAAACCCGAACGCCGAGCACGTGGCGAGAATCCGGAACAATGCCATCGCGTCGAACGCGATCCAGACGCGATGGGTCGCGACCGACTCCGAGAGAGCGTACGCGGTCAGCGCCACCGAACCGATGACGGCCGGGTAGGCCGCGCGGCGCGGGGGCGTGACTTCGTCCGTCGATTTCATCGTGGAAGTGTACGGGGGCGTTGGAGAATGACGAACCGAATCTATCGTGGATCGGTCATCCCGAGCCAGCGGCGTACGGTCAAAAGAAAACGGCGGTCCCCTAAGGAACCGCCGTCTTCAAGCCAATGACCGGACTTGAACCGGTGACCTGCGCATTACGAATGCGCTGCTCTACCAGCTGAGCTACATTGGCGCGGCAGGTCTTATAATCAAGGCTCCCGGCGTCGTCAACCCGTTCGTTCGAGAGTTGCCGTCTCGTCGGCCACCGCGGATCACCATGTTCGGTCCGCAGTCGACCCTCCCGCCTCAAACCACTGACCGTCACGACACCGAGCGGAAAGCCGCCACGGCGTACCCCGACGTCTACCCCACGAAAGGGCGTTTCGAACCGGTTCGGAAACGTTCTGCGTTGCTCGCGGCCTCATGAATACTAGCCGGGAGGCCCATCAAAAACTTTTTCCGCAACGGAGACGCGCCGCTGCCGATAATGAGTATGTAGTCGCCGCCGTGCCGTCGACCGGAGGGACGGGCCTTCCGTACGCGCGCGGAAGGTCCTGCGCGCCCTCCGGGCGACGCGCGGCGTCGGCTACCGAAGCCTATCGGTGACCAGTGGTCGCGGGGGTGGGGGGCGGCCACTGGTCGTCGATAGGCGGGCCCGCGGGGCGCGCGACCTTCGGGTCGCGCGCCCTACAGGCTCGAACGAGCACACGATGACGAAACGAAACGCAGGACCAACCACTTTCACGACGGACCAGGAGTTGCCTATGGAGAACAGCCAGTGACGCGCCCCACCCCGGGCGATCGGGGGAGCCCCACATATCCGGGCTCGGTGCGTCGCGAGGGCAAGGTTCCACCCGAACCCGCGCCCGAACCCCGGTTCCGAGACCGGCCGAGGCGGTGGACGCCGCGCGAAAGCGACCACCCCCGACGGAACGGAAGGAACCACCGATCCACTCTCCGGAGGGGGAGATTCCCGGCCCCGGGCAACCCCCGCGGCCGAGGGAGCCGGGTCGGCCGAAATTCGAGCGCGGCGGAAAATCGCCCCCCCGCGCGGAGCACCAGCCGCTCGGCCTGGGGCGGAAGTGGACGACTCTGTCCGCTTTGGGCCGACGAGGACGGCACCGCTCTGTTCGGGGAGGGCACCAGTTCCTTTCGGGAACGAAACTCCCCTCAGGGCGAGCTTGTGTGGCTGGGTGTGCAGCGGTGACGAGGTCAGGGCGAACGTCGGCGGCGGGCAAGCCGGATGCCTGCCAGGCGACTCGCCTGGCAGGTCGCGATCGGGCAGGCGGACAAGACTCGGGCCGCAGCGGGCGAGGTCGGGTCGAGGTCGGGGCCGGGGGCAGCAAGGTGGGGAGAGGGCGCGGTTGGGGCGAGGGCGCGGTTGGGGAGAGGGCGCGGTTGGGGAGAGGGTGCGGTTGGGGAGAGGGTGCGGTTGGGGAGAGGGGAGACATGTCTTCGGTGGACGTTGGCACCCCCCGCGGTTTTTCGTCTCACGGGCGATCTGCTAGCGTCCGGGCATGGAACACTACGGGTACGCAACGTTCTGGGATCTCGAGGAAGTCGACGGGCTCACGGTGGTTGACTTCTCACCGGCGCGCGGACTGGGGGACCCCGAGGTCGAGTGTCCGCGGCTCGCGGCGTCGTATCTCGTCGACCAGAACCCCACGCCTCTGAGTGACACGCGACGGGTCGCGATGCTGGCCGTGATCGTGATCACGGGGATCGTGGTCGCGCTCTGGTCTGCTTGGGCGCTGGCCGTGGGGCTCTTCGCCCTCGTCGCGCTGCTCCCGTATCCGCAGCCGCGCCTGGTAGCGGCGGACGTCGACGGGATGTGGGAGGCGTTCGGGAACGACCCGCGGATCTCGGAGGTTCGGGCGCTCGTGATCGGGCCATGGTTCCGTGAGTTCGAAGAGGGTCCAGAAGCCACGATCGAGCGGTTGGCCGCTCTGTCGTCGCGAATGCCGTCGCTGCGAGCGATCTTCTTCGGCGACATCACCTCGGAGGAGTGCGAGGTCTCCTGGATCCAGCAGGGCTCGATGACGCGGCTGCTCGACGCGTTTCCGGGGTTGGAGTCGCTGACGGTCCGCGGCGGAAACGGGCTGCGGTTCGAGGGGCTTCGGCACGGGGGGCTTCGAAAGCTCGTCGTGCAATCGGGAGGCCTCTCGCGGGAGACCGTGGCCGACCTCGCCGATGCGAAGCTCGAGTCGTTGGAGCACCTGGAGCTGTGGCTCGGGATTCCCGACTACGGGGGAGATGCGGAGGTCGACGACCTGCGTCCGCTGTGGCAGCCGCGGACCTTCCCGAGGTTGGATGTGCTGGGGCTCCGAGACGCGGAGAGGGCGGACGAGATCGCCGAAGCTCTGGCGACCGATGTCGGCGCGATCGGCCGGCTGCGGGTTCTCGACCTGTCGTTGGGGACGTTGGGGGACCGGGGCGCGGCGGCGCTCTACAACAGCCCCGAGTTGACGGCGCTGGAGCGGCTCGACCTTCACCATCACTACATTTCGCCGGACTGGGTCGAGCGGCTGCGGGCGCTTCCGCTCGACGTCGAGCTGTCCTTTCCTCAGGTGGCCGACGGGGAGTCCGAGGACGGCGAAGAGATTCGATACGTGGCTGTCGCGGAGTGAAGCTCGCTCTGATCTGCAACCCGGAGAACCGCCGCGCTTCGATGTTCGCCGCAGCCTGTGCCAGCCGCGGTGTCGAGGTGGAGGTCGTCTCGTGGTCCGACGTGCTCGATGCCGGGAGGGTGAAGCTCGACGCCCCCGTTCGTATCGATTCGCCGGGCGAGAACTGGCGAGTCGAGTCTGCGCTGCTCGGGGTCGAGGAGGCCGAGGATCGTGGGCGGATCCGCAGCTTCGAGGGGGCGTACCGCGGCATGTGCTCGGCTCTGGGTCGCCTGGAAGCGCCTCGCTGGATCACTCCGCAGGCTCAGATCGCTGCGATGTTCGACAAGGTGGAGACGAAGCGTCGGCTGACCGCGGTCGGTGTTTCGGTGCCGGAGACGTACGGGCTCGTTCGCACGTTCGCGGAGCTGCGTCGCGTGACAAAGAGCGCCGGCGTCCGGCGGTGCTTCGTGAAGCCGCGCCACGGCTCGTCGGCCTCCGGCGTCGTCGCTCTGACGATGAACGAGCGCCGAGTCCTCGCCGTCACGTCGTGCGAGATGGCGCGCGCGGACGATGGCATGAGCCGCCTCTACAACTCCCTGAAGCTTCGTCGGTACCAGACTTTCGAGGATGTGACCGCGGTCATCGATACTCTCGGGAGGCTCGACGAGCTGTTGGTCGAGGAGTGGGTCCCGAAGGCGTCGGCGCAGGGGGCGGCGTTCGACCTGCGCGTCGTCGTGATCGACGGCGAGCCGGGGCACGTGGTGATGCGGACCAGCAGGCACCCGATGACGAACCTGCATCTGGGGAACGCTCGCGGCGACGTGGACGCCCTGCGTGCGCAGGTGGGCACGAAGCGGTGGGAGGGTTTGCTCGAGACGGCGGTCGGTGCGTACTCGGCGTTCGGCGACGCCCTGTATGCGGGGGTGGACCTGGCGTTCACGCCGGGGTTCGGTCGGGTGACGGTGTTCGAGGTCAATGCGTTCGGGGACTTGCTACCTGGCGTAGTGGACTCGCAGGCGCGCAGCACCTACGAGGCCGAGGTCGATGCCGTGTTGGCGAGTCTCGACACGACACCGTCCAGGTCGCGGTGAGCCTGCATCGCCGCTTCCGCGGTCCTATCGAGACCTGAAATCACCGTGCGGGCACGGACGGCAGAGTGACCCGAAACTTCGCGCACGAGGGATCGACGAGCTCGATGGAGCCGTGGTGGGCGTGGACGAGTGTTCGTACGATCGCGAGGCCGAGGCCGGTGCCGCCGCGGTCGCGCGCGGTGGTGAAGAAGTCGTCGAACACGTCGTCGGCGACGTCGGGGTCGATGCCCGGGCCGTCGTCGTGGACCTCGATGCGGACTCGGTCGCGGTCGGTCGAGACGCGGACGGAGGCGCGCGAGGCGCCGTGAGCTCGGGCGTTGCCGAGCAGGTTGTCGAAGATCGACCCGAGCGCCGGAGCGGAGATGCCGACGCGGTCATCGCCGTCGACCTCGAGCTCCACGACGAACCCGGCGTCTCTCAGCGGCTCGCTGGTTCGTTCGACGGCGTCGGAAACGTGCGTCGTATCGGCGCCGGGGGCGACGACGTCGGCGCGGGCGAGCTCCAACAGATCGGCGACCAGGCGGTCCAGCCGGTCGCAATCGCGAGCGACGACCTCGAGGAAGCCGTCCCGCTCCTCGGGCGCCATCGTGTCGAGATGGTCCTGCAGGAGTTCCACGGAGCCGCGGATCGAGGTGAGCGGCGTCTTGAACTCGTGCGAGACGTTGCGGGCGAACGTCGTGATGTAGACGCCGCGGTCGTGAAGGGCCTTCGACATGGCGGCGAACGCTTCGGAGAGCTCTTCGAACTCGCGGGTGCCAGGACGGTCGATCGGGTCGCCCTGTGCGGGGTCGACGGCGATCCGTCGCGTCTGCCGGATGAGCGCCTTGATCGGCTGGCGGATCGTGAAGACGGTGAGGAGCGTGACGAGCGTCACCCCGAGCAGGAGCGACAGCAGCATCGCGAGGAAGACCGCCCGGTTCTGATAGACGGCCTTGGCGACTCCCATCGGAGTTCGGGACAAGACGACGGCTCCGGTCACGTGTCCGTCGACGAGGATCGGCATCGCGACGAAGACGCGAACCTTGGTCCCGCGCGACATCGAGTCGAGCGGAGGTCGCTTCGTGTCGGAGGTTCGTTCGCGCAGTACGCTGACGAATTCACCCCGCAGCGCTCGCCGAATCTCTTCGTGCGACGCGATCGAGACGCCGCTCTCGCCCGCTGTGCTCGCCACGATGGTTCCTTCGGAGTCGACGATCCGAATGCCGGCGAGGGTGATGCGCTGCGCCTC
>CAYPJU010000055.1:0-26570 GCA_964411125.1 uncultured Bradymonadales bacterium | reverse complement strand
GCCTCGGTCTGCCGGATGAGCTCGCTGTCGTAGATGCGCAGCGCCGCGATCGCGCCGAGCGGCATCGCCAGAATGACGAGATTGACGAGCAGGAGGACGGTCCGCAGGCGGGGGGTCCAGTGGAGCGTTCGGGGCGACCTCTCGCTCACTTGACCGGACCGAGCTTGTACCCGAAGCCGTGGACGGTCTCGATCGGTGTTCCGCCGAGCTCCTCGAACTTTTGCCGGATGTGGCGCACGTGCGAATCGATCGTGCGTTCCCCGACGATGGTGTCCCCCATGAGGTCTGCGCGGGAGAACACCTTGGTGGGGCGTCGGACCATGCGGCGCAGGATGTCGAACTCGGTGGGCGTCAGCTTGACCTCTTCGTCCCCCCAGAACGCGCGGTATCCCTCGAGATCGACCCGGAGCTCGCCGTACTGCAGGTCGGATTCTCGGTCGGTGGGGGCTTCGGTGCGGCCGTCGTCGAAGCGCCGGAAGAAAGCGCGGACGCGCGCCACGAGTTCGCGAGGGCTGAACGGCTTCGTCACGTAGTCGTCGCCGCCGAGCTCGAGCCCGAGCACGCGATCGATCTCGTCGTCGCGGGACGAGAGGAAGATGATCGGGACGCGGTTGTTCGACTGCCGGAGCTCCTGGCACATCTGGGTGCCGCCCATCCTCGGCATGGTGACGTCGAGGATCACGAGGTCTGGCGCGTACGAAGCGACTGCCTCCAGCCCCTCGCGTCCGTCGCTCGCCTCGACGACGTCGAAGCCCTCCTTTTCGAGCGCGAAGCGCACGACCTTCCGGATGTGGGGGTCGTCGTCGACGACCAGAATCGTGCGGCGTTCGCTGCTCATTGGGCTTTCCTTGGACGCCTCAACAAAATCTCCACGACATTCTCCGACCAACTTCAACAGGTCGGCAACAGCGTCTCAAATTCCCGAGCGCACTATCTCTTCGAACCCTCGGAGAGGCTCCGATGTCGTTGAAAGAGACACGAAACAACGTGACCCCGGCCGCTGTCAACGTCGCGCTCCTGGCGTGCACGCTCTTCCTCGCCGTGGAGCCGGCCTTCTGGCTCGGGCGGACCTGGTTCGACGCACCGCTGGCGAGCGACGGTGAATGGGTCTTCGTGGTGGTAGCGGTCCTCGGGGCGTGGAGCGCGATGAGCCGGCGCGGGGGCTCGGTGTCGACGCTGCCCGCCCTGCTGTTTGCGGCCACTGCCGCGGTCCGCGTCGCCGGGAAGATCCTCGCGATCGACGTGCTCGGAGCGCTGGCGCTGGTTGTCGACGTCTACGCCATCGGGCTGCTGCTCGGGCTGGGTCGGCGCGAGCGGCCGCTCTCCCCGTTCTGGCTCGCGGCGCTCTTCACGCTGACGCTTCCGCTCGAGCGTATCGCGCAACGCCTGGTCGGCTTCGGCCTTCAGCAGCTGTCCGCAGCGGGTGCCTGCGGGACGCTCTCGATGGCGTTCGACGGCGTGGTGTGCCGTGGCACGGACATTCTGCTCAACCAGCAGCACGTGCTGGTCGATCTTCCATGTTCGGGGACGCGCGGGCTGGTGGTGGTGGCGTGCGCGTTCACCGCGCTGGCAGCGCTCGCCCGTCCGAACCTGCGGGAAGCGACGGCGGGAGTGGTCGTGACGGTGGTCGCGTCGCTGGTGAGCAACACCGTTCGGATCGTCGTGCTGGCGGTCGGCATCGCCTGGCCCGACGTCGTGGGCGTCGACGTGATGGCGCAGCCCTGGCACGACATCGTCGGGCTGGTCTGCCTGGGGCTCGCGATGGTGCCCGTCGTGGTGTGGTCGCGGACCGTGAGCGAGCGGCGGGGACGCCGCTGCACCGAAGACACGGGACGCCGCTCCACCGAGGGCGTGGGGCACTCCGTGGCGCGGCGCTCCGTCGCCGCGACCCCCCGCTGGCTCCCGATCCCACTGGTCGCTGCGTGCGTTGCGGTGCTGGTCGCGCCCGAGCGCCCGGTCGACGTCGGCGCTCCGATGGAGCCGATCGTCCTCCCACGCGTCCTCGCGGGTACGGCCGCGCAACCGGTCCCGCTTTCGCAGCGCGAGGCCGACTATTTCACGGCGTTCGGGGGTTCGGCCGCCAAGGCGAGGTACGGCGACAAGACGCTCCTCGTCGTCAGCACCTCCGCGCCGCTTCGCCATCTGCATGCTCCCGACGAGTGCCTGCGCGGGGCCGGCTACGAGGTCGAGCGGCTCGGCATCGACCACGGCGTGTTGCCGGGCGCTCTCTATCGCGCGACAGATCCCGACGGTCGCGTCTGGCGGGTCCGCGTCAGCTACGTCAGCGATGACGGTCGCCGCGCGAACAGTATCTCGGAGGCGGTCTGGTACTGGCTGTCCTCGCCGCACGCCACGTGGACCGCCGTCGAACGAATCTCACCCTGGGACGCTCCGCCGGCCGACGACGCTCGGTTCGACCTCGCGGTCGCCCACTCCCTCGCTCTTCACGATGACCATCAACACCAGGAGGCTCCATGAGCATGCCCCGTAAAATCCTCGCCATCTCCGCGTCAGCGGCGCTGTTTCTCTTCGTCACGGCGCTGTTCGCCGTGGCGGTGCTGGTCGGTATGACCCGCGGCAGCGCCTACGCCGGCGCAAACTTCGCTTCGACTCGCGACGCGCAAAGCTACCAACCGCCGGGCGCCTACGACGATCCTCTGGGGGGGCGACTCGTCGCGATGCAGGACGGTCGGCAGGTGTCGTTCCCGACCCTGAAGACGGACTACGACGTCGAAGTCCGCGGCGACCTGGTGGCGGTGACGCTGACTCAGCGGTTCGACAATCCCGGCAAGGTTCCGCTCGACGCGACCTACCAGTTTCCGCTGCACGAAGACGCCGCGGTTCATGCGATGACGATGCGCGTCGGCGACGAGGTCGTCCGCGCCGAGATCCGGGAGCGAGAGGCGGCCCGCCAGGAGTTCGAAGCGGCGAAAGCCGAAGGGCGGGCGGCCGCGCTGACCGAGCAGGTGCGTCCGAACCTCTTCACGCAGTCGATCGGAAATCTGATGCCCGGCGTGCCGGTCGAGGTGGAACTTCGTTACGTCCACGCCGTCGAGCGCCGAGACGGCGCGTATCACCTGACGCTGCCGATGGTCGTTGGGCCACGGTTCACGCCAGGCGACGCCGCCGAAACGGGGCTCGAGTCGGTCCCCGCCCATCCGCCGGTCGCGGAAATCGAAGCGCCGGCCACGATCGATCCCGACCGCGTCTCCGTCGTGGTGCGCATCGACGCAGGGATGCCGCTCGCTGCGATCGACAGCAAGAGCCATCCGATCGACGTGCAGCGGTTGGGGCGAGGCGACGCATCCGTTCGCCTGGCCGAAGGGAGGGTGCTCGACAACGCGCACTTCGAGCTGCGCTACGCGATGGCCGGTGACGAGCCGCAGGCGGGGTTGCTGGCGGACTGGGATCCGCGTACCGAACGCGGCTACTTCAGCCTACTGATCGAACCTCCGAGGGCGGTCGCCGAGGACGACGTCACGGCGCGTGAGATGGTGTTCGTGCTCGACTGTTCGGGTTCGATGGCGGGGCAACCGATGGAGACCAGCAAGGCCTTCATGCGCCGCGCGCTGCGCGACCTTCGCCCCACCGACTACTTCCGGATCATTCGCTTCAGCGACGGCGCGACGGAGTACTCGCGCGAGCCGATCGCCGCCACCGACCGCAACGTCGAGGATGCAATCGAGTACGTGGACGACCTCGACGGGGAGGGCGGGACGCACATGCGCTCGGGGGTCGAGCAGGCGTTGCGCGCTCCCCTCGCCCCGAACACCGTTCGGTTGGTGACCTTCATGACCGACGGGTTCATCGGCAACGAGACTGAGATCGCGGCGCTTCTCGAGGCTGAGATCGGCGAGGCCCGCCTCTTCTCGGTCGGCGTGGGCCACGGCGTGAACCGGTTTCTGATCGAGGAGATGGCGCGCACCGGGCGGGGCTTCGCGCGGTACGTCGACCTGACCGAAGATCCCGCGATCGTCGCCGGTGAGATCGCCGAGCGGTTGCAGACTCCCGTGCTCACCGACATTCGACTGGAAGGGACTGACGCGGGTTTTGGTCAGCTCGCGCCCCGGCGGATTCCGGACCTCTTCGACGGGTCGTCGGTCCGGGTCGTCGGGACCTATGACGTCCCTGGCCCGCAGCGGATCTTGGTGCACGGGAAGATCGCAGGGCGGGACGTACAGTTCCCCGTCGAGGTCGATCTCCCCGCCGAGCGGTCGGACGGTGCCGCCGTGCGGCTGATGTGGGCGCGGGCGAAGATCGCGGACTTCATGCACGTTCACGGGTCGGCCGTCGACCAGCGGGAGCGCCGCGAGGCACAGCGTGCGGTGACGAGCCTCGGGCTACAGCACTCGCTCATCACGCAGTGGACTTCGTTCGTCGCGGTCTCCGAACAGGTGGTGAACGCCGACCCGGAAGCCAACGCGGACGCGGACGTGCCGGTGTCGCAGGCGCGCGGCGTCGACCAGAATGCGTACGCGGGCGGTGCGACGTTCCGCGGCAGCGCGACCCCCGAGCCGACGTTCATCGGCGGGTTGCTCCTCGCCCTGGGGGCTGCGGGGGCTGCGCGTCGCCGCCGTCAGCGGTCGTGAGGTTCAGTCCGTTTCGGGGAACCCGTCGGCCACCGTGTCGACGACGGTCGTCGCGGCGGTCGACACGTCCGCGACGTACCAGAAGGCTCCCCGATCGATGAGCGCGCGATCGGCTTCGTGGGTCAGGTTCCCGTCGACGAACGTTCGAACGCTCGCGGTGCTCGGGCCAAACCCGTTCTCGTTGTAGTAGTAGACACCGATGGCGTACGCGGTCCCCGCCGCCGGGTTCGGGTGGATGACCGTTTCCGGTCCGAAGCCATCGGTGTCGTCGATCTGCAGCTCGGGGGTCTCACCGGTCGACCAGACCTGCGCCGGATACTCCCAGTACACGTCCCACGGGGCATCGTTCCAGGTTCCCATCGGATGGAGGAAGTGAAGGTCCATGTCGGTCCCGTATTCGTCGTGTGCGTCGGTGTCGGTCGGCGTGTCCCAGCTCAGCTCGACGTAGATCCCGACCTCCGGCTTCGCATCGATCTCGACGCGGGCGGGAGCGCCGCAGCTCGCGATGCCCGCGTCGTCGGTGACGGTCAGTTCGACCACGTAGGTGCCGGCGACGTCGACGAGGATCGAGTTCAACGCGAACGACGGCTCGCGGCTCAGCCGTGCGGTCGAGCCTTCCGGTCGCTGCACGACGGTCCATTCGTAGCCGACGATCGACCCGAGCGCGTTGCTGTTGGTCCCGCGAAGTTCGACGACCGTCAGCGGCCTCGTCTCGAGCTGCGTCGCCCACGGCGTGGAATCGTCGACCCGAACTTCCGGCACCGCCGTGGGGCACAGAACGTCGACGCCCTGGCCGCGCATCGGGATGGTGATGAGCGGTTGCGAGGAGTCGTTCGTCGAGATGCGAAGAGTCGCCGTGTGGAGCGTCTCGTCGTTCGGGGAAAACGTCACGGGGATCTGCGCGGTCGCTCCCGGCGAGAGGGTGGACGGCAGGGCTGCCGCGTCGATGGAGAAGACGTCGGTCTCGGCGCAGTTGCCGTCGAAATTGGCGCAGACAAGGACGTCTTCGAACTCCAGGTCCGTGTCGCTGCTGCAGTTCTCCACGATCACGGTCTTCTCCCGCGAGTCGTCGACGGGCGTGTCGCCGAACTCGAGGCGTTCGACGACGTTCGTCGTCGCGCAGGCGACCGCGGTGTTGCCGATTAGCTCGATGGTGTGCATCGGGCCGCTCCCGGAGTTGCTGAAGACGATCAGCTCGGCGCTGGTGGGAGCGCTCGAGACTGGGTTGAAGAACACTCTGACGTGCTCGGTCTCGTCGGGGAGGAGCTCCGACACCGGGTTCTCGCGGTCGTCGTCGACCGCGGCGTCCGGGGCGTCGGCAAAGGAGATGTGAAAGTCGAGCGTCCCGGTCACGATGACGCCGTCGAGCCGCAACGGCGCGTCGCCGACGTTGGTGAGCTCGACGATCCGCCAGTGCCTATCTTCGGTGGTTTCTTCGATGGGGTCGACCCGACCGAAGTCGACGGTCGTCGGAGCCTCGAGGGTCGCCTCGAACTCCTCCTCCTCTTCGTTCACGAACGGCTTGCCATCGTTCTCACCGTTCGCCGTGTCCCCCTTCTCGAGGGGTTCTTCGGTGACGCAAGCGGTCGAGACGAGCCCCACCAACAACATCGAAATCCATCGTCGCATTCGTATCTCCTCTGCGTGTGCGCGTTGCTCCGTGCGGAGCGCTTCGCCGAATTGTCTGGCCCAGTGTGCCGATTGAGCCCCTGAGACTGGCGAGCGCTCGGGGTATTCAAACGTAGGGAGATGAAAGGGCGTGTGGGACTACGGAGACGGCCAGGTTTGGATGCTCGGGCAACGAGCAAACAAGCGCTCAACATGGAAGCTTCTTGCGGTTTGTCCGCTGCTCCCGCAGGATACCGCGCCATGACGAACTGGAGAGTCCACAAATTCGGCGGGACCAGCGTTGCAAACGCGGACCGCTATCGCGCCGTCGCCGACATCCTCGCCGACATCGACCACCCCGGCCGTTCCGCCGTCGTCGTTTCGGCGATGTCGGGGATGACGAACGCGCTGATCGACCTGGTCGATCGGGCGTCCAAACGGGACGCCACGTACGCGACCGCCCTGCGCGATCTGCGGGCGAGGCAGGTCGAGACGGTGGCGGAGCTGCTCGACGGGCCGGGCGCAGCTCAGCTCGTGGATCGCGTGAACCACGACTTCGACGACATCGAAGACGTTCTCAAGGCGCTGTGGCTGCTGCGAACCGAACCGGTATCGGCGGTCGAGCTAGTGTCGGGGTACGGCGAACTCTGGTCGGCACAGGTCCTCGGTGAGCATCTGCGTGAGAAGGGTGTCGAAGCGTGCTGGCTCGACGCGAGAAAGGTGCTTTTCGTCGGCGAGGGGCAGCTCGCTCCGATCGTGGACTGGGAGACGTCACGGACGAAGATGGGGGAGTGGTTGCAGTCCCGTGAGGAGTCGACCGTGGTCGTGACGGGATTCATCGCGTCGAACGCCGATGGGATCCACACGACGCTCGGTCGCAACGGCTCGGACTACTCGGCGTCGATCTTCGCGAACCTGCTCGACGCAGAGCGGCTCGACATCTGGACCGACGTGGACGGTGTGATGAGCGCGAACCCCCGGCAGGTTCCGGACGCCGTGGTGCTCGACTCGATGTCGTACGACGAGGCGATGGAGCTCGCGTACTTCGGCGCGAAGGTGATTCACCCGAGCACGATGGCGCCGGCGGTCGCGAAGTCGATCCCGATCTGGATCCGCAACACGTTCAACCCGGACGCGCCGGGGACGAAGATTCACGAAGCGGATTCGTCGAGCGCCGACGTACGGCCCGCCTTTGCGGTGAAGGGGATCGCGACGGTCGAGCAGATGGCGCTCGTCAACCTCGAAGGGACGTCGATGATCGGCGTGCCCGGGATCGCGAACCGGCTCTTCGGAGCGCTGCGCGAGGCGGGTGTCTCGGTGGTCCTCATCTCACAGGGTAGCTCGGAACACTCGATCTGCTTCGCGGTGCCTCGGCGGCAGGCGAAGCTGGCCCGGGAGACGGTCGAGAAGGCGTTCTTCGCCGAACGCCATCACGGCCAGATTCAGCGCATCGAGGTTCAGGAGAACTGCGCGATCATCGCCGTAGTCGGCGACGACATGGCGGGGATTCCGGGCGTGTCGTCGACGTTCTTCGCGGCTCTCGGCAAGGCGGGGGTCAACGTTCGCGCCATCGCGCAGGGGTCGTCGGAGCGCAACATCTCGGCAGTCATAGACGAAGTCGACGTCGCCCGCGCTCTGCGCGCCGTTCACGCCGGTTTCTACCTTTCGGCGCAGACCATCTCGGTCGGCGTCCTCGGGGCCGGGATCGTCGGACGAGCGCTGCTGGAGCAGTTGGCGGCACAGGGCGCCCGGCTGCGCGACGAGTTCGGGATCGACCTCCGAGTCCGCGCAATCGCGACGTCGTCGAAGATGTGGACGGACGAGCGCGCCATCGACCTCGCGGGTTGGAAGGATTCGCCGTCGGAGTCGGTCGACCTCGATGCGTTTGCGAACTTCGTCCAGACCGAGGCGGTGCCGCACGCAGTCATCGTCGATGCCACGGCGTCGGACGACGTGGCGGGGCTCTACGCGGGCTGGTTGGAACGTGGGATTCACGTCGTCACGCCCAACAAGCGCGCGGGATCGGGGCCGACGGAACGCCTCGACGCGATCCGCAGCGCGTGCCGTCGCCGCAACGTCTCGTTCCTCTACGAGACGACGGTGGGGGCGGGCCTTCCCATCATCCACACGCTCCGCGATCTCATCCAGACGGGGGACGAGGTTCGGTCGATCCAGGGGATCTTCTCGGGCACGCTCGCTTACCTGTTCAACGCGTACGACGGCGAGACGCCGTTCTCGGAGATCGTGCGGCAGGCGAAGGCGGCGGGGTATACCGAGCCCGATCCCCGGGACGACCTCTCGGGGATGGACGTTGCGCGAAAGCTCGTGATCCTCGCCCGCGAAGCGGGGCTCGATATCGGGCTCGCCGACGTCGAGGTCGAGAGCCTCGTGCCGGCGGAGCTGGAATCGGGGACGGTCGAGGAGTTCCTGGAGCGGGTCAGCTCGCTCGACGATTCGATGAAGAAGATGTTCGAGGAGGCGCGCGAAGCAGGCGAGGTCTTGCGATATGTCGGCTCGATCGACGCGGAGGGGAGCGCGAAAGTCGCGCTCGGCAGGTTCCCGCAGACGCATCCGTTCGGTCGCATTCGGCTGACCGACAACATCGTCGAGTACACGACGCGTCGGTACGCGCAGAACCCGCTGGTCGTGCAGGGCCCGGGCGCCGGTCCGGACGTTACGGCGGCGGGCATTTTCGCCGATCTGCTTCGTCTGGCGGAGAACCTCGGGGCGACCCGATGAAGACCGCGCGAGCTTTCGGTCCGGCTACGGTCGGCAACGCCGCGGTCGGTTTCGACGTGCTCGGCTTCGCGGTCGACGCCGTCGGAGACCGAGTGACGGTCGGTCGCACCGACAGGTCGGGCGTGCAGATCCTCGACATCACCGGCGCAGTGACCGAGCTGCCTCGCGACCCGTCCAAGAACACCGCTACTGTCCCGCTGTTGCGAATGCTCGAGGAGCTGAACGTCGACGGTGGGTTCGAGGTATGGATCGAGAAGGGGATTCCGCTCGGATCGGGGATGGGCGGTTCGGCCGCGTCCGCGGTGGCGGCGGTCGTAGCGGCAGCGGCGACGTTGGACACGGAGATTCCGAAGCAGCAGTTGTTCGAGTTCGCGCTGGAGGGGGAGGGGGTCGCGAGCGGTCATGCGCACCCGGACAACGTCGCGCCGTGCCTGTACGGCGGGCTGACCTTCACGCAGGCGGGGAAGGTCACGCAGCTCCCGACCCCGGAGCTCGCCGTCGTCCTGGTGCATCCGGAGCTCACCATCGAGACGAAGGCGGCGCGGGAGGTGCTGCCGACCGAGGTGAGCCTGCACACGTGTGTGCGGCAGATGGCGCACCTCGCGGCGTTCGTCGACGCCTGCCATCGCGGGGACGCCGCGGCGGCGGCAGCGAACTGCGTCGACCTGCTCGCCGAACCGCACCGAAAGTCGCTGGTGCGCGGGTTCGACCTGGCGCGGGACGCCGCCCTCGATGCGGGGGCGTCGGCATTCTCGCTCTCGGGATCGGGGCCGACGGTCTTCGCCCTGATTGATCCCGACGGTGCCAACGGAGTTGCCGAGGCGATCGTCGCGGCGTTCGCATCGGCGGAGCTAGACGCCGAGTCGTGGGTGAGCAAGCTCGGCGCGCCAGGCGCGAGAATCGAAACCTGAGGACGACCATGAAGTACGTGAGCACACGCAACCGCGACGCCGAGGGCGTTTCGCTGGCTGAAGCCATCGTCACGGGGCTCGCGCCCGACGGCGGGCTCTTCATCCCCGATTCGATGCCGTCGATGTCGACGGAGCGCTTGGTCGGGGCGTCGCAGGCCGAGGTGGCGCGCGCGGTGCTGTCCGCGTTTCGCGACGATGCGTCCCCTGATCCGTCGGCCGCGATCACGGCCGCCTACGAGTGGCCCGTCCGATTGGCCGAGATCGGGGAGAACACGGCGGTGCTCGAGCTGTACTGGGGGCCGTCGTCGGCGTTCAAGGACTACGGCGCGCAGTTTCTGGCCGGCTACATGCCCTCGGCGCTCGAATCGCTCGGGCGCGCGGGCGACCGGCTGACGGTCATGGTGGCGACGTCGGGCGACACGGGCGGAGCGGTCGCGGCGGCGTTCTGGCGCAAACCGGGCATCGACGTCTACGTCCTGTTCCCCGAGGGCCGGGTTTCGGCGCGGCAGGAGCACCAGCTCTGCTGCTGGGGCGACAACGTCCGCGCCATCGGCGTTCGCGGCGCGTTCGACGACTGCCAGCGGCTGGTGAAGGGTGCGTTCGCCGACCCGTTCTGGACCGAAGGCCGCTTCCTGACCTCCGCCAACAGCATCAACGTCGGGCGTCTGTTGCCGCAGGTGACGTACTACGCGTGGAGCTCGCTCGACTACCGCGAGCGACACGGCGCGACGCCGGGGTTCGTCGTCCCGACCGGCAACCTCGGCAACGCGCTCGCGTGCGTCTGGGCCCGCGAGCTCGGTTTCCCGGTCGGCGACATCGTCCTGGCGACCAACGCCAACGAGACGTTGGTCGACTACTACGACCACGGCAACTGGGCGCCACGCGAATCGGTCCCGACGCTCGCCAACGCGATGGACGTCGGGAACCCGTCCAACATGGAGCGGCTGTTCGCGCTCTTCGAAGACCACGCCGCGTTCCGCGCGAACCTGCACGTCGAGCGGGTCGACGACGACACGATCCGCGAAGTCATCGCCGATGGCATCGAGCGGTGGGGGCGAGTGTTCGACCCGCATACGGCGTGCGCCGTCGAGGCGCGGACCCGCGTCGGCGGCGACCACTGGATCCTCGCTGCGACCGCCCACCCGGCGAAGTTCGAGACGATCGTCGAGCCGCTGGTGGGCCGTACGATCGAGCTGCCGCCGGCGTTGGTCGAGCTGCTCGAGCGCCCCACCTCGAAGGTGACGATCGATGCGTCGGCCGAGGCGCTCCGCGGCGTCGAGGACGCGCGCTAGCCCGCGTCCGCTCGCGCTGCGGCGGCTCCGGCGCCGTGCGGATGCTTGGGAGTCGCACCAGCGTCCGGTCGGTACGGAGGCCGTCCGATGCCCTCAGAAGTTCTCGACGGCTCGTTCCACTTCGCCGGTGTAGGTCGAGAGCGCGACGTCGAGGACGGTGCCGATCGTCTCGGCGTGTGTGAAGTCGACGTCGAGCTCGCTGAGCGGAGGGTGGACGACGCCGTCGAGCAGGACGTCGAGCGCAGCCTGGTTGACCTCGGAGTACCGGGTGGTTCCGAACTCGTCCATGTAGGTCTCGAAGACGATGAAGTCGACGTCGTCGGGGAGGGTTCGGCCATCCTCGAAGAGGAGCGACAGGTTGAGCGTCACCTGCGGGGAGACGTGCGGAAGGACGGTCGAGCCACGCAGGCTCGCCCGCACCGCCGCGACGATCTCGGCGAAGTCGGAGAGCGCGGCGTCGTACGCCTCGGCGCCGACGTCGTTCCGGGCTTCGATCCAGGCAAACGTCCCCTCGGTCGGTGACTGTGACGCGACGCGGAGGGTCTCTTCGAAGGAGGTGAGGCCCCCCTCGAATGCGTTCCGGGCCGTGGAGAGGTGTTTCGCGGTGGCGATTCGCTTCAGCAGGCGCTCGTTCAGATAGGCGACCTGGTAGTCCTCCACCGTGAAGCCGTCGACGAATTCCGGGTTCTGGGGGTCGAGCGCGACCTCGCTCCAGATTTCGGTGCCGAACGCACGCTCCAGCGTCCACGAGTGTTCGTAGGCGGCGAGCCCGTAGATCGCGCCCTGCACCCCGGCGACGGCGGCGTCGAGCAGCGCGAGCTCGCTCCGGCCCACGTCGAGCGTGAGGTCTTCGTCGAAGAAGACCGCGCCGGGCAAGCGGAAGGGGTCGAACGTTTCCTCGGACCCCAGCCCTTGCGCTGCGGCGGAGCGGATGGCCGCGAGCGGTCCATCTGCGACGGCGACCAGGCTCTCCATCAGGAGGTCGACGGGTTCGCGGAGGTCTTCGAGGAACGCGTCGGGCGAATCGAGTCGTCGGCTCTGCCACGGTAGCTTGTCGGCGAGCTGCGTGCGGATGCCCGCGTACGAGTCGCTGTCGGCCCAGGGGACGCCTCGGCTGATGAGATAGAAGAGCCCGGTGTCGCCATAGAGGAGCTCTGCGGTGACGTCGCGGGTCGCCCCGAGCGAATCGCGCAGCAACCGCTGGGTCTCGGGAGCGAGAGGAACGTAGAGCGTCTCGACGACGGCTTTGCCGGCGAATTCGCGAGGGGTCGAAGCGTCCTGGAGGGCTGCGCGAGCGGCCGGAATGTCGCGTGCGAAGAGCGCGTCGGTCGCCGTCTGAGCCGCGGGGTCGACCTCCACGATGCGTGACCCGTTGTTCACCGCGAGGGCGTCGGCGCCCGCCGTAGAGGCAGCGTCGGCACAACCCGATGCAACCAGGGCCAACAGGGGGATGAGTTTGAGGTACTTCATGGCTTCACCTCGCCGCAGTCCAATGCTGCGTCGTCGTCTCGACCCGATACTGTGCAAGATGTCTGCCCGATGCGCAGGAAATTCGTTCGAACGGCGCGAACCCCGCATCTTCGCTCACGGATCGGGGCGCTAGGCGCGATCGCGTTCCCATCGTCCATCGCCGGGTAGGCGGGCGGGATGGAGTAGCGTTGTACCGATCGGTGGAGCATGGCTGCAAACATTTCAGTTGGCGGGAAAGAGTCGAGGGAGTCGGATCTGCGAGTCCTGGAGGTAGTCGGTGGTGACCGAGACGGGGACTCCCCGAGTGTTGGGGAGGAAACGCAGGCCGATGATCTCCTCCCCGGTTCCGAAGACCTCGACGATCCAGAAATGCTCGTCGACGTCGGCGAGGTCCCAGTCTGCGAAGGTGTCGAGGAGCGCCGGGTCGAGCTCGTCGAGATTCCCCTGCACGTAGAGGATCGCGCGGCCGAAACGGTTGTGGTTCGCGACTTGTTCCCGGAAGTCGTCGTCCCAACCCTCGGGGATCTGGCGCTGCCCCTTCCGGATCCCCGCGGCGATGATCGGCTCTTCGTCCTTGTCCCACGAGAACTCGCCGTCGTCGTCGGGATCGTCGTCGACGACGATGAAATGGGCGACGCTGTACTCGGTGGATCCGCTCGGGGTGCGAAAGCCTCGGGGCGGAGGCGCGATGGGCAACTGCACGGCGCCTTCCAGACCGAGGCGGTTGTCGGTGACGTAGCTGCCGATCGGGCCGGAGATCAGCTCGGGGGTCGCCGGCGAGAAGACGGGGAGGTCGCCCACGAGCCGCTCCTCGACGCTGACCCACTGCACGCCGAACTCGGGGTCCATGATCTCGTACACCCCTTTGGGAAACTCGTTCGGTCCGCCCGGTCCAGAGAACTCGGCGGTGACGGTCTTCGGTTCGATCACTTCGCAGTCGGGGTTCGGCTCGAACTCGGTGAGGTTCATCTCGAGGGTCGGTGTGTTCTCGGCCGCGTTGATCCGCATGTCGAGGCCGCCGGCGACGAAGCGTCCTTGGACGCGCGTCGAGCCGTCGGTCGAGAAGAGCTCGAAGGAGTCGTCTTCGGCGAGCGTTCCGACCTCGGTTCGAAGGCAACTGACCTCTTCGGAGAAGGGGTCGGCGTCCGCCCCGAGGTTCGCCACGGATTCGTAGCGGCGCAAGATCGCCTGGATGGAGTCGCCACGTCGGAAGACCTCGATCGCCTGCAGTCTCGCGGCGCGGTCCTCTCCGATCGTCTGGCGGTAGTGGCCTGACAGCCCGTCTTCGTAACCGATGCACGAGCAATGCAGCAGCACGATCAACAGAAAGCCGGCACGGATGGCGGAGGAAGCGGACATCGCGAGAACAATAGGAAGGGGACCACCGCACCGCAAGCCGGCGGGCAACGAAACGACCGGGGGACGTTCGGCCGGACGAACGGACCGGTGCTGGTCCGAAAGGCCGCCGAACCCCGTCGCACCGCGGCGTCTATTGCCGTCTTGGGCGCTGTCGGGTACCACCGGGTTGGGAGGTTGTGCATGAGATTCCTTGTCGTGTTTTTGATCGCGCTCTTTGCGTTCGGATGTGCGTACTCGCGCCACATGAACGAAGGGGACAAGGCGTTCGCCGCCGGGGAGTGGGAGGCTGCGTTGACGCAGTACGAAGCGGCGCTGGTGGTCGACCCCAACTCGACGGAGGCGCAGGAGAAGGCGTCGCAGGCCCGTGAGAACGCGATCGGGACGTACCGCGAAGAGGTGGTCGCGAAGCTGATGGCCGAAGACGTCCTCGGCGCGATGAACGTGGCGGCGCGGCTGCACGAGAAGTTCCCCGACGTCGAAGCGGCGACGGCGATCGTGATGGAGGTGAAGAACGCGACCTTCGGGAAGGCTCAGGGCCTGTTGAACGAGCGCGATTTTGCCAACGCACTGATGCTCTACGACTCGGCGGCCGAGTACCTGCCCCCGGCGCGAGAGGACGCTCGGGCGCAGTCTCAGGCGGTGAAGTCGAAGTGGGTCGCCGATCTGGAGGCGGCCGGGACGACGGCAGAGGAGGCGGGCCGGCGCGGCGACGCGGCCTTGCACTGGGCGAAGCTGGTGCAGCTCACGAGGGAGCCGAAGTACGAGACGAGGTTTCGGGCGCAGCGCACCGCGCTTCTGGAGGAGTACCGGTATCGCGTCGAGGTGGACGGGCGTTCGGGTGCGGGGCTCGACGCCATTCGTCAGCGCCTCGATACGTTGAACGGCCAATCGGCGCTGCGCGTGATGCAGGACCCGCCACGCGGTGCGGAGCTCGACGCCACGGCGAAGTTCACTGTCCGCGCGCCGAAGTTTCGCACGACGAAGAGCGAGCGGACCGAAACCGTGCGCTATCAGTCGGGGACCCAACAGGTGCCCAATCCCTTCTACGACATGCGCCAGGACGATCTCTTGAAGGAGCAGGAGCGGCTCACGAGTCGAGAGAACGACGTGACTCGACTCGAAGCCGACGTCGATCGGTACCGCGCCGCGGTGGCGAAGGAAGGGGATACTCCGAACACCACGACCGGTGCCGAGCAGAGTCTCTCCAACGCGGAGAGTCGGCTCGAATCGGCCCGGCGCAGTCTTCAAGACCAGCGCAACGCCGTGCAGCGGGCGCGCGAAGAGGTTGCGGATACACCTCAGACCAAGGAAGAGCCGGTCTACAGCGACCACACCTACACCATCGTTCGGCACGATCTGACAGGCGAGCTTCCGTTCGAGGGGAGCATTCGACACCGCGACTCGCGTCCGACGGCTTCGGCGAAGACGGTGGTGAAGACGTCCGCCACGGACGAGACGCACCCGGCGCAGCCA
Source organism: uncultured Bradymonadales bacterium (assembly GCA_964411125.1). Taxonomy (GTDB): domain Bacteria; phylum Myxococcota_A; class Bradymonadia; order Bradymonadales; family Bradymonadaceae; genus JBFIHF01. The sequence goes on along the minus strand of CAYPJU010000055.1, from coordinate 11,129 downwards.
GTCGCCGACGTTCCCGCCGATCCACTCACGCTACCGTCGGAGGGTGAGCTCGCCGCGCAGCTCTACGAACTCGCCGCCAACGAGGCTCGAACGCTCGTGGTCGAGAGCTTCGAAGGATGGCGCGCCGCGATCCTCGAGAAGGCGGCGAAGTCGTCCGAAGACGTGAAGGTCGACCTGCTCGTCGCGTACATTCTCACCGACCCCCGGTCCGTGCCACCGACCGTGGCCGCCGATCTGAGCGCGCTTCGCGGGATCCCCGACGCCGTGCGAGTCCTGTCGCAGTGATCGACGAGTTTCTCGGACCAGGCGGGGCGCTCGCTCAGGGGCTGGAAGGCTACGAACATCGTCCGCAGCAGATCGAGATGGCGAGCGCCGTCGCGACGGCGCTCGACGAACGGATGCCGCTGATCGTGGAGGCGGCGACCGGCACGGGAAAGACCCTGGCCTACCTCGTCCCCGCCGTCGCTTCCGGGAAGCGGGTCGTGGTCAGCACCGGGACGAAGGCGCTGCAGGACCAACTGTTTCACAAGGACATCCCGTTTCTGCAGTCGCAGTGGCCCGAGGAGATCCAGGCGGTTCAGTTGAAGGGGCGTCGCAACTACCTCTGCAAGTTGCGCTTCGAGGAGATGAAGTTGAATCCGGCGTTCAGGTCGCGAGACGACGCGGTGCTGTGGCCCAAAATCATCAGCTGGGCGGCGCAAACGCAGACCGGTGATCGCGCGGAGATCGACGGGCTTCCCGACGACTGGCCGACGTGGAACGACCTCTCGGTCGGTGCCGAGGCGTGCCTGGGGCAGAAGTGTCCCCATTTCGACGAGTGCCACGTGACGAAGGCGCGCCGGCGGGCGGCGACGGCGCGGCTGATCGTCGTGAACCACCACCTCTTCTTCGCCGACCTTTCGCTCAAGTACGCGGGCTACGCCGAGCTGCTGCCGCCGTACGACGCGGTCGTCTTCGACGAGGCGCACCATCTCGAGGATGTCGCGACGGGCTACTTCGGCATTCAGGTCTCCAACTATCGCTTCATGGAGCTGGTCGGCGACATTCAGCGCGAGATCGACGCCGAGGAGATCGAAGACGACGCGCTGGACAACGCGCTTTCGGCGCTCGACCGCGCGTATCGGGACTACTTCTCGAACCTGACCATCGGGCTCTACGACGGCCGCTACGAGCTCGCCGAACATCTCGCGGGGCCTGCAAAGGAGATGGCCGCAGATCAGCTCACCGACACGCTGCGTGCCCTCGATTCGCTGAAACGAGCGCTGGCCGAGAGCGTGCTGGGCGAGACGACGCGCCTCGACGAGCGGGCGCTGGAACTCAAGTCGGACCTGCAGTTCGTCACCAACGTCGGGGACCCGAAGTACGTCTACTTCCTCGAGCTTCGTGGGCGCGGGCGTTTCCTGGAGGCTTCGCCGATCGATCTCGCGGCGCTATTGAGGAAGCGGCTGCTCGACACCCACGACACGCTCGTCTTCACGTCGGCGACGCTCTCCACGGGCGGCAACTTCGAGTACTTCCGCGAGCGGATGGGGATGGCGGCGCGCGCCGACGACGAGCTCGCCCTCGCCGAGGACTATCGCATCGAGGAGAAGATCCTCCCCGCCGTGTTCGACTACGGCGAGCAGGCGCTGCTGTACGTTCCGAAGCGGCTGCCGGAGCCTCGGCATCCGGAGTTTCTCGACGGGCTCTGCACGGTGGTCGAGTACCTGGTCGGCCTTTCGAAGGGGCACGCGTTCGTGCTCTTCACCTCGCGCGCGAACCTCAACGCGGCGTGGGATCGGCTCTCCGGCGAGCTTCCCTACCCGTGCTTCAAGCAGGGTGACGCGCCGAAGATGGAGCTGCTCGAGTCGTTTCGGGCGACGCCGGGCGCGGTGCTCTTCGCGACCTCGTCGTTCTGGGAGGGGGTGGACGTGGTCGGTGACCAGTTGAGCACGGTGATCATCGACAAACTGCCGTTCGCGAATCCGTCGGATCCGCTGGTCCGAGCTCGCATCGAGCACATCGACAGCCGGGGCGGAAACGCGTTCATGGAGTTTCTGGTGCCGCAGGCGGCGCTGACGCTGAAGCAGGGCTTCGGGCGTCTCATCCGCAGCCGGTCGGATCGTGGGGTCGTGGCGATCCTCGACTCCCGCGTGGCGAACAAGCGCTACGGACGCTACTTCGTGGAGAGCCTGCCGGATGCGCCCGTGGTGTGGCGCGCGGCGGGCGTGCGGGACTGGTGGAAGGCGCGATTGGAGGAGCCGTCAGAGGGCGGCTAGGTCGAGCTCGGCAGGCGGCGCGTCGACCTCGAGCCATAGGTCGGTATCGGGCGGTGTCTGGCCGCGCTGCACGACCTGAATCTCGTCGGCCTTCTTCTTGGTGCCGAGTGCGGCGCCGTGTTGGTTGGTTCGCAAGCGCGCCTTCCGAGACTCGAACTCCCGCAACGGCTCGCCCCGTTCGGTGACGCGCAGGAGATCCCCGTCGCGCAGGATGCTGCCTTCGTTCGTGTCGACCCGCGTTCGCCGCTTTGCGTCGCGGAGCGAAGCGATCCAGGAGCGCTGCGTCCGCTCCGACAGCGGCACGAGGAGGGCCCCCGCGGCGGGGATGAAGCCGAGGAGGGACCAGTTCGATTTCCAGAGGACGATCGTCACGACGCCGAGGGCGATCAGGATGATGCGCACCTGGGTGGCGTTGCGGCGCCCGGTACGGGTATCGCGGTGGGTTGGGATGGCGCGAACGACCCCCAGAACCGGCGCGGCAATCGGTCCCCACCACGGTGGGGCCGGTCTTCGTCGGCAGACTCGGACGTCGATCGAGCTCATCGAGGCGATGGCGACGTCAGTGATGTCCGCCCGCCGTGGGCGAGTGATGGATCTTCTCGACTTTTAGGAGCGCGGCCATCAGGTAGGCGATCGGCCCGGCGCTGAACGAGAGCAACGCGCCCAGCTTGAGCTCGCCTGCGACGACGTCGATGTGAGGATTGGTCGACATGCCAACGAAAACGGTCGTGACGAAGAGGGCGACGGTGAATCCGATCGCTGCCGTCATGCCGAGGATGGGGATGTGCTTCATCGTCATGTGTTCGGGGAGCTGCAGGCCCGCCTTGTTGGCGACGAAGGCGAACAGGGTGATCCCCACCGTCTTGCCGATGAGCAGTGACAGAAGGATGACGATCGTCGGCGAACTCGTGAACGCTTCGGCGCTGAGGACGACCCCGGCGTTGGCGAGCCCGAAGCCGAAGAGGCCGACGTCGACGAACGGTTTGAAGCCGTGTTCGAAGCGGTTCATCGTATCGTCGAGGTGCCCCTCGTCGGCGAAGAGACCGGAGTCCCGCTCCGCGTGCGGCATGAACGGGATCACGGGAACGAGAGCGAGCGCCGCGTGCACGCCGGTGTTGTGAAGGCCGAACCAGCAGAGCGGGCCGCCCACGAGGAGATACGGCCACGGGGAGGTGACGCCGAAGCGGCGAAACGCCTCGCAGAAGATGACCGCGAGGAGTACGAGCCCCAGCCACATCGGGTGGACTTCGGGGGTGTAGAACGTCGCAATGATCAGCATCCCGATGAGGTCGTCGAGGACGGCGAGCACCAGCAGGAAGAGGACCGCCGGATGGCCGCGACCGAAGATGATGCCGGCGAAGAGCCAGCAGTATGCGATGTCCGTCGCGGTGGGGATCGCCCATCCCCCGATGAACGAAGGGTCGGGAGAGATCAACGCGTGGAGAATGAAAAACATCCCGACCGGGCCGAGGACGCCGCCGGCCGTGGCAATGGCGGGCATCGCCGCCTTCTTCACGCTCGAGAGCGCGCCTCCCGGAAGGAAGCTCTCGGAGACCTCCTTCATCGCGATACCGAAGAAGAGCACCATGAAGAGGTCGTTCACCAGGAAGTGCAGGCTGATCCCGTGGTCGCCCTTGTGATTCAGGAGCGCCGAGTGGAAGAGCGGGTCTTCGATGAAGTGGTGATACGACTCGTAATCGAGGTTCGCCCAGACCAGCGCGATCGCCGTCCCGAGCAGGAGAAATGCAGCGAGCTCTCTGAGCTGGGAGAAAACCTTGGCGGCTCCTGTCAGCTCGACGTCAGAGTGGGCAGTCATACCTTGGGTGCCTCCGGAACGCTCATGTAGAGAGCGCGCAAGGGGTCGGCTTCGTCACCGTAAATGTAGGCCGGACCGAGCCCGATCGGGTTCTCTCCGAACGCGGACAGGTCGGTGTCGAAGCTCTTCCAGCTCGACATTTCCTGGGCCTGCGCCGCCTCCCACTGCTTCTGGAGGACCAGAAGCTGTTGGAGGTCGGGTGGGAGCCGGTCTTCGAATGCGAAGAGCACTTTCCCCGCGACTTCGGCGTCGTGCTCGGCGCGGTGCGCCTCTTCGAGCGGAATGCCGAGGAGCTTCGAGATCGTGCTGAGGTTCTTTCGCGGGGAGTTCTTGAAGAACTGTCGGGCGAAGATGAGAGGGTCGAGCGTCGGTGCCGATTCGGGCCACTCGAGGCCGCAGCGCTCGAGCTCCGCCTTGATGAAGCCGCGGTCGAACGCGAGGTTGTAGGCGACGATGCCGACGTCCTGCAGCCGTTCGTGAACCTCTTCGGCGATCGTCGAAAACGGGGCCGCATCGGCGACGTGAGCGTCTTCGATGCCCGTGATCTTCGTCACTTCCGCGGGGATCGAGCGCCCGGGGTTCACGAGCTTGCCGTACCGCTCGGTCACGACCCCCCGGTCGAAACGAATGATCGCAATCTCGATGATGCGGTCCTCCGCTGCGTCGAAACCGGTGGTTTCGACGTCGAGGACGGCAAGGGGGAGGTCTTTCCAGAGGGAAGGCCAGGTCACGTGAGAACGTCTCCGCCAGAATACGCGCAGGGGATGATGCCATGCGCCCCCCGGCCGTGACAACGCCAACAAGGCAAAACAAAAGCCGAGGGGATCGACCCCTCGGCTGGTGGCGTTGGAGGCGGCCCGGCGTCACACTTTGGTGACGCGCACCGCCGAAGGACCCTTGGGTCCCTGCTCGATCTCGAACTCGACGCGCGCGTCCTCCTCGATCGTGCGGTATCCGGGCATCTGTAGCTCGGAGTGATGGAAGAAGACGTCGTCACCGCCATCGCGGGCGATGAAGCCGTACCCCTTCGACTCGTTGAACCATTTGACTCGACCTTGAATTCGGTTGCTCATGTCGTACTCGTTCTTGGTTGGAATCACCGATCCTCGCGAGGATCGGACACGCGCACGCAGACCTGTTCCGTGCGTTGCGGCAGCCGTCGGACGTGGGTGCGTATGTAAAATTGGTACGCAAATCGATTTGGCCACGCAAACGTGGGGGTGGGGTGCCCATCGGGCCGGACCCCGCGTCGTTTTCAGGCTCTTTCAGTTGAATTGGGGGCATCGCCGGACTACATCTCCCATCGTCGATGTGAGGACGTGTAGGAGAAGGTAATGAAGCGACTCTTGATGACTGGATGTATCGCGGTTTCGGCCGCAGCCTGTGCGACTTCGGACGATCTCGAGCCGATCGTCGCGGACAAGCCGACCACCATCTCCACCGATGTCTATGTGAAGTCGGACGGCGCGAAGGGGGATTCGAGCGTCGAGGCGGCGTTCCTCGACTTCACCTTCGAGGGGGAGCTCCTGACGTCGTCGACCTGGAACGTTCGCTCTCAGATCGAAGATCAGTTGCTCTACACGGTCGGTCAGTTGAACGGCGACCGTTCGATCGGTCGGCTCGACCGGCTCACGGTCTCGAACATCCAGACGAGCAGTGCTGGCAACGGAAAGACCCTCGTAACTTACGACGCTGTCCTTCCGGTCGCCTGGGGCAAGCGCTCCAGCATCCCGGCCACCTACGAGTTCGTCCTCCCCGCCGACGTCAGCTTCCAGGGGCAGGAGGCCTTCACGGCCGCGTACAAAGACGACTGCGTGGACTGGAGCGCCCACGACGTCGACGCCGGGAGCATGTGGTACTACTACCGTCCCGCGGCGAGCCGTTGCGACGTGGCGGACGAGGACGTCGTGCGGACTTCGGCGAACGTCACGGCTTCCAACATCACCACGACCGGGAAGTACCCCGAGTACCACAAGGTGTTCGAGGACGGTGCGCTCAAGATCGTCGCCGTCTTCGGGAAGTACGAGGATGGAGCGACCTCGACCTCGGACGCCGGGATCTCGGCCTACAACCGCTTCGTGCTCGGGATGAAGTCGAAGCTCGCCGGGCTCGACTCCACGATGACTCCTTCGGACCTGCCTTCGTCGCCGGGCGTCGATCATCCCGACGTTTCGTGGACCGCTCGGTTGGGTGATGGTCGCACCCTCGAAGTGACCGCGCTGCTGGTCGACAACGTGCGCACGGCGGGCCCTGCGTTCGATCGTCGCTACGAGGCGCTGTCGGCGGACGCCGACCTGATCAGCTACGCGGGCCACGCCGGGCTCGGCGCGAATATCCGCGCCCTGGCGCGCAAGGGAGACTGGCAGACGGGGCAGTACACGATCTTCTTCATGAACGGCTGCGACACCTACGCCTACGTGGACTCGGCGCTCAACGACGCGCACGCCGCGGTCAACCCGGACGACCCGATGGGGACGAAGTACGTCGACATCGTGACCAACGCGATGCCCTCTTACTTCCGCGACATGTCCCAATCGACGATGGCCTTCGTCGATGGCCTGATGGACTGGGAGAACCCGCGAACGTTCGAGCAGATCTTCGCGCGGATCCCATCGGTGCAGGTGGTGCTCGTCTCGGGCGAGCACGACAACGTCTACGTGCCGGGGTACGGAGAAGGTGGAGGGACGGACACGGATTGGGACGGGTTCGCGCACGCCGGCAACGTCACCCGTGGACAGGAGCGCGCCTTCGAGACGCCCGTTCTACCGGCGGGGACCTACGAGTTCGAGATCTCCGGAACGTCGGACGCCGATCTCTACGTGAAGATCGGTCAGGCACCGACCACCACCAACTACGACTGCCGCCCCTACCTGTCTGGCTCCTCGGAGCGTTGTCAGGTGGAGCTGGGGAGCCCGGCAGCGATCTTCGTGAAGGTTCGGGGGTGGGCGTCGAGCTCGGACTTCGATCTTGTGGGTCGCGTCCTGTCGCGCAACGACGGCGGATCGACGGGGACGACCACGGTGTCCTACGAGAGCACCGATGTGGTGACGATCCCCGACAACGAAGTCAGCGGCGTGGTGTCGGTCATCACGGTCCCAGATGGCGGTTCGGTGACCGAGGTGGCGGTCGACGTCGACATCACCCACACCTACCGCGGGGATCTCGTCGTGACGCTCGAGCACGGTGGCCGAACGGCAATCCTCGCGAACCACACGGGCGGGTCGGCGGACGACATCGTCATCGACGGCCAGGTGCTCGACACCTTCGACGGCCTCGACGCGGCGGGCGACTGGGTCCTGCGCGTGCAGGATGGCGCCGCGCAGGACGTCGGAACGCTCAACGCGTGGGCGATCTCGATCACGCGCTGAGGCGCGTCACTGGGAGCAGTTCCCGCCGGCGCACATCGTCTTCATCGTGGCACCCTCGGCGCTCGTGTGCTTGCAATCGCCCCCGGGGCAGGTGAAGTCGCACGTTCCGGCTGCGCAGTGAAACTCGCAGTCTCCCCCGGGGCAGGCCATCGCGCAGCTCGCGCCGTGGCATTGCGCCTTGCAACCCCCGCCGTGGCAGATCCCCTTGCAGTTCGAGCCTGCTTCGCACTTCCACGCGCACTCTCCGTCGGGGCAGACGTACGAGCACGACTCGCCTTCGGGGCAACTGCCGGACCCGCCGTCGGCGTCGCCACCTCCCGTGAGGGCACCCAGGTTGACCTTCAAGGTTTCGCCGTCCTGCGCCTTCAGGTCGACCCCCTTCGTGTCGATCTTCACGCCGTTTTCGGTGATCTCGACCTTGCTGCCGGGGGCTCCGACCCTGACCCCGTTTTCGTCGACCTGGACCTTGCTGTCCGGAGCTCCGACCCTGACGCCGTTCTCGTCGACCTCGACGGCGCTCCCGGGGGATTTGACGCGGACGCCGTCCTCTCCGATCTCGACGGACGTTTCGGCGCCCGACGTCTTGTCGTCGCAGGCAGCGAAGGCGAGCGCTGAGCAGAGAATGGCGATTGACTTGGTTGGCATGTTCGGTCTCCGGAAGTGGTTGGGCGATCATAGATTCCGGTTGCCGCGCCGCGCAATCCGAGCAGGACGGAAGACTTGCCGGCTCGTCCTCGACCCCTGACAATCGAGACATCCCCGCGAGGCGAGCAGCCGGTGTCGACCAACGAGACTTCCCTGCAAATTCAGGTCGAAGAGAGCGCCCAGCAGGCGAAGTACGGCTGGTTCGCGGGCGTATTCCGGCCGACGGTGATGACCATCCTCGGGGTGATCATGTTCATCCGCGAGCCTTGGGTCGTGGGGAACGCGGGGATTGGTGGAGCGGCTCTGATCATTACGCTCGCCTTCGTCATCGTGACGCTGACGGCGCTCTCGATGTCGTGCATCACCACCAACATCCGCATCGGGGCGGGGGGCGCGTATTCGATCATATCGCAGTCGCTCGGCCTGGAGGTGGGCGGTGCGGTGGGCATTCCCCTATACCTGGCGCAGGCGTTCGCGGGGGCGATGTACATCTTCGGCTTTCGGGAGGGCCTGGCGTGGATTTTCCCCGAAGCCGCTCCGATCCTCCTCGATCTGGTGTCGTTCGGCGTGATGTTCGGAATCGCCTACGTGAGCACGAAGTTCGCGTTCACGATCCAGTACTTCGTCCTGGCGGTGATGGTGGCCGGGATTGTTGCGTTTTTCCTCGTCCTCGCGACCCCCGACGCGCTGGTGTACGACCCGATGGACCATGTCTGGGGTGATTTTCCGGGCACCGAATGGGGCGAGAAAGGGAAGATCGGGTTCTGGACGGTGTTCGCGATCTACTTCCCGGCCGCGACGGGGATTCTCGCGGGCGCGAACCTCTCCGGTGAGCTGAAGAACCCTCGCAAAGACCTGCCGTTCGGCACGTTGCTCGCGATCGGGGTGTCGTTCGTGATCTACATGGCGCTCGGGTGGGTGGTCGCGATGGTGGCGTCACCCGAAGAGATGGTGACGAACTACAACATCGCGATCGATCGCTCGTTCTTTCCTCCCGCGACTCTCGGGGCGCTGCTGGGGGCGACGTTCAGCTCGGGCCTCGCGTGCTTCGTCGGGGCGCCGCGCATCTTGCAGGCCCTCGCCAACCACAACGTGATCCCGGGCAGTTCGTGGGCGGCGAAGGTGCGAAACGGGGAGCCGCGAAATGCCCTGTACATCACGGGAATCGTGGTCCTCGGGGGGATCTTGCTGCGCGATCTCAACGCGATCGCGCCGATGATCACGATGTTCTTCCTCATCACGTACATGATGGTGAACCTGGTGGTCGTGGTGGAGCAGTCGCTCCAGATGGTGAGCTTTCGCCCGGGGTTTCGGGTGCACCGCGCGGTCCCGATCGCGGGGACCGCGGGGTGCCTCTTCGCGATGTTCATCATCAGTCCCGTGTTCGGGCTGGTAGCTTCGGCGGTGGTCCTCGGCGTCTACATGTGGCTGACGAGGCGGCACCTGAATGCCCCTCACGGCGACATGAGGTCGGGCCTCTTCGTTGCGCTCGCGGAGTGGGCCGCGAAGCACACGCTGGGGCTCCCGTCGAACAACGAGCGGGCGTGGAAGCCGAGTTTGCTCGTCCCGTTCCAGCAGTACCGAGAGATGCGAGGCGTGTTTCAGTTCCTCGAAGACCTGACGAGCCCGAACGGATCGGTGACGCTGCTCGGGCTGACGGACGACGAGGACGACGGGGGTGAGCTCGCTCGCGCGCTGCCGAGCCTCGCGGAATCGTTTCACGCCGACGGGGTCTACTCGCGCGCGACCCTGGTCGCGACCCAGCGCCCGTACGACGCGATCATCGCGTCGATGCAGACGCTGGTGGGGACGTTCTTTCGCCCGAACGTGCTGTTCCTCCGGTTGCACGACGAGACGCCCGAGGAGGAGGAAGAGGAGTACGTGCGGCTCCTGCGCATGGCGCGCCGGATCAAGATGGGGATGATCGTCTCGGTCGACGACAACGTCGCGAAGACGGGGCAGGAGCAGTCGGTGAACGTCTGGGTCCGTGACCAGAGCCCGAACTGGAAGCTCGACTGGGATCTCGGAAACATCGATCTGCAGTTGTTGACGGCGGTCCAACTGGTCCGAAACTGGGACGCGAAGATGCGGGTGGTGACGGCAGTGTCGAATCCCGACGACGTGGAGGCAGCGGCCGATTTCCTGGAGAACATCCTCGAACTGTCGCGCCTCCTGGACGCGGAGGTCGTCGTGGAAGTGGGATCATTCCAGGAGGCACTCGCCTCGGCTCCGCAGGCGGACATCGACATCTTCGGGCTCAGCGATCGCATCTCGTTCGAGGGGATGCGTGGCCTGGTGCGTGCGCGGCATGCCGCGTGCCTCTTCGTCGCAGAATCGGGCGAGGAATCGATCCTCGCCTGACTAGAAGACCACGTCCTCGTGAACGGAACTGGGGTGGTGGAAGTGGTTGTACTGCGAGAAGTGGCAACTGACCTTGCTGTGAAGGAGACTCATGTTGAGGAGGAACCCGCCGACGATCCCTACCATCGCGATCGCAGCGGCGATTCGCCGATGCCAGAAGATGCGGCGGTAGGCGGCGCGCGCTCCGAGTCCTCCCACGACGATCGCCGCCAGGTGGAGCCATGTGCCGATCGCGAAGCTGACGAATCCGACGCCACAGTCGCACCACGAATACGCGTGGCCGTACAGACCGACCCCGAAACTGGCGGCGGCGATCACGAACCAGAGAAAGGGGAGCGGGTCGTCCGCCTGGTACATGGACGTCGCGATCCAGTTCACGGCTTCGGGGCGGCGGGCGAAGATGCGGGTAGGTCGGATCACGGGGGTCTCTCGGCGATGAGATTCGTTCGCTACGAGATAGACCTTCGCACCCGCGCGAGAAACTCGCGCGACACGCATGTGAAACGCATGTGGAACGTACGATTGCTCGCGATCTTCTGCGGCTGGAAGCCGCAGCACCACCAAGCGGCCCCACGAAGCTGCAGCGTCTGCGGCTGGAAGCCGCAGCGCCGTAGAGCTGCGGCTGAAAGCCGCAGCACCACAGAGCTGCGCATGCCACGTCATCGCGCGCACGCCACCAAA
>CAYPJU010000054.1:0-43397 GCA_964411125.1 uncultured Bradymonadales bacterium | reverse complement strand
GCATCGAAGGCCGCTACCTTATTCGCGTGGTTCGGTGGATGGCAAGGAGCCAGCGCCTACCACACCTCGGACTAACAACGTCTTTGAGGTCCTCGTCAGGCACGCCATCGGTGTCTGCGTGTCGGCCCTTTGATCCGAGATTAGCGGATGTCAGCGCATATCTTCGGGACAGGGTTGTTCTGAAAGGAGTGGACGATTGGACCTGCCAGTAAAACGCGGCTTGCTCATCCTAGCTTGTATTCAGCTGTGCGGTTGCTCTCTCGATGGCGTCGACGGAGGGGAAACAGTGGACGTTGGAGTCGGGGGAGTGGCGACGAAGGACGACGAGGCTGGCGGGGTGGAGACAGTCGGGGCAGAGGGGAGGTGCCAGTCGAGACTGCTCTCAGACGACGAGCTGGGCCATATCTGTCTCAGCGATGGCACGGTGCTCCAGGGCGGTGTCTACATGGAGGCCTTCGAGCGGGAGGACGGCGGGGGGCGAACGAAGATCATTGGAGGATTCGCTCCACCCGACCGCTCCTACACGCATACCTGGCACTTCCGAAACGCGGAGCCGTTGATACCCTTCGAAGCAGGGGCCGAGTTCAGTTTCGAATTGCAAGACTTCTCGCGGCCCCGCGGCCACCGGCACGAGATTGAGGTCCACGAGGAAAGCGGAGAGGAGATTCCGGAAATCTGGATCTCCGAGTCTGGCGTCGTCGAGGGGAGGAGTCTCGATGGTAAAACGCTCGTCGGGACGCTCACCACGACGCTCCGGCATCTGAGTGGCGAGCCCCGGCGTGAGGTTTCGGGGACGTTCGTCGTGCCCTTCTATGGGCTGTTCTGCCACCGGCTAGTCGATGATGGGGCCGGCGGGGTGGTGCTGGACCCCGGACTCGAGTCTGATTACTGCAAACGGTTCAGGTGACCTGCGACTTCAAAACAAAGGCCGATCCCGGCCAGGCATGCCGTTGGAATGTCGTACTCTCGGCATTCCCCTGATCTGCTCACTCTGAAGCTGTCACGCAAGGAGCGCACGTCGACAGGCACGGCTCTAGATCTTCGAAACCCGGGTTGCTCCCGACGGCCATGACGTTGCCATCAGCGTCTGTGTGCCAGGTGACTTCGGGGAAGCTCACCTGACCAGGTTCCTTCTTCTCGCGCAGCCGAAGGCAGAGTTCGGCACTTTGCAGCGGTTCGCACGTCCCATCGCCCGGCAATCGGTACTCCGTCACGGAGGCTACGCTGCACCACTCCTCTTTGGCACAACCCGCTGGCTCATCATCCAATTGCCGACAGTATTCCGCGGGCGGCTGCTCCGCCTCGGGTGGGGGGTGGCTGCAAGACAGCAGAGCGATTGCAGACAGCGTGGCGATCGCGACCGATTGTCTGGGGGAAATCCCTATCATCGAATGCTCGTAGTCCTTCTTTCTGAGTTAACGGTGGGGATGCGAAGGCGAGCGGACCGTCATGACGCTGCAAGTAGCGGGGCTGAGCATCCAAAGGAATAGGACGATGGACTAGCTGCCGGGGCGGTTCAAGCACGAAGTCGACCTTGATACGGCTGGATCAATACGACCACCCCCCAACCCCCAACCATCTTGCCGCATTTCTTGGCGACTTCGTGGTACTCCGTCTTGCCCCCCTCGTCGATTTCTTGTCGTTTTCGGCATCGGTACATGCCTAGTCTCCCGAGCATCGAAGGCCGCTACCTTGTTCGCGTGGTTCCGTTGGATGGCACGGAGCCAGCGCGGCCTACCGGCGCACGAGCTCGACGATGTTCTGTTCGAGCTTCGCGGAAGGCTCTCCGAGCCAGTCGAAGAAGAAGAGCCGGCCGTTGCCGATCGTCAATTCGTGGGCCAGGTCGATTGTAACGTCCATCGGATCCGTACACGAGAAGTCGGTGAACTCGCAGCTCACGACTTCGGCGGTCATCAGCACGGTCGTGTTGCCGGAGGTCTTTACCCATCCGCGGTTGTTCTCGACGACGTCGAGCCTCGAGCTGACGTGCGGGAATCCGGCGATCGCCAGAACGTCGTAGTTGCCCCGCATCAGGAGACCGCCCGGGCTTCCGGCGAGTCGACTGAACGAATAGCCGCCGCCGAGGTCGACGAGGGTGCCGCCCGACTGGATCCAGCTGCTGATGCCCATGTCCACGGCTGAGGTCGAGAGGTTGGCCTCATCGAGGCTCGTGTACTGGTAGCCAGGTGCGATGACGACCACGTCGTAGGCGTCAATGGCCGTGGTGGTCGCGAAGGAGAAGAAGTCGTCGACCCGATCGTTGTCGCCGCCGACGATGTCGAACGGAATCTGAGCGGCGGTGAGCGCGTCCTCGAAGGGCCATCGCTCGCCGAGGACCAGCGCAACGTCCGCCGTCGGCGCGAGCGTCGTGCCGTTGTTGGTGCTCGTCGTCCCGTTGTTGGTCCCGACCCCGTTGTTCGAGGCAACGCCGTTGTTCGTAGCCACGCCGTTGTTGGAGGCACCGTTGTTCGTTGCGACACCGTTGTTCGTTGCGACACCGTTGTTCGTTGCGACACCGTTGTTCGTTGCGACACCGTTGTTCGAAGCGACGCCGTTGTTCGAAGCGACGCCGTTGTTCGACCCACCGTTGTCGTCGTCCTTGGGGATGCGCTTGCCGTCGGGCGAGCCGCAGGCGGCGAGGGTGACGAGCAGTGCGGCGAGGGAAATGATGGCGTGGTGGCGCACGGTAACTCCGGGTCGTCTTCGTGACGGCGGGAACATATCGAAAACGGCGGGTCGACGAAACGCTGTGGGGGGAAGCGTCAGAAAGTTTCAGGTGGCGTAGGGGGAAGGAGGTGCGAGCGCCGCACGCTCGCGCGTGCGGTGACCGTTCGCTTCGCGAAACGCCTGCTCACGCAGGCAGGTGTATGCGATTCTCAGGACGCCCGCTCAGCGATTTCTCGAGCCGGGCGAGGACGAGGCTGTCGCGAAAGGGGGGCCGTTGGGCTTCGCCCAAACCCACCAGGGGATTCTCCCCTGGACCCCAAAGTTTTCTCCCTCGAGCCTCACAACTCATAGTCAACGAAATCAACATGTTATCAGACTAATGTGAGAATATCCGCGGTTCCAAGGATGCAATCCTTGGTGGGGTGTGGGGCAAAGCCCCACGGTGTTCAGCTAAAACGACACCCTCGTTCCGGCGGCATGGTCGGTGCGCGGGCGTCCCGCGGGCGCCAACATCGGTGCGCGAGCGTCCCGCCCGGCGCCAACATCGGTGCGCGGGCGTCCCGCCCGGCGCCAACATCGGTGCGCGGGCGTCCCGCCCGGCGCAAATCCCAAGAAACAAAAGAGCCAGCCTTTCGGCTGGCTCTTTAGCGGGGTGGACGGGACTCGAACCCGCGACCTCCGGCGTGACAGGCCGGCATTCTAACCGACTGAACTACCACCCCTGTTGCTCGACTTCGTCGAGCTGCCCGAGGAGACTGAATCGGCCTTCCTGGCCAGATGCTCCATCGAGCGGGCGAGTTTATTAACTCAAACTTTCGATGGGCGCAACAGGGATTGAACCTGTGACCCGCTGCTTGTAAGGCAGCTGCTCTCCCGCTGAGCTATACGCCCGTAAACACACGCAAAATTCCGCTCGGGAAGCGGAAACTTTTTTCCCGCGTGTGGAGCCCGGGACGATACGGATCCGGCCCGCGATTGTCAACGAGGCTCGGAAACGCTCGGCTTTCTTTCGGTTTCCGATCCGGGGACTCCCGGGGGCGTCTTTTCCCGACGAACCCTCTCGCCGAAAAAAAAATGCTCGGGTGACCGAAAGCACGTCGCTTTCAAAATGTGCTACCTTGTCCGCATGAGCGTGGAACCGGACAACGAGCTGGAGCGCGAGCCGGGGCTGGACGAAGTTTCCGAGGTCGTGGTTCGAGCGTTCGAAGCTCTCCCCGACGACTTCAAGGCTCGGTGGGCCCTGTTCGGCTCGATCGGCCCCGAGGAGATGGCCGAACGGATCCGCGCGGACTTTCGCGATCGCCCGACGGAGCGGCGCGAGATCCTGACGGCGTACCTGGGTCGGCGCCTGGGCTACAGCCGCTATCTGTACTCGACGACGAAGATCCGCGAGCTTCCGCTTTGGGACGTCCAGCACGCGGAGGAGTTCGCGAAGCTCGGCGAAGCGGATCGTGACATCCTCTGGATGATCGCGCACACGACGCAATCGGTTCGCCACACTCTGCACCCGAAGGCGGCGCTGGCGACGCTGGCGCTCTGGCGTCACGGCTCCGAGGCGGAGCACGAGCGCGCGTCGGCGCTCTTCGTCGAGCTCGGTCTCCCCACCAAGATGCACTTCATCTACGAGCTGGTGCGGGTACTGTCACGGCGCAAGACGGAGGCCGAGGTCCTCGCGGATCGGAGCCTCGTCGCGTTGGGAGAACTCCACCTGGACGCCGGGATGCCGCACGTACCGGCGCTCCTCGGGGGGTTCCGGTTCGTCCGCCGCCACGCCCCCTGGTACACGGGTTCGCCGCGGCCCAAGCTCGAAAAGGCGTGCGCAAAGGCGGCGCTGAACCCCTTCGAGAACCGCGAGTGGCTCTTGCTGATGGCACGTGCTGCGATCGCGGGCGAGCTGCGATCTTCGTGGCTCGAACCCGTCTTCGAGGCTGCGATTCGGCTCACCGTGGACGACCCCCACCTGAACCAGCAGTTTCGGGCCTACGACGCGCGGAAGTTGTTCGACGCACCCCGCGAGCGTGTCCAGGAGCTCTACCGATCGCGGCTCGCCGAAGTGCGGCGAGCACGATACCGCCCGTTGGTCGAGCTGATCGACGAGGTCGACCGAACGGCCGAGGGCAACCCCTTTCGAGCGATGCGTCTGTTGGAGCTCACCCTCGAGGCGGGGGCACGGCAGCCGCTCGGGGAGCTGCTCGAGTCGCTCGCGGCGCTCGACCAGACGACCGAACGACTGCTCGTCCTCTACGTGGAGTGCATGCACCTCTCGAAAGGGGCGGTGCGATTCGTGCGACGTCATCATCACGAGGTCGACTGGTCCCGACACGCGCGGCTCGGCCCCGAAGACGTGGAGCGCTTCCTGATCGTCGGCGACTACGAGGCCACCTTCGGCGCGCGCGATGCGGACCTCCTCGGGGTGTCCGTGGTCCATCTCGACAAAGATGCGGCGGCGCGAGTTCGTTACTTCCAGACGAGCCGGACGAACCCCAACAGCATGGCGAAAGCGCTGTCCAACTTCGACCTCCCGATCGCGCTGCCGATCACTCGGATCGCGGAGAGCAAGTTCGTCGACCGACTCACGGCCGACTTTTCGCAGTTCTTCGAGAAGCACGCGGCGACTCGGGACATGAGCGAGCAAGTGCTCGACGACCTGCATGCCGTCGGGTGCACGGTCGATCGCTGGGAGGACATCGGCCAGCTCCCGATTCCACGCATCGAGGAGGCGCTGCAGTTGGGGAGACGTCGCGACGTCGCCGTCGGCGCGGTCGCCGGCGGAATCGCCGGCGCACTCGCGGCGCGGACCAGCGGTCTCAGTTCCGTGATGGACGTCCCCTTCCTGATGGGGCTCATCGCCGACACCTGCGCGCGGCACTGCTGGTACTACGGTTTCGACCCACGCGAGCACCCCGAGCTCGGTACGCTCATCCTCGCGGTCGCTCTGGGGGGCGTCGCGGGAGCGAACCACAGCGAGGAGGAAGTTCGCGACGCCCTCAAGGGTTATCTCGTGCGCAGGAGCATCTTGCTGGCGGCGATCGGGCAGGGCGCGGTCGCGCAGATCGTCCGTCCGACGATCGGGATGCTCTGGAACCAGATGGGCGGGATGCAGTCGCGACCGCCGCTGTTGGTGGGGGCGATGGAACGCATCGTGCGCCGTGACCAGCGACCGCGCTTCACCCGGCGGATGGTCAAGTACGTGGCCCCGTTCCTCGACGGCGCGCTCGGGACGGCCTTCAACACGTCGCTCGTCTACGACATCGGCGATGCGGCACAGGCGGTCCTCGCCGATCGGTTCCTCGATCGCAAATACCCTGCATGGGAGTCGAGATTCTGATGCGTATCGTCGGTGACAAAACGGGCGGCCCGAGCCCCGACGCTCTCTTCGAGTGGAAGGGGAGTACGGACCACCGCCGCAGCCATCGGCTGGCGCGCCCCGAAGACGTGAAGCTGCGTATCGCGCAGATCACGGACATGCACGTCCCCGGCGAGATCGAGCTCGCCACGCGGATGCGGGACTTCATGTCGCCCAAGCAACACTTCGGCGAGGTGTCACACCTCATCAACGCGATCGCGAACCAGCTCAACCACCGCTACCGCTCGGCGCGCAAGCTCTACACGAACCTGCTGAAGAAATCGCTCGTCGGGTTCCACACCCTCGGGGTGGACCACGTCATCATCACCGGCGACGTCGCCCACTGTGGGCTCGCGCCCGAGTTCATCGAGATGCGCGCCATTCTACAGGTGTCGGGCTGGTGGGGCGCCGAAAACCTCACCGTCGTCGCCGGAAACCACGACCGCTTCAACCTCTACGAGCGGCTGCCGTCCGAGCCGATGGAGAAGTTCTTCGACGTCGTCGGCAGTCGCGAACCGCGCTTGAAAGTGCTGCCGCAGGGGGTGGCGATCATCGAGCTCGATTCGAACCGAGACCGTCGCGAAGACCGTCATTTCGCGGAGCGATGGCTCCCGAACTCGGTCGGCCGCATCTATCCCGAAGAGCTCGACTGGGTGGAGAAGCAGCAG
This sequence comes from uncultured Bradymonadales bacterium, assembly GCA_964411125.1. Classification (GTDB taxonomy): domain Bacteria; phylum Myxococcota_A; class Bradymonadia; order Bradymonadales; family Bradymonadaceae; genus JBFIHF01. The sequence goes on along the minus strand of CAYPJU010000054.1, from coordinate 36,716 downwards.
GCGGAGACGCGGGGAATGCGCACGATCGTCGCGCTCCACCATCACATCTCCGACGACTGGCATGGCTACAACATCGAGAGTGTCGGGGGATTCATGGGGCCCGTGGATGGGTCCGACGAGCTGCTCGAAGCTGCGGAACTCCTCGACCCGCACGCCCCGATCCTTCATGGGCACAAGCACCAACTGATGCGCGTCGACTACACCTTCGGCGCGCACCAGGTCGGGTGCCCGGGAGCGTTCCACGACCACCTGCGCTTCAACATCGTCGACGTCGACGTGAACGACGAAGTGACGATCACGCAGGCGCGTGTCAGGGCGCTGGAGTAGCGCTACCCTCGGAACCATCGAAGTAAGGGCGCGCTGCGTCGACCAGCTCGATGAACTCGTCGACGTCTTCGATCGCGATCGCTTCGCCCGCGATCTCTTCGATGCGGTCGAGGTTCGCGCCCGTCGTGTGCTGCGACTCGCGCAGAATTTCGGCGAACTCGACGACCGCCGCGCCGAGGCGGAAGTCGACCGAAGCCTCGTCGAACGTCGCTCGCACGTTCTTCATCTTCAGGTCTTGCGTCAGCTCGATCGAGTCCTCCCCGAACTGCTTCTTGTATCGGAGGCGAACCTGCGCCAGCGCCGCATCGGCCGAGGCGTCCTCGGCGAGCTCCACCTCGTAGAATGCGGTGACGCGGTGGTCGGGGCCGATCTCGCCGGCGTCCTTGGCGTCGTTCTCGAAGTCCCGGTTGTCGAGGACGCGGTTCTCGTAGCCGATCAGGCGGTAGCGCTCGACGACCGTGTCGTCGAACTCGACCTGGATCTTCACGTCGCTCGCGATCACCTCCAGCGTCGAAGCGACGTCGCGACCGAACACGCGGTCCGCCTCCGCCTCGCTGTCGAGGTAGAAGTAGTTCCCGTTCGCCTCCTTGGCGAGGTTCTCCATCGTCGCGTCCTTGAAGTTTCCGTTGCCGACCCCGATGGCGGTGAGCGACAGATGCTCGTCCCGGAACGACTTCACGTAGTCGACCAGCTGGTCGCCCGACTTACCGACGTTGAAGTCGCCGTCGGTGAGGATGACGACGCGGTTGTTGGCGCCCTCTTCGGCGACCTGCAACAACATCTCCATCGCCTTCACGATCCCGGCTTCGCCGTTCGTGCTGCCACCGCCGAGGCCGGTGAGTCGGTTGATGCGTCGTCGGATGCGTCCCTCGCGCTTCAGCTCGGTCGGCTCGAGGAGGACCCGCTCTTTCCCGGCGTAGGTGACGATGCCGATGGTGTCTGTCTCGCGGAGATTGTCGGTCAGGGTGTGCAGCGCGTACTCGACGAGCTTCAGCTTCTCCCCCTTCATCGAACCCGAGGTGTCCACGAGGAAGACGAGGTTCGTGTCCTTCATGTCCGCCTTGTCGATGTGCTTCCCGCGCAGCCCGACGCGCAAGAGATGCCGCGGGCGCTCCTCGCCTTCTACCTCGCCGGGGATCGCGCCGAACTCCGACGGAGCAGCCTCGAGGTTGATCGAGAACGGATGCTCGCCGCTCGGCTCTACGTATTCGTAGTCGAAGTAGTTGGCGAACTCCTCGGGACGCACGCTCTGTGGCGGCGGCTTGATGCCGTTCTCGAGGTCGTTTCGAACCTGGGTATAGGAGGCGGTGTCGACGTCGATCGAGAAGGTCGAGGTGTTCTCGACCGAGGCGTCGACGAACGTGTTCTCCGTCCATTCGACGTATTCTTCGGTCCCCGGGTAGTACACGCCCCCGTCCTCGGCCCCCATCGAGTAGCCTCCGCAGGCTCCGAGCCCGAGGGTTGCGGCGATTCCCAGTACGGCGACATGTCGTTTGATCATCATCTCTTTCTCCACGATTCGAGGTTCGGCTGCCGACATTGCACCGGTGATGCCAACCGCGAGCGGAGAGGCTGTGGACGAGATTGTGCGGGGGGATCCGCCGTTTCGACCAGAAACGGGGACGGAGCGAGTTGGATGGCCTCTCACCGATCGTCGGGAGGTCGCTACTCCAGTTTCCCCGGCCACCCGTCGGGGACCAGGAATCCGCGGGTGACCGTCTCCCAGGTCCCGTCGTCGCGAGGAGCCACTCCCGCGACGTGGAGCGGCTCGTCCCGGAACTGCTGCGACAGCGCCTCCAGCGAATCGAGCCGGGTCCCGTCGTCGACGACGGGGTCGGCGAGCCACGCGAGACGCCCGAGCCGGATCCACCGCACGTCGTCGGAGACCGGAGGAGAAAACGCGGCGAGCTGGCCGTGGTGGACCCAGAACCCCCGCAGCGCGTCGGGGTGAACGTGCGGGTGGTCGTGGGTTCGCCAGCGCGGATCGAGGGCGTCGAAGAGGTAACCCTTCACGAACGCGCGAGGACGGATCGGCGGGCGAACGCCCAGCCGTCGCAAGACGTATTCGGACCGTGCGTCGCGCGAGAGCGCCAACTGCTGCCGGCGCAGCTTCTTCCACTTCACGTGCAGCACGTCGTCGGGGTTCGGTCCGATCCAGAGCGGCCCGCTCTTGCCCGGGTAGCCGAGGTAGTACTTCACGGCGAGCTCCCAGTGGTGGACGGCGCGGTCACGCGCGAAGAGCAAATCGAACTCGCCCACGGTGCCCGCCGAGCCCTGCACCTGCACGTTGGAACCGAGAAGACGCGCCGGCCCGATCTCCTCGAGCCACGTGCGCAGGAGGATCTCGAAGTACTCGCCGAGCCTGTTCGTCGACCGACGAGCCACCGCCTTTTGCAGCCGGGAACCCGGCGTGTCGAGCCGCGACAGGAGGCCCCGGTTTCGCTCGATTTCGAGCCGCCCCCAGTCGTCGGGGACGGCCGTCTTGTGCCGGAACATCGGCGGGCTTTGAAGCACCCACACGAGGTCACGCGTAGCCGCGATGTCGTACTGCATCCCTCACTCGCTGGTCGGGTGCTCTCGAAACTCGTCGCGCCCGGATCGAATTCCCCGTGGGGGGTCGGAGACCCCGCCCACGCTCGGCCTCGGACGGACGAGAGAGCGTTTCCCCGGAAGTGTAGTGCTCACATCTGGCAGATCCAATTTGCGGTGTGTACGATGAGAAAAACACACAACCGAGAGAGGTAGCGGTATGGAGACCCGTCTTGCGATCGAGGATTGGGACGAGCTGATCTGGGCCCTGGACAGGAGCGACCTGCAGACCGAGCGGTATCTCGACCGGACGACCGGCGAGATCCTGTCGTTCACGCGCGACGCGGTGAACCTCTCCGAGGACGTGGAGACCGGGCCGACGACTGCGGAATGGTTGCAGACCGAGATGGAGAGCTACCGCCGGGTGCTCGACGACGGGCTCCGGTACGTGCTCCTCGACAGCGAGGCGAACGAGTGGGAGCGGATGGCGAGCTTCGTCCAGACGATCGAGGACCAGCAGACCGCCCGGCGCATCGCCGACTCGATCCACGGCCGGGGTGCCTTCCGAAGGTTCCGCAACGAGATCCGGGCGTCGGGGCTAGAAGATCAGTGGTACGCGCACGAGAGAGCGTGCCAGGTGCGCGACGCCCTGAACTTCCTGCGGGCCCAGGACATCGAGCCCGCGAACCCGCCCGCCGTCGAGCTGCCCGCGAGGGCGTCCGCGACGCGCGACAAGATCCTCGGGTCGGTGTCCGAGGTGGTCGGCGAGCTGACCGAGCTCCTCGAGGGATACCGTCGCGGACAACTCGTCGAGCACGACGTCGCGCGGGTCACCGCCGAGCTCGCCCGACAGCTCGAAACGCTGTCGATCGAGGTCGGGGACTGACATCCGCTCCGAGAGTGCGTATCGTGCAGCGACACAACGTGCGCTGCGGAGCGCACCTACCACGCGGCGACCCCTTGAGACGTAGACGCATACATCACGGCACCTCGCGCGCCACGATGCTCATCATCCTGGTCGTCCTCGGCGTCGCCGTCTGGATCGGCAACGACGTGCTGATCGAGTACGAGGCCGAACGACCGTCCCGAAGCCACGGCACGCGGGTCGACGGCAAGCTCAAGTTCGGCAAGCGCCTCCCCTCTACCGGCCCCAACTTCCAGACCTACTCGCGGCTGATGTCGACGATCGGTCGAACGTGCGTCCACGAGAAGGTGCGCGCCGCGGTCGTGACCGGCTACGCCTACGCCTACGCCGAAGACGAGAGCCTGCAGTTCGTCTTCGGGGAGACGGGATGGTGCGGAGGCGGTGAGTTCAAGCCGCACCGCACGCACCAGAACGGGCTGAGCGTCGACTTCATGGTTCCGGTCCGTCGCAACGGCAAGATCGACACGCTGCCGACCACCATCATCGACGGGTTCGGGTACCGCGTGGAGTTCGACGAGAAGGGGATGTTCGGCGAATACGAGATCGACTACGCCGCGATGGTGGTGCACCTGAACGCCCTGAGGAAGTCGGCCGAAGAGAACGGCCTCGAGATCGATCGCGTCATCTTCGATCCCGAGCTCCAGAAACAGTTGCGCAAGACCCGGGGCGGAAAGAAGCTGACGAAGAAGCTCGAGTTCAACAAGGACCCCGCCTGGATCCGACACGACGAGCACTATCACGTCGACTTCCGCCTCAAGGAAGGGACACAGAACGAGACGAGGGGCTTCGACAACAGCGTCGGCGAACCGGTCGACCGCGAGCCCGCACCCCGCCAGGACTGGGACGCTTTTTGAAACATCTGCTGGACGAGATTCGGGCGTGGGACGCGTCCGGGGACCTTCGCTGGAGCGACGAACACTTCGAGCGCCGAGCCCTCGAGTTGTTCGCCGCGCAGTACGAGGCGATCGAGCCGTATCGACGCTTCTGCGACCGGCGCGACCGGACACCGCGCGACGTCGAGTCGTGGCTCGACGTCCCCTCCGTTCCGACCGACGCATTCAAGCGGATTCGGCTCTCGAGCGCGCCCGCGGGCGCGACGGTCAGGACGTTTCGCACGAGCGGCACCACGCAGGGGGAGCGCGGCGAGCACCATTTCGGATCGCTCGACTACTACCGCGCCGCCATCGACGCGCCGTTTCGGCGATTCTGCATGCCCGACCGAAAACGGATGCCGATGTGGGTTCTCGCGCCCTCCCCCGGCGACATGCCCGACTCGAGCCTCTCGTACATGCTCGGCGAGCTCCTCGTCTCGTTCGGCACGCCGCTTCGCTCGGGGTTCTTCATCGTCGAAGACGACGAGTCGGGCGAACTCACCTTCGACTTCGAAGGGATCCACGAGGCGCTCGAGTCCGCCGACCGACCCGTGATGCTCCTCGGCACCGCCTTCGCCTTCGTCGAGCTGTTCGACACCTTCGAGGACGACTTCCGACTCCCCGCCGGGTCCCGCATCATGGAGACCGGCGGGCTGAAGGGGCGCACGCGCGAGGTGTCACGCGAGGAGCTGTACTCCGGGTTCGAATCGAAGCTCGGCGTCGACCCGACGCACTGCATCGCCGAATACTCGATGACCGAGCTGTCGAGCCAGGCGTACACCGATTCGCTGTCGCGCGGGCTCCCGCCCGACGAGAGCCGTTTCCGGACGCCGCCGTGGGCCCGTGTCGTCGCCGTCGATCCGGTGTCACTCGAGCCGTTGGGGCCCGGCGAGCGAGGGCTGCTGCGGTGGTACGACCTCGCCAACGTCGAGAGCGTCCTCGCCGTGCAGACCTCCGACCTCGGCGTGGTCGATGCCGACGGAGGTTTCCAGTTGTTCGGACGCGCGGAAGGTGCCGAGCTCAGAGGATGCAGCCTCACCGTGGAGGAGATCGCGGACACGATGGAGGGACGTGCATGATTACGCTGCATCATCTGGAGGATTCGCGCTCGCACCGAGTGGTCTGGCTGCTCGAGGAGCTCGGGTGCGACTACGAGATCGTGCAGTACGAGCGCCGTGGTTCGGGGCTCGCCCCGCGCGAACTTCGCGAGGTCCATCCGCTCGGGAAGTCGCCCGTGATCACGCACGAGGGGCGGACGATCGCCGAGTCGGGGGCGATCTTCGAGTATCTGCTCGACGCGTTCGACGAGGGGATCTTGAGGCCGGAGTACGGCACCGACGCCCACCTCCGGTACCGCTACTGGCTGCATTTCGCCGAAGGGACGGCGATGCCGCCGCTGCTCCTCAAGCTGGTGATGAAACGGCTCGAGAACGTCGGCCCCCCCGTGATTCGTCAGATCGTTCGCGCGGTGTCGAAGAAGGCGCAGTCGAGCTACGTCGACAGGGAGATCGACCTGAGGGCGGGGTTCGTGGAGTCGGAGCTCGCCGAGAGCGATTGGCTGGTGGATGGAGCGTTCGGCGCTGCCGACGTGATGATGAGCTTTCCGATCCAGGGAATGCTGGCGCGTGGGGAAGCGGCCGAGCGGTATCCGCGGATGAAGGCGTTCGTCGAGCGGATCGAAGCCCGGGACGCCTACCGGCGCGCCGTGGCGCGCGGTGGGGAGCTCGCCATCACCGGGTGAGATTCTGCCGCTCCAGCCGGGCCGCCCACGCGAAATGACGGTTCGACTGGCGCGCATACCATGCGCAGACGATCAACGCGCATATCGCTCCGGCCACGGTGAGCTTCGGGTCGGAGGACTGGTCGAGGGAGTCGATCGCGGCGCCCGTCGAGGCGAGGAGGAGCGCCGACCCGGCGCCTCCCAGCCATCCCATGAATTTCGTCCAACGGCTCGGCCGGTCCTCCAGCGTGAGCGTTGCGTACATCAGCACGGCGATGGGGGCGAAACCCACGGCGAAGTGCCACGGATCGCCCAGCACCGGTTCGAGCATGTCGGTGACGTAGAGCGGCCCTCCGCAGAACGCCAGGATCATCAGCGGTCCCATCAACACGAAGGGAAGTGGGGAAGGTGCCGGATATCGGTCGTACATGAGCGCCTCGGGGTCGTGTGTGGAACCCCGCCACCACGGCGATTCATTTCGTGAACCGGTCGGGAAAAATGTTTGGCGGCACCAACATCGCGGTCAGTTTCGTCCCATGATCGACGTGAACTGGAAACGAATCGTCCCTTCGTCCCTCGCCGTGCTGCTCCTCGTGGTGCTCGGCCTGATAACCTACGCGGTCGCGGTCGAACCGCGTCTCATGCTCGACGTGCGCCGAACGTCGGCCCCGCTTCCCGCCGAGGATCACGGATGGGATGGCGCCGTCGTCGCCGTGCTCGGCGATCAACAAACCGGGATGTGGCTCGACAACGACGGGATGGTCGAGCGCGCCGTACGCGAGGCGATCGAAGCAAAGCCCGACGTGGTGCTCCTCGCTGGCGATTTCATCTACCACGGTGACAGCAGCACGGTGGACGAAGCCGTGGAGCTCGCCCGGCCGCTCGGGGAATCAGGGATCCCGACATTCGCCGTTCTCGGCAACCACGACTACTCCATGGACAAAGAGAAGTCGTCGCCCGACATGGCGCTGGCTGCCGAGCTCCACGAGGGGCTCGAGGCGATCGGGATCGAAGTGTTGGAGAACGAGAGTGAGGTACTGACGAGAAACGGCGACGCGCTTCACGTTGTCGGGATCGGGTCGAACTGGGCAGGGTTGGACGACCCGGAAAAGGCGCTGGCGTCCGTCCCCGAGGGCGAAGCGAGGGTGGTTCTGATGCACAACCCCGCCTCGTGGCGAAAGTTGCCTGTGGACAGCACTCCGGCAGCGTTCGCCGGACATACCCACGGCGGACAACTTCGCATTCCGCTTCTGCCTTCCACGAGCTGGATCCACATCGCGTACGAGCGAGAGGTGATCGCCGACGGCTGGGTGGCCGAGGAGGACATGGTCGCGCCCGGCAACTACATCTACGTGAACCGCGGTATCGGATTCAGCGCGGTCCCCGCTCGGTTCAACTGCGCTCCGGAGTTGACGCTCGCCACGCTCGAAGGAGGGACTACGAAGCCGCCGCGCCCCAAACAGTGACGCGATTCCAAGGGGCGGGAACCTGCCGCCTCGCCGCCGTGCACACCTGCGTTGCGGCACCTGAACAAATGTTTATACTGGCCCCGCCATGATGAACCAACCCTTCGAACTCGTGACGGAATACGAGCCGCGCGGTGACCAGCCCGCGGCGATCGCGGAGCTCCTCGAACAGTTGCGGGCCGGCGAGCGTCACCAGGTGTTGCTTGGCGCCACGGGGACCGGAAAGACGTTCACGATGGCGAACGTCATCGCCGAGTACCAGCGCCCTACGCTCGTGATGGCCCCGAACAAGACGCTCGCCGCGCAGCTCTACGCCGAGTTCTCCGAGCTCTTCCCCAACAACGCCGTCGAGTACTTCGTCTCGTACTACGACTACTACCAGCCCGAGGCGTACATCCCGTCGACCGACACGTTCATCGAGAAGGACTCGACGATCAACGACGCGATCGACCGGATGCGGCACTCGGCAACGCGCAGCCTGCTCGATCGCAACGACGTCATCATCGTCGCGAGCGTCTCGTGCATCTACGGCCTCGGAACCTCGGAGGCGTACAAAGGGATGCTCGTCTTCGTCGAGAAGGGCGCCCAGATGACGCGCAAGTCGCTGCTGCAGCAACTGGTCGCGATTCAGTACGAGCGCAAACACGCCGACTTCCACCGCGGTACGTTCCGCGTCCGGGGCGACATCGTCGAGATCTTCCCGGCTTACGAGGAGGACGTGGCGATACGGGTCGAGTTCTTCGGCGACGAGATCGATTCGCTCTGGGAGGTCGACCCGCTGCGCGGCAAGAAGATCCGCGAGATCCCGAAGATCGCCGTCTACCCCGCCACCCACTACGCCGTGCTGCCCGAGCGCCGCAAGGCGGCGATCGACGCGATCCGAATCGAACTCAAGGAGCGCCTCGAAGAGCTGATCGAGAAGGGGATGCTCCTCGAAGCGCAGCGGCTCGAGCAGCGCACGCAGTTCGATCTCGAGATGATGATCACGATGGGCTACTGCAACGGGATCGAGAATTACAGCCGCCATCTGTCCGGGCGCGCCCCCGGCGAGCCGCCCCCGACGCTGCTCGATTACTTCCCGCGCGGTTTCCTGACCGTCGTCGACGAATCGCACGTCACGATCCCGCAGATCGGCGGCATGTTCCGCGGAGACCGGTCCCGCAAGGAGGTCCTCGTCGGCCACGGCTTCCGGCTCCCCTCCGCGATCGACAATCGGCCTCTCACCTTCGATGAGTGGACCGAACGCGTCGACCAGATCGTCTACGTCTCCGCCACCCCCGGCGATTACGAGCTCGAACAGACCGAGGGCGTGATCGTCGAACAGATCATTCGTCCCACGGGACTCATCGATCCGTACGTGGAGATTCGTCCCGCGCTCGACCAGGTCGACGACGTCTACGGCGAGATCCGCAAGCGGATCGAAGCGGGCGACCGCGTCCTCGTCACCACGCTGACGAAGCGGATGTCGGAGGACCTCACCGAGTATCTGCAGGAACTCGGCATCAAGGTCCGCTACCTGCACTCCGAGGTCGACACGATCGAGCGGATGAACATCATTCGCGATCTTCGAAAGGGGATCTTCGACGTGCTGATCGGCATCAACCTGCTCCGAGAGGGGCTCGACATCCCCGAGGTCTCCCTCGTCGGGATCCTCGATGCCGACAAGGAAGGCTTTCTGCGCAGCGCACGGTCGCTGATCCAGACGATCGGCCGCGCGGCGCGCAACGTGAACGGCACCGTGATCCTCTATGCCGATCAGATGACCGACTCGATCCAGGAGGCGCTCGACGAGACCAACCGTCGCCGCGCCATCCAGCTCGCCTACAACGAAGAACACGGGATCACCCCGCAGACGATCCGAAAGCGGATCACCGACCTCGAATCCCACGTCCCCGAAGAGGAGTCACGGGCCGACGCCGAGGTGGCGCGGCTCGCCGAAGAGGCCGAAGGAGTGCGGTCGATCGAAGAGTTCGACGCACTCGTCGAAGAGCTCCGCGACAAGATGCAGGCGGCCGCCAAAGAGCTGCGCTTCGAGGAGGCCGCCAAGTACCGGGACGAGCTGAAGAGGATCGAACAGGCGCAGCTCGGATTCACGGGGAGAGCCCGCCCGCGCTGACCCTTTTTGAATGGTCGAGTCGTCGACACGTCGACTTGCCCGAATTCGAACTGAGGCCCTTCATGAAAACGACGTTCGTCGCCATCGCATGCGCACTCGCCCTGCTAACGCCCTCCGTCGCCTTCGCGGGCGGGGGGATGAATTGCGGATTCGGCGACTGGCCGTTCTCGAGCGCGCTCTCCGACACCCCCGAGACCGTCCGAGTCTTTCCGACCTACGCGGTGGTCGGAGAAGACGGAAAGACCGTCAAGATTCCGCTCCGCGCCTGGGTCTTCGAGGACGAGAAAGACCGGCTGCGCGGCTACGCGGTGAAAAAGATTGCCGAGAAGCTCGGAATCGAGAGCGGAACACCGGAGTACGCCATCTTTTCCCGACGGATGCACGACTTCATGGTCGACAACGAATCCGGCAAGAAGGTCTGGGCCAGCTTCTCCGGGAAGGGATTGAAACCCGCCGTCGTCGAGCTCGGAGAGTCGGGGAGCGACGGACACGTCAGCCGGGTCGTCGAACTCCCCTACGACCCGCCGAAGAGAGCGAAGAAACGATCCATCCGGCTCGCCGTGACGCTCGACCGCTCCGACGTCCCCGAGCGAACCGTCGACATCCCGGTCATCGACGCGGACGGCGTGACGGTCGTGTCCGACATCGACGACACCATCAAGATCACCAACGTGGTCGACCGCAAGGAGATGTTCGACAACACGTTCCGGCGCGAATTCCAGCCCGCACCCGGCATGGCGAACCTCTACGCGAAGTGGGCCTCCCCCGACACCACCTTCCACTACGTGTCCGCTTCGCCCTGGACGCTCTACAAAGACCTGTCGGCCTTCGCCGACGCGCACGGATTCCCTTCGGGGGTATACCACCTGCGAGTCCTGAAGCTCAGCGACGCCGGCAGCGTCTCGGCGTTCGTTGGTGACTCGTCCGCGCACAAGATCGACTCGATCGAAGCGTTGATGCGCGACTTCCCGAAGCGAAAGTTCGTCCTGGTGGGCGACACCGGCGAAAGAGATCCCGAGATCTACGCCGGGCTCGCCGAACGGCACCCCGACCGCATCGAGAAGATCTATCTGCGGCGAGTGGAAGGGGCGAACAATGCCGAGGAGCGCTTCGCGAAGACCTTCGCGAAGGTCCCAAAGTCGAAGTGGGTCGTCTTCGAAGACGCTTCGAGCCTCTGAGTCGGGGACACGGGGCGCGGCGTTCCGTCGCCACACACTCCAATTTCGCATTGCATCGACGTCACGGGGCTCGACCGCTAACATCCCGCCATCTTGTTCGAACCACCGGGAGCGACGATGCCACACGACGAGACTTTCGATGACGAAGCCTTCGAGGATCGCCCCTTCGACGAAGAGATCGAGGGGTGCGAGTTCACCGACTGCACTTTCGAAGAAGCCGACCTGAGCGACCTCCTCATCGTCGACACGACCTTCCGCGACTGCGACCTCCGGATGACGAAGCTCGCCGGCACGCGCCTTCAGGGGGTTCGGTTCGTCGACTGCCGTCTGACGGGGGTCGTCTTCTCGGACTGCAGCGAGTTCGCGCTCGACGTCGAGTTCCGAGAGTGCGACGCCGAGCTCGCCTCGTTCTCCGAGATGTCGCTCGCCAGGACGTCCTTTCGCGGCTGCTCCCTCAAGGGCGCCGACTTTCGGGGTGCCGACCTGAGCGAAGCAGATCTGACGGACTGCGAAATGCAGGACGCGATCTTCTCCGGAACGAACCTCACGAAGGCCGATCTCCGCGACTCGGTCAATTTCGACATCGATCCCGATGCCAACAAGGTTCGCGGCGCGAAGTTCGACCGCGACTCCCTCGAGGGTCTGCTCCTCAAGCACGGCCTCGACGTCAACTGATCAGGCCTCTACCGCTTCCCTGACGAAAGGACACGCATGGCCGACGCCATCCACGAAGTCGCCGAGAATTTCTGGAACATTCGCGGCTCGTTCAAGATCGCCGGCCTGCTCGACATCGGCACGCAAGCTTCGCTCGTGCGCCTGCAGTCGGGCCGCTTCGTGATGCTCGACGCCTACGGATGTGACGACGAAGTGTGGGCGAAGATCGACGAGCTGACCGACGGGGGCGAGCTGGTAGAGGCAATCGTGCTCCTCCATCCGTTTCACACCGTTCATGTCGGGGAGGTCCATCGCCGGTTCCCCAACGCCAAGATGTACGGCACCGATCGCCACGTGAAGCGCAAGCCCGACCTCCCCTGGGAAGAGCTTCGCACGTCGGACCCGGGCCTCTCCGAGCTCTTCGATGGCGAGTTCTGGTTCACGGTGCCGCGCGGCGCGGCCCTCGTGACCGACGACTCGAACGTCCATTTCGGCTCGGTCCTGGCGCTCCACCGCCCGTCGTGGACGCTGCACGTCGACGATACGCTGAGCTGGACGGATCTACCTCTCGTGGGGGGGCTTCGATTTCATCCAACCCTCCCCAAAGCTCTGGAACCGCGCGCGGGGGCGGCGGACGATTTCCGTCGTTGGGCGAACGAGCTGATCGAGGAGTGCCGGGCCGTCTACCACGTCTGCACCGCGCACACGAAAGCCGTGCCACGGAAGGAGATCCCCGACTCGGCGGCTCCGCTCGTCACCGAAGCGCTGGCGAAGGTCGAGAAGGTGCTGGCGGCCCACGCGAAAAAGTACGACTGACCACGGTTCACTGTGCAGCAGCCAGATCCGCGACGCAGTCGTCGCCGAAATCGAGCTCCCCACCCGAGCCGGTCAACGGGCCCGTGAGCGCATCCAGGATACCTACCCCTTCGTAGGCCCAGTACATCACGCAATCTTCGCTCTCGTCGTGGGCTCCGTGTTCGGGGTCGGCGTGGTCCTCGACCATCTCCAGGCCGTTGTCGACGAGCCCCAGCACGTGTCCGACCTCGTGCAGAAGCACCGAGGACTCGGCAGCCTCGCAGACGCTGTCGCCGACGAGCAATTGGTCACAGCTCGACTCGAGGGTCCCCGAGAACATCGCCAGATGCCGGTTGCTCCAGGCGACCCCGAGCACGCTCTCGTCCTCGTAGGCGCCGTCGAGATAGAGGACGTGGATGGAGATCTCGCCGGGCTCCACCGAGAGGTCGGCCTGCTCGTCGGCGAGCTCCTGCAGCTCTTCGAACGTCCACACATGGTCGGCCCCTCGCGAGGCGATCGTAGCGTCCGGGCGCCACTCGATTCCATCGGGCTTGGAAATCCGACCGCGAAGTCTGTCGACGACGTAGTCGAGCGCCTCGGGGCGCGGGTCGACGCCCTCGATCGTGTCCAGCTCGAAGACGAGCTTCGTCGCGGCCGTGCTGCGAACGTAGTCGACCGGACGTTCGTACGGCGTTCCGTCGGGGGCGACACCGTTGTTGGTCGGGGGTCGGTCGCCGTCGGTTTCCTTCGACCCCGAACAGCCGGCGAGCAGGGCGAGGGCGAGCAGAATGCGAAGTGTCATCGGAGTCTCCCAGGGTAAAGGCGTGTTCGGAAGGATAGCTACCCCGGGCGACAAGACCACCCGAGCAGCTTCGAGCAGGGCCGACCGACAACGCCCAAGGCTACGGGATTCAATTGACTCTGGTCGGGAACGCGCAGTATTTTGTCCGCGTATCCGAACAAATCGCTGTTCCAAGGATTCACCCCATGAAGATGAACTCGCTTCGCGCGGGCGGACTTGCGGCTCTCCTCGTTTCGAGCTCCCTCGGCCTCACGGCCTGCGGAGAAGTGCCGGACACCGTCTTTCTCTACTTCATCAACGGCTACCCCGGTACGTCCGGCGTGACCGTCATCGGTGAAGGCGGCGTGATCGTGGAGGACGCCGAGTTCGGTGACCGGATCGGTGAGGGGGGCGCTTGTCCCGTGAAACCGAACCCCGCCGAAGATCCGAGCTGCATCCCGATCGAGGTCGACCGAAAATTCGGGCCGAACCTCACGATCCTGCTCGACGGCTCCACGCAGCCGGCGTCTGCGTCGTTCAACCTGTACGCGATGTACCCGCAGGAGACCGGCACCGTAATCCTCTCCAGGAAATCCTCGGAGTCGAGCGTCGACATGGGGCTCTTCCGACACGTTCAGTCGATCTCCAGTGGATGTACCTTCACGATGTCGAACGGCCTCGCCGTCAGCGACGAGTTCCTGTCGTCGACGAGCTACCTGATCGCGCCCGAGTTCCGCGTCGAGCCGGTCGAACAGGCCGGCTTCTCCGACGAAACGAGCCTCCCGTTCATCTCGCCCTGCGGACCGCTGCCGACCGATGCGCCCGAACACAACTCGCTCAACCGAGGCGACACGATCGCCTCCCAGGTCGCCGACAACCCCTGGTTCTTCGCCGTCCCCTGCCCCGAAGACAACGGCAGCAGCACCGCCGTCTGCTTCGCCTGGGGGATCCCGGGGGTCGACGACCGAGCCGTCGTCGGTACCAACGGTGAAGTCCGAACCCTCCGCAACACGTTCGACTACTACCAGTGCGTACAGGACGCCATCACGCTCCTCCCCACCGAAGAGCAGATGATGAGCCCGTTCCCCATCCCCGCCGACCAGATTCAGTGCCCGGACGGACAGATTCAGTGGGACGACGTGAAGGTCGACTTCGAAGCCGTACAGGAGTGCAACTTCCCGATCCTTCAGCAGGCGATCAACATCCCGCCGACGATCAACCAGTCGCTGCACTTCTACTCGACGAGCGACGGCTTCTTCTGTGACTTCGAGTTCCGCGCCCGCGCCGGCGGTCTCGACGGCATCTTCGGACCCGACGCCGACGGCAACCTCGGTCGACACGGAGACGGACAGCTCGTCACCAGCCAGATCGAAGTCAACGAAGGTAGTGAGCACTTCTGGGTACCCCTCGGTCGACCGGTCAACCCGATCGTCTGGCAGTGGGACTCCGGCACGCACTTCGTCGACCTCAACCCGTCGAGCAACTCCGAGGGCTACCCCTACCCCAACGACGGCAACGACATCGTCGGCGTCTACGACTACGAAGGAAAGAACTGAGTCTCCGACGACTCGTCTCCACAGGCCCGCTTCGGCGGGCCTTTTCTTTTGCGCGACGACAGACGGCCCCACCGCCGAAATTTTTCTCTCGGTTCCTTGACGGGGGATCCCGACTGGTCTAACGCTGAAAAGGAACCGCCCGAAACGGGCACGAAACGAGGTCTCGATGACCAGCCACTACCGCAACATGCAGCTAGCGCCGCACAGCATTGCCGATTTCGGCATTTGTGCTGTGCCACGCGTGCGCACGGAGGAACTGCGGTGAGCTGACTCTCAGAGACATACGCTCGAGAAGCCGCAGATCCCTCACCGGACCCTGCGGCTTTTTTGTTGGCGATGCGACTCCGTCACCAGAACCCAGGGTCATCAACCCAGGCCCCGACAGCCTCCAGGGAGGAGGCCAAGGAGGACGAGATGGAGTCGCTCGAGAAGAGGAATCGCCATCGAGGATCGCTGGGCGAAGTCGCGCACATCGCGTGGCCGATCATCGTCAGCATGCTCGCGTATACCGCGATGGGTGTCGTCGACACCCTCGTCGTGGGTTGGCTCGGTGTGACCGAGCTCGCTGCCGTGGGGCTCGCCACCACTGCAGTCTTCTTCATCAACGGGTTCTTCCTGGGAACCCTTCACGGCGTGAAGGTCGTCGCGGCACAGGCGACCGGAGCAGGCAACGCAGGCAGGGCGTCGCGCGCGGGCTGGCAGGGAGCCCTCATCGCGGCGCCGATGGGATTGGTTGTCATCGCGCTCGCCGGGTGGGACGAGCATCTGTTCCGGCTGATGGGCGGACCGCCCGAGGTGCAGGCGCTGGCGCGGGATTACTTCCGCGTCCGCGTCCTGGCGTCGCCGGTCTGGTACCTGACGCTGGCGATGTCAGACTACTTCCAGGGGACGGGGGACACCCGCACCCCGATGAAGGTCAACCTGCTCGTCAACGGGCTCAACATCGTCGGCGACGTCGTCCTGGTGTTCGGGTTCGGAGAGTGGGAAGGCCTCGGCGTCACCGGCGCCGCGTGGTCGACCGTCTTTGCGTGCGCCGTTGGTTGGGTCGTCATGACCCCGATGTTCGTCCGCGCGGTTGGTGTCCGCCCGAGCCTCGACTACGAGGTCGCGCGGGAGGTCGTCCGCGTCGGGGTTCCGATCGGCGTCCGCTACGTCCTCGACATCGGCGGATTCACGGTCTTCACCGCCATCGTCGCTCGAGTGGGCGCAGCCGAGCTGGCCGCCAACCAGATCGCGATGAAGGTGATCAGCATCAGCTTCCTCCCCGGTCACGGGTTGGGAGAGGCTGCGACCGTCCTCGTCGGTCAGTACGTCGGTGCCAACGACCGCGAAGCGGCTCGCGCAGCGTTCCGAAGCGCGCTGAAGCTGGCGGTCGGTCTGATGGGAGCGTTCGGCGTCGTCTTCTGGGTCTGGCCGACCCAGCTGCTCGGGTTCTTCAGCGAGGACCCCGAGGTCCTGAAGATTGGCGCCGGGTTGCTGTTCCTGGGCGCCCTCTTCCAGGTGTTCGACGCGGTCGTCATGACCGCAGCGGGCGCCCTGAACGGGGCCGGAGACACGCGGTTCACCATGCTCGCCTCGATCGCCGGATCGTGGTTCGTCCTGGTGCCGCTCGCGTACCTCTTCGGGGTCGCCCTCGGCTGGGGCGCCTACGGAGCCTGGCTCGCGCTGACGATCGAGATCGCCATCCTCAGCGTCGTCATGACGCTGCGGTGGAGATCCGGAACCTGGGCTCCCCTCGCAGCCTAGGGCGACGGCGCCCCATCACCCTCAGGTGGTGGGGCGCTTCTTCTTGGAAGCCTGCGGGGCGTCGGCATCGTCGCCGGCCAGAAAGTTCGCCACGTCCCTCCACAGTGACTCGAAACCGGCACGGTCGAAGCCGGACCCGGTGTCGATCCAGTCGACGTGCGGTGGGTCGTGGCTCGTGTCGTCGAAGTGACCGCACGCGTCGAGATGATCCCCCAGCGCCGCATGGATCAGATGGCCTCGCACCTGCGACAGCGTCGGGACGATCCCGTCGGAGTCCTTCGTCTCCGGAATTTCGCCGTACGCTCCCACCAGAAACTTCTGCTGTTCGGAGGTGAGGGGAGGGAACTTTCCGCCGCGCGTCGTGAGGGCGAGGGCGCGGTAGAGGGTGTGCGAAGCCTGTCGGTACGGATCGAGACCGATGTCCTTGATCGTCGACAGCGACGGACGACGGGCCTTCATCACCACGCTGCCGTAGCGTACGCCCGGACGGTCGTTCGCCGACGCGTTGAAGAGGTCGATCCCGCCCGGCGTGAGCTGGTTGATCAGCGCGCGGTCGCTACGAATCTCTTCCAGGAACGCCTTCACCGCCGCCTCGCGCTCGGCGTCGAAGTCCTCGAAGAGCGCCTCGTACCACTGGTCGAGGATCGTGTTCTCGAACCCCACCACGTCATCGAGCTTCGTGATGATTCCTCCCACCGCCACCAGGAGCGAGAGCGGAAGCTTGCCGAAACGCAGCGTGTAGATGGTCGCGAGCGTCAGAAGATAAAGGAGCTGCGCCCCGAGGAGGCTGTTGAACAACTGCGCCATCGGGGTGCCGAAGTGCGGCGTCGCGACTGTCGCGACGGCAGTCACCCGATCCGCATACGGCGCGAGGTCGATCTCCCAGTCGGTGTCGAGGCTCGCCCCGGGCGACGCGAAGAGACGGGCGTCCAACCCCCCCGTCGAGTGCCCCACCAGGAAGATCTCGCTGTCTTCCGCCGCGGTCTCGGCGACCGTCTCGAGCAGTCGCCCCGCGCGCCGACGAATGGAGGCGGTCGGGCGTGTCTTCACCCCGAACGTCCTCGCCTCGACACCGCGTTCGCGCAGCGCATCGACGATCACGTCGACGACGTGGTGGAAGTACGTGATCCCGCCGATGTCGGCGAACCCGAAGAACCCCGGGATGAGATAGACGTCGGCCTTGCGCACGCGCTGCCTCAGTGGTGGTGGCTGTGGCCGTCAGGGCCGTGAGGATGACCGTGGTCGATCTCGTCTGCCGTCGCGTCACGGATCCCCGTGATCTGAATCGCGAAGTGGAGCTCTTCGCCGGCGAGCGGGTGATCTGTGGTGAACTCGATGTGCGAGTCGGTGACCGACGTGACCCAGATCGTCACCACGCCACCGTCCGGAGTCTCGAGCATGAAAGGCATACCCTCTTCGACCCCGTCGGGAAACGCATCGCGTTCCACCTTCTGCGGGGGAGCGCCGCTCACCTCACCGTAGCCGTCCGCAGGTGAGACGACGACCTCGAAGCTGTCCCCCACCTTCTTGCCGGTCATCTCTTTCTCGAGACCCGGGACGATGTTCTGCGCTCCGTGGAGGTACGGCATCGGATCGCCGTCGGAGGAGTCGATTTCGTTCCCGTCGGAATCCCGGAGGGTGTAGTTGAAGAGTACGACTTTGTTTTCGGCGACGATGTCGGACATGCGTCCTCCTGAAGTATGGGGGCGCGTAGGGTCGAACATTCACGCGCCGCACGCAAGCGTCGGCTCGCGCCCCCCACGCAGCGAACGCCTACCCGACGATTTTAGATCCAAACCGCCGATCCGACGTTCGAGTCAGGGCAAGCTACCCAACGAGGATGAACACGATGCGAATCTGGATCTTCACCGTCCTTCTGACCCTTTGGACCGTCCCCGCAGCCGCCAACATGCGAGCACCGATGAACGTGCTCGAAGGACCGTCGACGGCGCTCGAACCCATCTCGGACGTCGAAGTGCTGCGCGAACGGCTCGACATCGAGTGCCAACCCAAATCGTGCCGCGTCACCGCGAGGTACGTCGTCGCCGCCCAGTCCGCCACGAGCTTCGAGACGACGTTCATCCTCCCCGCCGAGACCGACGTGGCCGTCTCGGTGAACGGCAAGGCCTCGCGCTCGACCCCAGCCCCCATGCGCGACGTTCCCGACGAGCTCCAGTTGCCTCGACGCTTCTTCGGGGACGCGCCCACCTTGTTCGAAGCCCGCATCGCAGGCGACTTCGGCGCGGGAAAGAACGAGATCGTCGTATCCTACGACCAGCCCCTGACGCGACTCGAAACTTCCTACGGCTACGGTGCGCGCAGCCGTTTCGTGAGCCTCTTTTCCTACGAGATCTGGCCCATCCGCCAGTGGAAGCGCGCCGACGATTTCGTCATCGAAGCCGCGGTCACGATGGCCTCGCCTCGTGACAGCTGGTGGACCCGAACTTTCGGCACCACCAAGTCCCTCGAGTGCAACATCGGCCCCACCGGCACGCAAACCGAAACCCGCCTCGAATGGTCCGCGGACCTCACCGAGCTCCCCGACCGCCTCCGCTGCGGTTACGGCGACGAAGACCTGGTCGGCCCCATCCTCCAGGTTCAATAGTTCCAAAGACCGCCGGCTGCGCCTCTTTCACCCACCCGCTCCTGCGCGCGGCGCCGGATACACCCACCCGCTCCTCCGCTCCGCTCCGGGCCCCACGACAGGCCCGCCCCCAGCAGCCGAGGACGCACTTCGGCCTTCGCCGACGCTTCATCGAAGCGTCGGCCAAAGTCTCGTGAGTCCACCTCCCCCGACGTCGAGCGGCGCCGCTCGAAGGCAGAGGAGGTCGTGCTGGCCAAGTACGTTTTCGGCCGCGACGCGCTTCCGTTGCGAAAATAGACGAAAAAGTGGGGAAGCTCAGCTCTCGAAAGGTTCGAGCTCGGCCAGGATCGCCGCGTGCACCGCGGTCGCGGTCATCGTTCCGTCCACGGTGACGATCCTCTCGCCCCTCGCGATCAAGGCTTCGACGACCTGACGGTACCGGCCGTGCAGACGCTCGAGCTTATCGCGGGTCTCGTAGATGTCTCGATGACCACGGTCACCAAGGCGGCCGAGACAGACGTCGACCGGGACGTCCAGGTAGAAGGTGAGATCGGGACGCAAGGCGCGGGAGTTCAAGGCGTCGACCCAGCCGAAGTCGAAAGAGTCGTCGCCATCGATGTCCCCCTGATAGGCGAGGCTCGAGGGGTAGTAGCGGTCGGAGACGACCCAGGTTCCCTGCTCTAGTGCGGGGGCGATCTCGTTCGTGACGTGGTCGACGCGGTCCGCGGCGAAGAGCAGCGCCAGGGTCTCCCGATCGATCGGCCCGCCGCTGCGGCCGACGATCCGACGCCCCAGCATCTGGCGAATCATGACGCCGATCGGGCCGTCGGACGGCTCGCGGGTCGACAGCGCCGTCTCGCCCCGACCTCGCAGCGCATCGACCAGCATCGCCGTCTGCGTCGTCGTACCGGCTCCGTCGAGCCCTTCCAGGACGAGGAACTTCATTCGGCCCCCTCGAAGTCGACGGTTCGGATCGCGTCACCCGCCTTCATCGCCACGTTCACCTTCCGACCGACGTAGAGCCCGACCTGATCCGACATCACGACGTCGGGCGGGGTGAATTGGTGAGCAATGATGCGCTTCTCGACGCACGACTCCTCGAACACCTGACCGACCTTCAGGTCGCAGGTGGTCAAGATCACCTCGACGTTCTCGGTCTCGCGCGGCCCTTCGACGTATGCCGCGTACTGGAACAGCAGGATCGAAAGCAACGTTCCGATCCCGAGCCCGACACCGAACACGGTCGCCCGCCGCTTGAAATCAGAGGTCACGTCAACCCTCCGGAGGACGCAAGATCGTGGTCGACTTCCCGAAATCGGGGAGCGTCACCGGGTTGGCCCGCAACAGCTCCATCGCGATTTCGATCGTTCGATCCAACTGGACGTCCTGCCCGTTCGTCTCGGGGGGATCCTCGACGACGACGTCGGGGTCCGTTCCGTAGTTCTCGACGCTGAACCCTACGTCGTGGAACCAGAACGCGAATTCGGGCTGGGTCGTGTACGATCCATCGACGAGGTGGTGCTTCGGCCAGATGCCGACCACCCCACCCCACGTCCGCTTACCGACGAGCGGCCCCAGCTTCATCAGTTTGAAACAGTGGCTGAAGATGTCGCCGTCCGAGCCGGCGTTCTCGTCGGTCAAGGCGACCATTGGGCCGGGGATCGACTCCGACGGCACCGGGAGAGGTTGCGTCCAGCGCCCGACGTCGTATCCCAACTGGCGCCGAGCGAGCTTCTCGAGGATGAGCTGGCTGACGTTTCCGCCGCCGTTGTTCCGCACGTCGACCACCAGCCCTTCGCGTCGAAGCTCCGGGAGAAAACCGCGGTGGAACTCCGCGAAGCCTTCGGCGGACATGTCGGGGATGTGGATGTAGCCGAGCCGGCCGTCACTCGCCTCGTGGACGTGCTTTCGATTCGCCTGCACCCACGCCCGGTAGCGCGCCTTGAACTCGGACCGCAGGGCCCGCACCGTCTTCGTTCGCTTCTGACCGTCCTCGCCGCGCAACACGACCTCGACCTCGCGTCCCGCATGCTTCACCAGCGCTTCGTAGGGGGTCGTCGTCTCGGTCAGACGCCGACCGTTGATCGCGAGGACGTGTTCTCCGGCCCGGGCGTTCACCCCGGGCGCGAGTAGCGGCGAACGCTCGCCGCGGTTCCACGGGGCGCCCCGGACCACACGGTCGATGCGGTAGGCCCCCGCCTCGGCGTCCCAGGAGAAGTCGGCCGCGAGCAGGCCGGGCGCATATCTCGGCGGTTGCCGGTAGTCGCCGCCAATCTCGTAGGCGTGGCTGGTGCCGAGCTCGCCCTGCATTCGCCACACCAGATCGGAGAACTCACTCCGCGAAGCGACCGCGTCGAGGTCACCCCGGTACCGCGTCCAGACGTCTTCCCAGTCGATCCCGTTGAGGCTGGGGTCCCAGTACTGGTCGCGCATCAGACGCCACGCTTCCCGCAGCATCTGCTCCCATTCGGCGCGCGGCTCCACGGCGACTGCCACGCGCGAAAGGTCGATCCAGCCCGTCTTGCGGCTCGGTCGCGGATTGTCGTCGTCGGACACCCCGTCGGTCGATGCCTCGACCACCCGCAGCCCGTCCTCCATGCCCAGCAACAACGTGCTGCGATCGAGCGAGAGGTCGAACCCGTCGACGCCTTCGGCCACCGTCGCCGCCTTGCGCTTCTTGAGGTCGAACGCTCGCAGGACGCCCCCCTCGTCGTCGTCGTCGCCGCGAGGATGGTTCTCGAACCTCAACCAGAGGACCCGGTCTTCGGTAGCAGCGAGCCCGTAATAGAGCCCGACCGGGGCCGGGAACGGCTCCACGCGATCTTCGATCCCCTCGAACTCGATCTCGACGTCGGGGACCTTCTCCTCTTCCTTCTTCTTGTCGTCCTCTTTCCCGTCGTCGTCGGAACCGTCGTTCTCCTGGCCCTCCTCGGACTTGTCCGCGGTCTCCTTCGAATCCTCCGCTTCGCTCGACTCGTCCTCGTCCTCATCGTCGTCGTCGCCCCCGTCGAGCGGCCGCGGCTTCTCCAGAAAGAGGGAGTCGAGGTCGGCCTGCAGGGTCACGACGCAAGGCCGCGAGCTCTTGGGGAACGAGATTTCGTCGAAGAGCGAGTCGTACACCGGCTCGAACCAGCGCGACGACACGAAGTAGAGGTAGCGGCCCTTCGGGTCGAAGACCGGGCTTTCGTCGCGGTATCCGGGAGCCGTCAGGTCGTGCAGGGACCAGTCGCTCGTGTCGACGACGCGGAGAAACGACGTCTGCCACGTGTCGGAGACGACGTATGCGATCCAGCGGCTGTCCGGCGACCAATCGAACCCTCGAATCCCGAGCCCCGGACCGTGGTCGACCGACTTCGTCTCCCCCGTCTCGAGGTCGACGACGAGCAGCTCGTGCCGGTGGTTCGTGATCGCCAACCGCTTCCCGTCAGGCGACAGGCCGATGTCGGTTGCCCGCCCAATGTCGTCATGCTCGATGCGGCGCGGCTCCTCCGAGCCGTCGGCCGCGTAGACCTCCAGCCGCTCCTCGCCCCCTTCGTCCGACACCACGACGATCGAATCGCCGTCTTTCGTGTAGAGCGGCAGCCGATATCGTACTCCCTGTGCCTCACCGAGCTGGCGCACCGCGCCCTCCCAGTTGCCGAAATCGAACAGCTTTCCGCGGGCTGTGACCACGAGCGAGTGCCCCTTGGGATGAAGCATCGCGTCCCCGAGATACTCGCCAGCCGAAACGTATTTGCGGTTGAGCTGCGTCCGCGGCGAGGTCTTCCGCACCTCGATCTGCCGACCCGTGTCGCTCGCGGGCTCGAAGACCCACAGTTCGGTGCCGCCGACCGAGTAGACCAGGCGTTCGCCATCGGAGTGGAGCCCACGCGCGTAAAAGCCGCGATGGTCGGTGTGCTGCCGCAGATCGCCCCCGTCCACGTCGCACGACCAGACGTTCCCGTAGCCCGTCTCGTCGCAGAGGAAGTAGATGCGCCCGCCGATCCAGATCGGGCGTACGAGGCCCGAGTTCAACTCCTCGAGGAGCCGCTCCCAACCCTCGCCCCGGTCGATCCAGAGCTGCCCTGCCGTCCCGCCGCGGTAGCGCTTCCAGCGGGCGAGGTCGTCCGCGTTTCGGCCTAGAATTCGCCCTCCCCCGTCCGGTTGACGCCAGGTCCAGAAGGCGGGCCCCAGCCCCTGATCGCGAGGCAAGCCGCCGTCCGCGTCCACTTCGAAGAGCGTCTGGATGCGTCGCGAGAACTGTCCGTGGTTGGTGCGGAAGACCACCGACTCTCCGTCGGCGGTCCACCCCGTCACCGAGACGTTGGTTCCGAAGTAAGTGAGCTGTCGCCCCGGCCCACCACGCGAGTCCATGACGAAGACTTCCGGAGAGCCCTCCTCACTGCCGACGTAGGCGATCTTCGAGCCGTCCGGCGAGAAGACCGGATTTCGCGCCTCGCCGAGGCCGCTCGTGAGACGGCGGGCCTCGCCGCCGTCGATGGAAACTTCCCAGAGGTCGTCTTCGGAGACGAAGACGACGCGGTCACCGTGGACGGTCGGCCAACGGTAGTACGCGATCTCGTTCATCGATCACTCGGTCGTGATGTCGGTTGATGGTCCCGCCCGCAGGCGGGGTTCGTCATTTGTTGCGCTTCTCTTCGACCAACTGGACCGCTTTTTCGAGGGTGACCTCGTCCACGGTGGTCCCCTTCGGCAGCGAGACGTTCGTCTTTCCCGCCTTGATGTAGGGACCGTATCGGCCGTCCAGAATGTTCAGCTCTTCGCCCGAGTCCGGGTGCTTACCGAGCTCCTTGAGCACCTTCTGAGAGCGACGTCGTCCCTTCGGCTGCTTCAGCATCTCGAGCGCCTTCTCGAGCGTGACGTTGAAAACGTCGTCTTCCGATTCGAGCGAACGGTAGTCCTTGTTGTGCTTGATGTACGGTCCGTATCGACCGAACGCCGAGACGATGGGCTTGCCGTCGTCAGGGTGCTTGCCGATGGTGCGCGGCAGCGAGATCAACTGGACCGCGAGCTCCAGCGTGAGGCTCTCGGGATCCCACGATTTGGGGATCGACCCCGTCTTCGGCTTCTTCTTCGAGCCTTCCTCGCGATCGCCGAGCTGAAGGTACTGCCCGAAGCGCCCGTTCATCAGATAGATCGGCTGTCCGGTGTCCGGATGCTCACCCAGGACCTCCGGACCTTTCTCCCGCTCTTCTTTCCACGTCAGCAGGTGCTCCTGCGTGAGGTCGGCGGGCGCGATGTCGTCGGCGACGTTGACCTTCGAACCGTCGGGAAACTCGGCGTAGGCGCCATACGGACCAACTCGGACGATCGCGTCGAGGTCGTCCGAACCGAGGTCGATCACCTTCACCGTGGAAGGCTCGATGACGTCGTCGCCACTGCGAACCTGGTCCGCGAACGCTCCGTCCCGCCGATAGAAATCGTGCAGGTACTCCACCTTCGTCCGCTCGCCGGAGGCGATGTCGTCGAGGTCGTCCTCCATGCGGGCCGTGAAGTTGAGGTCGACCAGATCGGGGAAGTACTCGTCGAGGAAGTCGGCGACGGCGAACGCCAGGTAAGTCGGGACGATCGTCCGCCCTTCTTTTCGACCGAAGCGGCCGTCGGTGATCTTGTTGATGATCGTCGCGTAGGTAGAGGGTCGGCCGATGCCTTCCTCTTCCAGTTTGCGGACGAGCGACGCCTCGGTGAAGCGCGCCGGCGGCTTCGTCTCGTGGTACTTCGCCTCGACGTCCTTGCACTTCACGGTCTCGGACTTCTGAAGCTCGGGGAGCAACGACTCCTGGTCGTCGAGCACGGCCTCGGGGTCGTCGGATCCTTCCACGTAGGCCCGAATGAAACCGGGGAAGTCGATCCGCGTGCCGTTGGCTCGCAGGTCGAGCTTCTTGCCGTCGACGGTCGCTTCGAGGTCGACCCTGAGCGAGGTCTTCTGCGCGTTCGCCATCTGCGAGGCGACCGTTCGCTTCCAGATCAAATCGTAGAGCCGGAACTCCTGCCCCTTCAGCCCCGTCTTCGACGGATGCGTGAAGCTGTCGCCGGTGGGACGAATCGCCTCGTGCGCTTCCTGCGCAGCCTTCGCCTTGCCTTTGTAGAGGCGCGGCTTGTCCGGCATGTAATCGTTGCCGTAGAGCTCGCCGATCGCCCGGCGCGCGCCGTCGACCGCCTGCTGCGACAGGTTGGTCGAGTCGGTACGCATGTAGGTGATGTGCCCGTTCTCGTAGAGCCGCTGCGCGATCGACATCGTCTGCGACGCCGACATGTTCAGCTTTCGCGAGGCCTCCTGCTGAAGTGTCGAGGTCGTGAACGGCGGCTTGGGCGACGTCTGGTATTGCCTGTCGGTCACGTCGGCGACGGTGATCGCGGCCGTCTTGAGCCCGTCCGTCAGGGTGCGGGCCTCGGCCTCTTCCAAGACCAAGACGTCCTTCCCCTCTTCGACTTTGCCGGTCGCTTCGTCGAAGTCCTTGCCGTTCGCGACGCGGGTTCCGTCGACCGCGACCAGGGCCGCGTCGAACGCAGCGCCGTTCTTGTCGAGATGAGCGAGCAGGTCCCAGTACTGGCCGATCTTGAAGCGACGCCGTTCGCGTTCGCGCTCGACGATGAGCCTCACGGCTGGCGACTGCACGCGTCCTGCCGAGAGGCCGTATTTGATCTTCTTGGCGACGAGGAGCGACAGCGGATACCCCACCAGGCGGTCGAGAATTCGGCGCGCTTCCTGGGCCTCCACCAGGTTGGAATCGATCTGGCGCGTCGCCCCGAGCGCGCTCTGAATCGCGGACTTCGTGATCTCGTGGAAGACCATGCGCTTGACCGGGACCTTCGGTTTCAGCGCCTCGACCAGATGCCAGGAAATCGCTTCTCCTTCGCGGTCTTCGTCCGTCGCGAGGATGAGTTCGTCGGCGTCTTTGAGCTGCTTCTTGAGCTCGGTCAGAGCCTTCTTCGAGCGGCCGTCCTTGACGACGTAGACCGCATCGAAGTCATCGTCGACGTTCACGCCGAGTGACGCCCATTCTTCCTTGCGGAACTTCTCGGGCATCTGGCTCGCGTTGTCGGGGAGGTCTCGCACGTGGCCCATCGACGCACGCACGACGAAATCGTCAGGCAAATACCTTTCGATCGTTTTGGCCTTGGCTGGCGACTCGACGATCACGAGTTTCGACATCGATTCCTCTGGTCTTGCGGTGAGGTACGGGGCCTAAGGCGGCCGACCGTTCCCGTTGAAGGGGAACACTACATAAGGATCCGGCCGACGTTTGGCAAGGCGGCGCGTAAGGAACGACACGTTGGGTAGTGGTGAGGGAGGGGGCGGTCGGATGCCGTCGCCCTGCCGACCCATCATTCCTCGAAGAGGTCCGAGGACCGAGATCCGAGGTGGGCTCGAATCCCGAATGGGCCGACAGGACGACAACCAACCATCATCCATTCGACACCCGAGGCGCAGTGACCGAGGTGGGCTCGGTCGCGAGTGTCGTCAGGGCGGTGGGCAGTCCACGGTGCGCATGTTTTTCCGGCCGCGAGGTGGGCTCTGCTGCCGGTCGGAGGGTGCGTCGTGCCGTCCCGCGTCTGACGAATCTCAAGGTAGCGACGCGCGCGCCGGCCCGCGACTTACCTCTCGCTTACATCGACCTGCGCCACCGTCTCTCCCCCCTGGAATTCGACTTTTTTAGATCCATCGCTCCAGCACGTCGTTCGACCAACCATCACAATCACCGACCGAGAGACACCGATGAAACGGATCACCACACTCCTCCTCGCCCTCGCCGTCATGCTCCTCAGCAGCACGGCCTTCGCCCAATACAACACCGTCGCCGGGCAGAGCGCGCCGCGCGCCAAGTCCGTCGAGACGTACGTCGACCGCGAAACCGGCGAAAAACGCGAGCGCACGGTGTACGTCGCTCCGCAGCGAGACGACTTCGGAAACGCTCAGGGGACGCAGTACGACCTCGCCACCGACGGGGCGTTCGAGGGACAGACCGTCGCCGTGATCCAGCTCTACCCCTTCAGCTTCGAGGACGCGCGCGCCGCCCTCAAGCAGAAGGGATTCGGCGTCTACCGCTGGTCCAACGCCGTCCCCTCCCCCGAAGAACTCGAGAAGAAGCTCGAGAAGGCATGCCAGCTCTGGGTCATCTCGGGCGACCAGCAGCACCTCACCAAAGAACACGTCGCCGTCATCAAGCGCTTCTTCGACAGCGGAAAGGGCGTCTACATCTGGGGCGACAACACGCCGTACCACGCCGACGCCAACATCCTGGCTGGCGCCCTCTTCGACTCGAGCATGCAGGGGGGATTCTGGGGTGACACCGTCGTCCACATGAAGATGAAGGAGTCGAAGAGCGGCCTCCTCCCGGACCACCTGCTCACCACCGGCCTCGAACACATCTTCGAGGGGATCACGATCGCTGCGATCAAGCTCGCCGGTGGCCTGAAGCCACTGATCTGGAGCTCGGACGGCCAGGTCGTCACCGCCATCTACGAGAAGAACGGCAAGCGCGCGATCCTCGATGGCGGCTTCACCCGCCTCTACAACAAGTGGGACACCGCCGGCACGGGTCGTTACGTCAAGAACGCCGCCGCATGGCTCGTCAACGTCGAGCGCTTCGGCGATGAAGTCGCAGCCGCGAAGAAGGAGGCGAAGGAGAACCCGAAGACCGAGGACGTCGACGTGGAGGCCAAAGACACCGTCGGCCACCTCGAAGAGGTCGAAGTCGAGACCAAAGGCCTGGTCGGCCGGATCCAAGAGGTCGAAATGGACCGACGACACCCCCGGCAGAACGTCCGACGCTGATTCAGAACCGCCAGCCCGCCCCTAGCGACAGATTCGGGCCTCCGGCAAAACCCCCGTCCTCATACAGCAAGCCGCCGACATAAGCGCGAAACGAAAATCCGCTGTCGGCGGTGTACGCGTACCCGGTGTTGACCAGGAGCGCGGCGCCGAGGGTGTCGCCCCCCGAGGTCAACCGGATCGGCTGTAGGAGCGGGTTGAACGCCGCGGTCACCTGGACGAGGCCGGCGTGGCGCGGCGGCGCCTCCCCGTTCGGCGTACCCCCGACGTAGACGGTCGCCCCCAACCCCACGAGCCAGTTCAGGATGACATTGCCCGCGTACGCTTCCACCGAAAGACGAGGTGTCAGATACGCGCCCGTACGCACATGGACGAGCTCCGGGAGGCCGATCCCGATCTCGGCATGAGGAGCGATGGCGAACGCCCCGCTCGGGATCGACAGGAGCGCCGCGACTGCCAGCAAGGACGATGAACGTTTCGTGTGGATAGAGGAAGTCACGCGCCGATTCTTTCCCGTTCCCTGCCGAAACGCAACGTAATCCCTGCGAATGAGCGCCCTGAGCGGAGCGGTCGAAGCAGAATGCGCCGCTGGAAGCATTTGTAAGGAGAAAGTAGCATCGCCTCCGCACCAACGGCCCCGAACCGAAGCCCGTGAGGTAACCCCGTGTCCGACCCGATCGAATTCTACTTCGACTTCGCATCACCCTACACCTACATGGCCGCCACGCAGGTCGACGCGCTCGGCCAGCGTATCGGTCGCGATGTGGTGTGGCGTCCGTTCCTGCTCGGGGGCGTCTTCAAGGCGACCGCGAACGTCGCCCCCGCGTCCGTCCCTGCGAAGGGACGCTGGATGTTCGGCGACCTCCACAAGTGGGCCGAGGTCTACGGAGTGCCGTTCACCTTCCCCGCCTCGTTCCCACCCAACTCTCTCCGTGTCCAGCGCATCGCGGCGGCCGTGGAGATGGACGGTGACCAGGAGCGCCTTCGGAACTTCGCGGCGCGCCTCTTCGAACAGTTCTGGGGGAAAGGGCACGACATCACGACCGAAGACGGATTTCGGGCCGCGTTGGAAGGGACGGACTTCGACGCCGACGCGCTGTGGGCGCGAGCGGACGACCAGACCGTCAAGGATCACCTGCGAGCGACGACGGACGCAGCGGTCGAGCGCGGCGCGTTCGGCGCGCCGACCTTCTTCGTCGGCGACCAGATGTTCTGGGGGAACGACCGGCTCGACATGATCGAACGGCTCTTCGGCTAGCCCGGGAGCCGCCCCACCACGACTCGTCGCTCCCCGGACTCGATCGCCCTCCACACCCCGTCGCTGATCTCGTCGTGGGTGAGCCATCGTTCGCCATCTTCTTCCTGCACGCGCCCCAGCAGCACCCGTTGGTAGGCGACGTGGGATGACCCGGCCGCCGCGGGCACGGGCGCCGAGGCTCCCCGGCTGCCGACGACCTGCACGAACCGTGTGGGTATGCGCTGCGCCGCGACCAGCGCGTCCAAACGACCGAGCGCGCGGTCGCCCGAATCGTGGATCCAGACCACCACCAGATCGAAAGGCGAGCCAGAGCCCGCGGCCTCGACGGCCACCCCGAACTCGGACTCATGCGTGTAATCGAGAGCGAGGTGCTGAGCCGCGGGCACGATCGCCTGCATACGGTCGAGGTCGCGGGCGACGAGCGTCACCCGCAGCGAATTTCTGGCAATTCGGCGCGTCGCGCCGGCGAGCATGCCGGTCCCCCCGACGACGAGTGCGTGGTCGAACTGCACCTCAGTCGGTGAGTTTGCGCAGCCGCATGATATCGATCAGCGCCTTGGGGAGGTTACCGCCGAAGAGCGCGCGGAATGCCTTCAGAGCGATCGGGTACTTGCGCCGGTAGGGGAACCACGTGAACTCGTCCTTGAACCACCCCTTGTCGACCATCACTGCGCGGGTGTTGACGAAACCGAGCAACCCTTCGGCGCTGTGATAGCGACCGATGCCGCTCTCTTTGACCCCGCCGAAGGGGAGGGCCGGGTTTCCCGTGATGAGGATCGCGTTGTTCACGTGAATCTGCCCCGCCTCGAGCCGCGACGCGAGTTTGAAGCCGCGGTCGCGGTCCTCGGTCCAGACCGACCCCGTCAGACCGAACTTGTGGGCGTTGGCGACCGCGACCGCTTCGTCCTCGTCGCGCACTTTTCGAATCGGCAGGACGGGCCCGAAGGTCTCTTCGCGCCAGATCTCCATGTCGTCCGTGATCCGCGTGAGGACAGTCGGCTCGAACCACTGCCCGGGGCGATCGATCCGTCCGCCGCCCGTCAACACCTCGGCGCCCTTCGCGACTGCATCGTCGACGTGGCTCTCGACCGTATCGAGCTGCGGCGGGAAGCACATCGGCCCCATGTCGGCATGCTCTTCGGGAGCTCCCACATTGAGCTTCTTCACTCGCTCGACGACCTTCTTCACGAACGCATCGTGCACGGACTCGACGACGAGGAGTCGCTCCACCGAAGTGCACATCTGTCCGCAGTTGGTGAGCCCTGCCCAGACCGCAGCCTTCGCCGCCCGGTCGAGATCGGCGTCGTGACAGACGATCATCGGGTCCTTGCCGCCGAGCTCGAGCTCGCACGGGATCGGCTTCTTTGCTGCCGCCGCCATCACCTTTCGCCCCGTCGCGACCGAGCCCGTGAAGAAGATCTTGTCGACGTCCGCTTCACAGAGCGCGGCCCCCGTCGAACCGTCCCCCTGCAAGATCTGAACGACGCCACGCCCCAGGTTTGCGCGCTCGAACAGCTCGCGCATCAGCTCCGCGGTCTCGGGCGTCACCTCCGACGGCTTCAAGACGACGGTGTTCCCCGCGATGAGGGCGGAAAGCGTCGGCACCATCGCCAGGCGGAACGGGAAGTTCCATGGTGAGATCACCGCGATCACACCGAGCGGATAGTAGGTGACCCAGCTCTCCTGACCCGGCAGGACGATCGGCGTCTTCACCTTCTGGTCGCGCAACACCTTCGGCGCTTCCTTCTCGTAAAAATCGAGGAAGAGCGGCA
Organism: uncultured Bradymonadales bacterium; assembly: GCA_964411125.1. GTDB lineage: Bacteria > Myxococcota_A > Bradymonadia > Bradymonadales > Bradymonadaceae > JBFIHF01. The sequence continues at coordinate 5,661 of CAYPJU010000054.1, read as the reverse complement.
CTGCCGAGACCTCCGTCATCAGCGCCTCCGCATACGGCTTCCCGGTGTCGAGGCTGATTCGCCGCGCCAACGCGTCCTGGTCTTCGACACAGATGTCCCGCAATCGCTTGAGCCGCTGGATTCGTTCTTCCACCGCGAGCGCTCCCCAGCGGGGCTGCGCCTCTTTCGCCAACGCCACGGCGGCCTCGACCTCGTCGGGTGTCGTGATCGGATAATCGCCAATCTTCTCCCCATTGGCGGGGTTCAGCTTCTCGATGATGTTGTTCGCAGGAGCGTTCATGGTGACTCACGTGTCGGATTTCGCAGACGATACCGCATGGTGTCGGCATCATCTAGCACCTAGCTCACTCCCCCGGCGACGATGCCGCTGGCCATCACCGCTGGTGCTCGCACGCCTGCGAGTCCGCCCGAGCGCTAACGCGCCTCGACCGTGGACGACCTTCTCGCGAGCAGAGCGGTGCCGTCCTCGTCGGCCCAAGGCGGACAGAGTCGTCCGCTCCCGCCCCGGCCCGAGCGGCTGGTGCTCCGCGCGGGGGGGGCGATTTTCCGCCGCGCTCGATTTTCGGCCGACCCGGCTCCTTCGGCCGCGGGGGTTGCCCGGGGCCGGGGGACTTCTCCTCCGGAGAGTGGGTCGGTGGTTCCTTCCGTTCCGTCGGGGGTGGTCGCTTTCGCGCGGCGTCCACCGCCTCGGCCGGTCTCGGAACCGGGGTTCGGGCGCGGGTTCGGGTGGAACCTTGCCCTCGCGACGCACCGAGCCCGGATATGTGGGGCTCCCCCGATCGCCCGGGGTGGGGCGCGTCACTGGCTGTTCTCCATAGGCAACTCCTGGTCCGTCGTGAAAGTGGTTGGTCCTGCGTTTCGTTTCGTCATCGTGTGCTCGTTCGAGCCTGTAGGGCGCGCGACCCGAAGGTCGCGCGCCCCGCGGGCCCGCCTATCGACGACCAGTGGCCGCCCCCCACCCCCGCGACCACTGGTCACCGATAGGCTTCGGTAGCCGACGCCGCGCGTCACCCGGAGGGCGCGCAGGACCTTCCGCGCGCGTACGGAAGGTCCGTCCCTCCGGTCGACGGCACGGCGGCGACTACGTACTCATTATCGGCAGCGACGCACTTCCGTTGCAGACTTTTTTCCGGACGCCCTTGAACCCTAGATTTCATGAGGCTCATCGGGACTTTCCAATTTTTCGAAGGGGGTGGCGAGCGCCCGTCATCCCGCAGAGGTCGGGGTGGACGGACGGACGAGGAGGATCAGGGAGAAGTCGCGGGACCGAGCCGCGTTTCTCCGCCTCATGAGGAGCGTCACGGACGCACGAAGAGCCGCTCGTTCTGTTGACATTGGACGCATCATTTGAAAGAAAGATCGGGCCGGGCTCCTCCGAACGAGGAGTGTGGACTTGGTCTGCGGTTACGGCCCGCCGCGCTGATTCGTTCGTTCGAATTTGGCGTGTTTGCATGTCGTGAGACACGCCGCAGAGTTGCCGTTAGCAACAGGAGTCCACGATGAGCTCGGCTGAAAACTACGATCCATACGACAAACCGAAATCGAAAGCCGCCCCGCCGGAGGTGCGCACACGCAAGCCACCGGTCGAAGCGAAGATGCTGGAGCACCGCAATCTGCGGTCCGACGAGTTCTGGCGCCGCATTCCGGCGTTCGACGTCGACGAGGAGACGTTCCTCGACCACAAGTGGCAGATGAAGAACTCGCTGTACGGCGAGAACAAGCTGATGGAGACCCTGCAGGGGGTCGCCCCCGACGATTTCCTGGCCGACGCCCAGCGAGGCTTTCATCTGGCGCCGATGGCGGTCCGGGTGACACCTTACCTGCTGTCGCTGATCGACTGGGACGATCCGTGGAACGACCCGATCCGGACACAGTTCATCCCGCTGGCGAACCGGCTGATGCCGGACCACCCGATGCTGACGCTCGACTCGTTGCACGAGCAAGCGGACGCTCCGGTCGAGGGACTCACGCACCGATATCCGGACAAGGCGCTGTTTCTGGTGATGGACACGTGCCCCGTCTACTGCCGCTTCTGCACGCGCAGCTACGCGATCGGCGTCGACACCGACATCGTGGAGAAGGTGAGCCTGAAGGTGAGCCCGGAGCGATGGGAGCGGGCGTTCGAGTACATCGAATCGCGGCCCGAGCTGGAGGACATCGTGATCTCCGGCGGTGACACCTACAACCTCGCCGCCAAGCACATCCAGATGATCGGCGAGCGGCTGCTCAACATGCCGAACATCCGCCGCATCCGGTTTGCGACGAAAGGCCCGGCCGTGATGCCGATGAAGATCTTGACGGACGAGCCCTGGCTCGACGCGCTCACGGCGGTCAACGATCTGGGCCGCAAGCTGCACAAGCACGTCTGCCTGCACACGCACTTCAACCACCCCAACGAGATCACGGAAATCACGCGTCGCGCGATGAACGTTCTGCACGAGCGCGGCATTTACGTCCGCAACCAGGCGGTCCTACAGCGAGGCGTCAACGATGACCACGACACCGCGGTGATGTTGGTCAAGCGTCTCGGCGAGGTGAACGTGCACCCGTACTACGTGTACCAGCACGACATGGTGAAGGGGGTCGAAGACCTCAGGACGTCCGTACAGACTACCCTGGACCTCGAGCGCTGGGTCCGCGGGACCACCGCCGGGTTCAACTGCCCGCTCTACATCGTCGACCTCCCGGGCGGCGGCGGAAAGCGCGGGATTCACAGTTACGAGTACTACGACCGGACCCACGGTATCTCGGTCTACACCGCGCCGTCCGTCAAAGACGACGAGCTCTTCATGTACTTTGATCCACTTCACAGCCTGGCCGAGGACATCCAGGCGAAATGGAACGATCCGGTCGCACGCCAGAAGATGATCGAAACCGCCCGCGAAGCCGCGCGAGCGTCGATCGCCACCCACTGACATGATCGAGCGGTGGAAGACGCTCGGAACTCGGCGCATCGCCGAGACGCCGGTCTTCGCCGTAGACGTCGTCTCGCGGCGTTCCCCCGAGGGTGTCGACGCCGATTTCTACGTCGCCGCGATGCCCGACTGGGTCAACGTCGTCGCGCTCACGCCCGACGACGAGCTCGTGCTCATCACCCAGTACCGCCAGGGAACCGACAGCATCACGCTCGAGATCCCCGGCGGTGTCGTCGACGAAGGCGAGTCGTATCTCGAGGCCGCACGACGCGAACTCCGCGAGGAGACCGGCTACGAAGCCGCCGAGTGGCACGAGATCGGCGTCGTCGAACCCAACCCCGCCCTGCAGAACAACCGCTGCGCCACCCTCGTCGCGCTCGGCGCCCGCCCCACCGCGGAAACCGACTTCGACGAGCACGAGAAGATCGAGATCACGACCGTCCCGATGGCCGAGGTCTCGGCCCGCGTCATGTCGGGCGAGATCACCCATGCGCTCGTCGTCGCGGCTCTCTACCACTATGAGCGCTGGGTGGCTGGAACCGGGTAGGGCAGAGCCCAGAACGGGGCCTTCCCAGGCGCCTGAGACCACTACCGGCTCCGATCGGTCGACTGAGTTTCACCGGGCGCTTATACTAGTTCTATGAGCCGAACCGACCGCAGCCAGTGGACCACCAAAATCACTCGTCTCGAAGACGAGCAGGGTGCCGACGACTACTGGATGGACATGACCCCGGAGGAGCGGATGCGCTTCGCCTGGGAGCTGTCGCTTACGGCCTGGAAACTCGCGCATCCGGAATACGAGGATGAACCAGGACTTCCAAGATCTGTTGCGAGAGTTATCCGAAGCGGGAGCTAAGTTTCTCGTCGTCGGAGCCTATGCGCTTGCGGCACACGGACTACCTCGAGCCACCGGCGACATCGACGTGTGGGTCGAGCCCACCGAGCGGAATGCGGGGCTCGTATATGCAGCCCTACGAATCTTCGGAGCGCCGCTCCACGACCTCAGCGTAGAGGACCTGAGCACCCCGGGCGTCGTTTTTCAGATGGGCTTACCTCCACGTCGTATCGACATCCTGACCCACATTTCTGGCGTCGAGTTCAACGAGGCGTGGAAGAATCGCGCAGAAGCTCGTTTCGGTGACCTCGACGTGTACGTCATCGGACCGAAGGATTTGTTGCGCAACAAGCGAGCAACCGGTCGTCCCAAGGACCTTCTGGACGCACTCACCATGGTGGAGTTGCTCGATGTCGAAGACTGATCGACGGGTCATCCGACGCCAATCTTGAAGGCGGCGGTGTGGATGTCGGTCCAGGCCAGGCTACTGACCCAGCTGGAAGCTGCGGTCCGTTGTACTGCCACCATCCTCCGGCCCCCCGTGAGAAGGCAGCGCAACGGTTACGAGCGCGGGGAACGACGGTGGGGGGCGGACCGTCCGCAGCTTTCAGCTGCGGCTAGCGAAAGCGCTGCTGCGCAGCGCGAAGAAACCGCGGGCTTTGCCCGCGGGTACCATGTGTTCCGGGAAACGGTGTGGGGGGTGCGAGGTCGAGAGGCAACGGTCTGGGACCGTCCAGGGTATTGGACTGTTCGCCAATCTCCAGACCCTGGGTACCTCCCCATGGTTCCCGCAGGCGCAGCCTGCGGTTTCCCCCGCGCTGCGCAGCAGCGCGCTCTTGTAGCCGCAGCTGAAAGCTGCGGTCCGTTGGACTGCCACCTTCCTTCGGTACCTCGCTGCGAAGGCAGCGCAACGGTCAAGACGGCGGGGAACGACGGTGGTGGGCGGGCCGTCCGCAGCTTTCAGCTGCGGCTAGCGAGAAGCGCTGCTGCGCAGCGCGAAGAAACCGCGGGCTTTGCCCGCGGGTACCATGTGTTCCGGGAAACGGTGTGGGGGGTGCGAGGTCGAGAGGCAACGGTCTGGGACCGTCCAGGGTATTGGACTGTTCGCCAATCTCCAGACCCTGGGTACCTCCCCATGGTTCCCGCAGGCGCAGCCTGCGGTTTCCCCCGCGCTGCGCAGCAGCGCGCTCTTGTAGCCGCAGCTGAAAGCTGCGGTCCGTTGGACTGCCACCTTCCTTCGGTACCTCGCTGCGAAGGCAGCGCAACGGTCAAGACGGCGGGGAACGACGGTGGTGGGCGGGCCCTCCGCAGCTTTCAGCTGCGGTCCGTTGGACAGCCACCGCCCTCCGGTTCCCCAACAAGTCAGCGCAGCGACGAGGACGACTCAATGCCAATGGCTTTCGACGTGGACGAGCCTCCTCCAGTCCTCGTTCCAGCTCAGCTCCGGGCGTGTTCGCAGGACTTCGATGACCTCCTCAGCGTCCAGAGCTACCAGCTGATGAAAAAGGCGGTCGTTCAGCGTCGGCTGATAGGCCAAGAGGTGGCCGAGTTCGTTGGACTCTTGCAACAGTTCACTGGCCATCAGCAGACCTCCTTCGAAACGCACTCTGGCGGCCGTCTCGAAACCAAACTCGTCGGCGATCTCCAGAACTTCTTGGACGGAGCGGACTTTTGGCGACGGACGAAACGGGGGCGGAATGGATGCAAGCTGATCATCCAAGTCCCAGTCTTTCGGGGCGCGGCGCGCCTCGAACCATGGAGCTCCGTTGCGGAGCCATGATTGGCGGAAAGCGGCGACGGAGTAGGTGCTCTCGTCTTCGACTCCAGCCGTCGAGCCGCAACATCGGCAAATGCAGAACGAGGGTAGGGTCCAGCCATCGGCCCCCCAGGGCGCTGACTCGGACGCGAAAC
>CAYPJU010000053.1:0-43576 GCA_964411125.1 uncultured Bradymonadales bacterium | reverse complement strand
CGGTCCCCCACCGCGCGAAGCGCGGTCCCCCAGCAATGCGATAGCGGCCACAGGCCGCTATCGCATTGCTCCCGTGGTTTTGGTAAAAGCCGAGGACCACGAAATGAGAGGCATCTTGTGAATCGCTTGGTGAAGAATTGGTTGGTGCTGGCTGGGTTGCTGGTTGTGGGATGTGGGGATTGTGGAGACGTCGACAAGGATGGCGCGACGAACAACGGGACGCCCATGTGTCCGCAAGGGGAGCGTTACAATCCCGTCACCGGGTTGTGCGAGCTGCGGAACGACCCTTCGAACAACGGGACGAACAATGGGACCAGCGGGGAGAACAACGGGGAGCCCGACTCGGGGATGACGGACCCCGACATGGGGACTGACCCGATCGACGACATGGGGATCGACCCCGTCGACATGCCGGGGGATACGCGTTGCGCCGCGGGCCGCGACGACGATGGCGACGGGCTGACCAACGACTGCGAGTGCGTGCTGGCGTCGAACCCGCTGCAAGCAGACACCGACGGCGACGGACTCTCCGATGGTGAGGAAGATGCCAACGGTAACTGCCGCCTCGATCCCGGGATGGAGACCGACGCGCGCAACAACGACACCGACATCGACGGTGCGCTCGACGGCGACGAGATCGCCGCCGGGACCGACCCGCTGCTGCAAGACACGGACGGCGACGGGGTTCTCGACGGTGCCGAAATCGGAACCTGCCTCGACCCACTCGATCCTGACACGGACGGTGACGGGCTACCCGACGGAGTCGAAGACGGCAACGGCGACGGCGAGCTCGGGACGTGCGCCGCGCGCGTGTACAACGTCATGTGCGCCGAGGGGGAGAGTGACCCGTGTAAGGCCGACACCGATGGCGACGGGACACCGGATTCGGACGAAGCGCAGTACCGCGACTGCCGTCCCGAGGACATCCAGAACCTCGTGACGCCCCTGATGGTCAAGGACGTGGCGGCCGACTACCAGTTGGCGCTCGAGCCGGGGGTCACGACGTCCCCGGTGACCTGGTCGATGGGAGCGCTGCAGGCTCACGCCTTCGAAGACATCCCCAACGACTACACCGGATTCATCGCTTCGCTCGACCCCGCCGGCCAGACGAACCCGTCGCTCATCGTGGACGACGTCGTGGGGCAGATCCAGGCGCTCTACCCCTCGGCAGTCCGCCGGGTCTCGGGACGGCGCATCACGACGCACGACAGTTACAAAGCGGCCGTCGGCGCTGTCGTCGACCTGCCGGCGGGCACGGCGCCCGACGTCGCTCGCGACGCGATCCTCGCGCAGCTTTCGGGCGCGAACCCGGCCGATCTGTCGCACGGGCTGACCGGAGCGATTCCGGGCGGTGCCACGGAGACCCTCTTCGTCTTCGAGGTCGTCTCGCGCTCCGCGACGCAGTACATCTTGTCCGGCGCTTTGGTTACGCTCGACGCCTACCAGGACGCCGCCGGGCTCGCAGGGATCCGCGTCGACGACATCACCGGGGGCACCTCGGTGGCGGGGGCGAACGACATGCTCGCCGACGAATGCGTCTCGTACGCGATCACGACCGTCCCTCAGATCGACATCATCATCGCGCTGGACGCGTCGGGGTCGATGCAGAACGAGCAGGCGGCGCTCTCCAACTTCGCGACGGAGTTCGCCGCGCTGCTGAACGCGACCAACGTCGACTGGCGAGTCGGCGTGACCGGCGTCGCGTGTAGCGGGGTCGCGAGCGACATGGCGCTCTCCGCGGAGTTCCGGGCGCTCTTCCCGCCCGCGGGCGGGTTCCCGCCGATGGGGCCGTGTCCTTCGATCTTCGGCATGGGGGGCGGAAACGGCGCGCTCGTCGGCGGCGGATTCACGACCGACCCGGCGCAGATCGCGACGCGCCTCAACCAGGTGAGCGGGACGAACAGCGAACACACCGCCACGATGGCGCTCGCGGCAGTCGACCGCGCCCTGCCCCGCACGGCGAACGCCGTGGACAAGATTCGCCCCGACGCGGCGGTGATTACGGTCGCCATCACGGACGAGGAGGACGACTTCTTCTCGGAGCTCCTCAACTTCCTGCCGACCAACAGCCTGACGCTCACCCAGTCTCAGCAGGCTTCGCTCGCCACCGCCGCCGACCCGTTCGTGCAGTGGGCCCTCGGCCCCAACGTGGGGGCGACGATGTTCGGGCTCTTCTGGCTGCCCGGTGAGACCTGCGACGGCGCTGCGACGGTCGGGCACTCGATCGCCTACCTCGTCAACGAGACGGGCGGTGGAGCCGGTTCGGTGTGTCAGCCCGACATCACCAACACCCTCGGCCAGATCGCGAACGCCTCGGCGGGCATCGCGTCCGGCCTTCGCCTGCGTGGCGTGCCGGTCGCGCCGACGCTCCAGGTGATCCACGGCGACAGTTCGTCGGGGATGACGCTCGACCTCGACCGCAGCCGCCTCGACGGGTTCGACTACGACCCGATCGTCAACCGCATCGCGTTCCGCGGCCCTAACCCGCCCGAGACGAACGACCGCGTCGTGATCCCCTACCGCCGGTGGGAGAACAGCGTCTTCACGTGCGTGGACACCTCCGACTGCCCGTCGGAGCAGAAGTTGAAGTGCGTCGACGGCGAATGTCGCTGAGGTTCCCCTATACGGACCGCTTCGACGTCGACGGGCACACGTACACGGCGGACGAAGTGATCACCGGGCTCGAGGCACACATCTCGGAGCCGCGGCGCGAGAGTATCGCTGCGGTCGTGTCGAACCGAACGTTCAACGTCGTGACCGTCTGCGACGGGCTCTACGACCGCGGCAACGTGTCGGCCGTGATGCGCAGCGCCGAAGGATTCGGGTTTGCGCAGATGCACGTGCTCGAGATGCTCGCGAAGTTCAAGACGTCCAAGCGCGTGGCGAATGGCGCGGACAAGTGGCTCGATCTCCACCGCTATCGAGAACGTCAGCCGTGCATCTCGTTTCTGAAGGAGCATGGGTACCGGATCGTCGCCACCCATCTGGAGGCCGCCAAACCGATCCACGAGATCGACTTCACCCGACCGACGGCGATCGTGTACGGAAACGAGCGTGACGGGGTGTCGGAGGAGATTCTGGAGGCGGCGGACGAGCGGGTGATCATCCCGATGCTCGGGTTCGCTCAGTCGTTCAACATCTCCGTCGCGGCCGCAGTATCCCTGGCCCACATCGTCGAGCAGCGACGCCAGCGGCTCGGCCGTCACGGCGACCTGAACGCGGAGCAGCAACGCGTCCTCCTCGCCGAGTACTACCTGCGCTCACTGGATCGTCCCGCCGCCCTGCTGCGGCGCTGGCGACTCGGTTGATCGAGGATCGCGGTCTGAACTTGACGGATGATTCTCGTCTCTGTAGGGTTCCCGTCCTTCGAAGCGGCAAATTTCGTTTCGCCGCAGAATGATTGAGGTTCATGGTCATGCACGCTGTAATCAAAACCGGCGGAAAACAGTATCGGGTCCAGCCCGGCGACATTCTCGAGATCGAAAAGCTTCCCGGAAAGGAAAAGGGAGCGGACGTGACGTTCGAGGAAGTGCTCGCCGTCGGCTCTGGCGACGACCTTCAGATTGGAGCTCCCTTCGTGAGCGGAGCTTCGGTGACGGGCAACGTCGTCGCGACCGGAAAGTCGAAGAAAGTGATCGTCTTCAAGAAGAAGCGACGCAAAGGATACCAGGTGAAGCGCGGACACCGTCAGGAGTACACGCGCGTCAAAATCACCGACGTGAGCGCGTAGGAGTCACACGATGGCACATAAGAAAGGACAGGGTAGCTCGAGGAACGGGCGCGACTCGGCAGGCCAACGGCGTGGCGTGAAGCGCTACGGCGGCCAGCAGGTGCGCGCCGGAAGCATCCTCGTGCGCCAGCTCGGCACGAAGTTCCACCCGGGCAACAACGTCGGGTGTGGTCGTGACTACACTCTCTTTGCGCTCGCCGACGGCGTCGTGAAGTTCGAAACCAAGGTCGGAGGGAAGAAGTTCATCTCCGTCTACCCGGAAGAAGCCGCCGCCGCCGAGTAACCTCGGTTCGCGCGTCGAAAGGACCCGGCCGTCGTGCCGGGTTTTTTGTGCCCGAAACTATGTTCGTCGACGAAGCAACATTCACAGCGACCGCTGGTCGAGGGGGCGATGGGATCATCGCCTTCCGCCGGGAAAAGTACGTCCCGCGCGGCGGTCCCGCCGGCGGCAACGGCGGAAAAGGGGGGGATGTGGTGCTGGTCGCCACGACGAACTGCAACACTCTCTCCGATTTTCGACACCAACGGCACATCAAGGCGAAGAGCGGGCGTCCGGGGGGACCGAACAACAAGACGGGGGCAAACGGCGACGACGTTCGTCTGGAGGTCCCGATCGGGACCCTCGTCTACGACGCCGAGACCGAGCAACTCCTCGCCGACCTGACCGAAGAAGGCGAGACTGTCGTGGTCGCCGCGGGCGGCGACGGCGGCTTCGGCAACGCACACTTCACGACGTCGACGCGCCGGGCGCCGAAGCACGCGACCCCGGGATATCCGGGCGAAGTGCGGGACGTGAAGCTCGAGCTGAAGCTCATCGCGGACGTCGCACTCGTCGGATACCCGTCGGTCGGGAAGTCGACGATCATCGCGACGCTGTCGAATGCGCGGCCGAAGATCGCGGACTACCCGTTCACGACGCTGGTCCCCAACCTGGGGGTCGTGAAGTTCGGTGACTTCGGTGGCTACGTGATCGCCGACGTCCCCGGGCTGATCGAGGGGGCGAGCGAAGGACACGGACTCGGCATCCAGTTCTTGAAGCACATCGAGCGGACGAACGTCGTCGCGCACGTGATCGAAGTGACGCCGCAGCTCTCCGGTCACGAGGACGAGCGGGATCCGATCGAGGATTTCGAACGGATCACTGCGGAGCTCGAGAAGTTCAACGCAGACCTCGTCGAGCGTCCCACCCTCGTCGTCCTCAACAAGTGCGACCTTCCTTTCGTCGCCGAACGGGTCGACGAACTGCGGTCGCACTTCGAAGAGCGCGGCCTACCGTTTCATGCGGTGTCGGCCGCGACGGGCGAAGGGATGGAGGAGCTTCGGAACTGGCTCGGAAACGCGATCACCACGGGGGCGTTCGACCACACCGAGGATTGGGAGCGCTGAGCGCTACCACCCTCCCCGCTCACACCCGGCTCATTCTTCTTCTTCCCCGGACGACGCGCGCAGACGCTGAGCGATGGCGCGCTTGCGGCGTGCGGCCTTCGCTTTCTCGCGCGCCTCTTTGTCCGCTGCCGCGCGTCCGACGTAGTAGCCGGCGAAAGCCCCGACGAGCACCAGCACCGGGATGTAGAAGAGGTGGGCTGTGGAGATCATTTGCCGAGTTCGGCGAGCTCGTCGAGCCGCTTCTCGAGTGCATCGATGTCGGCATCGAGCCGCCGCTGTCGCCAGGAGAGCAGTGCCAGATACCCGAGCATCATCGCCACGAAGACGATGTACGCGGTGACCGCGAGTGTTCCACCGGGGATCGTCTTGTCTGCCTCGGAGAGGCCGTCCTGCGCCCAGGCCGGGACGCTGGCGACGACGAGCCCGAGGGCCACGAGTGCGCTGCAGTTATACTTCATGCGACGGTCCTGAGATGATCTTCGACTTCGAGGTAGAGTTCGTCGATGCGCTGCTGGCGCAATCGGACGCGTAGTTGCGCCCACATCAGGCAGACGAACAGGAGCAGCATCGACAGCATCGACAGTCCGAAGGCCTGAGCGATGGCGGGTGCCATCCCCTCCCCTCCCTCGCGCTCGACGGTGGGATGGATCCCGCCCCAGATCTGCACGGCGTAATGGACGAAAGGAATGCCGACGGCGGCGATCACGGCGAGGACCGCGGCGACCATTCGGACGCGCTTGCTCGGTCCGGAGAAGACGCGGAGGAGCCAGTAGCCGCCATACATCATGAAGAGGATGAGCGCCGAAGTGAGGGTCGGGTCCCATTCCCACCACGCGCCCCATGCCTTGTAGCCCCACAGGGGACCGCTGATGAAGACGTAGAGCCCCATCAGCAGGCCGACCTCGACCCCGGTCGTCGCGAGGAGGTCCCAACCGGGCCGGGGGCGCAGCAGGTAGAAGAGGCTCGCTCCCGAGCAGACGATGAAGCCCGCATACATCATCATCGCCGAGGGGACGTGCAGGAAGAATATCTTCTGTGCAATTCCCATCGTCACCTCGGTCGGGGCGACGAAGAAAATGGTGTACATCGCCACCAGGAGGGTGACGCTCGTGAGAGCCAGCAAGATGTTGAATCCGACGGTCGCTACGCGCATGGGGGGGAGCATAGAGCGAGTCGAGCGGTTTGGCCATTTCCGTCAGACGACGCGCGCCACTTCGAATTTCGAGGAGGCGCAGCGTACTTTTTTATCCAGTTTCGCTACGGTATACTGCGTCGCAGGCATATCCCCCGGACAAATTTGGCGGTGCCATGATCCCCAAGGAAATCTTCGAGCAATCGATCAAGCGGTATCTGAAGCCGATCGTCCCCTATCTGGAAGACGAGAGCGTTTCGGAGGTCATGATCAATGGCCCGCGCGACATCTGGATCGAGGTCTCGGGGAAGCTGCAGAAGACCGAGGCGGTGTTCGAAGTCGAGGACGACCTGATGAGTGGCGCGAAGAACATCGCGCAGTACGTCGGGAAGATTCTGAACGAGCTCAACCCGCGCATGGACGCCCGACTCCCCGACGGAAGTCGCGTTCACGTCGTGCTCCCGCCGTGTGCTCGAAACGGGGTCTCGATCGCGATTCGTCGATTCGGCCAGTTCTCCCTGACGATGGAGAAGCTCATCGAGTACGGCTCGATCACGCCTCAGGCGGCCGAGTTCATCAACGTCTGCGTCCACATGGAGAAGAACATGATGGTCGCCGGCGGTACCGGCTCGGGGAAGACCTCGCTCCTCAACGTCGTCTCGACCCTGGTCGATCCCGCCGAACGAATCATCGTGATCGAGGACTCGACGGAGCTCCAGCTGCAGCAGCCGCATGTCCTGATGCTGGAAGCGCGTGGTCCCGATGCCAAGGGGCGCGGACGCGTCACGATCGGTGACCTCTTCCGCTCGGCGATGCGACTGCGACCCGATCGCGTGATCATCGGCGAGATTCGCGGCGGCGAGGCCCTCGACATGATCCAGGCGATGACGTCGGGTCACGGCGGCAGCCTCTCGACTACGCACGCCACCTACCCCGACGACACGCTGCGCCGTCTCGAGACGATGGCGATGATGAACGAGGTCGCGATGCCCCTGCAGGCGCTCCGAAGTCAGGTCGCCTCCGCGATCAACCTCATCATCCAGACGAGCCGCTTCAATGACGGTAGTCGTAAGCTGACCCACGTCACCGAAGCCCTCGGGCTCGACGAACGCGGAGAGTACAAGCTCTACCCGATCTTCGAGTTCAAACACCGCGGGCACGACCCGGCGACCGGCAAGATTCTCGGGGGACTCGAAGCGACCGGAAACATCCCGACGTTCTACGACGACGTGCTCGCGCGGAACCTGCACATCGACAAAGCGTGGTTCCGACCGCCTTCCAACTGAGCTGAGGTACTCCGCAGATTGCGGAGGACGAACTTTTCATGTCCGACGACCGATTCAAACAGGCTCGAAGAAGCCTCATCGATCGACACAATCAGCGCCAGCAGCAAGGTGGTGACACGTTCGACGACGACTTCGAAGACGAGAAGACCGCGATGGTCAATCTCGACGAGGCCGGTGGTCCGACGTTCGCCCCCCCGCCGAACTTCTCGAGCTCGGACGACGAGTTCGACAGCGAGGGCTTCGACGACGACGAAGCCACCGAGATGATCACCCTCGGCGAGCTGGAAAATGCCGTCCCGAACCGCCACCAGCAGAACCAGAGCGGCGGCCTGCAGATCAATACGCACAGCGGAATTCAGCCGACGTTCAATAATTTCGGCTCCCACCGGGAGGAACCTCCCCAACAGGGTGGAAGCGGCTTTGGACAGCCGCAGTCGGGGAACTTCGGCCAACAACCCTCAGGGAGCTTCGGTCAACAATCGGGCGGGTTCGACGAGCCGTCGGGCAACTTCGGGCAACCCGGCGGCGGCGGCTTCGGACAAAAGCCGTCGGGTGGGGGCTTTGGACAGCAGCCCTCCCACGGCTTCGGACAACCGGAGACACAACCCGGCCACATCCTCGAAGCCCCCCAGGAGTCGGGATCTCAGACCCTCACGGTCGGGGACGGCGGCTACGACGGAAACACCGCATTCGTGAATCTGAACGACTTCGCGCAGGGGGGGGAGATGTTCACCCCCGACGTCGACTCGGGCGGCTACGAAGGGAGCACGCAGTTCGTCAACCTCGCCGCACTGCAAGCGGGAGCGGCCCAGGGAAGCATGCCGATCGAGCACGACCCCGTGCTCAAAGAAGCGTACCAGTTCACCGCCGAGTCGGTGCAGCAGGGAGAGATCACCCTCGTCTTTGCGCAGAACCCGGCCGGGCAACCCGTCGTCCTCAAGCGGATCTGGGACGGCGACCCGAACGGGATGCCGCTGCCGCTGCGGCAGCGCGTCACCGCGCTCGACCAGATCCGACACCCGAGGCTCGTCGGGCTCAACGGCATGCTCGGTTCGCAGACCGGGGCCTGGGTCGACTTGCCACGCCCCGGCGGGTATCGGCTGACCGACATCCTGTCGCAGAACGGGCCGCAGCCCGAAGCAGCCGCGACGCAGTGGATCACGCAGGTCGCCGAGATCCTGGAGCTCATTCACCAGCAAGGGTTCGTCTACGGCAACCTCACCCCCGACGCGATCTGGGTGCAGGACGACGGATCGATCATCCTGGAACCGTTCGACATCCTCGAATTCGAGCATCGCGGTAATCTCGGGACGTTCGGTCCGCCGGAGATGAACTTCCCGCCCGACCAGCGACAGCTCTACCCCGCGACCGACATCTACAGCCTCGCCGCCGTCTACGTCGCCGCGACCACCGGTCTTCCGCTCAATCTTCAAGCCGTCCAGTCGATGGACAAGAAGACCGCGGCGGCCCTGCAGAGCGCTCTGCAGCAGAACCCGCAAGAAAGGCCGCAATCCGCTCGTGAGTTCACGAGCGCCCTCGGCGGCAAAGCGAGCGGAAAGAAGCCCCCCAAGAAAGCCCTGCTCGCCGCCGTCGCGGTGGTCGCGGTCGCCGCCGTCGCCGGGGCGTTCTTGCTGAAGCCGGGGGGAGGAAAGAAGAACCAGAACAAGCAGGCCGCCGTCGCTGCCGCGACCGCGGGCGGAGAACAGCCAGTCGCTGGCACCAACGGGGCGCTCGCTGCCGCCGGAACCAATGGCGCGATCGTCGCGGCCGGTACCAACGGCGCTCCCGCCGAAGCTACCGCTCAGGTCGCGTCGAGCGCGGGCAACTTCGAGATGGACCCCCGGCTGGAGGTGGATGCCGCGTATCGCCTCAGCGAAAGCGGCGCTCCCGAGAACGTCGTCGACCCCGACGCCGCGGCCGCCGCGCGCGCCGAGGCACGAGAAGCTCTCGAAGAGATCGACAAGCTGACCGACAACGGCAAACGCGACAAGTACCGCCAGGCTCTCCTCGCGATGGCCACCGCGGTGCGCGCCAGCGGAGGTCCCACCGCCGAGGATCGAAAGATTCTTTCAGAACTTTCTGAGGAGGAGATCGTTAGAGACATCCAGAGCGAATACTTCGACAAGCTCCATGACGGCATGACCAAAGGTAAGATCAGCCGCGTGAAGTCGGTGTATCCGCTCCTCGCCTCCATCGATGCAGATGCAGACGAGATGGATTTCTTCAACAAAAACAAGCAACTCGAGTTCAAGCAGATTCCGAGCAAGAACTCCGGGGACGAGGAAGAATGATCATCCGACTCACGACTCTACTCCTGGTTTTCGCGATCGCCGCAGGCTGCGGCGACGGCGACAAGAAGAAAAAGGCCCAGAAGCCAGCCGAGCCGGTGAAGTACTCGCTCGAGCTCGAAGCGAAAGACCCCAACCAGAATCCGATCGCGAAGGTCCCGGTGAAGCTCGACGGAAAAGTCGTCGGTTTCACCAACGAAGAAGGCGAGTTCAAGGGTCGCCTCACCGAGACTCCGGGAAAGACCGTCACGTTGACGGTCGGAGAGCTCGAGGGTTATCGCTTCGTCGGCAAGACGTCCCTCGAAGAAGAGCTCCGGGTCACCAAGGTCGGAAAGACGATCTCGGGGATGCCCATCTTCTTGCAGGTGACGGCCGAGTCGGTCCGCAAAGAGTATCTCGTCTGGATCCGGGCGAACTGTGACGAGTCGATCAAAGAAGCGTGCTTCGACATGCCGGTCTCGCTGAACGGCAACGAGGTCGCGCGTACGAACGGGCTCGGATACGCCCACTTCTCGTTCGCGGACGTCCCGCAGAACGACATCGAGGTGTCGATCGACACGCCCGACGGCAGCGGAGACTCGGCAAACCTCGAACCCTCCGACCCCACCTACAAGATCACGCTCGACCTCGACTCGCATATCTACCTGGTCGAAGAGGACTTCGTGGACCCTGCTGCGGTTGCGAAGAAGAAGAAGGCGCGCAAGGCAACGCGCCGGCGGGCGAACCGCAAGGCCGCGAAAAAGAAGGCGCAGAAGAAGGCCGAGCCGGAGCCCGAGCCAGAGCCAGCCGGCGGGATCAACCTGTTTGACTGAGCTGCTTCGAGATCGCTTTGGGCGACGCGTCACCTACCTGCGCCTGTCCGTCACCGACCGCTGCAATTTTCGCTGCGTCTACTGCATGCCCGCGGAGGGGGTCCACCACCACCCGCGCCCCGACCTCCTGACGTTCGAAGAGATCGTGGAGGTCGTCTCCACCTTTGCCGCGATGGGCGTCGACACGGTCCGGATCACCGGAGGAGAACCGCTGGTTCGCGCCGAAGTACCGAAGCTGATCGGTCGACTGAAACGCCTCCCCGGGATCGAACGCGTCACGATGACGACGAACGCGTTCCTGCTCGGACGCCACGCCGCCGATCTCGCCGCGGCGGGGCTCGACGACATCAACATCTCCCTCGACAGCCTGCGGCCGGAGCGATTTGCCGAGCTGTCTCGCGTCGGCAATCTGGGGCGTGTGCTCGACGGAATTCGCGCAGCGCGCGACGCGGGGATCGGCCCGATGAAGTTCAACGCCGTCCTGGTGGGCGGCGTCAACGACGACGAGATCGTGGATCTCGTGAGGTTTGCTGCCGCGAACGGCGGCATCATGCGGTTCATCGAGTTCATGCCGATCGGTGACGAGACAGGCTGGAGCGGCGGTGACTGCTTCCCTGCGGCCAGGATTCGCGCCGCGGTCGCCAGATCGTTCGACCTTCGCGACGACGCCGGAACTTACGGCAACGGCCCCGCTCGCTACTGGCGCGCGTTCGGCCCCGATCTTCCGGAGGAAGGCTGTCCTGTCGGGATTATTTCCGCGGTGACGGAGTGTTTCTGCGCCACGTGCAATCGTGTCCGCGTAACCCCCAGAGGAGCGATGCGGGCGTGTCTCGCCGATGACGGCGAGATCGATCTGCGGGTGCCGCTCCGCACGATGGAACCAGGCGAGGAGCGGCGCCGCGCATTGGAGGCGTTGATCTGGCGTTCGCTGGCGGGCAAGAAGGAGAGCCACTCCTTCGACCTCGATGGGGGCGGAGTCACCCAACGTCACATGCACGCGATTGGCGGCTGATCGCGAACGGCTTTAGGCGACAACCACCGACTTTTTCGTTATGTTGTTCGCGCATTCGCGGTTGTAAATGCGCCCGTGCGGTGCCTCAGCGGAGCGGAAGATGAATCAAGAAGAATACGAAGAGATCCGAGACGGCGAGCTCGACACCGAAGAAGAACGCGGTCTACCCATTTGGTCGATCGTCGGAATTTTGGTCGTCGCCGCGGCAATCGGTTTCGTGATCTACGACGGACTGAAGTCCGAGACCTATTTCTACAGCGTAGATCAAGCACTCGCACAGGGGACCGATCTTCCGGGCCAACGCGTGCGCGTCAAAGGGATAGTCGAGCCGGGGAGCATCGAGGGGAAAGACGGAGAGCTGGGGCGTCGCTTTCGTATCTCCGAGAACGGTCGCTCACTGAAAGTAGCCTACAGCAAGGCGATGCCGGACACGTTCGAGGAGAACCGCGAGGTCGTGGTCCTGGGCGAAGTCGCTGACGACATGACGCTCGAAGCGGAGGAGGTGCTCGTGAAGTGCCCGAGCCGCTACGAGGGCGACCCTCCGACGGCCGAAGAACAGCAGCAGCCTCAGGCATCCCTTTAGACGAGTCTAGATATGGCGTGGATTGGTACGCTCGCGATCTACTCTGCGATGTTCGCGGCGTTGGTCGGCATCGCCCTGAACTTCGCCGCTGGCAAGACCGGACTCAATCGGTACCAGACAGCGGGACGATTCGCGGCCTATTCGACGTCGGGCTTCGTCTTCACGGCGAGCTCGGTGCTCCTGCATGCGCTCCTGAACCACGATTTCAGCATCCAGTACGTCGCGGGTTTCTCGGACGAATCGATGCCCCTCTTCTACCTGATCGGTGCGATGTGGGGCGGTCAGGCGGGTAGTTTGCTCTTCTGGGTCTCGATCGTCGCCTCGTGTCTGTGCGTCTGTCTGTACGTCAACCGCAACCGCTACAAAGACTTCATGCCGTGGGTGACCCTGGTGTGTCTGGCGGTCATGGCTGGCCTGCTCATGATCCTCACGTTCGTCTCGAATCCCTTCGAGGGGTACTCGATCATCGACGACCCCGTCACGGGCAAGGGCCTCAACCCGCTCCTGCAGACTCCGAAGATGGTGGTCCATCCCCCCTCGTTGCTGGCGGGGCTCGCATCGATGACGATCCCTTTCTCGTTCGCGATGGCGGCCCTGATCACCAAGAACTTCTCGAACTCGTGGGTGGAAGCGTCGCGCAAGTGGATCCTCGTCCCGTGGTTCTTCCTCTCCATCGGGAACATGCTCGGCGGGATGTGGGCGTACGAGGAGCTCGGCTGGGGCGGCTACTGGGCATGGGACCCGGTCGAAAACGCGGCGTTCATGCCGTGGCTCACCGTCACCGCGCTCATCCACTCGCTGATGATTCAGGAACGGCGCGGGATGCTGAAGCGCTGGAACATCTTCCTGATGGTCGGCTCCTTCCTGCTGACGGTCTTCGGCACCTACATCACGCGCAGCGGCCTCATCGAGTCGGTGCACACCTTCGCGCAGTCCAACATCGGCGACTACTTCCTCGCGTTCCTTCTCTTCTTCACCTTCACGTCGCTGGGCCTGTTCATCTACCGGTGGCCCCAGATGAAGGCGGCGGACCGGCTCGACAGCCCGGTGAGTCGCGAAGCGGCGTTCATCTTCAACAACTGGCTCTTCGTCGGGATGACGGGGATCGTGATGTTCGGGACGATGTGGCCTCGGGTAAAAGAGGGCTTCTTCGGGCAGGAAGTCTCCATCGGGCCCGCGTGGTTCAACCGTTGGATGGCTCCGCTCGGGATCCTCTTGCTGCTCCTGATGGGCATCGGCACCGCGATGTCGTGGCGACGTGCGACGAAGAAGAACTTCCAGCGCAACTTCGTGGGACCGATCATCGCGTCCCTCACCATCGGGCCCGCCCTCCTGGCAGCATACTGGTACGGCCGGGGCGCGGCGCTCGACGTCATTCCCACCCCGAACGACGCCGCGTACGCCATCGCAGCCGTGGTGCTCGTCGTCTTCACGACGTGCGCCACCCTGCTCGACGTCTTCCGCGGCACGCGGGCCCGGATGCGAATGCATTCGGAGTCGGGCGCCGAGGCGCTGTGGCGACTGATGATGAAGCAGCGCCGCCGCTACGGTGGATACATCGTCCACCTCGGCATTCTGTGTGCGTTCGTCGCCTTCGCCGGCAACGCGATGAAGGTGGAACACGACGTCTCGCTCAAGCGGGGCGAGTCGGTGATGGTCGGGGACTATGAGCTTCACTACATCGGCCTCTCGGAACGCAACGACCCGGAGAAACTCCTGATCATGGCGCGGGTCGACGCCTACCGAAATGGCGAAAAAGTCTGGGAGTTGTATCCAGGCAAGGCGAAGTTCTATGCATCCCCCAACCAGCCGACCTCCGAGATCGACATCAAGACCACGCTGCTCGAAGACCTCTACGTCGCGCTCGTCAATTTCGATCCGAGCGGTGAGACGGCAGCGTTCAAGGTGTTCGTGGCTCCGTTCACCTGGTGGTTCTGGTTCGGCGGCGTGTTGCTGATGTTCGGCACGATGATCGCGATGTGGCCAACCCGCGAGCAAGCCGCGGCGCTTCGCGGCGGCACGATCGCGCGGATCGCTCTGGTCAGCGGCACGCTCTTCGTCTCCGCGACGCCCCTCTTCCTCGTCGCCGTCGAGACCCACACGCCGTGGGGCTCCGCGGAACGCTGGGGCATCGAGCGGCCCGAACTTCCCCCGGCTGTCTCCGTCCGACAATGACGATCCTGATTTTCTTCCTCGCGGTCGTCTTCACGGTCGCTGCGGTGTACTCCACCATCTCGCCCCTCGTCGGTGGCGCGCGTGAGAAGGTTCGCGCCGAGTACCTCGACGAAGAGACGCGAGAGATCGAGGTGCTCGTGGCTCGTCGCGAGGTCTTGCTCGCGTCCCTTCGGGAGCTGGAGTTTGAGTTCGAGACCAGCAAGATCGCACAGACCGACTACGAGAAGTTCCGTCGGCGATACGAGCGCGAAGCGGTCCACGTCATGAAGCGCCTCGACGAGCTTCACGGTGGTCGCGACTGGGAATCGCGGGTCGAGGACGCGGTGGCCGAGCGCCTCGGGCGCCGCCCCAGGTTTTCTGCCGTCCCCGATGATCGAGAAGAGGGAGCAGCGTGAAACACTTCGTCCTGGTCATCATCGCCCTCGCTCTCCTGGTTCCCGGGGTCCCGGTTTTCGCGCAGGACGCGATGGATGTGACCGTCCGGGTCACCCACGGCGAGTCGGGCCAGCCGGTCGCCGATTCGCCGGTCATCCTCCACGCGGCGCGTCCGCGGGGGCCTTTCGAGCCCCGTGCACCCAAGCCGCAGCAGGAGTGGGCTGGCTTCACCGATTCGGGGGGCGAGGCGAGCTTCTCGGTGCCCGAGGAGCTGGCGACTTCGGGGCTGAAGCTGACGGCGCTCACGACGTACGGAGGAGTCCCTTACGAGTCGGCTGCCGCCACCCCCGGACGCGGCGTCGAGCTCGAGATCGCGGTCTACGAGGTGGGCCTCGACGTCGACAGCATCGTCTTCGAAAACGTCCGGACCCTCGTGGAGCTCTGGGAGGACTACCTCGTCTTCTCGCAGTTCTACACGATCACCAACACGGGCAAGTCCGCCTTCGACACGACCGCCCTCCCCGGCGAGGACTACGAGAAGGGACTCCCGATCGTGTTGCCGGTCAAGGCGCAAGGGATCAACGCCAACGGGGCGGGCGAGATGCTGGTGGTGAACAGCACCGTGTACTGGAACGGCACGATCGAACCGGGCGGAAAGAAGAACATACAGGTTCGTTTTTCGATGCCGGTCGAGGAGAGCGAGTACGTCTACGAACAAAAGCTCGACTACGCCGCCCGCAACGTCGAGGTCATGGTACCGATCCAGACTCGGCACACCCGGGTCCCGAGGCTCGACGATCTCGAGCTGCGGCCGAAAGACTTCCCCGAAACTTCACGCGGGCCGGGAATCTGGGGCCTTCGGGGCGACATCGAGTTCGTCGGCGCCCGAGGACGTGTCGTGGAGGCGGGGGACTCGTTCTCGTTCCAGCTTCGCGGACTTCCGTTTCATCCTCCGAAGCTCCCGTGGATCTTCTTCGGCGTCGCCGTGGTGCTCGGCCTCATCGTGAGCGTGGTCGCGCTTCGCGACCGCTCGCGTGCCGAGAGCGAGCGAGGGCGCGAGACGGTGCTCGCTGCGCTGGGGAGCGAACGCGACGAAATTTTGGACGAGCTGGTCGCTCTGGAGAAAGATTACGAAGAGGACCACGTGACCCAGGGCGAATACGAAATCGAGTCGCGAGGTCTGCGTGAGAGACTCGCTCTCGTGCTCAAGAAGATCGAGGACCTCGAGTCGGAAACGTGAACTTCGAACGCGTCGAGCTCAAAGAAGTCTCCCGAGCGTTCGGTCGTTCCTACGCCCTCCACCGCGTCTCCCTCTCGTTCGAAGCCGGCACCACCACAGCGGTCGTCGGCGAGAACGGCGCGGGAAAGACGACGCTCATGAACATCGTCGCCACCCTCGACCAACCGACCTCGGGCACGGTCCGCTACGGGAAGATGTCCTTCCCTCACGTCGCAAGAAAGCGACGCGACACGATCGGCTGGGTCAGCCACGAAGCGCTCGTGTACGACGACCTGAGCGGGTTCGAGAATCTGCAGTTTTACGGACGAATGTACGGGCTCGACGACGTCGACGAACGCGCGAAGTCGTGGCTGGAACGGGTCGGCCTGGGTGACGTCGGAGACCGTCGCGTGCGGGCGTACTCCCGCGGGATGCGCCAGCGCCTGAGCGTCGCCCGCGCTCTGCAACACGACCCCACACTGGTGCTGTTGGACGAGCCACTCACCGGGCTCGACCAGGGTGGACGCAAGCTCTTGATGGACCTGTTCGCCGACCTCAAAGAGGCCGGCAAGATTCTGGTGATGATCACGCACGACCTTCACCTGACCAACGAACAGGTCGACCGTGTCGCGGTCCTCAAGAATGGGAAGCTCGCTCACGTCGGCACCGAGGCGGTGCTCGACGCATTCGCGGAGTACGGCTGATGCAACTGCATCAAACCTACGCGATGGTTGCCAAGGACCTGCGCCGCGAGCTGCGCTCGAAGGAGATCAGCATCACGACCTCGGCGTTCGCGCTGATGCTGATGATGATCTTCTCGTTCGCCTTCTACGCGGGCGAAGAATCGAAAGCGGCGATCTTCCCGGGGGTCCTCTGGATCTCGATCATCTTCACCGCGACCCTCGCGATCTCTCGTACTTTCGTGCAGGAGAAAGAGCACGGCTGTCTTCGCGCGCTCGCGCTCATCCCTGGCACGGGGACCAGCCTCTACATCGCAAAATTCTCGCTCAACGTGCTCCTCGTAGCCCTCTTCGAGCTCGTCCTCGTGCCTGCGCTCGTCCTCGCGTTCGACATCGATTTTGCGACGCATGCTCCGACGTATCTCATCGCGATCGCGGCGGGGTCCACGGGCTTCATCGCGCTCGGCACCTCGGTCTCGGCGATGATGGTACACAATCATCTGCGGGACATAATGCTCCCGATCGTGCTCTACCCGCTCGCGATGCCCCTCGTCATCGCGGCGGTCGTCGCGACGCGTTCCGTCGTCACAGGCGACGTCGATTTCGCCTGGAACGTGGTGCGGGTCGTCGCCGCGATGGACCTCGCATACTTCGTGCTGAGCGCACTCCTCTTTCGGTGGGTGCTCAGCGCGATCGAGTAACTCGCCGGAAGACGAGGTGCGACTGGTCGGTCTCGACGAGCACCCAATCGGGGCTCGCCGATGCCCACTGGACGAGCGGCCATTGATCCGACGCGCTGAGCAACAGGGCGTCGACCCCGTAGTCGTCCAACAGTGCCGTGTTCGAAGCATCACTGATCGCGAAAAACTGCTGCCAGACAGAATCAGGCACGAATTCCATTCGCTGGTCGACGAACGCCACCTGGCGCGGCTCGCCGCCCTCGACGCGGAAAAACTCCAGCATTCCGCCGAGCGCCTGGTCGTGGAAGACCCGCCGCGCATCTCCGAGCGCCGCGATCGCTTCGAAGGCGTGCTCGTGATTGAGGACGTACTGCCCCTCTCCGCTGCGTCGAACCTTCCCGGCGTCCATCGCCGCGCCTGCCGCGCCGCGTCCCAATCCCGGAAGAGTCATCGCGAGGGCGGCGAGCCCCAACGCCACGAGCGCGGCGTTCAGACGCATCGCGCGGGGAGTCTCCTCGGTCGGGGTCTCCGGGAGGCGCCGCCCCAGGTGCGGCGCGAGGACGACGGGGAGCACCATCGCCCACCAGAACGCGCTCCGTTCCGCTCCGGCTGCGAGATAGAACGGCCCCGCGAACAACAGTGCTTCGTGCACCCTGACTCGCTCGCGCGACGATGCGAGCAGGAGCAACGACGCGACCGCTACGGCGAGGAAGACGACGCCTCCGAACGTCTGGACATCGGGAGGCATCCACTCGCTCACCGACCGAGCCACGGACGAGGTCACGGTCAGACCGAACACGTACTGATACGTACCGAGCCCCAGGGGCGTGAGACTTCCCGCCACGACGGCCGCTACGGTCGTCGCGCCGAGGTCGACCGCTCGACTCCAACTGTCGTTGTCGCCGACCAGGCGCTCCCACAAGGCGCCGGCGGCGCACGCCCCGACCACTGCGGGCCCCAACACGAAACTGCCGTGGAGGTTCGCCCACAGCGCCGTGAGCGGCGGTACCAGCACCAACCATCGTCGAGACAATCGGCCTTCCAGATATCCGACGCAGAGATAGAGGATCGCGGCAAACGGGACGAAGGCGAACATTCGCGTTCGGACCGTGAGCACCGGGTACGCGACGAGCCCCGCCACGAGTGTCAGGCCCCCGACGGCTCGAGCGCTGTCGCTGCGACGCAGGCCGGCGAAGGCGACGAGACCGAGCGCGACGGCGAGCAACGCGTTCCGAACCCACACACCACCGCCGTGTCCGAGGAGCTCGAAGACCCTGTACATCGCCAACTGCCCCAGCCACGGCTGATTCTGAAAAGGGAGGTCGGCAGGGAGAGTGTAGAGAAACAGGTTGGTGGAAGGTATGTGGCCGGTGAGGGCGATGTGCCGCCCCATCACGAGGTGCCACCAGTAGTCGTGTGGAGGGATCGGCTCGAGGCTGGCCGCGACCAGGATCCCCAGAATCGGAAGAGTCAGCCAGACGGCAGAGATCGATACCGGCCAGAGTCGCACCCGATCAATTCTTGTTTGCGGTCATCACGTAGAACAGCCCGCCGAGCAGCATGAGAGCGATGATGAGGACCAAGGGGTTCATCCCACCCAGCTCGCCCTCTTCTCCTGCGGCACCGTCCTTTCCGCCGGCTCCCGCTTTTCCCCCCTTACCACTCTTGTCGCGCGCTCCCTTCGCGCCGCCGCCCTTGCCGCCTCCGCCTCGGCCCGCGACCTTGCCGTCGGCCCGGCCACCGGATCCGGGGGGCCCATAGCCGCCGCCGGCTTTCCCGCCCCCGCCCTTTCCTGCGCCATCGTTTCCGCCCCCGGACCCCTTGCCACCGGATTTGGCTCCCCCGGACGCAGCACCACCCTTGCCACCGCTGCCCGACCCGTCACCGCTGCCCGGGCCGCCCTCGCCCTCCCCGTCGCGGCTCGACGCCTCGGAGGCGAGAGTTCCGGAGAGCTCGTCGTTGGCATCTTCGTACTTTTCCCGAACCGTTCCGCCGAACACCTTGATGATCCCGAGCACGACCATCGCGATCAGCACCAGCATGATGATGTACTCGGCAGGCGTCGCACCGTGACGCTTGTGGAGAGCTCGGGCGAATCTTCTCATGGCTTCTTGTCGCCGTTCGAATCGGTCTCGTAAACACAGTCTCGGTCTAACAGTTTGCCATATTCTTGCCGGCTACCGAACATTTCACACAGGGTCTGCGCCCTGCTGACATTGCCGGATCGCAGATGGGCGACGACCAACGCATGGACCGTCTCGGGGGATTGTTCGCTCTCGATCGCCAACTCGAGCCAGTGCCGCGACCGCGCCCAGTTCTCCTGGCGGTAGTACGCCATACCGATCATCTCGAATTCGCGCTGGGCCAGCTCTCCCATCGGGACCTGGCTGAGGCTCTCGACCACCTTCGGCCAGTTTTCCGCAGCGTACGCATCGCGAGCGGTCTCTTTGGGCGTTCGTGGCTCCGACCTGGGCGCTGCGTCCGGTGGAGGGGGCGGTGCGGTGTCGGTCACGAGACGCTCGATCACCACGTCTTCGGCTGGCGTCCCTGGCTGTTCGTCCTCGGGGAGCGGCGTGGAGGGTAGTTCCTCGAGCTGGATCTCACGGTCGACGCGCTCCTTGAGGTTGGCGACCGGCTTGGAGACCTGGTGCTCGAACGCCTCCCCGCACGAGAGCGCTTCGGCACTGTACATCCGTTCCCAGCGGATCATCAGCTCCTGCGCGCGCTGTCTTACCACTTTGGCGTTGTCGGATTCGGGCGCGAGGTTCGCGTAGCACTCGTAGAAATTGATCGCGAGCCAGGGTTGACGGAGGTGTCGATCGTACAGCACGCCGAGGTTGATGTAGGGGCGCGGATCTCGAGGGTCCATCTGCTGCGCCACCATCAGGTACGACTCGGCGTCGAACGGTCGCTCCGCGTACATCAGCGCCGTACCGAGGTTGTGGTAAACGGGCTGCTTCTCTTCCTCGAAATAGAGGAGATACTGGTACATCTGGACGGCCGAGACGTAGTTGCTGGTGCGGACGTAGAGGTCAGCCAGCTCTTTGGCGACCTCGGGACCGGCTCCGAGCCTCAGCGCCCGGTTGTAGTAGAGCTCGGCGGAGCGAAAGTCACCTCCGTCGAGCGCGCAGCGCGCAGCCCGGTGGAAGGTCTCGGCGTCTTCGAACCCCTTGTCGAAAGCGCGTTCCCAGGACTCCAGCGCCATCGGGCAGTTCCCGTCCTGCAGGTAGCGATCACCCATCCTCTGCGGCGAATAGCACGCGGCCATCGTCAGCACGCAGGTGGTCAGAGCGAAGTACGATAGGCGAAGAGATGTCGAGGAAGCGCGGCGGGCGCTCGTTCCTCCACAGCGGCTTGTTCCGGAGGAAGCTCGCATGAAGTTTGGCTCAGAAACGGGGAGCCTTTGGATAGATCCCCTCGCTCTTCATTTCAAGCGCCTGTTCTTGAGCCCACTTGTGGTACTTCGACCTCGGATCGGGGAAGTACGCGCTGATGTGGTCGAGCGTCTCCACCATCTCGCGGTAGCGCTTGAGCTTCTTCTGATTGTGGAACTTGACCCGGTAGCCCTGGAACTTCTCGTCCATCAGCCGTTTGATCTCGTCCTTTCGCGACTGGACGTCAGCGAGGTCGGCGGGGATCGGAGCGACGTCTCCAGCCTCGAGGAGCTTCGTGGATTTATCGAAGTGGGCGTAGCTCATGTAGAGGTTGGTGATGTCCGCATCGCGTTGTTCCCAGGTGCTCTTTCCGACCGAGTAGGACGCGACGGCGGCCTGCTCGCAGGCTGCCTTCCCCACGCAATCGATATCGCCCGCCATATAGGTGATGACCGGGGTCTCGTCGAAGGTTTTGACGTCGGTGATCGCCGGCCCCCCCTTGGACTTCTTCTTCGGCTTGAGGAACGCGTAGCCCATTCCGCCGACCACGAGCACGAGCGCCGCGATCAGGACCTTGTTGGGTCCTTTCGACTGGCTCTCCAGCTTCGCCCGAGCCTGCTGCATCTTCTCGAAATCGGTGACGCCCTGGGTCGCGAAATTCTCCTCGGGGTCAGCCTGATTGGCGATGTCGTCCCAGGAGACGAGGTCGGGCTCGGACTCCGCCGCAGCACCTCCGCCGGACGCGGGGGCATCCCAACCACCGGGATTCCACGCGTCATCGGTGGCAGGGGCGCTCTGTCCGGTGGTTTGGCTCGGACCGGCCCACTCTTGCGAGCCGGGCGACCAGTCGGTCGACTCCGAAGCGGGGTTCCACGATCCGGAAGCTAGTGGCGCGTTGGGGAGAGGCTGTCCGCCGTTGGCCCAGCCGTTCGTGCCGTTCCCCTGTGGCCGTCTCGGCGCCTGGTTGGACCGGAAGGTAAAGGTGAGCTGGCCGAAATGGATCTCGCTGCCGTCGAAGAGTTCGACCTGCCCGTGGACTTGCGACCCATCGATCGCGGTGAGCCCGCCGCGCGAGAGCACCACGAGCTGTGGTCCACCCGCGCCGAAGATGATCTGGGCGTGTTGGCGCGAAACCGTGGGGTGGTCGAGGACGAAATCCGACCCTTTGTCGCGTCCGATCGACACCGCGCTCTTGTCGAAAGAGAACTCTCGGCGTTGACCGTCCTGCGTATATTCGAGCCAGAAAGAACTCATAGCTACCACTCGATGGGATCTGTTCGTCCTAGTTAACGAAGAGATCCGGTTACTTCATTCCTCACTGGTTCTGAACCTTCAGAATCATGGCGCCCACGACGACGACCATGACGGCGCCGAAGATGAACATGAGGGGGAGGAGAATCTTGACGGCCGCCTGGCTCGCCTTCTTCTCGACCTTCTGCGTACGCTTGTTTCGGATCGTGTCGACCTGGACCTCGAGGACGGTCGCCAGCGGCGAGCCACGCTTCTCGGACTGGAGAATTGCGCCGACCATCGACTGCAGGTAGTCGGACTTCACGCGCTCGCAGAGGTTGATGAGAGCATCGGTACGAGCGGTACCGACCCGCATCTCCTGCAGCACGACGCCGAGTTCTTGGACCATCGGATCGTCGGGGTTCTGTTCCTGCCCCCGGCTGACGACGCGGTCGAGCGCGGTCATGAAGTCGAGGCCCGCGCGCATCGAGAGGACGAGGAGGTCGACGGTATAGGGGAGTCGACGATCGATCTCGATGAGTCGCTCGGTGATCGCCGAGTTGAGTTGGAGGAACGGCATGTAGAAACCTACCGCGGCGCCGATGAGGGCGACCGGGATCTGCGGCGCGTTGGTCATCGCCGTGGTGAGCCCGCAGAGGGCTGCGAACATCCCGAGCGCCGAGACACAGCACATTCCAAGGAACTCGTTCGGGGTGAGCGCTCCCATGAAACCCGACCGCATCAGCTTGTCGCGAAGGTCGGCGCGAACTTTGGAGATCTGGATGAACCGCGAATCCGGCATCCTCTTGAAATAGTGGGCGAAGATCTGAACGAGCGGCATCGCCATCGCGTAGAGGTCGTTCTCCTCCATCAACCGCTTACGCTTGGTCAGTCGATACCCGTAAATCTCGTCTTCTTCGACTTCGTCGGGGACGAACCCGATCACCAGAAGGGAGAATGCCGCGAAGATGAGAGCGATCGCTCCGAGGAGGAGAAATTCGCCAGGGATGCTTGCCAGAAAGCCCATGAGTTCGTTCCTGCGTCGTCAGACTTCGATGCGAACAACTTTGAGGATGAAGACCACACCGACCACGTTGAGCAGCGCAGCGACAGCCAGGATCGCGTACCCCGAAAGCGTCTCGAACAGCGGCGTGATCAGCTCGGGGTCCATGATGTAGAACATACCGATGACCACGGCAGGCATGAGCCCCATGACCCACGCCTGCATTCGGCCCTGCGCCGTCTGGGTGTCGATGACACGCTCGAGCCGGAAACTCTCACGGATCGTCGAGGCGATGTCCTCGAGAATCTTCGGGATGTTACCACCGACCGTTCGGCCAATGAGAAGAGCGGACACGGCGAGCTGCAAGTTTCGAGACGGCACGCGGTTCTGCATGTTGATGAGCGCGCCGTCGAGCGGAGTTCCGAGTTTGTACTCTTTGAGAAGGACGCTGTACTCCTGCGTGATGGGGGGGCCCATCGCGTTGATGCAGTCCTGAATCGCGTCCGGGAGTGCCGGGTTCGCCTTGAACGAGTTCGCCATGTAGATCATGGACTCTTCCACCTGGCCATCGATCTCGTCGATTCGCTGTTTCCAGCGTCGTTTCAGCCAGAAACGGGGGCCCATCACCCCGACGAAGCCGCCGATCACGGCCCCCCAGACCCAGTCCTCCATGTAGAACCCGACACCGGCGATCGCCGCCGCCAGGAAGAGAACGTGGAGCAGGAAGAACTCCTGCGGGCTGATGTCCAGGAAGAGTCGGTACAACTCCTTACCGACGATCTTCTCGTAGACGCCGCGCTCGCGCGCGATTCGTTCAGCCGCCCACTCGCCGCCTCCCACCACCGCCAGCACGCCGGCGATGAAGATGAGGGCAAGTGCGAACCATAGCGTTGACCCTGTCACGAAGTTTGTCCTCGGCACGTTCGGCGCTGCTTCGAATTGCAGTGCCCAGTTGGATTTTTCCGGGTTATCCCATTACCGGACGAGTTTACCTTTAGGATCCCGCCCGCGCAAGCGATGCACTGGCCGTTTCGGGCCGATGCGTGGCGCACGACGCGGCGGTGTGTCCCGTCGGGTTGCCGACGGCACCGGTCGGTCGGAGCCGAGGTCCGAAAACGGGAGAGAACGAGCCGAGCGTCGGCAGGGGGCAGGAGACGCGAAGGTCAGAAGAACTCTTCGAGAGTCGCGTACCCGTTGACGATGAAATCGTTCACGAATGTCGGGAGATAACCAGTCGCCAGGTGGTAACCCTGCACCTTGTTGTTCTCGTCCATCCCCGTTTGCCGATATTTGTAAATGTCCTCCAGATGGACCCAACCATCCTCGTCGATTCCGACCACCTCTGTGATGTGGGTCACGCGGCGCGAGCCGTCGGAGAACCTAGCCTGCTGAACGATCAGGTTGACCGCGTTGGCGATCTGCTCGCGGATGGCTCGCGACGGAAGCTCCATCCCGGACATCATCACGAGGGTCTCGATACGCGAGATCGCTTCGACCGGGCTGTTCGAGTGTACCGTCGTCATCGACCCGTCGTGGCCCGTGTTCATCGCCTGCAACATGTCGAGGGCTTCGCCCGATCGACACTCGCCGACGACGATCCGGTCGGGTCGCATCCGCAGGGCGTTCTTGACGAGATCACGGATGGAGATCTCCCCCTTTCCTTCGAGGTTCGGGGGCTTGGTCTCCAGGGACACGACGTGTTCCTGCTGCAGCTGTAGCTCGGCGGCGTCCTCGATCGTCACGACACGCTCGGTCGGTCCGATGAAGCTCGACATGACGTTGAGCAACGTCGTCTTTCCAGACCCGGTACCGCCCGAGATGATGATGTTCTTGCGGATCCGGACGGCGCGGGCGATGAACTTCGCCATCTCCCCGGTGATGGAACGGAAGCGGATCAGATCGCCGATGCCGAGCCGGTCTTCGGGGAACTTTCGGATCGTGACGCACGGGTCTTTGAGCGCCAGCGGTGGGATGACCGCGTTGACGCGCGAACCGTCGGCGAGCCGGGTGTCGACGAGAGGGGTCGACTCGTCGATACGCCGACCGCGCGGAATCACGATACGCTCGATGACCGTCATCATCGACTTCTCGTCGTTGAAGAAACGGTCGGTGAGGACGATGCTCCCGTCGAGCTCGGCATAGATGTGATCACGGTCGACGACCATGACCTCGGTCACCTTGCGGTGCTTGATGAGGTCCTCGATCGGCCCGAGCCCGCAGACTTCGTCCATCAACTCTTTGAACGCGTCGTCCTTGGTGAAGGGGGGCGGGATCTCGTGCTGTCGATGTACGATGAGTTCTTTGAGCTTCGCGGAGACCTGGCGGACGACGCGCGGAGCGGCGTAGTCGGTGATCTCGAAGCTGTGAAGGTCGAGACGCTCTTTGAGTTCTTCGTGCAGGTGGGTCTTGAACTCGACGAACGGCGCGCGCTGTTTTCGGTCGAGAACCTGGACTTCCTGCCCGGTGAGACTGATCCGTGGCTCGTGGCGATCGGGATCGGGAGCGACGGCGCCGAGAAAGCGTCGGACGTCGTCGGGCTCGGTCGATCGAAGGGTCGCCTCCCCGTAGCGGGTGACGTCTTTGTTCGCCCGCCGCGGCTTGCTCGGCTGTGCAGCCGGCTTCGCCGGCGCCGCCTGCTGCGGCGCGGCCTGGGGCGGCTGTGGACCTTGATGTGGATGTGGGCTGAGCGTCTGGCTCGCGCCCGGCGGCATCCCCCCCGCGAACGATTGCGACGAGGGGTTGAACGGGTTCTGCCCGGGCATCGGCATGGCGTCCTGCGTGGACTGGCCGTTACTGGGAGCTGCGCCGTTCGCCGGTTCAACGCACAGACGGTAGACGTCGATCGTGGCGAACTCGCCATCCCGCATCTCGTGGGTCCGGTCGATGCGCTCGCCGTTGATTACGACACCGTTCGACGATTGGTTCACGAGGAGTACGCGGTCCCCCATGATTTTGAGGATCGCGTGCCGTCGGGAGACGGTCTTGGAGCCCAGGATGATGTCGTTGCTCTGGCTCCGCCCGATCGAGACCTCGGCGACGGTCTGGTCTATGGGGTAGATGTACTCGTTGCCGAAGTTGTCGAGGACTCGAATCTGCTTCATTTCTTCTCTTTGTCGTCCTTCTTGTCCCCGTCCTTGGCATCCTTGGCAGGAGAAGGCGTTTTCGGGGTCGATTCGGACCGACGCGTAGTGGTGGCGGCCTGAGAGTTTCCGAGCTCTGGAATGTCCTCAGAATCGGCACCGTGGTCAAGCAACCGCGCGAAGACTCCCTTGACCAGCGTGTTGTGCACTTTGCCGCCGGGCTCGTAGATCCGCGGGGTTGCGAAGAGGATGTTGTCGGTTCGACGTCCGACGTAGTCGCGTCCCTTGAAGAGCCACCCCAGGATCGGGATCCGGCTCAGGAGATACCAGCCCGAGGCCGACGACGAGTCGACCGTATTCAGCTGCGAGTTCACGAGGATGGACTGGCCTTCGAACATGTTGACGACTGCTTTGACCTTCGAGTTTCGAAGCGCGGGGAGCCCGCCGATGCCGTTCGAGTAGTCGAGCTCACTGATGTCGACGTCGAGTTCCAACTTTACGCGATTCTCGAAGTCGAGGACAGGTTTCACTGCCACGACCATGCCGTACGGCTTCTCGACGAGTCGACCGGACACCTGAATCAGCAGCGTACCGCCAGCATGGTACTCCGCGTCCGTGCCGGTCTCCGTCACGACGATGCCGTGGCGGATCGACTTGATCAGGCCGTGCTCTTCCATCAGGTCGATCGCGAGGTTCAGGTTCCCGATCACCGACCAGTACGACGCTCCGCTTCCGCCCGTGAACTGCAGCGCCGACGGAAGTCGCGAAGGATTCCGCTCCCCGGGCAGAATGCCGTCACCGAAGCCCGTCCCACCGTAGTAGAGCGGGACGTCGCCCAGACCGTAGCTGAGGTTCGCGCCGAGGAACTGCCCCCAGTGAAGGCCCGCGCGGTCACGATCCGTGATGGCGAGCTGAATGAAGTAGAGATCGAGCGCCACCATCCGGGCGCCTTCGACGAACGCTTCGCGGAACTGCGTGAAGTTCAGGACCTGATTGGGATACAGCGAAGCGAGCTTGTCGATCTTCGCTTTGTAGATCTCGGAAGCGACCTCACCCTCGAGGAGTACCCGCCCCTTGACCACGCGAACCTCGACGCCGGAACGATCCCCGAGCACCTCGCGGACTTCTTCGGCGAGCGCTTCGGGGTTCACGCTGACGACGCGGATCAGCAGCGTCTTCTGGTCGCGGTCGGAGAAGATGTTGACCGTCGTCACACCCGGGGATTTCCCCGTCATGATGATCTGCTTGCCGTCGCTCGTCGCCTTCGCGTCGGCGACCTTGGTCAAACCGATGGCAACCCGGTTCACACCGCGGGCATTGAAGGTGAGGGTTTCACCCACCGAAATCGTAAATTCCTTATCCGGGGCCTGCGCGTACGCGGTGCCGTAGTCGCCTACCGTCGTCACGCTCGCGAACACGAACGAGACCGCCATCAAACAAGCGCCAATCAGGGTCCTCATGTCTCTCCCTACCGGATGCGGGTAGTTAGTGAGCGACCATCCGACTGGTTGGCGGCGGTCGCTTCTCAAACTGTTTCACGTTGCGGCGAGTATCTAACGGTTCCGCTGAGAGCGCAACTCGCTTTCTGGCGCGAAAGCCGAGGTTTTCACAAAAGAAAAGAGCGCGGCCGAAGCCGCGCTCTCGTTCGGAAAACTCAGGTGAGGATCACTTGCGGTCGCCGCGAATGATCTCGATGCCCTTCGGCTCTTCCTTCTTCTTGGGGCGGCGCACCTTCTTGATACGAATCTGGCGCTTCTCCTGGATGACCTCGAGATCCTCGAGGACTTCGCGGAGCGTCTTCTTGGTGATCGTGCTGACCTCGACGTCTTCGCGGTTACGAAGAAGAAGGGTGAGCTTGCCGCGGGTCTGGGCGATCGTGAGGAGCTCGGCCTCGTCGATGGTGACGGAGACGGTGACGGTGGAGTACGACCCGCCGCGCTTGCCGCCCTCTCCGGTCGGGACGTCGGAGATCTCCTGACCGACCGCGAGCATCGTGACGTTCTGAAGGAGGGTCATCGTGACGTAGCCGACAGACTGCTTGCCGGTCCCGTCCTCGATGAGCTCTTCTTTGGTCCCGATCGGGAACGTGCCGAGGATGTCGACGCGGTCACCCGGGCGAAGCAGCCCCGAGACACCACTGATGGAGTCGACCGCCACAGACATCGCGCGTTCTTCCGGCGGAATCTTGGACGACAACGTTCGTGAGACCTCCGCCACACTGAAGTCCGACGTCAGGATCATCGCCCCCTCTTCCACGTTCACCGCAACCGGCGTGCCGAGGTAGATGTTGAGCTCCGACTCCAGAAGAGGGTTCGGCGGGAGGAACCGGCGCGGGACCTTTTCGGTCGTGATGCGGTCCTTCGTCAGCGGCGTCCCCGCGGGGATGTTTCGCGCTGCCTTGACCACCTCGACCTGGTCGCGGACCAGAGCCTCGTGTTCGTCATCGAGCTGCTCGGCGTACAACCAGAGCAGAACCGCTGCGAATGCACCAACGAGCACCGCAGCTACGAGTAGTTTCTTTTTAGCCATGCCGATCTCCTCAGAAACGCTTCGTTGCGACCGACCGACTACGGAGTCGCACGACATCCTGACTATATACGGTTTTTCCCGACGTTGGTGACACTATCAGACCATCAGGGGGGTGGTCCAGCGCACCGGCTCCTCTGCACAATCTTTCCATATCCTGCACAAATCGCTGGCTCAATCGAAATCGGCTGGCCACCACGATTCGTCCTCCCGCATCTGGAGCAACCGCTTGATCGTCTCTCGCGCGGCAGGGATCCCGTAGTCTGCGATCTCGGCGTCGAAGAAACGGGCGACGTCGCCACGCCCCGTGCGTTCGTAGGAGAGCGCCCTCACGAGCATCTGTATTCGATCCGCCGCTTTTACGATCCGTGCTTCGAGCGAATCGTCCCCCAGACGAGAAGCAGCGACCGTCCATTGCCCGGGCGCCTGCTCCAACACCTCGCCGAGCGCCTCGGCCTCCACCCGCCGGGTGTGCTCCCGCCCAAGCCGCCTCTTCACCGGCGCGGGGATGTCGGTGATCATCGCCTCACCGACGTCGTGCAGCAGGGCCATTCGCAGGACGCGCTCGACGTCGGCTTCCGGCTCCCCATCCGCCAGCCACATTGCGATGACCGCGACTTCGTAGGAGTGCGCCGCGACGCTCTCCGGGGCGGGGATCCCGGCAACCAGCCAGCCGGTGCGCGGAAGCTCCTGCAGTCGCTGCACCCGGGAGACGAACCGCAAGAGAGCATCCGGGTCGCTCACGGCGCTCCCTGAGGACCGCCGCCCTCGGGCGTCGGAACACTGGGGGGCTGAGCAGTACTGCTCTGGGGCATCTCGACTCCGGGGAAGGCGTTCGCTACGAACCGCGCGTACGGCACGGTCGCGCGACGGGCGAGGTCACTCACCTCGTCGGCCGCTCCGAGTTCGGAAACGAACACGAGCGGGTCTTGTGTCAGCGAAGTGACGAGCTTCTGCGCCTCCGCGTGCGCAACGGCGCCCGCGACGACGGAGAAGTAGAGCAGCATCATGAACCACCCGGAGAACCACCCTCCCCTGCGAAAGACCGTCGAGAAGACGAACGCGAGCAGCACCGGCGCCCCAAGGCCGATGCCCCACGCGAGAGGCGTCAACAGGTCGACGGCGAGATAGGCGGTGAGAAGCACTCCGCCGGCGATCCATACCATGACCGCCAGGAAGGCGAGCACCCCTTGCCAGGCGTGGTCCGGCGTCCGGTAGCGAGGTCGAAACGAAAACTCGTCCGACAGCGAGGCCCCCGCATCGGCTTCGTAGGTGTGGGTCGGTCCGTCGAGGTCGAAGTCGGAAGCCGCGTCGGCGTGGCGCTCGGAGCTCTCCGCGCCGATCTCCTCGACTTCGCTCCCCATCGACCACTCGTCGGCGATCTGGACCTTCGGCTCGTCGGCGGGGGGCTCGATCGGTCGGCCCGGGCCACTGGTGTCGTCGAAGACGTCGGCGCCCGACAAAGCGTAGGGCTCCTGCGAGCGTGCGTCTTTCGCGGCGGCTCGTTCCGGCAGCTCGAGCCTCGCTGTCACCTTCATTCGGTCGTCGCCGCCCCACGGCTCCAAAATGCCAGCGAGGTTGGTCTGCTCGGCGGCCATACGGTCGTACCAGCGCTCGTAGTCGCGGCGCAGGCGTCGTAGACGCTCCTCGTTCGCCTCCATCCGCTGCAGGCGAGGGTTTGCGAACTCCTCGATTTCTGCCTGCAGCGCCGAGTTCTCCTGCTCGACCTGCTGCTCGACCCGTTCGATGTTCTGTCGCAACCGTCCGTCGTGCGACTCGAGCGCGTCGCGCCGGGCGACCGCATCGTCGAAGATCCGTTCGATCTCGACGTTGTGCGACTTCAGGACTGCCTTGACCGCCACGACGCGCGCAGTTTGTTCGAGCGCGGCGATCTCCTCGTCGTCGTAAAGGTCGCGAAGCCTGTAGACGGTGAAGGAGTCGGCGTCAGTGGTGAGGCCGGCGCGTTGGTAAATGGAGTCGAAGGTCATTTCCGGCATCGCGGCGGTGGACCGGGAACCGAGCGCGGCTCGGTGGGGCTTCGTTGTTTCGAGGTGCGGCGTCGAGGCGGCGTCGACCGTTTCGTCCATCGTATCGTCCTCGCGGCTCCGTGCCGTCAGCCGCGGCGCACGCCGAGACTTCTTGGGTTTGAGAAGCCCGGCGTCGATCCGGTCCGTGGTATCGGCCTCCAACAGAGCCGTATCCACCAGATCATCGAGGCTTTCGTCGTCGAACAGATCGTCCATGCCGGCCATCGGCACCTCGTCGCAGTGAGGTATCTCAACACGATACGGCTCCGACGGATGTTCCGTTGCGGAGCAGACCAAGAAGCCATCGAAATGGATGGCGACACTGCAAGCGTTGAACGGTCATCGTAGGTGCGCTTCGATCGCAGAGTCAAACTTTCGGGTCGTGCTCGACCGATCGACGGCCCCGCCTGCGCACCATCGCGAAGGGCGGCCGACGCCGAGCGCTGGTGGTGGTGCGCCCGACGTTGTATGCTGAGGCCCCCAGTGTGGAGGATTCGAATGAAGAGCATCGTCGCAGCACTCGTCGCCGCAGCCTTTCTCGTCGGCCCCATCACGGCGTCCGCCAATCCTCCCTACGCTCCGAAGGCGGCCACACCCTCCTCCCTGATCCAGTCGTCGGGATACGAGGAGATCCCGATCAAGATCATCCTGTTCGACGCGATCGCGACCCGAAACGTCGTGAACAAGGGACGAGTGGACTTCGAGCAGTCCTACGACGTGATGATGTGGGACTTCGTGACGGCGATGGAGGAGGCGGCGAAGCAGCAGACGGCGGTCGCCGTCGTCGACGCGAGCATCATCCCGAACGCCCGCAAATCCGAACTTCGGGTGTACGGCAAGAGCTCGAACAACAACGGCATGCGGTTCACCCTCGGCTCCCCCGATTTTCCCTACACGTTCCAGATCGACGTGTCGGGCGACGACCAGTCGAAAGCGGTCGTCACGGTGCGCAACGCCACCTTCGCCATGATCTACGGCGGCACGATGCCGGCGCGGGTGGGCTTCAAGCCGGCGGGCAATGCGCCCGAGATCCCGTTCCGCTTCGAAGGTTGACTCAGCCGTTCATGACGCGGTGACGCAACCTCGTGCTCACCGCATCGATGACGGTGACGACGACGAGGAGCAGCAAGATCGCGGTCGCGGCCTTCTGATACTTGAAGTTGTTCACGTACATGTTCAGCCAGAACCCGATGCCGCCCGCACCGACGAGCCCCAGGATGCTCGCCGCGCGCACGTTGTATTCGAACATGTAGAGGGTGTGCCCGAGCAGCACGGGGAAGACCTGTGGCCAGACGGCCCAACGGAATCGCTGTAGCCTCGACGCACCAACGGTCTTCAGAGCGCGAGCCGGGGTCGGATCGATCGCCTCGATCCCCTCGTAGAAGAACTTCCCGAGGTACCCGGCCGCGTAGAACGTGAGGGCGAGGATCCCGGGAAACGGCCCCAGACCGACGAGGATCACGAAGAAGAGGCCCCAGATGATGCTCGGGATGGTTCGCATCAGATTGAGGACCATCCGCGAAGCGACCACGACGGGGCGCGGTGCAATGTTGCTGGCCCCGGCTACCGCGAGCGGAAGCGCGACGAATGCCGCGAAGGTGGTACCGAGTAGCGCCATTTGGACGGTCTCGACCAACGAATCCCAGAGCGTCGGTACAGCCGAGAAGTCGGGCGGGAGCGCGCGGGTGAGGAAGTCGGCGGCCGCCGAGCCGCTCCCGAGGAGGTCTTCGAGCTCGACGTCGACGCCGGTGAGGGCCCAGACGTAGGCAGCGATCGCGGCGAGGCCGAAGACGCCGTACCACGCGCGACGGGACCAGCCGGGCTGGTCGTCGGGCGCCGGGGATTTCGTGGAGAGCGCCCTCTCCTCTCCTTCCGACGGGCCAGGCGGCTCGGGTTCATCGACGCCACCGGAGGCCTCCAGAAGGCGGCACGCCTCTTCGGGGTCACCCGTGAACGTGATGACGCCGTCCTCCATCAAGACGGCCCGTGTGGCCCAGGTTCTCACGAGCTCCAGGTCGTGCAGGACGGCCACGATCGTGACGTTTCCGCCCCGGATCCCTGCGACGGAGCGGATCGACTCGCGCGCCCAGTGCACGTCGAGGGAGGCGACCGGTTCGTCCACGAGGGCGACCGTGGGGGCCTGATGGAGCAAACGCGCCACGGCGACGCGCTGCCTCTCACCGCCGCTCAGCTTCGACGCCCGGGCTCCTTCGCGCTCTCCCAGGCCGAGATCGGCGAGATAGCGACGAACGTCTTTGACGTGCTCCGTACGCCAGCGCGCGACGGGAGCGTGCCCCGCGTATTCGAACAACCGACCGCAGAGCGCGTTCTCCAGCGCCGACAACTGCGGGACGAGTCCATGATCCTGAAACATGATGCCGATGTCGCGGTGAGCGATACGGCCCGTGGCGCTGCGGACACCCATCGGGTGCCCGGCGACCTCCGCAGAACCCGCGCTAGGTTGGACGATCCCCGCGAGAACGCGCAGCAGGGTCGACTTGCCCGCGCCGCTTCGCCCCACGATCGCGACGACCTCGCCGGGCTCCACGTCGAGATCGACGCCGCGGAGCGCACGCACCGTGCGCTCACCCTGGCGGTAGGTGACTTCGAGATCGCGGACGCGAATCGACATCTTGCTGGCGTCCGGCGACCGGTTACTTGGCGGGAGCTTCTTCTTTCTTTTCGGCGGCTGCGTCTTTCTCGGCGGGCTCGAGCGGGAACTCCGCTCCCACCGCGTTCTGCGCCTCCTGCAGCGCAGTCACGTGGTCTCCGTGCGAGCGCTCGACGAGCTTCTCGGCGCCGTAGACGCTCTTGAGGAGCTCCCTGTTCGCATCCTCGTTGAGCGCGAGGAGCGCGTTCTTCACTTTTTCGCGGACTTCCGGCTTCATGTCGGCGCGAACCGCGAAGCCGTGAGTCGGGACGGGGCCCTGCTTCGAGATCACCTTCACCTTCGCCTGCTCCTCGGGGGAGAGGTACTTGGTGAGGGCGTAATCGGAGGCCGCCGCGGCGTCCACCTTCCCGGACGCGACGGACTTGAGCGCTCCTTCGTATCCACCGGCGAAGAGGACGCCCTTGAAGCCTTGTTCGAGGGTCTCGCCTTCTTTCAGAACGCCGTCCTGGATCAGCTTCGCGTAGGGGAAGAGGAACCCCGAGGTGGAGGTCGGCGAGGTGAACGCGATCGTCTTGCCGCGCAGGTCCTCGAGCTTTTCGATCTTGCTGTCCTTCTGCGCGTACCACTGCGACATGTAGTGCGTCTGTCCGCCACGCTCTTCGACGAGGAGCAGGTCGGCGTCGGCGGAGTGGTGCGCCTTCAGATAGGGCCATGCGGAGAGGTAAGCGACCTGCGCCTTGTTGCCGCGCATCGCCTCGACCACCGCTGCGTAGGAAGTCGGCACGAAGACTTCGATCTCGTAACCGGTCTCCTTGGCGATGAACTCGGCGAGCTTGTTCGCGTTCGGCATCAAACCTTCCGGATTCTCTTGCGGTTGGAAGGCGAACGTCAGCTTCACCGCCTCCTCGGCAGGAGCCTCCTTCGGCGCGTCCTGAGCAGCCGTCGCGGGCGCCGCGACCTCTTCCTGTTTGTCGCAGCCGACGGAGAACGCCAACCCGAGCGCGAGTACCAGATACTTCGGTGTAGTCATGTGTGGTTCCAGCGTGAGAATCGACGGGGACGATAGAGTTTGGCCCCGGAGGCTGTCAATCGGGGAGGCTACGCGCCTCGACCCAAACGAAAGAGCCCTCACTCGCGCGAGGGCTCTTCGGGTCGGACATGCCGTCCGTCAGTCGATGCGGAAGGGGGGACTCGAACCCCCACGGCCGTGAAGCCACTGGCACCTGAAGCCAGCGCGTCTACCAATTCCGCCACTTCCGCGTTGGTAGGGCGCGGTTTCTACTCCCACCCACGAATCTTGTCAACGCGATCCGACGAAAACGACGCCCCTCCGTGAGGCTCATACGAGCCAATTGCGGCGCTCGAAATTGGCGTCGGGTACGACGACGTCGAGGGTACCGTGAATCGGGTGCCGTCCCAGCTCCAGCTCGGGCATCGAGAAAGCCAGGTGCAGACGCAGGTGGTCTCCAGCAGAGACCTCGAGGTCGTCGAACGGGATCGCGAACTCGATCGTATGGTCGAAGGCGACATCGAGCAGAGCGCGGGCGCGCTCGTCCCCCTCGCGACGGATCGTTCCGGAGCCGCCGCCCTTCCCCGATGCCTCGACGACGGCGCTGCGGGCCCCCTCGATCTGTATCCGAACTTCGAGCTCGGCGATCCTCCCACGCAGATGAGTTCCGAAGTCGACGCGGACGAAGAGATGATCGAGATCGAAGCCGACGAAGATCGCCTCGATGTGCCGCACGCTGTCGAACATCGAGCCGTGCGACCCAGTGTTCACGTACTTTCCGGCCCCATCCCATTCGTAGAACGAGGTCAACGCTCCGTCGATCCGAGGGGAAATGAATCGGGTCGGCTGCTGGAACCCGTTGTCTCCGGCGATCGCGACCCGAGCGATCGGCGTGTCGAGAAAGGAGGGAGGCTCCGCCCCGACCGACGTGTAGGCCGCGCGGATCTGGTCACGGAAGAGCCGGTCGAAATCGGCGTCGTTCTCTGACGTGAAGTCGTCACCGTACCACCAGAACCAATCGCTCCCCTGGGCGATCATGAGCGCCTCCCAGGCGGCCTCCTCCTGCTCGACATCGACCTCTTCGTGCGACTGTACCCAACGAACGAGGTCGCGGCGCGCGCGCCCGAGGTAGTCCCACGCCTTGTTGGTCTCGGGGTGTCCGATCCAGATCTGATAGTTGCCGAGGATCCACGACCCCGAATGCAGCCGGTCCAGGGTCGCGTCACAGCCGTCGGTCTCGAGGAAGCGCATCGGATACGTCGTCTCGACATCATCCGCGGCGCCGAGCTCCTCGTAGAGCGCTCGCAAGAAGGCTTCGCCGTCGTTCGGGTAGTGTTCCCACGGGTTCTCGCCGTCGAGGATCACGTTCACGACGGGGCCGGGCGACTGTCGAACCCGGTCGAGGAAGTCCCGGGCCGCAGCCCGTGGGTCGTTCCTCGCGTAGACGAAGCCGATCGTGTCGCTCAGGCCGTGATCCCGGAAGAAGATCGCGGGGGTGCGTCCGGCGAGTCGCCATGGACGGTAGAGATCCTTGTCGCGGTCCCACGAATCGCCGCGGGATGCGCGCAGCACGTCCTCGTCGGTGGCGACCCAGGCGACCTCCTCCGTCTCGAAGATCTCGAGCGCCTCGGGGGAGACCGATCCCTCGGCAGGCCACATGCCATCGACGTCGACGCCGAGAAACTCGCGGGCGATGGTGCGGGCCTGACGCACGTGTTCGATCGCGTCGTCGAGGGCACGGAAGCG
Organism: uncultured Bradymonadales bacterium; assembly: GCA_964411125.1. GTDB lineage: Bacteria > Myxococcota_A > Bradymonadia > Bradymonadales > Bradymonadaceae > JBFIHF01. Next base: position 7,612 of record CAYPJU010000053.1, on the reverse strand, counting down.
CTGCGGCACGGGTCGATCGGGTGTCGCGCGACGGGCGGCCTCGGTGTCGATCACAAGCGGCAAGATCGGGTGGTACATCGGCGTCACCGTGAGCTCGACCTGACCCCGCAGATGCAGCTCACGGTAGAGCGGCACGACGTGCTGCATCAGGTCGATCTGCTGTTCGAGCAACGCTTCTTTTTCTGCCTCGGTGAAGCCGCGGTCCTTCTCGATGAGCTCGGAGAGGATCTGGCGCTCGCGACGGGCGGAGAAGCCGAACCAGGCGAGGTTGAACCAGACCTGCAGGTCGCGGTAGTCCGCGGTCGTGAAGCTCGCGATGTCGAGCATCTCTGTGCTGGTTCCGCGCTTGGCCAGGAGCTCGGCGTAGCGCGGGTACCGCTTGACGCAGTGCTCCCAGTTGATGCTGAAGAAATGACGCAGGAGGTGGAGCTTGTCTCGCTCGTCGAGCCGGTCGGCCGCCTTCCAACTGAGTTCCCACCAGGCATCGCGCTTCCCCTCCTCGACGTACTCACGCAGCTGACGCAGCAGACTTCCGGAGAAATTGATGGTGGCTCGAACGTCGGGAAACTCTTCCAACATCCGCGCCATGTCGTAGTACGACTTCACGGCGTGGAGCCGAACCCACGGCAGGTGGTTCGTCGTCTCCCCCGGCAAGCCGTAATAGGGTTGGTGGAAATGCCAGATGAACTGCAGGCGAACTGGCTCAGGCATCGAACTTCATACCTTTGGGGATCACGACGATCCCCTCGTCGGAGACGTCGAAGCGTTCGGCATCCTTGACCGGATCGTGTCCGATCACGGTGCCGGAAGGAATCTCGACGTCCTTGTCGACGATGCACCGGCGAAGCTTCGCGTGGCGACCGACGACGACGCCGTCGAAGAGGACCGACTCTTCGATCCTCGAGTACGAGTTGACCCGGACGTTCGGGAAGAGGACGGACCTGCGGATCGAACCGCCCGAGACGATGACCCCTTCGGCGACGATACTGTTGATGGCGGTGCCGACGCGCTCGTTCTTGTAGTCGTCGTGCACAAACTTCGCGGGCGGGTAGTGCGCGTAGTGGGTACGGATCGGCCACTTTCGGTTGTAGAGGTCGAACGTCGGCGTGATCGCCACGAGGTCCATCGTCGTCTGCCAGTACGACTCGATCGTCCCGACGTCGCGCCAGTACCCCTGCTCGCTCTCGGGCTGTCCCGGCACCACGTTGGTGCTGAAGTCGTAGGCGTACACGGGAAGGTCGGTCGCATTGACCATGTGGGTCACGATGCTCTTGCCGAAGTCGTGGACGCTGTCGTCGTCGTCGGCATCGCGTCGCAGTTGATCCACCAAGACATCGGCATTGAAGACGTAGTTCCCCATGCTCGCCAGGCACATGTCGGGCCGTCCCGGCATCGGGGGCGGATTCTCCGGCTTCTCCACGAAGGCGATCATCCGTCCGTCGCCGTCGACCTCGAGGATCCCGAACGACGACCCCTGTTCGATCGGGACGGGGATCGCGGCGACCGTGAGGGCCGCGTTCTTCTCGGAGTGCTGGTCAATCATCTGGCGGACATCCATCTTGTAGATGTTGTCGGCTCCGAACACCGCGACAATCGCGGGCTCCACGTCTTCGATCAGGTTGAGGTTCTGGTAGATGGCGTCGGCACTTCCCCGATACCAGACCTGACCGATCCGCTGCTGCGCGGGGACGATCTCGACCCACTGGTCGACCAGCGCAGAGAGGCGCCACCCGCGGCTGATGTGCTGGATCAGCGACTCGGCTTTGTACTGCGTCAACACCTTGATTTTGAAGTAGCCGCTGTTGACGAAGTTCGACAGGACGAAATCGACGATGCGGTAGTGGCCGCCGAAGGGAACTGCGGGTTTGGCACGGTCGCGCGTCAGCGGCCGCAGCCTGCTCCCCTCCCCTCCGGCGAGAATCATGGCGAGTACGTCGGAGTTCATGAGGTTCTCGGTCGAGGTCACATGACGACGAATACGCCGATGGCGATCAGTGCCAAAACGGCCATCGCGATGACGATGTAGACGACGGGGGACGGCCCGTCGGAGTTACCCTTTCTCGCGGACGGCATCTGCGACGGATCCATCGCGATCGGCGCGGCGTCGAGTCCGGACGCACCGGCCGCCGAGGCCGGCTGCTGAACCTGGGCCATCGCCTGGGAGACCGAATCGGACACCTGCTGGATGGGGCGCTGGCCGAACGGGAGGTGCTGATCCGCTTCGCTCACCTTTCGGGTGAGGTCGTCTTCGGGCTCGGACGGCTCTTCGCGGAACGACGGGACGTGCGCCGAGAGGTTCATCTCCTTCGCGCGGCGCATCGCGTCTTCGCGCAGCCGGTTTCCCATGTCGGAGACTTCGATCGTCCGGTCGTCGGGCACTTGCGGCGGGCCCGGCGCGTTCGCCGGAGTGGGGCCGGATCCGCGCAGGATCTCGCCGAGGTTCGCCTCTTCCCAGGCGTCGCTCCCCTCCTGCTCGCGCAGCTCGATGTTCATGTCGCCGAAGCCCATGTCGGCCCACGTTCTCGGGTCGAATCCGCCGCCGGCGGCGCCTTCGAGGTCGGAGCCCTGGTCTGGGAGGCTCTCGTACTGCTCCGCCATGAAGCGGTCGAGGTCGTCGACCTCCTCGAGGGTGACGATGTTGTTGACCGCTTGCTGCACCGCTTCTTCCACGGCCTTGTCACGCTCGGTTCGCTGACGGCCCGCCTGGTCGGTCTTGCGCGCCGTCACCCAGTTCGAGATGTCGAACGACGTGATCGGACGACCGAATTTGAAGAGAAACCGGGCGAGGTCGGTCCCGAGGTTGCGGACGGACTCGTAACGCTCGTCGATGGGGGCGAGGGCCTTGCGGACGACACGTTCGAGCTCTGCGGGGACGTCGTTGCGATACTTGGCGAGCCGCGGAACGTCGTTGTTCCGCACCTGCTGAAGCGTGTCGAGGTCGGTCTCGCCGAGGAAGAGGCGCTTTCCGGAGAGCATCTCCCACAGCAGGATCCCGATCGCGAAGATATCGGTCCTCGCGTCGACGTGCTCACCGTGTGCGGCCTCGGGGGAGAGGTACCCGAACTTGCCCTTCACGACGCCGGGGTCGGTCTGTTCGACCTGGCTCTTCGCCTTGGCGAGCCCGAAGTCGGTGATCTTCACCTCACCTTCTCGGGAGATGAGGATGTTGGGGGGACTGATGTCGCGATGGACGATCGCGAGGTGGCGTCCCTCCTGGTCGGTCTTTTCGTGGGCGTGGGCGAGGCCCTTGCAGATCTCGAGGCCGATGTAGGCGGCAAACTCCACGGGGATCGGTTGCTTGCGTTTGACGCCCTCTTCGATGAGGTGTTTGAGGTTCACCCCATCGACGAACTCCATGACGATGAAGTAGGTGCCGTCGGCGAGCCCGAGGTCGAAGACCTGAACACAGTTGGTGTGGCTGAGGTGGAGGCTGAGCTTGGCTTCGTCGAGGAACATCCGAACGAAGCGTTCGTTCTTCGCGAGCTTCGGCAGGATGCGCTTGATCGCGACGAGCTTTTCGAACCCCTGGAGGCTCGTGGAGTTCGCTTTGAAGACCTCGGCCATTCCTCCGGCGTCGATGCGCTCGATGACGTGGTAACGCTGCTGAGCCATGGGTCACTGCGAAACGTAGGAGAGTTTGCGGAACAAACTATAAGTTAGATTCGTGAAGTGGCCAACAAACGGGGCGCCTCCAACGGTCGAGGCGTCAGGATCGCCGAAAGTCGCGCGCTGGCGCCGTCTCGGTGGGTTCGACATTGGCGCTCGGCTTCATCCGATGGACGCGGAAAATGTCGACGTGTTCGAGCTTCCCCTTGAGCTTTGTGGGCGGAAGTTTTTCGAGGTCGACGAGATAACCGACCTCCCGGTAAGTGTTTTCGCCGATCAGGACGTCGCCAGGCCCGGCGGTGCTGCAGAATCGAGACGCGGTGTTCACGGTGTCACCCATGACGGTGTAGCTCATGCTCTTGGACGAGCCCATGTAGCCGGCGACGACCTCTCCGGTGTTGAGCCCGATCCCGATGTGGAGCTGCACGGCGCCCTTCTCTTCCTGCATCCGGTTGAAGTGTTCGAGGACCTGCTGCATCTCGACGGCGGCGCGCACGGCGCGTTCGGTGTCGTCGTCGCGGCGGATCGGCGCGCCCCAGATCGCCATGATCTCGTCGCCGACGAACTTGTCGAGGGTCCCCTCGTACTTGAAGATCACGTCGACCATCGCCTCGAAGTACTCGTTGAGCAGGGTGACGAGTTCTTGCGGCGCCGCCTGCTCGGAGATCGAGGTGAAGCCGCGGATGTCGGCAAACATGATCGTCGCGTGACGGAGCTCGCCGCCCTTCTGTATGTCGAGGCGTCCGTTGACGACCTCTTCCACGAGCTGGGGCGAGAGGAGCCGATGCATCTTCTCGCGCATCAGGATCTCGCCCTCGAACTTCTTCAGCAAGTGGTTGTGCTGGACCATGACGGCCGCCTGTTTGGCGAAGCCGGAGAGTAGCTGGAGATCTTTCTCGGTGAAGGCGCCCGTGGCGATTTTGGAGTCGAGGTGGATGACGCCGAGGACCTCGTTCTCGTGAAGCATCGGGACGGTCATCGTGCTGCGGACCCCTTCCATGATGATGGAGTGGGCCCCCGCGAAGCGACTGTCCATCATCGCGTCCGACGACAGGATCGCCTGTTTCTCACGCATGATCTCTTCGAGGATCGTCTGGCTGATGCGGACGTTCTCGGTGTCGGTCTTCGGGTCTCGCGCCCGCACGACCATCGGCACGAGATGCTCGACCCCTTCCATCTTGAGCAGGATGACGCCGCGGTCGGCGGGGAAGATGTCGAACGCCCGGTCGATGATCTTCTGGAGCAGGTTGTCGAGATCCATCTCGATGCCGATCGCGTTGGAGAGCTCGTAGCTGATGCGGAGCTTCTCGTAGTCGCGACGGAGCATGGCGTTGTCGGCGACCTGCACCTCGGGGAGGAACCGATCGCTCGATTCGGCGACCCGACTTCGGATGTGGGTCTCGATGCTGTCGGTGTGGATGGTCACCTTCCCTGCGAGGGGATCGGTGCGGACGTCCTCGTTGTAGACGATCTCGGTGGAGCCGAGGGTGATGCGGTCTCCGTTTCGCAGACGCCGGACCCCCGAGACGAGCACGCCGTTGACGTAGGTCCCGTTACGGCTGCCGTTGTCGCGGACCGCGTAGCCTCCGTCTGGCTGTCGCTCGATGTGAGCGTGCTCCTTGGAGACGACGCGATCGAGGATCTGCATGTCCTGGTCGGGGTGGCGTCCAAGCGTGTTGAACGCACCGAGCGCGAGTTCGTGAAGGCGACCGCGTACGTCGACGTAGGAGAGCTTGGCCATGACGGACCGAAATGGTGAAAAAACGATGCTGGGAGACAGGGCCTCGGTGGGAGTGTAGCGTGACTGCCGCCGCCGGGGCAAATGCAGTCACTGCTAGGAATTGCGCCGGGCCGAATCGAGTTACGAGGAGTACGCTCACCCACCGCGCGCATTCCGCTGACGAGAGGCCATCCGCCATGGAAACGATTTTGCTGGTCGATGACGAGGTCGCCCACCTCAAGACGCTCGAACGAGTCTTCACCAAGGAGGGTTACGAGGTCTACACCGCGGAAGGTGGTGAGGAGGCGCTCGACGTGATCCGAGAGCATCCGGTCCATCTGGTGATCACCGACCTCATGATGCCCGACTTCGACGGCATGGATCTCCTCAAGATCGTCCGCACGCTGCGTCCCGAAACCGAGACGGTCCTGATGACCGCATTCGGAACCGTCGAGCGCGCCGTCCAAGGGATGAAGGAGGGCGCATACGACTTCATCACCAAGCCGATCAAGCGCGCGAACATTCTGAAGGTCGCGCGACAGGCGCTCGAACGACAGGCGCTCGTCGCCGAGAACCGCGCGCTCAAGGCTCGTATCGCGGAGCTGCGCGGCGAGCGGAGCATCGTCGGCCAGTCCGACGCCCTGCGCCAGGCTCTCGACCTCGTGTCCCAGGTCGCGCCGACCGACGTCACCGTGTTGCTGGAAGGCGAGTCGGGGACGGGCAAGGAACTCTTCGCACGCATGATCTACGAACGCTCCGAGCGCGCCGACCAGCCGTTCATCGCGATCAACTGCGCGGCGCTCCCCGAGTCGATCCTGGAGAGCGAACTGTTCGGGTACGAGAAGGGAGCCTTCACGGGCGCGAACGAGCGCAAGATCGGAAAGTTCGAGGCCGCCGACGGAGGGACGCTCTTCCTCGACGAGATCGGCGAGCTTTCGCCGCAGGTGCAGGTGAAATTGCTCCGAGCATTACAGGAAGGGGAGTTCGACCGGCTGGGGTCGACGACCCCGACGCGCGTGGATGTTCGGGTCGTCGCCGCGACGAACCGCGATCTCGAGGAGGAGCTTCGCGCCGGAAACTTCCGCGAAGATCTCTACTACCGCCTCAACGTCGTGAACCTCCACATTCCGCCGCTGCGGGACCGTCGAGAAGACGTGACGCTGCTCGCCGACCACTTCTTCGAGCGCTACCGCGCGAAGAACCGCCGCGAGATTCACGGGTTTTCGAGCGATGCCCTGGCGGCCTTGAAGGCATACACGTGGCCGGGGAACGTGCGCGAGCTCGAGAACGTCGTCGAGCGCGCCGTGGTGCTCGATCGCGACGGGGTCATCGACACCGACGATCTTCCCGACTCCGTGTCCTCGACCCCGTCGGAGGCGCGGTCGCTCAACATCCCGCTGGGGACGTCGCTCGACGAGATCGAGCGGCGGGTCATCCACGAGACACTGCGGATGACCGATGGGGACAAGAAGCTGGCGGCCAAGCTGCTCGGAATCGCGACGCGCACGATCTACCGGAAGATCTGAGCGACGCGGTGCGCTCGCCGCCGTGGTCACATGTCAGGGGTGACGCAGAGCCCGAGGAAGGAGTTGCACTCCAGGTTGCCCGGGCAACCGTCGGGTCCTTCGCACTCCTGCGAGCAGATCTCGGGATCGTCGTTTCGGGCGATACAAATGCCGCTCTCGCAATCGCTCTCCGCGGTGCACATGTCGCCGACCTGGCCGGTGCCTCGCGGCCCCACGACGCAGCAGGCGATCTCGATCCCGCCTGGGTTCACGTTGTCGCAGCGCTCGTCCGCTGCACAGTCCGAGTTCTGGAAGCACGCCGTGAGCTGACGTTCCTCGCAGGACGCGGGCACCGTGCCGTTGTTGGTCCCACCCGTCGTCCCGTTGTTCGTCCCCGCGGTCACCCCGTTGTTGGCCGGCGCGAGCGTCGTGCCGTTGTTCGAGGTTCCGACGCCGTTGTTGGAGGTACCGACGCCGTTGTTCGCCGGGCCTCCATTGTTCGAGCCGGCGGAGCCGTTGTTCGATCCCGACGATCCGTTGTTCGAGTCCTTGTCGGGGGTGGCGTTTCCGCACGCGGCGAGGGCCAGGACGGCGAAACCAACTGCAATTGTCCTCTTCATCGTACTACTCCGTGACAGGGCCCTGACACGGTACGACCGTTCGCGATGCGCCGCAATCGCGGTGGGCGGCAGGGGGCGGCAGGCGACAGGCGGCAGGCGACAGGCGACAGGCGACAGGCGACAGGCGGCAGGCGACAGGCGGCAGGCGACAGGCGACAGGC
>CAYPJU010000052.1:0-44927 GCA_964411125.1 uncultured Bradymonadales bacterium | reverse complement strand
TCCCCCATTAGCGGAGCTTTGCTCCGCTAATCAATCACTTCGACTTCGTCGCGGGAGACGCGGCGGATGAGGGCGGTGAGGCGGGCGCGTTGTTCGGCGTCTTCGTGGTAGACGGCGCGGAGCTGGCCGACGAGGTCCTTGGCGCGGCGGAAGGCGCCGACGATGTCGCCGGAGAGGTCGGTGGGGTTGTTGATCTCGTCGAGCACGGTCTCGAGCGACTCGCCGTTCGCCCACATCGCGCCGAGTGGCATTAGAGCGGGGACGAAATGGACTTCCTGGCCGGTCAGGAGCTGGGAGTCGTAGACGACCTTGGACTGATGGACCGCCTGGACCGCATCGAAGATTCCCCACCACCGGTCGTCGCGAGGCTTTCGGACCTTGGCCGTTCGGGGGAGCGTCTGGACGAGGCCGGTGAAGACGCCGAAGAGCTCGTCGTCTTCGAGGTCTTCGAGGACGCCCTCGAGGATCAGCTCGGTGACGAAGATCTCGGTGAACTGGATCCGCTGGAGGATCTTGGCTGGCGCGAAGAGCTCGTTCGAGTCGCCGAGGTAGCCGTGGGTGCGAAGGAAGGTCACCTTGCGGAGAAACTGCTCCCAAAGACGGGGGCGCGAGGCCTCCATCAGCTCGCGGCGCCAGGCGGCGACCTGCTTCTTCTCGCGCCGGCTGAGGTCGGTCTCCTCGGCGCGCTGGTCGAGTTTCTCGCGGAGGTCTTCGGCGAACTCGCGGTTCTGGAAGGCGCGGAACGACCGCTCGAGGATCACCCGGATCTTCTCTTCGGGGTAGTGGTCGAGGAGGTTCACGACGGAATTGAAGCTGAGGTTGAACGAGGACTCGACCGGCTCGGGTTTTCCGCTCGTGACGACCTTCCAGATCTCGGAAGCTTCGCGCCAGTCCTGTGGGTCCATCTTCACGACGACGTCGCCCTCGGTGTCGATGCCGCGGCGTCCGGCGCGGCCCGCCATCTGCATGAACTCGCGGACCGTGAGCGGCACGATCTCCACGCCGTTGAACTTGGTGAGGCTGTCGAAGATGACCGTTCGCGCCGGCATGTTGATGCCGAGAGCAAACGTCGACGTGCAGTAGAGCGCTTCGATGAGCCGCGCTTCGTAGAGCTCCTCGACCAGCGCCTTGAGGGCTACGTGCAGTCCGGCATGGTGGTAGGCGATTCCCTTGCGGAGCGCGGCCCGCGTCATCGGGCGGAGCACGCCGGGAAACTCGTCGTCGAAGCGAGCGAGTCGCTTCTCGATCTCGCGCCTGTCCGCGCGCCCGCCGATTCGCTCGCCGACGTCGGTGCGTGAAAGCGCGAACGCGAGCTTCTCAGTCAGCTTGCGGCTGTAGATGAAGTAGAGGGCCGGGAACTGCTTCGGGCCCAGGGCGCGGAAGACTTCCAAATGCCCGGTCGTCTCGTCGCCGTCGTCGCGACCGCGGCCTCGGCCGCGACCACTGCCGCCTCGTCCGCCTCGTCCACCTCTTCCGCCGCGTCCACCTCTTCCGCCCCGTCGTCCGCGCCCACCGCCGTCGTCGTCGCGGTTTCCCTCTTTCTTCTTCTCCTTCTTCCACTTTCGGTACGTGTCCTCGAAGTCCTTCTCGTCGACCAGGCCCTCGGAAGCGTTCGCGAGCCAGAACTTCAGCGGTACCGCGCGCTTGTTCTCCCGGACCACCTCGACCTTCGCGCCGCGGATCTCCGACAACCAGTCCGCGAACTGCTCAAGGTTCGACAGCGTCGCGGAGAGGCCGAGGATTCGGATCTCGTTCGGCAGGTAGATCAGGAGCTCTTCCCAGACGGTCCCGCGTTCGGGGTCGTCGACGAAGTGAATCTCGTCGATGACGACCGCCTTGAGCTGGTCGATGTCACGGATACGGGCGGTGCCGGGCGTCCAGGTAGACGTCTTGTCGTCCTCCTCGTGGATGTCGACGGGGTCTTGCAGCAGGATGTTGCGCAGGATTTCGGTCGTCATGATCCGCAGCGGGGCGTACGGGTTGATGACGATGTCGCCGGTCACCAGCCCGACCTTCTCCCGCCCGAACTGTTCGACGTACTCCCGGTACTTCTGGTTCGACAGGGCTTTCACCGGCGCCGTGTAGACGACGTGGCCGTCTTCGGCGAGCAGCTTGTCGATGAGGAAGTCGGCGATGAGGGTCTTGCCGGTCCCGGTGGGAGCGGCGACGAGGACGGAGCGTCCCGCCTCGATGTGATCGATCGCCTGTTGTTGAAAGGGGTCGAGCTCGAGCCCTCGAAATGCCATGACCGTTCCTGGTCGAGAGGTGTTCGCGCCGCCTCGACGCGGCTGGAAGCCGCGTCACGAAAGAGCGCAAATCCGTGGTGCAGCGGCTTTCAGTCGCGGCGCCGCCGGCGCATCATGGCGGCCCCGACGAGGAGGAGCAAGAGGGAACCTCCTGCTCCCCTGGTGCCCGCAGCGGAACAGGCCGCCTGATTGTCCTCGGCGAACCCGTCGTCAAGCTCCGTGGTCGGCTGGTCCATCGTCGACATCGGGCCATCCGCGAGGCCCTCGCCGCAGGTGCATGCTCCCGACCAAGAGTCGAAGAAGCTCGCCGCGTCGGTACCCGAAACCTGGTCACTGGTGCCGGCGGGGCAAACGCAGACGTCGAGCTGCTGGCAGTCGATCCCCGCGCGGTCGGCGGGGAGATCGTAAGCAGCCGACTGGAACTCCGGCCGGTCCCAACTGTCGCTCATGTCGTCGGTGTTGCCGTTGCAGTCGTCGTCGATGCCGTTGCAGATCTCGGGCATCGGTCCGTAGAGGCTGGTGCAGACGTCGACGCCCTGGACGCACTCGTAGACGCCAGCGCCGCAGCGCATGTTCTGCAACTGCTCGTTCGTGAAGCCGTCGATCGTGACCGTGCAGGCCTCGCCGGTGAGCCGGCAGACGCACGCGACCTGCGTGCGCACTTTCTCGACCCGTCGCGACTGAACCTCGCCGCAGAGCCGACTCGACAGTCGCACCTTCGTCCGGGCGGTGTCCGCGAAGTACCATCCCTCCGAGGCGTACCCCGACGCCTCCGAGGTGGGAATGCCGAGCGCCTGCAACGTGCCGGCCAGTCCGCAGTCGGTGTCGCCGGGAGCGCAGAAGGGGAGGCGGACGTCGCCGTACAGTACGTGGCCCATCTCGACCCAGGTCGCGTCGGGGTCGGTCGAGGCGGAGGGCTCAGGGTAGTCGGCGGGGATGTCGAGGTCGAAAGTGCAAGCCGCTTCTTCGGTGATGTCGAGGAGCGCGGCTTTGAACGCGCGGCCGTTCGAGGCCTCGAGCGAACCGCCGCAACTGTAGCGCGAGTTGATGTAGGTCGAGTCGTCGGCGCCGGTGTCGAGGATCGCGTTGGCGAGCTCGGTCGCGCTCATGTCACACGGGTCGACCTCTTCCGCAGCGCCGCACGGATATGCCGCGCCTTCGCAGCACTGGCCGGTCCCGCCCGCTGCCGCCATGAAACCGTTGACGGCCTGGTTCGACCCGGGGCCGAAGCCGACCGTGTAGGTGGTGACCGGACCCGACGCCCGGGTTCGCGCCGTGCAGATGTGACGCACCGCCTGTCGCGCGGTGTTGGCGAGGTCGGGCGCTCCGTCGGTCACGATGACGCCGACCTGCGGTCGATCTCCGTCCCTCAGCCGGACCGACGAGACGAGGAGGTTCGCGCCGGTGTGGGTCTGCGTCTCGCCACTGGGGACGGTGTCCCCGAGGATGCGTCGAATTTCGGCGGAGGTGTCTTCGGCAGGCTCGAGCTCGAGGCGGGCCGACGAGCTGAAGAAGCCGAGGCCCCAACGGACTGGATCGCAGCTCGCGTCGTTCGGCGTCGGGCAAGGCCCTGGTCGCTCGAGGTCGGTCGTCACTTCTCCGATCACGGCCGTCGCGGTGCGCCAGCGGCTCCAACCCGGCGACATCTCGGTCTTCATCGAGCCCGACTTGTCCACGACAAGCATCACGTTCGGGTTGTCGAACCCGGGCGTATGCTCGGTGAGCGGAGCACACATGTCGTCGAACGTGTGCGCGAAGGCCTGCGTCGACACCAGAAGTGCCCCCGCTACGAATACACTCATCCATCCATTTTTCACGACCACCTCCTCCTACACTGTCGTACAGGTAGTACACACACCTACTAGCTCAATGTAGCCCGGAAATCCAGACGGCCACCGGGAACTTACAGACGTGGCTCGTGTTTCTGGCGACCGGCTCGCTTCGCTCCCAGGGTGGCGAGCAAAGCGAGCCGGTCGCCAGAAGAGCGAGCCGCGATCCGGTTGGGTGACATCCCCGCGCGTGTCGGCTATCACTCGCAATGTTTCCGACACTCGAAGAGGCACAGATGAGCACCCGAATCGAACGCGACAGCATGGGGGAGATCGAAGTCCCCGCCGACCGCTACTGGGGGGCGCAAACGCAGCGCTCGAAAGAGAACTTCAAGATTGGCGACCAGCGGATGACCCGGCCGATGATCAAGGCCCTGGGCCTGGTGAAGTACGCGGCGGCGCAGGCGAACTTCGAGCTGGGATTGCTGGACGAGAAGAAGAAGGACGCCATCCAGAAGGCGGCCGGTGAGGTGATCGAAGGGAAGCTCGACGACCACTTCCCGCTCGTCGTGTGGCAGACGGGCTCGGGAACGCAGACGAACATGAATACCAACGAGGTGATCGCGAACCGCGCGATCGAGATCCTCGGCGGTGAGATCGGTTCGAAGTCGCCGGTGCACCCGAACGACGACGTGAACAAGTCGCAGTCGACGAACGACAGCTTCCCGACGGCTTCCGCTGTCGCGGCGGTCGATCAGATTCAGAGCAACGTCCTCGCGGCGGCCGACGAGCTCGCGACGACGCTCGAGTCGAAGGCGAAAGAGTTCGACGACGTCGTGAAGATCGGCCGGACGCACCTGATGGACGCGACGCCGCTGACGCTCGGCCAAGAAATCTCGGGCTGGGCTGCGCAGATCCGCTACTCGATGCGGGCGCTGGACCAGGCGACCGAGCTTCTCCTCGAGCTCGCCATCGGCGGTACCGCGGTCGGCACGGGGCTCAACACGAAAGAGGGCTACCCCGAGAAGGTGTGCGAAGCGCTGTCGAAGAAGACGGGCTACGACTTCGTCCCGGCGCCGAACAAGTTCGCGCTCCTCGCGGGCAAGGAAGCGATCGTGGAGGCCCACGGAGCGCTGAACACGCTCGCGACGTCCCTCTTCAAGGTCGCGAACGACGTCCGCTGGCTCGCGAGCGGTCCGCGCTGCGGCATCGGTGAGATCGTCATCCCGGCGAACGAACCGGGGTCTTCGATCATGCCGGGCAAGGTGAACCCGACGCAGGCCGAGGCCCTCACGATGGTCTGCACGCACGTGATGGGGAACAACGCAGCGGTCACGTTCGCCGGGGCGAGCGGCAACTTCGAGCTCAACGTCTACAAGCCGATGCTGATCCACAACGTCCTGGAGTCCGCGCGATTGCTCGCCGATTCGATGCGGTCGTTCGACGAGCACTGCGCGCGCGGCATCGAGCCGAACCGCGAGCAGATTCAACTGAACCTGCAGCGTTCGCTCATGCTGGTGACCGCGCTCAATCCGCACATCGGGTACGACAAGGCCGCGAAGGTCGCAAAGAAGGCCTACGAGGAGAAGTCGACGCTGCGCGAGGCGATCGTCGAGCTCGGCTACATGACCGGCGAGGAGTTCGACGCCGCGGTCCGACCCGAAGAGATGACGCGGCCAGGCTGACCCGTCAGCGTGACCAGAGCCCCCGGATCGCGGTGCTCTCATCGTCCTGCGCGAGGGTTTCGATTGCACGATTCGCTGCCGGTGGGGTAGCTTCTGTGCATTCCCTCGAGTTGGACTTTCATGGCCGCGAACGCCGCACTTTCGATCGATTTGGTCCTCGAAGACTTGCGTCGGATCGTGTCTGCGGCGGCGAGCGAATCCGAGGCCTCCGGGCGCGCGAGTTACGAAGCGGTCCAGGCAGGGGCCGGGGAGCTCCGCTTGCACGCGCTGCGGTACATCGGATTCCTCGAGGACCACGGCTACGTCTCCTATGATCGAGGCGCCGATCGGATTGACGTATCGGAAGCCGGACACGCGGCGATCGAAGATTCGACGATCTGGGAGACGCAGGCGATGGCGGCGTTCTCCGATCAGCTCGAAGAGGACTCGGGCGGCGACGACACCTCGATGCAGAGCGTGGACGACCTGCTCGACGCGATCTCGGAGGTCGATCTCGACTTCGTGCTCGACGAGGTCTCCGAAGTTCACGACGCCAACGAGCACACGCAGGCAGGGCGATTCAGCCTTCCACCGGACGCCGAGGACACGCCTCCACCGCCGGGTGACGGGACGAGCCCCGATCTCGACTCGCTCGACGACGACCCCGTCGCTGCGGGTCCGAAAACGCCGCGTCCGATCGAACCGCCCCAGAAGGAGCCGGCCCCGAAACAGCCGGCACCCGCAGCCCCGAAGGACGCCGCACCGGCAAAAGAAGCTCCAGCAGCAAAACCGACTCCAGCAAAATCAGGAACCGACATGGCCAACCAGGACTTTTCGTCTCGTCGACTCGGAACCCAGAATCAGCCGTCCGTCGGCTCGCGAGGGGGCGGCGCGACGAGCAGTTCCGGCGGCAGTCTCTACGAACGCGAAGAGGAGATCGGTAGCGGCGGCATGGGGACCGTCTTCAAGTCCCGCCAGACGAAGCTCGACAGGCTGGTCGCCGTCAAGGAGATCAAAGAGATCTTCGATGTTTTCGCCGGCGTTCAACGCTCCGACATCGTCGAGCGGTTCACCGAGATCGTGCAGACCCAGTCGCGGCTGCTGCACCCCAACATCATCCAGGTCATCGACATCGACACGGACGCGCAGTTCCCGTTCGTCGTGATGCAGTACGCGCCCAACGGGAACCTGCGCCGACTGATCGACACCCCCGAGCGACCGCCGCTGCAGATCGCGCTGAAGTACTTCCTTCAGATTCTGCACGCTCTGAACACCGCGCACGACCACGGCGTGACCCACGGTGGGATCAAGCCCGAGAACGTCGTCCTCGACCACGCCGGCAACGCGCTGGTGACCGACTTCGGCATCTCCGGCGTCGCCGAGCTCGACGCGAACCGCGGCGCGACGCAGGTCTACGTCGGCGTCGGTACCGTGGCCTACATGAGCCCCGAGCAGTTCCGTGACCCGAACTCGTCGAGCGTGAAGACCGACATCTACTCGCTCGGGATCATGTTCTACGAGATGCTGACCGGCAAAGTTCCCGGGCGCCGCTCGCCGATGCCCTCGAGCTTCTTCCCCGACATTCCGCGCACGCTCGACGACATCTTCGACCGCATGTCGATGGACGACGCGAACGACCGCTACGACTCGATCGACGAAATCCTCGCCGACATCTATGCGGCCGAAGAGGTGATGGAGATCCTCGACAAGCGCGGCGGCTTCGTCTTCCTGCGCGATCCGATGCAGCACGGCGCCGTCGGCATCGCCGCTCCGAGTGACGATGACGACGACGAGCCCGTCGACGCGGCAGAATACATCGCCGACGTGGAGTCGGAGGTCGCGGCCGACCCGTCGTTCGCCGCTGATTCGGAGGGAGACGAAGCGGAGTCCGACGACGAGGACGGCGAAGATGGCGACGTGCTCGGAAAGCTCGACAAGTACGGCGAGCTCTTCGACGAAGAGGACGACTCGGACGCCGACGACTCGGACGCCGACGACGAAGACGACGAATGACCGAGCGAGCTTTCGAGAGCATGCGGCCTCGTCTTCGCGACGGGGCATGGGTCGCGCCCTCCGCCGACGTCATCGGTGACGTCGAGATGGGGGAGGGCGCCAACGTCTGGTACGGCTGCGTCCTTCGCGGCGACGTCATGCCGATCCGCATCGGCGAGCGGACGAATATTCAGGACCTCACCGTCATCCACGTGACGTCGGGCGAGCACGCGACGACCGTGGGCGACGACGTCACCGTCGGACATCGCGCCATCCTTCACGGTTGCACGGTCGAAGACCACTGCCTCATCGGGATGGGGGCGATTTTGCTCGACGGGGTGCACGTCGAACCGTACTGCCTCATTGGGGCGGGCGCGGTCGTGACCCCTGGCAAACGCATCCCCGAAGGGAGCCTGGTGCTCGGATCGCCCGGCCGGGTCGTGCGCCAGCTCACAGAAGAAGAGCGCGCCGCGATCGACGAGTCCGCGCTCCACTACGTCGAGCTCGCCGCCCGCCACGCCACGTCTTGAACCGATGACGATCTCCGGAAGAACAGGCGCGACACCGCCCGATCTCGAACGCGTACGTCCGTACGGCGACACGCTCGACGACGGCCAGGTGCAACTTTCGTTCACGCTCCCGGTCCCGTACGGACCCGAGGCGGTCGAGGCCGCTCGACAGACGGTCCGGGCGATGAACCTCGTCGATCCGCGCATCTACCACAGCAAGGATCTCGGCGACGGCTACAGCTACTTCATCGCCTATGGTCGGCTCGAGTCGAGCGTCGACTACACCTCGATCAAGGTCGCGAAGGTCGACTCCGACCTCATGGATTTCTACGGGGTCAACGAATACATTCGCTCCCGCATCGGGCGTCAGGTGGTCATCCTCGGCGCCTGTACCGGCACCGACGCGCACTCGGTCGGCATCGATGCCATCATGAACATGAAGGGGTACGCCGGCGAGTACGGGCTCGAGCGCTACCCGATGATCGACGCATACAACCTCGGGATGCAGGTGCTCAACGAGGACCTGGTCGCCGAGGCCGTCGAGAAGGAGGCGGACGCACTGCTGGTGTCGCAGGTCGTCACGCAGAAGGACGTCCACATCAAGAATCTGTCCGAACTCGTCGACATGCTCGAGGCCGAGGGAATCCGCGATCGCCTCGTCATCGTCGCCGGCGGACCCAGAATCACCCACGAGCTCGCCCTCGAGCTCGGCTTCGACGCGGGCTTCGGCCCAGGCACCACCGCATCGGAAGTCGCGAGCTTCGTCGTACAGGAGATCGTTTCGCGGGGACTGTGAACTACGCGCGATCTGTGCCATACAGGCACCGCGCGTAAACCCAAGGAATTGTGAGAGACATGATCGAAGAATCATCGGAAGAGTGGGAAGAAGAGGTCGACCAGACGCCGCGCCATTTCACCGTCACGTACGGTGACATCAGCCTGTTGCAGCTTCGCGACGGCGCGGTGGTCAACCCGTCCAACACCGGACTGATCCTCGGCAGCGGCGTGAGCGAGCTCATCGCGCGCCGTGCCGGACCCGATTTCCAGCAGAAGCTCCACACGGCGCGGACCAACCTGCCCGGCAACCGCCTCGACCTCGGTCGTGCCTTCGACACCGAGCCGGGGGGACTGAGCGTCAAGCGCGTGATCCACGTCTCGATCATCGGCAAGAAGAAGGTCGACCGACGCCTCATCACGAACAGCCTCTTGAACGTGTACGACCTCGCCGAAGAACTCGGTCTCGAGTCGATCGCGTTTCCGGCACTCGGCGTCGGCCTCGGGAAGTTCCCGCTCGCGGAGTTCGTGGAGCTCTTCTTCAAGATCACGCAGGAAGAGCTGCCGCGTAGCGAGTCGCTCCGCCACGCGATCCTCTGCCTCTACGACGAGGCCGAGTTCCAGGTCGCGCAAGAGTACGCCGAAAAGCACGGCGATTCGCTCCCCGAGAACATCGTCCTCGAAGTGAAGAGCGGCAACGTCTGGTCGACGCTCTGATCGACCACCACGTGGGAGCGCGCGCTTCGAATGGAGACGACCCGAAAGATCGCCGGTGAAGGGGCGGGGAAGGTCATCCTCTTCGGGGAGCATGCCGTGGTCTACGGACACCCGGCCGTGGCGGCCGGCCTCGAACGCGGGGTCTCCGCCGCGGCCAGCCCCTCCGACTCCAACACGCTGCGGCTGCTCGACGGAAAGTCGGGCAAGGAAGTCTCGCAGGTCACCGACCGCGACGACGAGCAGCTCGCCGATGCTTTCCGCGCCATCCTGGGCGCGTTCGACCTGAAGACACCGATCGCCGTTCGCGCCACGCTCGACATCCCTTCGGGTGCGGGCCTCGGTAGCTCGGCGGCGCTCGCCACGGCGGTGGCGCGTGCGCTCGCCGCCTTCGTCGGCGACGACTCGGCGGTCGACGACGCGGTGCGAGCCTCGGAGACAGTGTTTCACCGCAATCCATCGGGGATCGACCAGGCCGCCGCCGCGACCGCGGGAATCTTCGAGTTTCGGAAGACGCCGGAGGGACCCATCATCCGCGGGCTGAGGGTCGAACCGTTCCGCATCCTGGTCTGCCGGACGGCGGGTACCGCGTCGACCGCGGAGATGGTCGGCAACGTTCGCGACCTCCACACCCGAAAACCCGAGGTCTGCTTCTCGATCGACGAGTCGATCGGGACCGTCTCCGCGCTCGCCGTCGACGCGCTGGAGGCCGGCGACTGGGAGAGCGTCGGCGACCTCATGAACATCAACCACGGCCTGCTCGCCGCGCTCGGCGTTTCGACCCTCGAGTTGGACCATGCGTGCCATGCCGCACGCAAGGTGGGGGCCCTCGGCGCGAAGCTCACCGGCTCGGGCGGAGGAGGGTGCGCCATCGCCATCGCGCCGGGCAACGAAGACGCGGTCCTGCGGGTGTGGAAGGAGCGCGGGTGGCGAGGCTATAGCTACGTCGTGGAAGGTAGCGTAGCGAGCGACGTCGGTGGTGCGTAGCTTGCGACGGGTCGTTTCGCCGCTATCTTGAGAGTTCCGACGAACCGGTGCGACCTTGTCTCATCCCCACCAACTCAAACGTCCGTCGCCGCAGATGCTGGTGACCGCATACGCCCAGGGAATCTTCCCGATGGCGCATCGCGAGGACGGGTGGAACGTCTACTGGTACGCGCCCGACCCGCGCGCGATCATCCCGTTCGAGGATTTCCACGTCAGCAAGACGCTGCGAAGGACCGTTCGCAAAGAGCTGTTCGACATCCGCTTCGACACAGCGTTCGAAGACGTGATGCGCGCATGCGCCGAGCCTCGCGGAGACGGCGAGGGGACCTGGATCTCCGACGGCATCCTGCAGGCGTACGTCGACCTCCACGAGCTCGGGTTCGCCCACTCCGTCGAAGCGTGGCAGGACGGAGAGCTCGTCGGCGGTCTCTACGGCGTCGCGCTGCAGGGGCTCTTCGCCGGCGAGTCGATGTTCCACCGCGTCAGCGACGCCTCGAAGGTCTGCATGGTGCACCTCGTCAGGCATCTCGAAGAGCGCGGTTTCGTCCTCCACGACACGCAGTTCATGACGCCGCACCTCGAGCGCTTCGGCGCGAAAGAGATCCCTCGCTACGAGTACGAAGCGCTGCTGCGCGACGCCCTCGAAGTCGACGCGAAGTTCTAGAACGGTGCGCATTGCGCGAGGACCGGTGGGGCAAAGCCCCACGGTTTTCGCGACGCGGTGGGAAAAGGGGGCCGTTGGGCTTCGCCCAAACCCACCAGGGGATTCTCCCCTGGACCCCGAAGTTTTTCCGCCTGCGGCCTATCAGCGCACGCGCACCGCGCCGATTTTTTTGCCCGACCGATCAGCCCGTCATACGTTCGGATTGTTCAAGGAGTTACCGACGCCCGCAATGGATTGCCATGGTGTCCGGCTCCGCAACTGGCCCCGACGGCCCGTCGCACGGATGCGGCGAAAACATAGAGTACGGCATGGAAGCTGTTGCACTTCGAACGGACGCCCTCCCGCGTCCGTACTACCACGACGATCGCGGATTCACTCTCTACCAGGGCAACTCCCTGGAGCTGCTCGCCGAGATGGAGTCGGAGCAATTCGACATGATCTTCGCGGACCCTCCCTACTTCCTGTCGAACGGCGGGGTGACCTGCAAATCGGGCCGGATGGTCAGCGTCGACAAGGGGCGGTGGGACCGCTCGAAGGGCGCCGAACAGAACCACGCGTTCAACCTCGAGTGGTTGGAGCAGTGCCAGCGCCTGCTCAAGCCGAACGGCAGCATCTGGGTGTCGGGCACTCAGCACGTGATCTACTCGATCGGCTACGCGATGCAGCAGCTCGGGTTCAAGATCCTGAACGACATCGCGTGGTTCAAAGTGAACCCGCCCCCCAACCTCTCGTGCCGCTACTTCACGCACGGCACCGAGACGATCATCTGGGCGGGGCGTGACGACAAGACGAAGCACACTTTCAACTACCAGTTGATGAAGGAGCACAACGGCGGCAAGCAGATGAAGAATCTGTGGAACATCATGTCGCCGCGCAAAGCCGAGAAGACGCACGGCAAGCACCCGACGCAGAAGCCGATGCAATTGCTCGACCGCATCGTGCTCGCCTCGACCGACGAAGGGCACCGCATCCTCGACCCGTTCTCGGGCTCGGCGACGACCGGCCTCAGCGCGGTCGCCAACGGCCGCA
The DNA here is from genome assembly GCA_964411125.1 of uncultured Bradymonadales bacterium. GTDB lineage: Bacteria > Myxococcota_A > Bradymonadia > Bradymonadales > Bradymonadaceae > JBFIHF01. Next base: position 32,579 of record CAYPJU010000052.1, on the reverse strand, counting down.
CCTACGTCGGCATCGAGCAGTCCCAGGAGTACCTGGACCTTTCGATCCAGCGGTTCGAAGGTCTCGAGGAGGGGTGAGGCTCGAGCCTCACGCCCCACGCCTCAACCTATTCTCGACACCCCGCGGCGCCGTTCTCGATATCGACACAACGGCCCGTCGGGGGTTCGCACGTGCTGGAACGCTGCCGATATCCGCATGCGCAGTAGACGAGGGTGGATTCCCCGTCACATACGCTGACGAGCCCGTCGGCGCACAGGGGATCGGGATCGGCGAGGGGGCTGCAGAAGGCGTCGGAGGGACAGGGGGTATCGGTCATGCTCGTCGTCTGGTCGATGCACGCGCCGTCGTCGCATTCCAGGACTGCGATACGGTAGCCCGCGCGCCATCGGACGACGTCGCCGTCGATGCAACGGCTCGCGCTGACCGCTTCGCGCAGCTCCGGGGGACAGGCGGGATCGGGGGCGGGGTCCAGCGCGCAGAATGCGCCACCCGCCGACGGCTCGGAGGGAATCACGCAGTGCTGTAGACCACAGTCCGCCTCGTCCCACACATTCACGCCGCCGAGCTCGCTCGTTCCCGCGGTCACGCACGTCCGTGCGACGTTGCCGTCACACTCACGCGCACCCGCGGTGCACTCGTCCGGATTGCAGCCGAAGGCGGCGGGGGAACTCGCGGCTACGATGGCGAACATCGCTCCGCGAGCGGCGAATCTCATTGCAGAGACCAGGCGCATCGAAACGAGTGATTCGCACGCCGCTCGTCGGGGGCGTAACGTCCGCGGCAGGCGCAGCGGAGCGCGAAGGGGTCGTGAACGAACGACCCACCGCGGAGCACCTTCTTCTTGCCCGACTCCGGCCCCGTCGGGTCCTCGTCGGGGCTCTCCTCGTAGTAGCTACGGCCGTACCAGTCGGAGACCCACTCGAACGCATTGCCCGCCATGTCGAGCGCGCCGTACGGGCTCGCTCCGTTCGGGCGCTGCCCGACGGGAGCGGTCGATTCCTGGCCGCCGAAGTGCGCTCTCGAGGCGTCGGGGGCGGCGCTTCCCCACGGAAACTTCCGACCGTCGGTGCCGCGAGCGGCCTTCTCCCACTCGGCTTCGGTGGGGAGACGTTTGCCGGCCCATTGCGCGTACGCGTTCGCTTCGTCCCACGTCACGTGGACCACGGGATGTGCCGACCGAGATGTCGGATTGTAGCGCTCGAACTCGGGCGGCGGGGCGAGCCCGGTGGCGTCGAGATAGCGGCGGAACTGGCCCACCGTCACCGGGTTCTTGTCGAGGTAGAAGGCGGAGACCGAGATTTCACGGATCGGCTTCTCCTCGGGACGTCCTTCCGGGTCGTTGTCGGGGGCGCCCCGCAGGAACGGACCGCCGGGGATGGGGACCATCGGTTCTACGTCGGCGTTGGCGAGCGCGAGCCGCATCTGCTGCACGTCGTGGTAGCGATCGTCGGGGCTCTTCGCGAGCAGCCGCCCGATCACCGCAGACAGTCGGTCGGGCGCTTCGGGTCGCAGCAGCCGCAGCATCGTCGGGGGCTGTTCGCGGATCGCCCGCACCAGCTTGTCGGCGTCCTCGATCCCGCGGCCGACTGGCACTCGCCCCGTCAGCATCTGGAAGATGATCACGCCGAGTGCATAGATGTCGGCTCGCGCGTCGGACTCGTCTTCCAGCACTTCGGGGGCGACGTACGGCGAGGGGGCGACGGGAAGAGGGGCGTCGGCGACGCGCATCCCCATCAGAGTTCCCGTCTGCTGGCTCGGCTCGTTCTCGTCGAAGCGCGAGCCCGCCATCCCGAAGTCGGTGAGCGTGACCAGCGGAAGCCCGGTCGCGGGATCCGGGCCGACGTAGATGCTCGCGGGCCGAATGTTGCGGTGATGAACCCCTTCCCCGTGGACGTACTCGAGCGCGTCCATCAGTTGGAACGCGAAGCTGATCGCGACCGTCATCGGGAACCGCTCCAACGACTCGAGCATCTTCGTCATCGGCTCCCCGGACGGGTAGCTCATCACGAGCGATGGGATGTCGTCGTCGATCACGTCGACGACCCGGACGACGTTGGGGTGCTGAAGCGCCTGCAGGATCTTCGCTTCTTTGATGAAGCGCCCGCGAAGGCTCCGGTCCCGAGCAGCCGTCGGGCTCAGCCGCTTGATCAGAACCGAGCGCCCCGTCGCCACGTTGCGCCCGACGAACTGGCTCGAACCGTAGACGTCGAAGAGCGGCTCCTCGATGCGCCATTTTCCGTCGATCACGACGCCTCGCAGATCCTCTTCGGAGGTCGAGCGGGTGCCTGGCGCGGTCGACTTCGCCGACAGCACGGCGCCGCAACGCCGGCACTGCTCTAGCGTGCTGGCGTTTCGGGTTCCGCAGCTAGAGCAGATCAGACTAGCCATGTGCTCCCTCGCTCGTGTCGCACAGAAATAGGGCCCCCCAACGGGCAAGACAAGTCTACCGCCGAATCCGGCGGATGAGACATCAACTCAACGTCTTTCCGAGGAATCGTTCCTCGGCGAGACGGTCGGCGACTAGATCCGTGGTGAGGTTCTCCGCCTTCGCCCGCTCGAAAATCTCGAGCATCGTGTCGTAGATCTCCGACGCCTTGTCGAGCGCCGCCTCGCGATCGTAGCCGACGTACTCCTGCGCGACGTTGATGAGTCCGCCGGCGTTGATGGCGTAGTCGGGGGCGTAGAGGATGTTTCGCTCTTTCACCATCGAGCCGTGACGCGGTTCGGCGAGCTGGTTGTTCGACGCGCCCGCCACCACCTCGCATTTCAATCGGGGGATCGTGCTGTCGTTGAGCACCGCTCCGAGGGCGCACGGTGCGAAGATGTCGACGTCGGCGTCGTAGATGTCGTCGGGGAACGAAGACGTCGCGCCGAATTCGTCGACGCAGCGTTGGACCGCCTCCTCGTTGATGTCGGTGACGACGAGCTTCGCGCCGAGCTCGTGGAGCTCCCGGGCCAGGTAGTACCCGACGCTTCCGACCCCCTGGATCGAGACCGAAAGTCCTTCGAGGTCGTCGCGGCCCCAGCGATGCTTCACGGCAGCCTGAATCCCTCGCCGCACGCCGAACGCCGTCACGGGCGAGGGATCGCCTGACGAGCCCTGGTCGGGGTCGTACCCCAGGACGTGGTCGGTATGCTTCTTCACGAGGTTCATGTCCGAGACTTTCGTCCCGCTGTCCTCACAGGTGATGTAGTCGCCGTGGAGCGAATCGACGAACTCCGCGTAGCGTTCGAAGATCGCTTTTCGCTGCTCTGCGTCGAGATCGGGCGGTCGAACGATGACCGCTTTTCCGCCCCCGTGAGGAAGCTGGCTGATCGCGGCTTTGTACGTCATGCCGCGGCCCAGACGCATCGCGTCTCGGATCGCGGAGTCGGTGTGAGGGTATTCGATGAAACGGCAACCCCCGATCGCGGGGCCTCGATTCAGGTTGTGAATCGCCACGATGGCTCGCAATCCCGACTCGGGATCGTGACACATGTGGAGGCGGCCGTAGTAGAGGTCGGAAGCGTATTCGAAGATGTCCACGGTTGTCCTCGTCAGGGCGGTCGCCGTTGCTTATAGGATCGCAGCAACGGGCGCGCAACCGTGGTCAGTGTTTCCTCACTCTTCCTGATCGGCGGCCCGCTCCTCCCCGTCCTGGGCCACTTCGGACTCTTCGTCTTCGAGCGGGAAAAACTCGAACCGAACCTCGCCGTCGACGGCGTCGACCTGAACCTCGCCGCCGTCTTGAAGCTCCCCGAACAAGATCTCGTTCGCAAGGGGCTGCTTGATCTTGTCCTGGATGACCCTGGCGAGTGGACGTGCTCCGAGCTTCTCGTCGTACCCCTCCTCGGCGAGGAACTCTCTGGCCGCCTCGGTGAGGACGAACTTGATCCGCTTGTCGGCGAGCTGGAGCTCGAGCTCGTCGATGAACTTGTCGACGATCTTGTGCATCACCTCGGGTGCGAGCGGCTTGAACATCACCGTCGCGTCGAGGCGGTTGCGGAACTCGGGCGCGAAGTGCTTCTCGATCGCCCGCATCCCCTTCGAGAAGTCGACCGACTTCCCGAATCCGACGACGTTCTGAGCCATGTCCGCGGCGCCGGCGTTCGTCGTCATGATGATGATCGTGTTGCGGAAATCCGTCTCCCGACCGTTGTTGTCGGTCAGCCGCGCCGCATCCATGATCTGCAGCAAGATGTTGTAGATGTCGGGGTGTGCCTTCTCGATCTCGTCGAGGAGGAGCACACAGTGCGGCGATTTTCGGATCGCCTCGGTCAGCAAGCCGCCCTGATCGAACCCGACGTAACCGGGAGGTGCGCCGATGAGGCGACTCACGGCGTGACGCTCCATGTACTCCGACATGTCGTAGCGCAGGAAGTCGATGCCGAGCGTCGCCGCGAGCTGCTTTGCGACCTCGGTCTTGCCGACGCCGGTGGGGCCGGCGAAGAGGAACGAGCCGACGGGCTTGTCGGGGCGCGTCAGCCCCGCGCGGCTCATCTTCACCGCAGTGACCACCGCGTCGATCGCATCGTCCTGGGCGTAGACGACCTTCTTCAGTTCGTCGCCGAGGTCCGCCAGGCGCGACTTCTCGTTCGAGGCGACGCTGATGTCGGGAATCCGCGCGATCTTCGCGACGACCGCTTCGATCTCCGCGTCACCGACGACGTTCGAACCGTCGGGCCCGCGGTAGATGCGGTTGCGAGCGCCCGCCTCGTCGATCACGTCGATCGCCTTGTCGGGGTTCGCGCGATCGCGGATGTGCTTGAACGCGAGCTCGGCGGCGGTGCGAAGACCCTCGTCGGTGTACTCCACCTGGTGGAACTCCTCGTAGTACTTCTTGAGCCCCTTCAGAATCTCGTGCGTTTCGTCGAGCGTCGGCTCGAGGATGTCGATCTTCTGGAAGCGCCGGGCGAGGGCGCGATCACGCTCGAAGCTCTTGCGAAACTCCTCGTGGGTGGTCGAGCCGATGCAGCGCAGCGTCCCCTTGGCGAGCGCCGGTTTGAGGATGTTCGAGGCATCCATCGAGCCGCCGGACGTCGCTCCGGCGCCGACGATCGTGTGGATCTCGTCGATGAAGAGGATCGCGTCTTCGTGATCCTCCAGCGCCTTGATTACGGCCTTCAGCCGCTCTTCGAACTGCCCGCGGAACTTCGTGCCGGCGAGCATCCCGCCGAGATCGAGCGAGAAGACCGTAGCGTCGGCGAGGACGTCGGGCACTTCGCCGTCTGCGATGCGGCGGGCGAGCCCCTCGGCGATCGCGGTCTTGCCGACCCCCGGGTCGCCGACCAGGATCGGGTTGTTCTTGCGGCGGCGCGAGAGCACCTGGATCGTCCGTTCGATCTCGGCGTCGCGGCCGATCAGCGGATCGATGTGACCTTCGCGCGCTCGTTCGACGAGGTCGCTGCAGAACGTCTTCAGAGGGTCGCCGCGAACGTCTCCTTCGTCGCCCTCCATCTCGAACGCGCCGTCTTCGTCCTCGTCGCGGTCGTTCCACATCCCGGAGGGGACGAAGTCGTCTTCGTCGGACGACACGCCGTGCGACAGGTAGGTCACCACGTCGAGCCGGTCGATCCCCTGCTTCTGCAGAAAGAAGACGGCGTAGGAGTCCGGCTCGCTGAAGAGCGCCACCAGGACGTTTCCACCGTCGACTTCGGACTGTCCGGCATTCTGCACGTGCAAGATCGCGCGTTGCATCACCCGGCGAAACGCCATCGTCTGCTGAGGGTCGATCTCGCGGTCGGGCGGCAGCTTCTCGACGCGCGTCTGCAGGAAGTCGTCGAGCTCCTCTTTGAGCTGCTCGATCGATGCGCCGCACTTCTTCAAGATGTTGCGCGACGTCTTGTCGAAGCACAGCACGTACAACAGGTGCTCGAGCGTCACGTATTCGTGGCGTCGTTCCTGCGCCTCGCGAAAGGCGGAGTAGATCGCGATCTCGAGGTCCTTCTGGATCATTCGGGTCGTCCTACGATTCGGGTTCCATCGTCACCATCAGGGGGTGGCCGTCTCGCCGCGCCCAGGCCATCGTCTGCTCCACTTTGGTCTCGGCCACCTCACGGGTGTACACCCCTGCGATGCCGGCACCGTTGTTGTGGATCCGCAGCATGACCTGCGCTGCCTCCGCCGGTGATTTGTTGAAGATCGTCTCCAGAACGCGCACGACGAACTCCATCGTCGTGTAATCGTCGTTCAGGAAGACGACCTTGAAGAGCTTCGGTTTCTTGGTTTTGCTCTTCTTCTTTGTGAGTACGTCGCCTTCTTCATGCGTTCCCATGGTACCGACAAGCTCGTCTCAGATGTTCTGTGATCGCCTGATGGAGGCCGCTGCGCGTTCGAAATGTCGTCGCGGTGAGGCGGTCCGTCCACCGGTTCGTCATCGGGGTTCGCGCGAGGTTCGAAACCTTTTCTGCGCCTCGACACCAAAATGGTAACGCCATAAGGATGCTCGCCCAACGTGAAACCGAAGGAGTCCTTCGCTTATGCCCGCACCTCAATTCGACGACCCGTTTCGATGGTTCGACGCCTGGTACTCCGAGGCGCTCGAACGCGTTCCGACGAACCCCAACGCGATGACACTGGCGACCGTCGACTCGGTCGGACGTCCGTCGAGCCGCGTCGTACTTTTGAAGTCGTGGGACCAAGAAGGATTCGTCTTTCACACCAATCGACAGAGCAGAAAGGGACGGGAGATCCGAAACAACGACCACGTCGCTCTCAGTTTCTACTGGCGAGACCTCGATCGACAGATTCGGATCGAAGGTACCGCTTCCCGCCTGAGTGACGAGGCATCCGACGAGTACTTCGCCACACGCGCTCGCGGGTCACAGATCGGTGCGTGGGCTTCCCAGCAGTCCGAACCCCGGCCCGACGGCGAGATGGAAGAGCGGCTCGCCGAGTTCGAGGAGCGGTTTCCCGACGAAGTGCCGCGACCCCCGCACTGGGGCGGGTACGTCGTCTCCCCCCGTCTCATCGAGTTCTGGGAGCAGGGGGAGTTTCGGATTCACGACCGTTGGGAGTGGACGCGGGGCGAGGAGGCATGGAATTCTCGACGTCTCTATCCGTGAAATCGATCTTCGAAGAGATGTCGCGCACGAGTTCGCCGATCTTGGTGTAACCGTTCGTCTTGCTCGCGCGTACACCCCTTCGGAACCATTTGCCCCAATTCGCTCGAACGACGCAAGGACTGCCCGTGATCTCGCGCCAACGCTGCCTCTGGCCCCTCGCCGCTCTCGCCGTGTTCCTCCTCCCAATGCCGGCGTCCGCCTCTCCGTGGACGATGCCGAAAGACGAGCTGCTGTTCACGCTCGGGTACGATTTCCAGTTCGCCGAGGACGAGTTTCTCCCCGACGGGACCTACCAGAGCTTTCCGCTCGACGGCCGGTTCACCTCGAGCACGCTTCGAGCGGGCTTTCGCTACGGATTCACGTCGAAGTTGGAGGTGGCGGCGGAGCTCACCGCGAAGGCGGTTCAGTACACGTCGGACCCGGCGATCGTGGCACTTCCTGAGGACACCGTCGATCTCGCCACCGCTCGCGAGGCGGTCCTCGACTTTTCGGCGAGCCGGCTGGGCCCGGCCGACCTGTTCCTCACCGGCCGCTACAACTTCATCAAATCCACCGTCGCGATCGCGAACGAAACTCGCCTGAAAGTTCCGACGGGCTACACCGCACCGCAGGGGACCTTCGACGAAGAGACCGGCGCGATCGCCGACGACGTCGCCCTGGGGGACGGCCAGGCCGACCTGGAAGACTCGATCCTGTTCGGCGTCTTCATTCCGCCGACTCGCACCTTCGCGCGGCTAGACGCCGGCTTCCGGCTTCGTTTCGGAGGGCCCGGTCATCAGTTGATCGGCGGCGCGAAGATCGGGCAGTTCATCGGCGATCATTTCGTTCTCTTCGCCGGTGGGTCCGGCGCCTATACCGTCAACGACGGAAAGGTCATCGGACAGACGATCGTCGCGACGCGCGACGATCTTCAGGCCGACGACATCGATGCAGCCGAAGACCTCGCCCCCCTCGACCTGCGTCTCGACAAAGACATTCTCGCCGTCGAGGGCGGATTGCTCCTCATCCCCGTGCCCGGCATCGAGATTCAGGTCGCCTACTCGCAGATCGTGCTGGGGAGCAATGTCGCCGCGATTCGGAGCGTGACCGTCGGTACCGCGCTCCGCTTCAAAGACGTCGCTGGTTCGTCGGAGTGAAGACCCCCGCATGAGCACTCGGATTCTCGTCATCAAAGACTCGGCCCCCGTCGCTGGTCGCCGCCTGCGCATCGAAGGGTTCGAGTCCGAGTTCGTGACCGACACGGACGGGATGATCGAACTCGATCGGCGACTGACCGACGAGACCAGGATCGAGGTAGAAGACGCGGACTCATGGAGCTCGCAGGTCGCGAAGCCGCGGGAGAGTTCGTCTCTCGTCGTCGTCGAGATCGGGCGTCGGGAGACCGATCCCCTCTTCGGCGACCAGATTCATCTCGGGGACCGCTACGAGTTCATGGAGGTCCTGGGGCGAGGCGGGATGGGCGTCGTGGTCAAGGCGCGCGACACCGTTCTGGCGCGGGACGTTGCCATCAAGATGCTGAGCGCGGCCTACCGATACAGCGAAGAGGCCCGCGCGATCTTTCTCGACGAGGGGCGAAGCCTCGCGGCGCTCTCGCACCATAACCTCGTCGGCGTTCACGACGTCTCCGTCGTGGAGCACAACGTCCTGATGGTGCTCGAATACGTGGAGGGGAAGAACATCGAGACGCTCCTCGCGGAGCGAGGGTCGTTCGACCAGCTCGAACTGTTGAGGCTGATGATCCAGCTCGTCCGAGCGATCGAGTACCTGCATTCGGAGGGGGTGATTCATCGCGACATCAAGCCCGGCAATCTGATGCTGCAGCCGGACGGGACGCTGGTGGTCATCGACTTCGGCCTCGCCCGCTCGCTCGAGCAGCTCGACGTTCGCGGGACCAAGGTGCGTGGATCCCCGGCCTACATGGCGCCCGAGCAGCTTCGGGGCGGTGACCTGACCGGGAGGACGGACGTCTACCAGATCGGCGTCACGATGTACGAGCTCTTGACCGGCGAGCTCCCTTTCGACGCCTCGTCGCTCATGTACGACCACGTCAATACGCCCGCGCCTTCGGTCCGGTTGCTCCGTCCAGACGTCGACCCCTCGCTCGCGGACCTCGTCGCTGCCGCGCTACGGAAGAACGCCGAAGACCGACCCCCGACCGACGTGTTTCTGGCCAAGCTGCAGGCGTTGCACGCGCGCTTGTCGTCCAAGCATCCGAACCTGACGGCCAGTTTCGCGCAGGGGAACCGGACCGGACAAGACGCCGCGAACGCCGACGGAGCACCGTCGGAGCGGGCACCGGGTCCCCCCCGCCGAAAGACGTCCAGCCTCCGGCCGCCTGATTCCGAGGAGTCGGAGAGGCGATCCGGAGGCCTCTGGCTCGCCGTGATCTTGGCCGGCGTCGTCGCGATGGTGGTCGTCACTCTGGTGTTGCTCTCGGGAGGTTTCGGGGGGGCCGTGACAACCGAAGCCTCCGAGGTCGCCGCGATCGATGCGCCCCCACCGGTCGAACCGGCGGTCGTCCCCGAACCGCCGGCGACGACCGATCCCGAGGACGAAGAGGTGCCCCAGCCGACCGCGGACCCGGCCAGCATCGCCGCCGGAGTCGCCGTCGCCTACTCGATTCGGCGCGGGTTCCTCCAGAGCGAGAACGCCGACGCGCTGGCACCCGTGAAGTCGGCTCGGGTTCAGCGGACGTCCCCGTCGAGTCGACCGAGGACGGAGCCGACAGAGTCCTCGGCTCCATCGGACCCTCCGGCCAAGGCTAGCGAGCCGGACGCCGGTCGAGTGGTCGCGTCGACCGAACCCGACCTCGGCTCCGAGGAGCCCACCGCTCCGGCCCCCACGACGTGGGGAGCCGCTCCAGGGAAGACTGCCGCGCCGGTCCTCGTCGCGCAGGAGGAGGAGGAGCCGAAGCCCGTCGAAGAGAAGAAGGTCGTGAAGAAGAAGCGACCCGCTCCCGCGAAGAAGGTGGAGCCGAAGAAGAAAGACGAGGTCCCGGTCCCGCTCGGTTTCTGATAGGTTCGCGCCGTCTCCAGCCCCGGAAACGACGGAACCAATGACACGACAGGAAAAAGCAGACCGAATCGGAACGATCCTCGAGGACCTCTACCCGGACCCGCCGATCCCGCTCGATCACGTCGACGCATACACCCTCCTCGTGGCGGTCATGCTCAGCGCCCAGACGACGGACGCGCGAGTGAACATGTGCACTCCAGATCTCTTCGCGAAGGCATCGACCCCCGCGGCGATGGCGGAGCTCGAGGTCGAGGACATCCTCGCTTCGATCCGCACCTGCGGGCTCGCCCCGACGAAGGCGAAGAACGTGAAGAAGATGGCGCAAATGCTGGTCGACGAGCACGGCGGCGAGATCCCCGACACTCTCGACGAATTGCAGTCGCTGCCCGGGGTCGGGCGCAAGACCGCGTCGGTGGTGATGGCCCAGTGGTACGACGTCCCCTCCTTTCCGGTCGACACCCACATTCACCGGCTGGCTCAACGCTGGGGCTTGACCCGGGAAGGGAACGACGTTCGGAAGACGGAGGACGATCTTCGGGCGGTCTTCCCGCGCGAGACTTGGAACGACCGGCATCTGCAGATCATCTATTTCGGTCGCGAGCACTGCCCGGCCCGAAACCACGACTTCGACGCCTGCCCGATCTGTAGTTGGGCGATGTCGAAGGCTGCGCAGGACCGCGAGGTCGCACGTCGAAAGAGGTGAGCCGGTCTCGACGCCCGCGTGGTCCGATTGACCGACACTTCGGGTTCGGGAAGGATGGCGGCATGAACGATCTTTCGAAGATTTGCCGTCCGTTCGCCGCTCTTCTCCTCGTAGCCGCGGCCGCCTGCGGCCCCGAGCCCGATCGCCCCAGAGTCATCCCCGACGATGGGACGAACGGGTCGTCGACCGGGACGAACAACGGGACGACCTCGACACCGACGAACAACGGGACGACCTCGACCAACAACGGAACGACGGCGGCGAACGATGCCTGCGCCGACGTCGAGTGCGAACCCGACCGCATGTGCGTGAAGGGGGTCTGCGTCCTCGCCGACCTCGGGGTCGCCTGCCGCGACGCCGAAGACCTGGGTGAGCTCGACGTCTCGGGGCCAGTGACGATCGCCGGGGACACCACGGGTTTCAGCGATTCGCTGACGACGACGTGTGCGGCCGACGACGGCTTTTCGGGTGCCGATCGGGCCTACCGCTTTACCGTCCCCTCCGCCGTGCGGGTGGACGCCGTGTTGCAGACGAGCTCCGGCATCGACTGGGTCGCCGAAGTTCGAACGGGCGATTGCGAGAGCACCGCGTCGGTCCTCACCTGTTCGGACAACGAACAGTTCCCCTTCGTCGCGCAGCCGGGCATCGACTACTGGCTCGTCGTCGAACCATACGCCGGGATCGACGAAGGGGCATTCGAACTCGATCTCTCCTTCACCGCACAGCAATGCACGCCGCCGGGAGGGCGGACGTGCGACGGTGACGACGTCCTGGTGTGCCAGGGAGGTACGTCGCAGGCCCGTCACGCGTGTGCGACGGGGTGTGCAGGCGGCGGCTGTGGAGGGGATTCGTGCGCCACCGCATACGCGGTCGATGGCCCGGTGACGCTCTCGGGGGACACGTCTGCCTACTCGGAGACCCTCGATTTCGGAGGTCAGGCGTCGTGTTCGATGGACGGTGACCAGGGAATCTCGACCCCCGGTTCGGAGGTCGTGCTGCTGCTCCGCGGTCTCACGGCTGGCGAGACGGTGACCGTCGATGCTTCGACGAACGACGACAACGACAACGCCATCTTCGTGCAGGAGACGTGCGGAGACTCCAACGTCTGCCTCGCCGCGCAAGACCTCGAGGACAGGCTCGAGTTTCAGGTGCCCGCCGATGGCGATTACTACGTCGTCATCGACAAGCTGACCAGCTCGCCGAAGGCGTTCACGTACTCCGTCGACATCCAATGACGCATGTGGCGTAGACGCCGCGATCGTGGATCGGATGCCCCGCGATCTGTAGCCTCGATGCCATGAAAACCCTTCGGAACCAACGGTTTTTGGCCTCGCAGGTCCTCCCCGGACTGGCGCGTCCCTTGCATCTGCTGGGTGCGTCCTGACGAACCAACCGCGAAAGGCCACGAAAATGCGCATCACCAGAACCTCGCTCCTCCTCGGCTGCTGTCTCGCCCTCGCCCTCGGCTGTGGTGATGCTTGTTCGGGGAGTGGTTCCAGTAACGGCATGAACGACGACGTGGAGAGGGCCTCGGGCTCCAACGGGGAGGAGAGCGACGAGCCGTTCGTGGACAACGAAGGCCGGGTCTGCGCCGACGCGACGCCGTGCGGAAACTGCGACCACGACTGCCGGCCCTCGGGCAATCCGTTCGTCACCGGGAGCGGTTCGGGCGGTGACGGCAGCGGCGCCGGCGGCACCGGAACCGGAACGGGGGGCGATGGTACGGGAGGGCTCGGCGGAACTGGCGGAACCGGGGACGGTAGCGGTGGTGATGGAACGGGCGGCACCGGTACGGGCTCGGGCGGCGACGGCACGGGAGGAGCCGGCGGGACGGGCACTGGCTCCGGAGGCGATGGCACGGGAGGGACCAGCGACGGCTCGGGGTCTGGCTCCGGGGGAAGCACGCCTGATCAGACGGTCTGCATGGACCTCGATGTTACGCTCGAGCGCACGATTCCTACGGTCGTCCTCCTGATCGACCAGTCGGGTTCGATGAGCGAGGGCTTCGGCAACGGCATGAATCGGCTCGAGGCCGCATACAACGCACTCATGGACCCAGTCGACGGCCTGATCGTCGAGCTGCAGTCGTCGTTCCGCATCGGGATGGCGCTCTACACCTCGTACTCTCGAGGGAACACGTGCCCCGAGCTTCAGGACGTTCGGCCGGAGTTCGACAACTACGAGCCGATCGACCGCGTCTTCAGCATCGCAGAACCGGAGAACGACACCCCGACGGGCGAGGCGATCGAGAGCACGTTCCGAATGTTCGACATCCATCAGGATCAGGGCCGCAAGCTGCTGCTCCTGGCCACCGACGGAGAGCCAGACACCTGTGCGGTGCCGAACCCGCAGAACGGTCAGCCCGAGGCGATCGCGGCGACCCAACAGGCGTTCCAGCGCGGGATCGAGACGGTCGTCCTCTCCGTCGGCGACGAGGTCGGCCGCTCGCACCTGCAGGACATGGCGAACGCCGGGAAGGGGCTCGCGGTGGGGGGCGGGACCAATGCGCCCTACTTCCAGGCCAACAGCCCGGACCAGCTCAAGAATCAGCTCAAGGGCATCGTCCAGGCGGCGCAGGGCTGCACGTTCCGCATCAACGGCGCCGTCGTGGACCCGGGCCTGCTGAAATTTTCGACCGTCACGGTCGACGGACAGGTCGTGGCGTACGACGATCCCAACGGCTGGATCTACCACCAGGATCGAAAGACCTGCCACGGGGCCAAGCAGTGTATCGAGCTCGTCGGAGCGGCATGCGACACCATTCAGGGGCCGGGATCGCACGCGGTCTCCGGCGACTTCCTCTGCACCTACTGGGACCCCGAGTCGAGTGGAAGCGGAAGTGGCGGGGACGGAGGGACCGGCACGGGAACCGGTAGCGGCGGGACGAGCGGCGGAACCGGCAGCGGTTCGGGCGGCCCCGGTGCGTGCGAGGTGGCCGGCCAGAGCTGCATGTTCGCCGGTGACTGTTGCTCCGGCATCTGCACTGCAGGCGGGCAGGGGAGCGGCATCTGCATCGACGGCTAGTCCGCGTCGGCCTCGTGCCGTCGTCTCGCCGCCGACCTCACTCCCCCCCAACCCTTCGGCAGCGGCGCCTCGACCGACACTTCCTCGCCGGTTTCCGGGTGAGGGAACGCTAGCCTCCAAGCGTGCAACATGTGGCGCTCGAACGGTAGCCGTGAGCGCAACTCCTCGTCGTCGGGATGGTCGGTGATCGCCATGAAGAAGGCATCGTCGTAGGTGTAGAGCTTGTCGCCCGCGATCGGCGTCCCCTCCATCGCGAGATGCACGCGGATCTGGTGCTGTCGGCCGGTCTCGATCCGCACCTCCAGATCCACCAGGTCTCCGTGCCGCTCCCTCGCACTCACGTGGGTCACCGCCCGAAGATCTCCGCGGACCATCCGAAGGCCGAGCCGCGTCTCGCTGGCGAGCCTCAGAGGAATCTCGATCGTTCGTTCGTCCCCCGGCCTCCAGCGGCCCTCCGGGTCGACGGCGAGCGCGCGATACACTTTCGTAGGATGGGCGGTCGCGAACATCTCGCGCAGCGGAGTGACCCAGGCGGACGTCGCGGCGCACAACAGCACGCCGCTCGTCTCTCGATCGATCCGGTGCGCCGGCTCGCCGTCCGGCCACCCGTGCTTCTGCAGGTACATCTGAACCGTGTTCAAGCGCACGGATGCTGCCTCGTGCACCAACATCCCCGCTGGCTTCGACAGCGCGACGACCGCCTCGTCGCGATAGAGAATCGAGACTTCGTCGTACTGGACGGTTTCGGGCGGTAGGTGCTCACGAAGGATGACGACGTCGCCCAACCGCAGCCGCGTCCCCGCCTTCACCTTCCGCGGCGGGTCGATCGAGATGTCCCCGTACTTGGCGATTTCGCCCGCACGGGTACGGCTCAGCCTCCCGATCCGGTTCGCGAGGAACCGGTCGAGACGCCAGCCGTCGAAGTTGCTGTCGACCTCGTATCTACGTTCTCGGACGTTCTCCACCGCGACATGGTCCGCGGCGCGGCGCGGATGCGCAACCCGCGGGTGGTGCGAGGCGGGTGCCTCAGTTGCGGGCGCTTCGGATCGCCTCGACGAGCTCGCTCTTCGTCGTCCCTTCGCCTGCGTCGATGTCGAGCGCTCGCGCGTGACTCCGCAGCATCGGCATCGGGAGCTGCTCGATGTCCTTACCCTGCGCGTTCTCGTCGTCCAAGATTCGCTGCATCTTCGCGATCTCCTGCTGCGAGTAGCCCTGTTTCTGCAGGACGTCCCCCATGTCTCCTTCGTGTACGGGGCTCGGTCCTCGGTAGTCGGTGTCGTGCGTGGCCATCATTGTCTCCTGGTTCCATTCATTGTCCCCATTACCGTAACCACCAGCGGGCCGAGCCCAAGGCGGTCCGCCCCGGGACGTCGCGAGTTTCGCCCGCTCGGGGGTTCGTGGTAGGCCACACCGATGCGTCGAACCATCCGAATCGTCGGTTGTCCTGGGTCGGGCAAGTCGACCCTCGCCCGAGAGCTCGCCCGCAGGCTCCGGGTCGAGCATATCGAGCTCGATGCCCACTTCCACCTGGCGGGATGGACGCCGAACCCGAACTTCCGGGAAGAGGTTCGGGCCCGCATGCAGGAGTGCCCAGACGGCTGGGTGATGGACGGCAACTACCGAGCCACGCTGGAGGAAGTGGGGATCGACGAGGCCGACACCATCGTCTGGCTAGATCTGCCGCGACGGGCCGTGATGCGGCAACTCGTGGTGCGAACGCTCGACCGCGGGATTCGCCGCCTCGAGCTGTGGAACGGAAACCGCGAGCGGATTGCGAACGTCTTCCATCCCGACCGCGACAAGAACATTCTGCTGTGGGCGTGGACGCAGTACCCCGATTATCGGCGGACGTACGAGCGGGACTTCCAGACGACCTGGCGTGACAAGGCCACCGTGCGTCTGCGCGACCGGGAGGCGGTCGCGGCGTACGTCGACTCCGTCAGTCGTCGCTCGTGAACTCGCGCCGGCGGCCCAGCCCTTCCATGATCTCGTCGTACTCCTCGTAGAGCGTCATGTCGCGGCGTCCGCGAGGAACCCGCACCCCCAGCACCCGGGCCGCGAGGAGCCCCGCGAGCGCTGCGACCCGATCCCTCTCGCTGTAGCGACCGACCGAACGCATGTTCGCCATCGCCTCGTTGATCCGCCGGACCAGCCCGTCTTCGATTCGAGCCGGGACCGACGGCAGACCGAAGTAGGCCGGCAACTCCTCGGTGAAGAGCTCGAACGGGGGAGCGTGCCACTCGCTCTCCGACTCCTGGTCACGCTGCAGACGCTCCCGTGCCGCCTCCAGATATCGCGACACCAGCTCGGTGACGTCGTGGACGTCGAACGGTTTCTGCACGAAGACGATGCCGCGGTCCTGGACGCGCTCCTCGAGCGCGTCGTCCTCGACCCCCGTCACGAGCGCGATCTGCATGAAAGGGTTGTTTCGTCTCAGCCATTCGCCAAACACCACCCCTTCCATTCCCGGGAGGTTGTGATCGAGATAGGCGAGCTGAAACGTGTAGAGCGGAAGGGTCGCCATCGCCTCTTCCGCCGAACCGGCCGTTACCGCGAGGTGACCGTATTCCAGGAGGATCGACGCGAGCAGCGCGCGCATCGCCGGGTCGTCGTCGACCACGAGCGCCGTCAACTGTTCGGGAGGCTGGTCGCCACCGTCGCTGAATTCGTCGGTCACTTCGATCTCCGTGAGAACAGAGTTTGGCATTCCGAACCGCGACCGGCAACCCGTACCGACAGGGCCGGGCCTATCATCCCACAAATGGGTCGAAATTGGTCCGTATGGCAGGGCTCGATCGCATCTTCTTGCGGCGTCTGCTACGGATGATTTCTCAAAGGAGATCCCATGCGACGACTACTTCTGTGTGCCACCCTGCTCGCCCTGACCAACTGCACCTGCGACGGTGAACCCGACCCCGACATGGGCGGGGAGCCGGATTCCGCCGTCGACGCCGGGAAGGGCGACGCGACGAACGACACAGGACGAGACATGGCGGACCCCGACGACGCCGGCGGCGACATGGGGCCGCGCGCCCAGCTCGGTGACCCCGTCCCCACCGACATCTCTCAGTGGACCGAGGGCGCCGGCGCCGGGACCGCTCGGGTCTTTGCGTCGACCAGCCCCGATGACCTCGTCGAGAGCCCTTTCCAGAACGCGCAGGTCGGCGACTGGGTGATGGAGAACGACCTCATCCGCGTCGTGATCGAGCAAGACGACCGCGTCATCACGTCGTGTCCCTGGGGCGGCCACATCATCGCCGGCGAAGCCGTCGACGGGGAGGGGGGGAGCATCCTCGGGGAGGCCTGCCTCTTCTTCAACGGCGGCTCGACCGTCCGAGGGTCGACCTTCGAGGTCGTCTCGGAAGGGGGCGAAGGGACCGCGGCCGTCCTCGCCGTCACGGGCACCATGGAGCTCCTCGACTTCATCAACTTCCCGACGATGGCCGAAGACTTTGGGCTCGGGCCGTTCGGCAACCTGGCGGTCGGCCCCAACCGCGTTCCGCCACTCACCGCGACGACCTACTACATTCTGCGACCTGGCGAGCGGCACGTGCGTGCCGTCACGGGATATCGCAACGACGGCGATTCCACCGAGCACGTCGTCGCGATGTACGCGATGCCGAACGGAGGCGACGGCTTTTTCTACAACCCGTGGAACGAGGTCGGTGGATGGGGATACAAGTCGCTGTCCGTCTCGGCGCTCGGCGGGGCTCCCGCGCCCTTCGCAGGCTACGCTGGCCCCGACGCGAGCTACCTCGTCGTCCCCGAGCCTGTCCCCGGGCTCGGCGTCGACGGGTTGCCGATGGGAGCTGCGTATCTCGGGCTCAGCGGGCTCGCGTTCCTCGCCATGGGGATCGACGACCTCCTGCCGGTGCTCCTCGCGCAGCCGACGACCCTCCCCGACGTGCAGGAGATCGTGCATCTGGAACCGGGCGAGGTCGCGTTCGTCAACGCCTCGTTCCTCTTCGGATCGGGATCGGTCGAGTCCGTCGTGACCCCGGCCTACGAGCTCCTCGGGGTCGAGACGGGTACCGTCGAAGGGCGCGTGGTCGACGCCGCCAATCAACCTGTCGCAGGCGCTACGGTGACCGCCGTGCGCGACCGCCTGCCGCTGTCGCAAGCTCGTACGGCCGCGGATGGCTCGTACGTGCTCGCCGTCCCGGCCGGTGACTACGAGCTTCGCGCGCGGCTCGGCAACGTCCCCGGGTTCGACGCTCCGATGGTGACCGTCGTCGCGGGCGAGAGCGTGGCCTCCGGCGACGTCATGCTCGCGAATCCCGGCACCCTTCAGGTCGCCGTGAACTCGCCCGATGGTTCTCCGATCCACGCGAGGGTCTCGGTGATCTGCGAAGCCGAAGAATGCCCGGCGCGTGCGACCGACGCGGAGACCGAGGTCGGAGGCGACCAACTCCCCGACACCTGGGCTGCGGTCGGCTGGGCGCTCGACGGCAACGTCGAACTCGACCTTCCGCCGGGCGACTATCGCGTCGTGGTGAGCCGAGGCATCGAGTACTCGGTCTGGCCGCAGGACGCCACGACGTCGGGGGGGCAGCTCGTCACCATCACCGCCGGCGCCGACACGGTGATCGACGCCGAGATTGCGCGAGTCGTCGACTCCGCAGGCGCCATCGGTGCCGACTTCCACGTCCACGGTTACGCCTCGCACGACAGCGGAACGCCCGACCTCGATCGCATCCGATCCTTCGTCGTCGAGGGGACCGAAGTCATCGTCTCGTCCGATCACGACGCAGTGGTCGACTGGGCCCCGGCGATCGCCGAGCTCGGCTTCGGCTCCGAGCTCACCACCCTGGTCGGGCTCGAGGTGTCGACCACCGACATCGGGCACTTCAATGCCTTCCCGATGACGCACGACCCGACGCATCGGCGCGGAGGCGCTGTCGACTGGGCCGGCGGCGACGGGCCGAGCATGACGCCACAGCAACTCTTCGACGCGCTGCGAGAGCAGTTCGACGGCGAGCAGGTCATCCAGGTCAACCACGCCGCGGGGCTCGGCCTTGTCGAGGGACTTCAGGCCAACGTCCTGACCAGGATCTCCACCTCGGAGCGTGAACGGATGCGAATGCCGCCCGGCGACACAGATCCGGTCACCGGCGACACGGGGCTGTGGAGCGACGATTTCACGGCGTTCGAGGTCTACAACGGACTCAAGCTTCCCAACATGTGGCCGCTGATGCGGTGGTGGCAGACGATGATCGGACGCGGCTTCGCGCCGACCGGAACCGCCGTCACCGACACGCATCGACGTTACGGACAGCTCGGCGGGGTGCCCCGTTCGTTCGTCTTCCTGGACACCCCCGACACCCCCGACACCGTCGACCAGGCGGCCTTCGTCGCCAGCATCAAC
Source organism: uncultured Bradymonadales bacterium (assembly GCA_964411125.1). Taxonomy (GTDB): domain Bacteria; phylum Myxococcota_A; class Bradymonadia; order Bradymonadales; family Bradymonadaceae; genus JBFIHF01. The sequence goes on along the minus strand of CAYPJU010000052.1, from coordinate 13,428 downwards.
GCCGGACGCGTCGTCGGCACCTCGGGCCCGTTCTTCGTCGCGACCCTCACCAACGGTGGCGACACCGTTTCGATGGGAGAGACGATCGACGGCTCCTCCGGTTCGGTCACCCTCGATGTCGACATCCAGACCCCCGAGTGGATCACCGTCGACACCGTCGACGTCTACGTGAACCAGAGCGCGGCGATCACCGAGACGGCCGAGGTGATCGAAGACGAACTTCCCCCCACGCTCTCCCTTCCGATCGCCACGATGCAGCCCGTCGAGGTCGCCACCGGAGACCTCACCCACCGCCGCCTCACGGCGCAGGTCTCGACCCCTATCGCGGTCACCGCCGATGCGTACGTCGTCGTCGTCGTCCGAGGCTCGTCCAGCCTCTACCCCGTCGCAGTGGGGGACGACGAAGTCCCGTTCGCGTTCGCGAATCCGATCTTCATCGACTTCGACGGCAACGGATACGACAACCCGCCGTTCTGATTCTCGGGCATCGGTACGAGATTTCACGCCGACTTCCGCCGATCCCGGGGGGACCGCCCCAAGGAAAACTTTGACCGCCGGAGTTTGTGGTTACCCTTGTTCCACACCGACACGAAATACGAATGAACCGTGTCCCTCCAAAACGGAGCATGAAAGATGAACATGAAGCGAATTTTCAGCCTTCTCGTGATGGGTGCTTTCCTGTTCGCGCTTCCCGCGTGCGAGAGCAAAGCGGAAGAAGCCGCCGAGGAGAGGGCCGAAGCCGTCGAAGAAGCTGCTGACGAAGTCGAAGACAACACCGAAGGCGCCACCGAAGAGGCAGCTGAGGCCGTCGAAGAAGCAGCAGACGAAGCAGAGTGAGAATTTGAGAAGTTTCCCCCCCGAGGGGAACAGATTCCGTCGTGAGGAGGCGTCTTGATTGATGCCACGGTGAAGTGAACGACAGCCACTCGCCGCCTCACGGCGGTCTTTTTTTTGCGCGGTCGCGCGCCGCATGACTCGGTACGCTGCGCGTGCGAAGCTCCTGGGATGCGCTCACCTCTTCGCCAACGCTATCTCGGCGCCTGCGCCGAAGCCGTCCCTGCGCTCCTGGAGAAGCACGGCTTTCCGCGTGCCGACGAGGTCGTCGCGGACGACCGCGGCTGGGTGAACCTCTGCTTCTTCGCGGGAGACGTCGTCGTGCGGTTCAACGCGCGCGACCCACACCTGGCGAAGTTCCGTCGAGAGAAGATCGCCTACGAGACGCTTCGTGAACGCGGTCTCCCGGTTCCCGCCGTCGTGGTGCTCGACGATGACCGCGATCTCGTCCCGTTCGATGTGCTGATCACCGAGCGGCTCCCCGGGCGGAATCTCGAAGTCGACCTTCCGGGACTCCCCACCGACCAGCGGGAGACGCTCATCCGCGCGTCCGCAGACATCCTCCAGCAGGTCCATACGGTTCGATTCTCGGGTTTTGGCGACCTCGCCGAAGGGACCCCGCACTCCACCTGGCGGAGCGCCTACCTCGGGGAGATCGAGCGTCACGTTTCCGAGGCGAGAGAGGCCTGCGCATTCGACCCCGACGAGCTCGACCGGTTTCGGCGATTCGTCGACAGGAACGCCACGGCGCTAGACGACGTGAAGTTCGCGAGCCTCGTCCACTCCGACTTTCATCCCGGCAACCTGCTCCACGATGGACAGCGCATCACCGGGCTTCTCGATTTCGAATGGTCCTTCGCCGGGGACGCCGATTTCGACCTCGCCTACCAGGACAACCTCGACGGGATGGGGTTCGCCGAAGATTTCTTCGCTCACTTCCCGCGGCAACCCGACCCGCGACGCGACCGTCGACGGATGCTCTACCGGCTCTGGCGAAACCTCGAACTCTGCAACGTCGCGAAGCTCCACTTCTCCGCCGCCGAAGCGACCGAGTATCGCGAGACCGCACTCGCTGCGCTCGCCAGGTGGGAGACGCTGCCGAGCGGTCACCAGCGCTGACGCGACAACCAGTGCTCCCGCACCGGGGCGGGGAGGAGATCGAGGTGTCCCACCGGATCGCGACGAACTGCCGTCCCCGAAACCGCGAATCGCTGTCGCTGCCGGTCGCACATCACGAATTCGGCCCCCACCTCGTCGGCGAGGCGCGCGCCGTAGTCCTCCGACGCGAAGACCCGGTCGACGCCGTACGGCATCTGCTCGAGCACAATCGTGCGCCAGATGTCCCAGAACCCCGGGTGCTCCGCGGGCTCCTGCGGGACGACCCGTCGAAGGTGCCGCACCCGGTCGTGAGGCCGAAGCTCGCTCATCCACCGGAACCGCAGCTCGCCGCCGATCGGTTCGGTCGGCAGGCTACAGACCAGCACGGTCAATTCGTCGCAACGCTCGCTCGCGAACTCGCACAGATGCAGGTGACCCAGGTGCGGCGGCATGAACTTCCCGAGCACGAACCCGCGGATCACTTCGCCTCCTCTTGCCGGGCCCACGCCATCGCCCATGCCGCGAGCCCACCCACCGCCATCGCGAGGAAGAGCGCGTAGAGTCCTGTCGTGAGGAAGAGTTCTCGCTGGTAGTAGATCCCGATCGACAGCACGTCGACGACCACCCAGACGACCCAGGATTCGACGATCCGACGTGCCATCAACCACTGCGCGATCAGGCTGAGGACCGTCGTCGTCGCGTCCCAGTAGGGGAGGGCCGCATCGGTCCACCTCGACATCCCTCCACCGAGCGCGAGCGTCCCCAGCGTCGCGACGGCCAACCACCCAAACGCGTGCGGAATCGGGAGCCGCTCGACGACGAGCTCTTCGTCCGCGGTTCTGTGCGCCACCCAGTGGTACCACCCGTAGATCTGCAGGAAGACGTAGACGACCTGCAGGCCCATGTCAGAGTAGAGGCGCGCGTCCCAGAAGATGACGATGTAGAGCGCCACCATCGCGAGTCCGGTCGGCCAGCACCAGATGCTGCGCGCGATCGTGAAGCCGACCGACAGCACCCCGAAGATCGTCGCCGCGAGCTCGATCCCGCTCATGGGGCTTCCAGCTCCGAGCGGTACGGCGTGACCTTCCCCGTCGAACCGAGGTCGGGGTCGATCGTCACCGCGATGCGCACGCCGCCGAACAGCTCGCGCAGCTCGTGCTCGACCCCTTCGATGTCGACCGGCAGACCACGCACCGGTCGGATACGCATCGAGACGCTCCGATCCGCATGTTGGACGAACGCATGCATCGCGATCGGAGTCCGCAGCCGCACTGCCCGCGCAATGTCCACACTGTTGACCGGCTCGCCGTCGGACCGCTGGAACCACACCGCCCCGCGCCCCCGAAAGTCGTGGAGTGCCGGTACATCTCCTCGCTCGAGCCGCGCGAAGTCGCCCGTACGGTAGCGAAAGAGGTAGACGAACGGATTGCGCCCCGTCGTCACCACCACTTCGCCGAGCTCTCCTTCGGGGACCGGACGCCCGTCCGCGTCGACCACTTCGACGAACGCGTCCTCGCACACCAACTTCATCCGCCCTTCGTCGTCCCAGGAGTAGGCGATCGGCCCCGTCTCGGTCGTCGAGTACCAGTCCACGACGGGGCAGTCGTACTCCTCCCGGAGGGCGGCTCGCAGCGAGGAGGGAAGCTCTAGCGCCGTCGAAAGAATCGCCCGGGGGGCGACCGGAATCTCCCACTCGAGCATCCGCACCAGCGAAGCCGGGTCCGACGTCACCAGTTGCGGGTCCGCTTGCCGCAGGTAGCGACGCGCGGCGTCTTCGCCGCCAGACCAGTCGTGCGTGGCGAGATTCACCTTCACGAAGCCCGCGTGGTTCCAGACCCCGAAGGTGCTCGCGAAGACGTAGGTGCGCTGCTGAGCACAGACGTTCGCGCAGCTCACCTCCGACGCGGCGAAGTCCGCACGGACCCCCGCGTCGGCCAGGGCGCGCTCGGCGAGCACCTGATTCTTCCCGAGCAGCTTCGGGTGGTGCGGGTAGTGGACCGCGTGCCCCGTCGTTCCCGACGTGTCGTAGACCAGCAGTTGCTCGAAGTCGTCGATGTCGTGCGGCACGATCAGCTCGATGCCGGTCGAGAGGTCTTCCCGCGTCATCGTCGGCAGATCCCCCCACGACTGACCAAGGTCAGTGAAGGGGAGGTTCGCCTCGAACCACCACGATCGCGAACGCTGCGATTCGACCTCGGCGAACATCCAGTCGGGAGGAATCGCAGCCCGGTTGATCTGCGAAAAATGACCGCGGTCACCGAACGACTCGCGAAACATGGACACCTCGTCGAGGTCGACCGGGAGCATTCGATCGCCGGTCTCGAAGTTCCACCGCGGTGCGTCGGGGTGTTGCAGGAGCCGCGACAGCGTGCTCCACCCCGCGTCCGACAACGTCGGCGATCGCGCCAACCACTCTGGGGGTACGTTCGTCATTCTCGTGAGTACCTCGCCGCCGCTTCCCGCGCCCGCTTTCGTTCCATCTCTCGCCGCAATTTCTCCGCCCGCGCTCTCTTCTCCCGAAGTTCGCCGATGAGCGACGCCCTCGAGACCGTGCTCATCGTCTCCAGACGATCCGAAGCCTGGTCGAGCGACTCGCCCGCCGGGTAGCGGTCGAAGGTGAGAAGGACGAGCCGCGCGAGCTCCTCGCGACGGTCCGGGTCGGTGACGAAGAGGGTCGCGTCGACGAGCTTCGCGAGCTCCGTGGCATCGGTCCCGAGCCACCTCAGGAACTTGTCGACTGGCGGCTGCTGCTCGCAAAACCACTCGTCGGCGACGAGCCACGCGACGACCTGCACCAGCCGGAGCCAGTTTGCGTCGCCCGGTGCTCCGTCTCGAAAGGCTCGGGTCTGCTCCACCGAGGGGCTGGCTCCGATGGCGCGGATCGCGTCGGCGATCACGGCGTCGGTATGCACCGTCCCGGCATCCTGCACGACCGGAGGTTCGAGGAACTCGCCGGGGCATCCGGCGAGCCGGCGCATCAGCGTCTCGCTCGCGGGTCCTGGCTTCACGCGACCTCCCCGTAGTGACGGCGCGCGAAGGCGCGGGCGAACTCGACCAACTGCTGGCGGGCCGACACGTGGTGGATGTCCCAACCGAACGACGCGAGCCGCTCGAGGTCTTCGCCGTAGTGCTCCTCGCTCACCGACTCGAGCACGAGCGTCCCGCCGCCCCCGGCTGCCTCGAGCGCTCGCTCGGCGATCGACCAGCCGTCCCGGTGTTCTTTGAGCATGTAGAAGAGATCGGCGTCCGTGACGACGAGGACATGGACGCTGCGGTCGCGCTCCTCGTCCGGTTGCAGGAACGTGTCGCGCAACCGTTCGATCCCGAACGCGTAGCCCGTGCCGAGATAGCCGGTCAGGACCCCCAGAATCTCGCGCTCACCACGTACGAACCCGTCGGTCTCGGAGAAGGACCCCGGCTCGCCGGAGAGCGAGACTTTCACGTGCGCACCGGCGCGCAGCGCGGACAGGCAGATCGTGGTACCGGCGAGGACTGGATACGAAAGACCGACGGCCGGGTTGGTCATCGAGCCCGAGCAGTCGACCCCCAGGAAGAGGTCGACGGGGAGCTTCTCCGGTTCGGTCCCCGCCGTCTCCCCCATCACGCGTTCGTAGGTGGTGACGCCCGGGATGATCCACGGGCTTCGTGAGACCGACGCGACCCAGTCGATCGCGCCGACCGGCGAACCTACGTCCCAGACGTCGAGGCCCTCCGGCAGCGGATCGGTCGCCCGGCGATGCTCGCGGCTCGGGAACGGCACGAGGTAGGGGAGGGCGAGCTCGCGGTAGAATCGCACCACCAGGTCCGCGGGCTCGACGTCGACACCGAGGCCCTTCATGAGGTCCACGTACTCGCGCGGGTCACGGTATCGATTCTTCACGCCGCCGATCCTCTCGACGCCCCCGTCGCGGCCCGGGTGCTCCGCTCCGGAGACCCGGCCGACTCCCGTGATCGCTACGTCATCGAGTGGATGGATCGGTTCGCCAATCTCGTCGTCGTCGAGCGCCGCGAGTCCGTCGGGCACGTCGCCACCTGCACCGGCGGAGAGCGCGTCCATCCATGGCGCGACACTGACGCTGCCGGTCTCCGCGCGTTTCAGCAGGTAGGGGAGGACGAGCACGGCGAACCGGCTCGCGCCCGTCAGCCAGTCGTCCGCATAGACTCTGACGATGCGGGCCGCGAGCGCCGCGTCGGCGGCGACGGTGGTCGCTACGCACTTCTCTTCGACGAGGGTTCCGAACGAGAGTCGCCAGAGGATCTCGTACGTGCGCATGTAGAGCGCCCAGAGGTCGTCGGGCTCCGCCGTGCGGAGCCTCGCGTAGACGCCCGCGATGTCGAGCCCCGCGCTGCGCTGCAGGCGATCGTTGATGAGGAGGTCCGTGTAGATGTTCGCCACCATCGGAGCGTACTCCTCGCGCGTCGCGAGCCCTCGCCGGATTCGGGCGATCATCCGTGCGTTGTCGACGAGGTCGCCCGGGGCGAGGACGTGGTGGCCGATCTCGTGCGCCAGGACCTCCACCGAGAAATCGGCGAGCCCGAGCTCGGCGACCTGCGCGATGCTGATCACGACGGCGTGATCCTGTAGTCGAATCATCGCGAACGAGCCCGTCAGTCCTTCCCTTTGTTCGTCCTCGGTGTTCATGCACCAGCGCGGACTCGACAGCTTGGTGAACGGGCTCCAGACGGCGAGCGCCTCGTCCCACCGGGCGTCCCATGCGTCCCGAATCGCGCGAAGTTCGCTGGTCATCGGGTGGCCCACAGCGTGATGAAGTGTGAGTCGACCCGAGTCGCGGCGAGCGTGTCGTTCGTCGACGCCTGGCTCGTCGGCTCGGGGTAGTCGACCTTGCGCGTACCATCCGCACCGGTGAGCTTGCCGGCGCCTAGTCTGGCGCGACCAGCCGTCGTCCGACCCTCCGGGCGCGACGCGAGCGGTCGGACGGTCGCACCGAACGCGTCGACGTCGACCGCGAACCACCGCCGTCGGTCCGTCGCGTAAAGCCGACCGTCGATGGTCTCTACTTCCGGGGGGGCCGCGAAAGGGCCGCCGAATCCGACGAATCCGCCGAGCCGAACCTCCTCGCGACGGCGCTTTCCGTCGGGACCGGACCACGGGTCGTCGGCGAGATGGGCCTCCGCCTCGTCGCACGAAACGTCGTCGGGGATCGCGAGCGTCACGCGGCGAAGTTCGTCGGGCAGCGACCTCCAGGCGGCGAGCGCCGCGTCCCGAAAGAACGCCAGCCCCGATCTCCACGCGGCGACTCGTCCTGCCTCGAGCAGAAGGTCGGCGCTCGTGGTCGTGTTTGCGGCAGCGATCATCGTGAGAAGGAAGGTGTGGGGATCGGCGCCTGGTTGACCCGCGACGTTGTGGATCGCGTTGCACATCGCGGCGACGAAGTCTGCACCGCCCGTGACGACCGCGCTGCGCGCGTCGGGCAACAGCTCGCACCACACCATCGTGATCCAGGGATGACGCGCTCCGGGACCGGCGAACTCGCGGCTGACCAGGGTCAGTGAAAGATCGTAGAGATCCACGAACAGCGAATCGAGGCGCGGCTGCTCCAGCTCTTCGGAGAGCAACGTCGCGAGCGGATCGACACACATCAGGAGGTGTCGCCGGAACGCCTCTTCGTCGAGGCCACGGTTCTGCAGTCGCGCCTGGCGAAACCGGGCGTTGAGCTCCTCGCGCCGACGCTGCAACACGCCCGCCAGCGCCGGGCTCGCTAGCGACGTTCCCATTCGAGCCACCTGAGGTAGTTCGTGTAGCGCTGATGGAAGTACTTCAGCTTCAGCAAGTCGTCGAACATGTGGCCGTACAGCTTTCGCCCCTTCGACCACTTCGCGAGCGTCCGCTCGATCGCGGTGAGGCGGGAACGAACCGTCCGGGCGTCGAGCCCGTCGAGCCCCGCCTCGAACTCGATCTCGAACTCGGCGACCGGGTCGACGGTGTCGAGCGACAATCGTTCGTACTCGCGGCACGACTGGTCGAACAGGTGGCGGATCCAGGCGACGTGATCGGAGCGAAACGACTGATGGCTCGGCTGCTCGAAGTACGGCGCGTCCCGGTTCTGCACCAGCTTGTCGTGGAGAACGAACGGCAGCATCTGCCGCATGTCCTCGAAGCTCACCTCGTCGGCGCCTCGGAAGTACGCCATCGCCTTCACGTAGACGAGCACGGTCATCAGCGCACGGACCGACAGCCCGTTGCGGGTCTGTGTCCCCAGGTCGGCGCGAGCGTCTTTCCCCGTCTCCTCCATCCCGAGCATCCGCGGATCGACCCCCGCGAGCTTCACGGTGTCTTTCGTCATGTACTCGACCTGGCGCGCGCCGGGCTCGAAGAACTCGAAATGACTCGCGAAGAACTCGAGCCTGCGACGTAGCGCCCGACTGAGGCGAACCGACCGGATCGCTTTCTCCATCCGATCGAGCTCCCCTTCGTCGAAGACGATCTGCCGCGGCACGATCTCCTCGGGGCGCACACCCTCTTCGATTCGGTAGAGGAGCTCTTCGAGGAACCGCGTGTTGAAGTGGAGCGCCTTCACGACGACGTCGATACGATCGCGCAGCGCCTCGATCACCTGATACGTTCCGCCTCCGGCATCGTCGTTGGCCGTCAGATACCAGGCGGCTGGCGGACATTCGAACACCTGGTCGTAGATCTCGGCGTAGTTGTCCCCCATCACCGTCAGCAGCGCCGATTGGGTCCGCGTCGGAATGCGGTTGTACTCGTCGATGATCTTCACCCGCATCCCGAGCCATTTGCGCCACGAGATCACGACGTCGTCCATCGACTTCGCTTCGACGAGCGAGGACGGCACGGGGTTGCCGAGCAGGTCCGCGATCGTCATCTGCGGTTGGCCGTGCTGAATCCCTCGCCGGATCTCCGCCAGCGAATAGCCCGACAAGAGCGCCATCAGTTTCGCGATGACCGTCTTGCCGCGTCCCGGACCTCCCACCAAGAGACAGCGTCGTCGCACCGCGAGGTTCAAGAGCGGCAAGAGAACGTAGCTCGAGTAGCTCTGCCCGGTCGGCAGCGTCAGTTCGACCTTGCGGTCCCCGAACTGAAACGTCTGGGGCGGGTCGGTGTTGTACTCGATGTCGTAGAACGGCGAGATGATGCCGTGGTTGACGATCCAGAAGTAGGCCTGCCGCAACTTCTCGTCGAGGGGGGCCTCCTCGGCGCCGGAACTCTCGGCGCGCGGTGCCGGGCCTCGATAGAGGTCGGCGACGTCGAACTCCTTCGCTCCTCGCTCCGAGCCGGGGCGCGTCGGCGCCTCGCTCACGTGACCGAAACGGTCGATAGTCATCGGTGTCCCCCGGCGGATGGTCGGACGCACGAAGCCCTCGACGCTCCATCGAGCGTTCGGGTCCCCGAAGATTTACGGTCGGTGCCCGCGGGAGGTCCGCAGGTGGCGAGGAGGGAGCGAGGTGTCACTCGCTGGTCTTCAGCGGGCGAGCTCGGCCGACGTGAGCACGCGATGCGCGAACCACGTCCCGAGCATGCGCGTCGCCTCGTCGGAAGCGGGGGTCGAATGCATCGCCATCTGGCACACCATCTGGTGACCCCGCTCGTACCAGGAGTCCTGCTGAACCGCCGAAAGCGGCGCGATGATCAGGCAGTCGTCCCACTCGTTCCAACCGAACCAGACGTGCCGGAGCTCGAAGAGCACCGGCAGGCAACGAGCGCGAATCGCGCGGATCACCGGCCACGCCAGCATCGAAGGGTCGCCGCCACGGACGACGTCCTTCTCGACCTCTTCGCGCCAACGGGCGACCAGCGCCCCCGCGGCCCACACGCCGATCGTGCGGCTCGTGTCGAGGCTCATGAGCCGCGCGAGGAACATCGCGAACTCTTCCAGCTCTTCGGGCGAGGCCGACGCGAGCGCGACGACAGCTTCCTGCTGCGTTTCCGGAGTGAGGTCCGTCAGCGCAACCACCAGGTCTCGGTGATCCATCTCACAAATCCTTGTAAAGGCGTCCTTTGCAACAACGCATAGCGTCTCGAAGAGGTCCTGACAAATCGGTTTCCGAACTTTCTTGGAACCTCGGCTCAACGAACATCTCCCCCATCGGGGTCGCGTCAATTCGAGACGAACACCGCGACGATCCCGCTGCGCCAGTAGCCTGCTTTTCCGAACGTCGTCTCGGCCCGAAGGTAGACGTTCACCGTCCCCGCGGCCGTGACGTCGAACACCGCCTGGCGGCTGAGATTCTCGGTCGTGTCGTCGGCGAGGAAGAAGAACGACCCCGAGTCACCGTTCGTCCCCGCGGTCGCGCTGTTCGTCACCCGCAAGTACCCCTGCGTCTGGGGCGATCCGCACGCGATGTCCGCATCGCCCGACGTCTGGCAGAACGCGTCGGTCGAAGCGAACGCGATCACCTTCCCTGGCCCAGGCGCGACGATCGAGGTCGACACGAGCGTCGTGGGGTTGACTGCCGTCTGTCGTGGGTCGTTCCACGCCGACGACGTCAGCACACGGCTTCCGTCGGCGCCGTCACTGCCGTCGGCACCGTCGCTGCCGTCGGCGCCGTTGCAGACGTACTCGGTTGCGTCGATCTCTACGGCAGCAAGCGTCCCGTCGCGGTCGGCGTCCTCCCCCACGTCGAGCCGCACGCCACCCTCGGCGCAGTTCGCGCCGGCGGGCTCGACGGTCGTGTCGATCAGGTACGTCGATCCGTCTTCGCCGTCCGTCCCCTTGACGCCGTCCGTGCCGTCTTCGCCGCGCGCTCCGTCCTCTCCGTCGGTACCGTCTTCGCCATCGCACACATACGAAGTGGCTTCGACCTCCTCGTCGTCGAGAACCCCATCACGGTCCGTGTCGACACCCGAGTCGATCGCGACGCCTCCGATGGCGCAGTTCTCGCCGGCCTCCTCGTCGCGGGCGCGCACGGCGGCCGTCGCCGACCCGCTCGCCCCGTTGCAGACGTACGTGGTGTCCTCGATCTCGGAGACCTGGAGCGTCCCGTCCCGGTCGACGTCGAGACCACTCTCGATCTTGACCCCTCCGAACTCGCACGCGCTCGACGCCGGCTCGTCCGAGAGGTTCACGAGGGTGGTCTCACCGTCCCCCGTCGTCGCACATCCACACGCCGCCAGCGCGATCAGAATTTTCCATCGACTTCGCATGTTAGCTACCCTGAATCACAGTCCGCTGCGTATAGCGACCGTTCGGAACTTGTTCAACTTCCCGGCGCCCCGAGGTTCGCCCTCGATGAAAGTCGTGGTATCTCCGAATCCGATCGTTGCTTTCTGTCGTCCAAGCGCGTGTCGATGAACCAACTGAACAATGATCTGACGCTCTCGATCGTGCATCGAGTACCGGCGATCGTCTGGTACACCGATGCCCAGAACGACTGCGTCTTCATGAACCGGAGCTGGTACGAGTTCACCGGGCAGGAAGAAGGGGAAGCGCTCGGGAATGGCTGGGTCGACGCGCTGCACCCCGAAGACCGGGAGCGAGTCTTCGCCGTCTTCGTCGATGCCTCGAAGGTGAATTCGGCCTTCTCGGTCGACTGCCGGCTCCGCACCCGAGACGGCGACTATCGGAGGATGCTCGCGATCGCACGACCCGTTGTCGTGGGGGACGAGTTCCGCGGGTTCGCCGGCACCGTCAACGACGTCCACGACCGCTTCATGCTGCAGAAGGAAGCTTCCGAAGAGCGGGAGAAGCTGCAGCGCGTCGCCGACGGCGTTTCGATCCTGATCGGCTACATCGACAAGACCTACCACTTCGCGTTCGCCAACGAGCAGTACACGAAGTGGTTCGGTGAGCAGCCCGAACTCTTCATGGGGGACTACATCCGACGCCTCCTCGGCGAAGACGAGTACGCGCGGCGCGAAGCCTACGTGCGGCGGGTCATGGCGGGCGAGACTGTCCGCTTTCACACCGCATTGCCCCACCGCCATCTCGGCGACCGTTCGGTCGATGTGACCTACACGCCCGACGTGGCCGAAGACGGCGAAGTGAGGGGGTTCTTCGTCCATGCCGTCGACGTCACCGAACGCGAAGAAGAGTCTCGCCGAAAAGACGATTTCATCGCGATGCTCGGCCACGAACTTCGAAACCCCCTCGCGGCGATTCGCGCCGCCACCGACCTCATTGCAGCTTGCAAGGACGCCACCGATGAGGTTGGTCGCGACTCCATCGAACGCGCGCATTCCGTGCTCGACCGCCAGACGGCTCACATGAGTCGGCTGATGGACGGCCTGCTCGAAATCTCACGGATCACCCGCGGGAAGATCTCGCTCGACCTGGCGGTCGTCGACCTGCGCGAGATCATGCGCAACGCCGCCGAGGTTCACATCGCCGGAGCCAAGGACGGAATCGTCTTCGAGTTCGACCTCGACGACGCACCATGCTGGGTCGAGGGCGACCCCGTCCGGCTCATCCAGATCTGCGACAACCTGATCAGCAACGCCGCGAAGTTCACCGAGCCGCCCGGAACCATCACCCTCGGCGTTCGATGCGACGGAAGAGCCGTACGAAGCACCGTCGTCGACACCGGCCGAGGGATCGAACCCGAGGCGCTCGAGCTCGTCTTCGAACCGTTCCGCCAGGAGCCGGGCGGCGGCCCCAGCGGTGGGGGTCTCGGGCTCGGCCTCGCACTCGTTCAGGCGCTCGTCGGACTGCAGGGTGGCGCGGTCGCCGCGCAGAGCGAGGGGCGAAACCAGGGGGCGCGCTTCGAGTTCGTCTTCCCCCTGGCCGAGGCACCGAGCAGCCCCGTCGAAGAACTACCCGACGAGGCTCCGACGATCCTGAGAGGGGCCCGTATTCTGCTCGTCGAGGACAACCTAGATGCCGCCGAGATGCTCTCGGAGGTTCTGGAGCTACACGGGCACGACGTGCTGGTGGCTCGTTCCGGCAACGAGGCGCTCACCCTCGCCGCCCGAGGTCCGGTAGACCTCGTCCTCTGCGACATCGGTCTCCCCGACTTCGACGGATTGAAGGTCGTCACGGCCCTGCGAAAGCTGCCCGGTTACGACGACGTGGCGATCGTCGCGCTCACCGGCTACGGCCAGGCGAGTGACCGGGCGAATACGAAAAAGGCCGGGTTCGATCGCCACCTCGTGAAGCCACTCGACTTCGGCCTGCTCACGCAGATCATGGCCGACCTCGGCTTCGGCTAGACGGGTTCACCGGAGCTGTAGAGCCACCGCCCGTCGCGCCGTACGAACTCGCTCCGCTCCGAGAAAGAAGCATCCCCATTGCGCTGGCGGAGCTTCGCCCGAAACGTCACGGTTCCTCGGTCCCCCTCCACGGTCTCTCCGAGGATCTCCACACCCAGAAACTCGGAGCTGCGCCCGAACTCCGCCGCGCTCGCCCGCCACGCCGCCTTGTCGGCTTCCCACGCCGCGCCCTCGGGGTCGGTCGTCTCGATGATGTAGTCGACCTCGCCGACGGCGTACGCCGTGTACCGCGACCGCATCAACTCCGCCGGCGTCGCGGGCAGTTCCCCCTCGTCGACGAACCGCCCGCAGCACGTCAGGTACCCGGTGCG
>CAYPJU010000051.1:0-44947 GCA_964411125.1 uncultured Bradymonadales bacterium | reverse complement strand
TCTCGAAAAAACTAAAGTATCACACGGTCCACGAAACCGGGTCAGGCCCACCGGGCCATGCTCCATCCGTCACCTCTACTGGTAGTGACCGCGTTTGACGGAGAGAGTTTTCTCTACGGCACGAAAAGCGTTCCTTAGAGATCGGCCGCCGCGTGCCGCCACCGACCTTGCCGTCCGTCCGCTGGACCGGTCGTAGGCGGCCTCATACGCCCTACACCTCGGACGAACTTTGGGGGGAGGTGATCATCAACGTCGTGACGTTGGGGGCGAGCCAGGCCCCAAAACTGCTGATGAAGGGAGCGGACCGCGCGTTGGACGCGAAGCGAGCTGTCCAAGCACGGATGGCGGCCCAGGTCTGTTCTTTCCCCGAGGATACGCCCGTACTCATGTGCGACGGCTCGCTACGGGCGATTCAGGACGTCCAAGAGGGCGACCTCGTCCTGTCACAGGACCCGGCGACCGGCGAGATGGGATGCCAGCAGGTCGTCGACCCGTACGCCAACCCGATGCGCGCGCTCATCGCCGTCGAGCTGGTTGTCGGTGATCACCAAGAAACGGGGATTTTCGCACCCGCCGCGTAGACACGCCGACGGGTCATAATTTCCGGAATCGAGATTTCAGGAGGAGAGTAAGTGCGCGGGAGCCGCTCTTTCTTGACGGTCAGACGGCCCCCGCGCGTGTCCAGTAGGACCGCGCGACGGTCGCACGGTTCACGGCACGCTGTCCAGTATTTGGACGTGCCGTGGATGCGTTTCGTGAGCTTCGCTGCGCCTTGTGTTATCGGCATTTCGCGATCTGTCCGTCCGACTACCGTGGGCACAGGTACTGTTCGCGGGACTGTGCGACCGAAGGGCGCAAGCGCAGGACCGCAGAGTACGACCGTCGCTACCGCGCGAGCTTCGAAGGCCGCCTGAATCGCGCCGACCTCGAGCGTGCCCGACGGCAACGAATTCGTAAGGCGGAAAGGGTCCCCAGCGGCGTGTCCAGAAACTTCGTGGACGATCATACTTCTGCGCCCCCGCCCGATTTCGACACGCTGCGACCTCCCGACGACTCGATCGACGAGCCGTCCACGACCGAGGAGGTCTCCCATGTCTCATCCTATGGCCGTCCCGCGCCGCACCGCTGCATCGTGTGCGGGCGCGAGAGCTACTTCATCATCCCGTTCGGCGAGCCCTGGCGCCGCCGACGGCGCGCTGCCACGCGAGGTCCGCCATGATCTCCGATGAGCAACGCGCCAAGATTCGGCGTCTCTACTACGGCGAGCACTGGAAGGTTGGGACGATCGCCGCGCAGCTCGGGCTGCACGAAGACACCGTCAAACGCGCCATCGATACCGACCGATTCGTCGCGCCGGGCCGCGCCCGCCCGAGCGCTTTGGACCCGTTTGTGCCCTTCATCCGGGAGACGCTCGAGCGTTATCCGAAGCTCACGGGCACGCGGGTGCACGAGATGGTGCGGGAGCGCGGGTACCGGGGCAGCGCCATTCAGGTGCGGCGAAAGATCCGCGACCTCGATCTTCGCCCGCGTCCCCGCGGCGAGGTCTACCTGCGCCTCGATACGCTCCCTGGCGAGCAGGGGCAGGTCGACTGGGCCGACTTCGGGATGCTGCCCGTCGAAGGCGGGCAACGCCGGCTCTACGCCTTCATCATGGCGCTGAGCTGGTCGCGCGACTTCTGGGCGCACTTCAGCTTCGAGCAGGCGATGTCGGCCGTGGTGCGCGGACACGTGGAGTGCTTCGGGCAATTCAAAGGCGTCCCGCGGACGCTGCTCTACGACAACATGAAAACCGTGGTGCTGGAGCGTGACGGCGACGCGATCCGGTTTCACCCGCGCTTCACCGAGCTCAAGTCGTACTACCTCTTCGACGCGAGGCCGTGCCGTCCACGGCGCGCCAACGAGAAGGGGCGCGTCGAGCGGGCGATTCGCTACCTGCGTAGCTCGTTTTTCGCGGGTCGACATTTCGCCGACATCGAGGACGTCCGGCGCCAATTCGAGGCGTGGCACCGCGATATCGCGCGTAGGCGACGGTGCCCGCAGGACGAGACGATGAGCGTGGAGGAGGCATTCGAAGCGGAAAAGCCGAGGCTGCTTCCGCTGCCTGAGCACCCGATGGAGGCGACGCACGTCAAAGCCGTCGTGGCGCGCAAGCAGCCCTACGTCATCTACGACACCAACCGGTACTCCATCCCGCACGATTACGTCGGTATCGAGCTGACGCTGGTCGCGTCGCAGGAGGAGATCCGCGTCGTCCACGCCGACGAGGTCATCTGCCGCCATCCGCGCTCGTGGCGCAAAAAACAGGTCATTGAAGACGCCACCCACATCGAGGCGCTCGTCGCCCACAAACAGCGCGGCCAGGAACTCAAAGGACGCGCGCTCGTCATCGACCGGATTCCGCGCGCCGCAGAGCTGTACGCGCGGCTGATGGACACTCACGAGCGTCTTCAGCCTCACCCGTCGAAGCTCCTCGAGCTGCTCGACCTGTACGGCGACGACATCGTCAGCGAGGCCATCGACCGAGCGCTTCAGCGCGGGACACCGCGCGCCGACTCGGTCGCCTACCTCATCGAAAAACACCACCGCCACACGCCCGAAGAGCTCGGCCCGCGCCCTCGCTGGGGCCGCCCCGAGATCGACGGGCTGCACGTCAACCACCACAATCTGGAGGACTACGATGACCTCTGAAACACTCAATGACCTCGGTCAGTCACTCGCCGACCTCGGCCTGCGCGCCGTCGGAGGGGACCTCGACGCGTTTCTGCAGCGCACGAAAAAGCTACGGCGGCCCGAAGAGATTCTGGCCGCGCTCGTCGACGTCGAAGGCGCCGACCGTGGCCGTAGGAGTCTCGAGCGGCGGCATACGCGCAGCAGAATCGGCCAATTCAAGCCGATGACGGACTTCGATTGGAACTGGCCCGACGAGCTCGACCACGACGCTCTACAGGCCGCGCTGAAACTGCGCTTCCTGCGCGAGAACGCGAACCTCGTCATCGTTGGACCCCACGGACTGGGCAAGACGATGATCCTCAAGAACATCGCTCATCAGGCGATCATCGACGGACACACCGTGCTCTTTGTCAGCGCCGCGAAGATGCTCGGTGAACTCGCCGCGATCGACTCCCCCTCGAAACTGGAACGCCGCCTCAAACACTACAGCGGCATTCGGTTTCTGTGCGTCGACGAGGTCGGCTACCTCAGCTACGACAGCCGCGCCGCCGACCTGTTTTTCGAGATCGTCACGCGCCGCTACGACACCGGAAAGTCCCTCGCCCTGACGACCAACTTGGCTTTCAAAGAATGGGGAACCGTCTTTCCGCACGCGACCTGCACCGTCGCCCTCGTCGACCGGCTCACCCACCGCGCCGACATCCTGAAGCTTGGCGGCGAGAGCTGGCGGCGAAAAGAAGCACGCGAGAGACAGCAGCGGGAGGCGACATGAAGCTTCCGGTCCCTCTTGACCTCACCCACGCCCAGGCCGTGATGGCGCTGAGCATCCTCGAGTACCTCATCGACGCTCTGATGGACTTCTACTACGAGATGCGCCGCGTATACGGCATCACGGCCCCGGCGCACGACGACGAACTCCCGTTTTGACCAAGCCGGTGGACGCACACGGACGTGCGTCGGCCTGCTCACTCGGCCGGTCCAAGAATCCCCGTTTTCTCGTGATCGCTAACATCCTCGACGACTCCAAAATCCGGCTCGACAACAACATCGCCGAGCAGCACTTGCGGCTCATCGCGCTCGGCCGGAAGAATTTCCTGTTTGTCGGCCACGACGAGGCGGGACGAAACCTCGCCACCCTGCAAACCCTCGTCTCGACTTGCCTCGCCAACGGGGTCAACCCCCAGCGCTACCTCACCGACGTGCTGATCGCGGTGCAGAGGCTCGACGAGCTGCTGCCGTGGAATTGGCGTCCACCGCCGAAGACGCACTGACCCAATCACGAGATATCAGACGGCGAGAAGGCTCGGAAGAACGGGGTCTGTCGGACGCTTACTTTCGGAGCCAACTCCTTCCGACGAGCAAATGAAGGAGCCAAGCAGTCCACCGCTGCCCCCTTTCGACCATGGGGCGACCGGAGTCGAAATGACTGGCGAGGCGTTCGGGCGAGGATGGAAAAGAAAAGCGGCGGTGTGGCCCCGTCGAAAGACGGTCCAAGTTCCTGTCCGCGACGCCAGGTTTTGGGATCTTGGAGCCACCAAGAATCGGCCGGAGTGGTCCGGTGGGCACACTCCTACTGCACGCGGTTCCTTTACTGAGTACAGTCTTCTATCCCGTGCTTCTCCTCAAGGACCGCATGGCGCGGATTCCGACAGAAGCGGCTGGCAGGCCCGAGTTACCTCCTCGCCGGTCTCCCACTTCAACTGCTCTTCGCAATCAATCAACCAGCAGTTTCCGACGTGATCACGCGCGAAACTGCTGACCTGAATACACCCGCTGTTGCGTGGCCGGCAAGCAATGAAACCCTCCCGGACGCAGTCCTCTTCGGATTTGACGACCCAACCCATAAGGGGCGTGCAAAACTCCAGCTGCTCACACTCCTCGGCCATCACTTCGCGACACGATGACTCCCAGGCAATCTCGCACTCGTCCTCACTCAGCGCGGAACAATCTGGCCCAAGATTGCGTGCTGCATCTAGTTCGCCCTGAGCCCCAGCGTCGGCTCTGGAGATCTCACCACCCGAGTCGTGTGTCCGGACGGTATCATGACTGGCGTCCTGCTGGACCAGTTCCCATCCGCTTGCGCCATCGCCACATTCGGAACAGTTCAAGCCAAAGAGGCATACAGCATAGACCAAGATGAGTTCCACCCATGTCGTTCTGGTCTCACCTGTGCCGCTCATTCTGGGGCCACCTGCGCGGCGGTCGGCCCGTCGCTGTCGTCGCGGTCGTCATCCTCGTAGAAGTAAGCCCACCAAACCTGCATCGCGTTGTTGCATATTCCTTCGCCCGACGTTGTCACGTCATATCCAGAAATTTCCAGTTCTAACGTTCCGTTTCCAACGTCGCTGGCATACACTCTCTCCTTATTATCTGAGGAGTCAAAACTTCCTGAAACTTGTACCCCGTTCCGAAGCAAGCGAAGGTCCAGGTCGTCCAGTCCATTGCCGGAATCGTGACGACCATCGTACCACCAAATCACGGCTTTGAAGTCATCAACGTCAGAGGAAACCCAGTTTCCATTGTTTACGTCAATGGTGTAGACCTCATTGTCCGATATACAGGTTGTTCCGGATGAGTACTCGTAAGGTCCGTCCATTCCTGCGGAGCTGTACCGTCTAGCCATCAGCCTACCCGCTCCGTACCGGTCGTGGAAGGCTGTAGCTTTCGAGGAGCCGTTGTAACGGTCGCCGAAGAGAAGTCCGTTGGCGAATATGAAGCCCGGTTCATCACGGATGTCTGAGAGACCCGAAGTGTTGATGTACCAGTCAGTGAAATTCGTCAGCGCGGCGGCGTAGGTCGGCGCAGCGAAGCTGGTTCCGCAACACCAGTCGTCCCGGTATCCTCCAGTCGTATCGAAGACGTTCTCGCGACAGCCGAACGCCATGGCATCGATAATTGAGCGGCCATCGGCTCCACCACCCCAAGCAGATCGCGTTGCACTGCCGCCGCAGTTAGAGACATCGGTCGCGACCGAAGAACGGATGGTGGTGTAGTCGCCACCAGAATCTGTCTGCCCCAGCGAGCCGACCGTGAAGACTCCGAGAGCAGAACCTGGCGATTCAACAGCACAATTCGTTGTCGACCCACCGTCATTACCAGCCGCGAACACGAGCAGTTTTCCGTCCTCGAAAACACTATTCGCAGCTGCCGAAAGATTCGATGTACCGACGCATGTCGTGTCGTCCGACGGCCATCCGATCGACATGTTGACGATGGTAGGGACCGTACTCGCGGAGTACGAGACGATGTGATTCAAGCCCGCGGTGATCGAGCCGGTTCCGGTAGCTGACACCTCATACATGTACCCGTCCGCTTCTCCGGAGTAACCAGAATGGGCCTGCTCGGGCCCCAATCCCGTCCCAAAAGAGTTGTCCTGTTCATCTCGCAAGTCACCTATGAATAGGCCAGCAACCGCGCTCGCATGGCCCCCTTGGTTCAGCGTGCCGGACGAGCACGTGCCACTGTTGCAGTTGAACGTATCGTCTATTCGTGAATCGGTGAGCGATGACCACTCGAAGAACCCAGGATGGTCGATATCCGGTCCATTAAACTCCACGACGGCCACGTGCACGGGCGTCGTGCCGGCGGCAGAATCTCGATTCTGACCGTCTCGCGCTGTTTCACTCCAAGATGTGGTATCGGCGCCGTTGGAAGGGAGGAAATGCTCGAGCTGGTGACCCTCGAATATGTCGATACCGTCGATGTTCTCCGTCCCATCTGTCGAGCCTTCCACCCGGAGCACCAACTTGCTCTCGGAGAATTCGCGCAGCGAGCCGGCAGGCAGAGCAGCCTCCAGGCAATACATGTGGGTGCATCGACTCACCACGCGCCCTCCGAGCGACTGTATCAAGGTACCAACCCGACCGACTTCTGTCGCGACCTCCGCTGCCTGCTGCTGCTTGAGAGCAGCCCGCGCCGCCTGATGCTCCGCCCAAGACTGAATCTCCCCAACGGCTACCTTGCGCGCCAACTCCCTCTTGATCTGGATCGCTCCCGCAGGCTCGTGGAGTCGGACGCTCACTTGCAGCATTTCCTCGGGCGCCCTGTTCTCTGCTACCTCGGATAGCTGCTCCGACAATTGGGCAAGTCCGCCACGCGTGGGTACAGGTGATTTGTGAATAGCTCGGTCCTCCCTCTCCCGCTGCGACAGCTCCCGTCGCCGCAGCTCCAAGAGCTTGGATTCCGTCACGATTTCTCCGTCCTCCGTGTCCTGGCGAATCGTATCCGCCAGCGCGAACCTCCCACCGGACTCTCCGTCTAGCTCATCGAGAAACGGAATACTGTCCACAACCGGTAATTGAGCGAAAGCGTGGCGAAACAACTCATTCCTGACAATCTCATTCCCCCCCCCGGTTCTCTGGAACGGGCACGCATCCCGACACCAAAACCACGGCCAAGATTAGCGTTTTGAGTTCTCGATTATTCATGTTTTCCCCTGTTAGAAGTGAATACTGACGCTATCCGGTGGCCCGCAGCGAGTCAAGCTGACCCTCAGTGCGCGCCCGCCGGTGATGGGGTGGGAGTCTCGTATTGATCAAGCCCCATGAAGGTCCTCGACCTCGTGCTTGAACGACCCCAGCCACACGTCCATCGTCGCATCCCATCGGTCGCTCAGCGCCGCGCCACGCAGGGTCATGACGGCCTGCCCACTTTCGCATCCCCACCGTTGACCGCTCCTCTTCATCCGCATCGCTACGGGCTGCTTGCAAGTGAGCTCGACGTGACCGCTGCCCACCGGAAGGTTCGCTGCCCGATCCGAGGCGTACCGCAACTGCTCGCGGTGGTTCTCGATGTACGTGAGAGCATCGTGGACAGCCTGTCGCGACGTCGGTTCCAGCGTCGGATCGATGTCTCGATGGTCTCGCTGGCGTCGTCGTCGGAAAGCAGTCGGAGCGTCCACTTTTGAAGCGCTTTCTCGGTAGCTTCCTTGCGGTGGCAAGAGCGCAGGGCGAGCATGCGATAGGCGGCTCCTTCGAGTCCGCGAAGTCGTGGATGCGCAAGTTCACAGGAGCGACCGCCGGGAAGCGTCAGGTCGAAAGAGATGGTTGTGGCCGCGGCGGTCGACTATTCGGCGTGTTACGCATCGGGTGGCGTGCAAGAGTCGGATGACACGGCCGAGTTGGTTGTTCTCAGTTTCGACGCCAAGGGTGCTGTCTATTCGGCTCTCGACGACGCGCGGATGGACCAAATCCCGTTCGGCCAAGCGACCTTCGCACACGCAGAACCACCTCGTCGGCAACCATCAGCGTCGGGCGAAAGCGGTGTGCCCAGGCGGACACCGACGCGGACGGTGCCGAATCTTCCCGCTGTCCGCAGTCCCCGAGTGCGGCATTCGTTTCAGGAGATGCCGGGGTCGGTAAACGGTCCGAACTGTTGGCCCGGGGCTCTGAGACACACGCCTCACTTTGTGACCCGGTCTCCGTCAATGTCGTGAAGCCTCATCCTGGGCGTCTTCGTTCCGCGTGACCCAGATCATCCAGTATCCGCATCGCCGCGTTGTGACCGGCCGCGCCGATGACCGAACCTGCCGGATGGCACCCCGCGCTGCAAGCGTACAGGCCGTCGATCTCCGTCGCGTACGGATGGCGATCGGCGAACCCGAAGAGGTTGTCGATGTGATGGATGTGTCCGCGGTGCATGCCGAAGTATTCCTCGACCCGCTTCGGATGCAGTGGGAACATGTCGGCGACGAGCTCCGACGTCCCCGGGGCGAACTCGTCCACCAGCGACAGCAGGTGCCACCCGTACTTCTCGGCTTCGGTATCCCAATCCGATTCGGCGAGCTCGTACGGAGCCCACTGCACGAAGAGGGCCGAGCTGTGGTGTCCCTCAGGGTCCTGCAGCGACGGGTCGACGGGCGTGTGCACGTACCATTCGATCGTCGGAAAGTCGGACAGGTGGCCCGCCTTCACCTTCTCGAACTCTCGCTCGAGCCGCCCGATCACGTCACCCTCCCATGGAAGGATATGGGTCGTACCGTTGAACTGACCGCGGTCATCGGGAAGACACTTGAAGGTGGGGAGATCTCTCAGCGCGAGGTTCAGCTTGTAGGTCGAGCCAGGTCTCTCGCGGGATGCGAGCCAGTCACGATATTCCGTGGACCATCGGTCCGCGCCGACCAGGCGCTGCATCGCGAAGGGATCCGCACCCGATACGACGACGTCGGCGAGGTACGTGTCGCCGTCGCAAATGACCCCGGTCACTCGACCCGCTTCCACTTCGATCGAACTCACCGGGCGGGACGTTTCGATCGACGCACCCGCCTTGGTCGCCTCTTCGGCCAGGATGGACGACACGGTGCCGATGCCGCCTTCGACGACCATCCACGTCCCTTCCGCCCCCGGAAGCCGGCACATGTTGTGGACCAGAAAGTTGTGCCCCGTCCCCGGCGTGCTCCATGTCCCGAAGCTGCCCGAAAATCCATCGGTCACCGCATACATCGCCTTGATGAGGTCCGACTCGAACCCGAAGCGATCCAGGTAGTCTCCGACGGCACCACGGCAAAGCGCGACGAAGGCCTCCTGAAGGTGTGGTCGGACGTGACGCGACGCGGTTTCTTCGATCGACAGCGGCTCCGACATCCAGGTCGGCCCCACGTCTTCACGAAACGCCCGCAGCTCCTCCTGAAGGCGTTCGTCCGCCTCCCAGTCCGCCGCCGTGAAGAAGCGGTGAAACATCTCCTTCGTCGCCTCGCGATCCGACCCGAACAGCATGTACGCGTCCCCCGTCGTCGGCAGGAAGTAATGCGGGTCGCGGCGGATCGTCGGAATCTTCCGTCCAAGCTTCCTCAAGAGTTCGGGAGGCATCAGCCCCAGCAGGTACGCTCCCGTCGATTGCTGCAGCTCCGGTACCTTCGGGAACGGCCGCTCCGTGCGCGCCGCGCCCCCCACGACCTCGCGCGCTTCCAGCACGCGCACGCTCAGCCCAGCACGTGCCAGAAACACCGCGGCACTGAGTCCGTTGTGGCCGCCCCCAACGATGATGACGTCGCTGCGCTTCACTGTTATCCTCCGCACCTCTCACCTTTCACGGAGCCTATCGTGGCGACAAAGAAGTCCAAACGACAGAAGAAATTGTCCTACTTTTACGATCACGAAGATCAGGAGGCCAAGGACCTCGCCTACGGCGCTCAGAAAGACGCCTGCAAGAAACGGCTGAAGTCCGAACCCCAGTTCGTTGACGCCTCGATTGGCGGCGATTGGACCCCCGAACAAGACTGAGTTCGACCTACTTTTTGGACCCGGCCGTCGTGCCTCGACGGTCGGGCAATCACCTCACAAACTAGATTTGGAGACGTTCATGCAAACGAGAGCGATGTTCACCGTTCTTATCGTCTGCCTCGCTTCCGCGTTCGGATGCCAGAAGAAAGAGCCGAAGGCGCAGACCGAGGTTCCGGCTCAGACCGCGGCCCAGGCGACCGCGGCCCAGGAAGAGGCCAAAGAAGAGCCGGCGAAGCAGGAAGAGCCCGCCGCAGCCGCAGCGGCAGACGTCGACCCCGCTCAGCTCCAGGCGCTCAGCCCCACGAAGGCGACCGAGACCGCCCCCGACAACTACAAGATCAAGTTCGAGACCACCGCCGGGGACTTCACCGTCGACGTCGACCGGAGCTGGGCCCCCAACGGCGCCGACCGCCTCTACAACCTCGTCAAGATCGGCTACTTCGAGGACATCGCCATCTTCCGCGTCATCGACGGATTCATGGCCCAGTTCGGCATCCACGGCAACCCCAAGGTCGCCGCCATGTGGCGCGACGCCGACATCCCCGACGACCCCAAGAAAGAGGGCGTCTCCAACAAGCCGGGATACCTCACCTTCGCCACCCGAGGGCCCAACACCCGAACCACACAGCTCTTCATCAACTACGGCGACAACTCTCGCCTCGACCAGCAGGGATTCACCCCTGTCGGCGTCGTCTCCGGCGACGGCATGAACGTCGTCAACAAGTTCTACAAGGGCTACGGCGAGGGCGCCCCGATGGGCAAGGGGCCCAGCCAGGGCAAGATTCAGGGTGTCGGCAACCCCTACCTCAAGGCCGAATTCCCCGAGCTCACCTACATCAAGAAAGCTTCGATCGTCGAATGATCCGAAGTCCGGCGCTCCACGCCCACGTGGAGCGCCGCAACCTCACTCCGCTTCTGCCGTCAGACCCACCGGGCAGCTCACCCCCAGCCCCCCAATCCCGCAATACCCGTTCGGATTCTTGTCCAGGTATTGCTGGTGGTACTCCTCGGCGAAGTAGAAAGTCGGGGCCTCCAAGATCTCCGTCGTGATCTCCCCGTGCCCGGCGTTCGCCAGCCGTCCCTGGTACGCGTCGCGCGACGCTTTCGCCTGCTGAGCCTGCTCCTCGTCGTACGTGTAGATCCCCGAGCGGTACTGTGTCCCGACGTCGTTCCCCTGCCGCATCCCCTGCGTCGGGTCGTGGCTCTCCCAGAAGACCCGCAGCAACTCCTCGTACGAAACCTGCTCGGGATCGTACACCACCCTCACCACCTCGTTGTGGCCCGTGCGGCCGCTGCAGACCTCGCGATACGTGGGGTTCTCCGTGAAACCCGCCGCGTAGCCCACCTGCGTCGAATGCACACCCTCCTGCTGCCAGAACTTTCGCTCCGCACCCCAGAAACATCCGAGCCCGAACATCGCTACGGCCAACCCCTCCGGGAACGGCCCCTCGAGCGGGGTGCCGAGCACCGTGTGCTTCGCCGGTACCGGCATCTTCTCGCTGCGACCCGGCAGCGCTTCGTCCGCCGTCGGCATCTCTTTCTTCTTTCCAAATCCGAACATCTCTCACCTCCGTGGGCGCAGTCTCGCCGCCGCCCCCTGCTTGCTTCTTTCAGTGGATGCCGCTCGCGTCCGGAAGGTCTCACGGATCGGCCGCCAGGCGCCCGATCGCCCGCGCGACGTCGTCCGCGAGCTTCTCCTCCTCGATCGCCAGAAAGTGGTGCCGGGCAATGTCGAAGCAACTGCGTGCGCGAGCCCGATCTTTTCGCTTCGCCCACACCGTCCCGGCCAGAAACGCCAGCCGACCCGGTTCCAGACTCCACATGCCCCGAGTCGAAGTCGCCGCCATCAGACGTTCACGGTACGCGTCGAAGACACGGGTCGTTCCCCGGTGGGCCGCGACCGCCATCATGCCCGCCCACACCGTGGAGGCGAACGGGTGATGGGTCCCGGCCGGGACCCGAGCGGCCACGTCGTCGAGGATGTCACCCGCCTCGTCGAACTCCATCTGGTCGAAATGAAGAAGCGCTAAATGCGTCGCGGCTTGATCCGACAGCGGACTTCCGACCCCCGACCAGAGTTCGCACGCCGCGAAAAACTGGTCTTCCGCCTTGTTTGCCTTCCCTCGAAAGCGAGACAGCAGCCCCAGCCCGTCGAGCGCGGCCGCCTCGAGGTGGCGCACCTGGTGCTCGCGCGCGAGCTGTAAGGCCGACTCGAACTCGCGCTCCGCTTCGGAGCGATCCCCGAGCGCCAACGCCGCCTCCGCTTGCATCAGACGGCAGTCGACCGTCCCCTCGTAGTCGTGCGCACTCTCTAGCACCTTCAGGGCCTTCGACGTCAGCCGCTTCGTCGAATCCGGCTGGCCCGTCACGAGGTTGTAGCGCGCAAGCTCACGGTACGCGCGGGCGCGTCCCAGGTCGTCGTCCAGCTCGTCGTAAATCGTGAGAGCCTCGTCGAACTCTCGAAGCACGGCGTCTCTGGGCTCGTTGAGAATCTGCCCCAGCATACCCAGGTGAAGCCGCGCCTCTGCCTCCGTCGAGCGCCACGAGAACCGCACGGCGTCTTTCACCAGCTCCGCTGCCAGGCGCCGCGCTTCCGCGTAGTATCCCGCCGTTCGCGTCAGGCGGATCTGCGCCTCCGCCACGGCCCCTCGCCGCTCGTCGTGGGCTGTCGCGCGAACCTCCCGGAAGAGGTCGCGGATCAGCTCGACCAGCTGCAGGGACTGATCGACCCCCACCGAGGATGTCCCGGCTCGAAGAGCGTTCACCAGACTGTCGATCGCCTCGTCGTAGTCACCGGCCCGCACCTGCAGCTCGGCCACGCGGTACGGGTCCGAAGGATCGGCGGCACGCGCGCAGGCGGCGTAGATCGCCGCTGCCGCGTCCGACTCCTCCACACGCTGCTCCATCGCCTCCCGCAGCATTCCGTGCTGGAAGGACCAGCCATTCTCCTCCCGGTGCGCGAGCCGTCGGGTCACGAGCTCGTCGACGAAATTCGCCGGTATCGTCAAGCCCAGCGTCGTGCAGGCTTCGCGCCATTCTCGGTCGTCTCCGCGCCCCAACACCGCGGCCACCATCAGCAGCTCGTCGATTCGCGGCTCGTCGACCGACATCGAGAGCTCCTCGATCCGCTGCTGCCACAGAGCGAACACGTCCTCCGGCAGCGCCGTCGCCGCCGAGTCGCGCAGGCGGAACCCGTCCTCGCTGTCCACCAACATGTCGCGCTGCACCCAGTCGCCCACGACCTGCACCGCGAACATCGGAATACCGTGCGACCGACGGGCGACCAGACGCGCCAGATCCCTCTCGAGCTCCAGCATCTGGTCGATCAGCTCCATCCGCTCCTCGCTGCCCAGCGCCCCCAACTGGAACTGCAGCGCCCGTGGATTTCGAAGAAGCTCTTCCACCAACTGGCCTTCCCAGTAGCGCTCGGGGAGCGTGTCCTCTCGGACCGTCGCGACCACGAGCGTGCGAGTGCGCGCCTTGAGGAGGTGCTGAACGAAGAGGAGAGTGTCCGCTCCCCATTGGACGTCGTCCGCGAAGAGGATCACGGGCCGTTCACGCGACAGGTGTGCGAACAACTTCTCCACCGCGGCGTACCGCTGCATCGGGGCGATGAAGGTCGACGTTCGTCCCGACGAGTGCTCACCGCGCGTCCCGAACAGAACGTCGAAGAGGGGCCGCGGGTCGAACTGAGGTCCCAACCGATCGAGCGTGATGTCTTCGGCCCGCTCTGCTTCGACCCCCTCGATCCCCAGATGACGGACGATCGCGCCCGACAGTCCGTCTCGTTTGTTGGCGATCGGAGCGTGCCCCGCACGCAGCACGGTCGCAGCACCAAGCTCGTCCGCTCGACGGGAAATCCACTGCGCGAACCGCGTGCGCCCTACGCCCGCCGCGCCCCCCACGAGCACCAGGGCGTTCTCGCCGCTGCTCTCCACGTGGCGCAGCACCTGCCAGACCCTGTCACGCTCGCTGTCCCTATCGACGAACGGAATCTCACGGATTCCAAACAGGCCCAGCCCCGCGCCCCCGAGCTTCGCAGGAACGTGGTCGGTCTGCCATCGATCGGGGAAGGGCGGGGTCAGGCCATACGTCGCGACCAATGTCGATGCCGAACTCTTGCGACGACTCGCACCCATGTCCCACGTGTCCCGCGGTCCCACGGTCTGACGCGGTGATGATGGGGGAGGGCGCTCCACCACAGGACGACTCCCCGTCGGCTGTGCCACGTCGTGGATCAGGGCCCAGCGCGCGTCCGCGGCCCGCCGGTAGCGGTCCAGCGGATGCTTCTGCATGAGTTGGCGCAGCCAGACCTCGAACCGTGGCGGTACGGGGAATTTCGCCTCCAGATGGGGCGGCGATTCGCTCATGTGCTTCAGCGCGATGTCGACCACGCGGCCCCCGCGGAACGGGGGGACTCCCGTCGTCAGCTCCCACGCCATGCAACCCAGCGCGTAAAGGTCCGTCCACGGACCAAACCGACGCCACTGCCCACGGAATTGCTCGGGCGCCATGAAATCGGGCGTCCCGCCCCCCGGACCGAAGACGTTCCCCGTCGAGCGCGACTCCTCCACCACGTGCGCCATCCCGAAGTCCGTCAGCTTGACCGACAGGTCCGACGTCAGCAGTACGTTCTCGGGCTTGAGATCGCGGTGAATCACACCGCGCGCGTGGGCGTGGGCGAGCGCGTCCAAGATCTCGACCAGCACCCGTTGAAGCGTGGGCCAGTCCTCTACGAAGACGTCCCCCAGGCTCGTCTGCGCGAGCTCCATCGCGTACCAGGGCAGCGACTTGGCCGCGCCCTCCGCCTCCAACTCCCCGTAGTCGTAGATCGCCACTACCCCCGGATGGTTCAGCGCGGCGACCGCTTGCACCTCGCGCTGAAACACGTCGCGGTACTTCTCCTCGACGGCACGGTTACTCGTCACGACCTTGATGGCGACGCCCGTACCACGGACCGCGTGATGGGCGGCCCACACTTCTCCCATGCCGCCCACCCCGATCTGCTCCGAGAGAAGGAACGGACCGACTTCTTGTCGAGCTTCCAGCTTCAAAATCGACCCGTGTTCGACCGACGAAGATGGTATCAGGTTTGCTCCGCATCCGGCACCGTGTCGTGGAACACGTTGTAGTCCACCATCAGCCGCCCGTCCGGTAGCGAAGAGATCACGTCTACGAACCGCTCCCCGAACACCAGATCATCCGATCGCCAGATCTTTCGCGCGTGCGTCGTCTGCGCGTAGGTCCCATCGTAACCTTGAAGCGTCGCGATCACCGAGACCACGCGATCCTTCACTTCGTCGGGTGGGATCCCCCACAGGGGACTCGATTCGTCGATCACGTGCATCACCGACCACGAGAGAGCGAAGATCGGCGTCGTGTCACGGACCAGCTCGAGGTCGTGGATGCGGCGCATGCGATGCCCCTCGTCACTCACTTCGTCGAACAAGATCGCCAGATGGCACCGCGCCTCCGTCACGTCGTTGCCGCGCGCGTTGCCCACTCGCATCATCAACGTCTGTTTACCTTCCCGTTCCGTCACCACGATTTTTCGACTGAAGACGACGCTCGCGCTCGGACGCGCGAGCTTCGCGAAAATCACACCCGTCGCCAACGCGACCGACAAGAGCCCGTAGGCCGCTTCGATCGTCACGAGTAAATGTCCGTACGGTGTCGCCGGCGACATCGCGCCGTACCCGATGGTGCTCATCGTCTGGACACTGAAAGAGAACGCAGCCACGAAATCGTTGGGCCGAAGCCCGCTGACGCTCTCCGGTTCGAGCAGGAAGAGGCCCCCGAACACCACGTTGGAAAGCACGTAGAAGAGCGCCATCGCCCCCAGCAACTGCGTCCAGGACCCCTCCATGAAATGAAAGTAGAGGTCGCGCCTCATCTCGCTCGGGGTTCCCTTCCGCACCGCCTCCGACACGTCCCGGAATCGCCGCTCCTCCCCCTCCGCGCTGTCATCGGACTTGCCGTCTCGATCCAGTGACGGCTGATACGCCGGCCCGGCGTGGTGGATCTCGTGGGGATCCGCAGTCAACGGCGACATCAGCAGGTCGACGATGACCTGCAGGAAACACACCCCCGTCACGATCGCGACGAAGACCGACCCCGGAAGTCCCCCGATCGAAGCCATCAGCAGCACCACCAACGCCGAGCCCACACGAATGCGGAACCGATACTCGTCTCTCACCTCCGACTGACGTCGCTCCGTCACCCAGTCCAGCGCAGCCGTCGAAAGGAGAGCGAGCGCCAGAGTTCCACACAGCAGCCACCGGTACTTCGCCGTCGCCACCTCGAACGGATCGAAGAAGACCGCCTTCTTGATCGCCACTCCGACCGCGACGATCGACACGGTCAGCGGCAGGTGTGAGTAGATCCACACCAGGGTCGACATCATCCGCGGCTTGACTCGCGACCCCCCGATGTCGTCGAAGTAGAGCCACCACAGGAAACACGTGATCCCGAGCGCCAGCCCCCCCATCGTCGCGTACTGCAGCGACAGACCCTTCTCCGAGATCGCGCTCAGCACCTTCACGAACGATTCCCCCAAAACGATGATCGTCAGCAGCCCGTAGCGTTCCGCCATGTGCGGCAGGTCCGGCGGATAACGGCCGAGGACCTCCCGCGCCGCTTTGCCCAATGGGGTCCCCAGGTCCACCGCCATCGCTACGCCCCACATCACGTAAACCCACGGAGACGGAACGAATGCCGACGCGCCCCACAGAACCGCTCCGATCGCGAAGCCGATCGAGTACCGCTTCGTCATCTCCCGCGCGTCCCCCGTCTGGAGCCAGGCTCGTGCGTACATCACGACCAGCATCAGCCGCGCCCCCGCGTACGCCAGCGCGAACCCGGTCGTCTCACCGTCGAACACACGAGGAGCGCTCACCGCGACTCCACCCACGAAGAGCATCTGCAGAAACACGATCGTTCGGTGAAGGAAGTCGTCGACCGTGAACCGATTCGAAAAGAACGTGAACCCGGTCCACGTGAACCAGATCGGCGTCATGAGCGCGAAAAACCCCAGGAAGCCGAGCCAACCGACGTTCTCGCTGAGGGCGTTCCCGAGCTGGATGATCGCCGCGACGTAGATCAGGTCGTAAAAGAGCTCCAACCAGGCGACGCGCTTCTCTTCACCCAGCTCCGGGCTGTGGAGGTGCGTTGGATGGTGCCAACGGTTCTGCATCTGATGCGCCACACTCTCTCCCACGCTTGGACCGGTTCGGTCGATTTCGCGAACAGTTGTGTAGCTTTGTCGCCCGAAGGGGCGCAACATCGAACGAGAACGGACCTTCAGGCCCCTCGCGAGCCTCTCGACGACCCCAGGAGAGTTCGGGCCAGGCGAACTGCCCCCCACGCCTCGCCACCGGACCGCGCCGAGACCCATCGCCGAGCCGGGCGCGGGCTTGCCAAAACATGCGAGGTTCATGTACTCGCGACGTCAGATCGTGTATGACACCCGCCGAGTTCAGTGTTGAACCGCCCGAGGTCGCCATGTCTCATAGCCTTTCGACTCCCGACATCCCGAAGCCGACCCTTATGGAAACCCCCCGGCTCTCTGTCCTTCGACCCTTCACCCTCTTCTTCACCGGGCTCCCGGCGGCTGGCAAGACGACCACCGCCCTCGCGGTCCGTGAGCAGCTGGTGGAAGCGGACCTGCCCGTGCGGCTCCTGGACGGAGACGAGGTGCGGCGAACCGTTTCCGCCGACCTGGGGTTTTCTCGGGAAGACCGCATCGAGAACATCCGGCGGATCGCAAAGCTCGCCGGCACCACGGAGCAGGAGATTTCCATCGTGGCCGCCGTCTCGCCCTCGAACGCCGCCCGCGACCTCGCCCGCAACGCGATCACGGAGCACCGCGAGTTCGTGCTGATCTGGATGGCGACCCCGCGCGACGTCTGCGAGGACCGCGACCCCAAAGGGCTCTACGCCAAAGCCCGTGCCGGCGAGATCGACGACTTCACGGGAGTCTCGCAGCCCTACGAGACTCCGAAAGACGCAGACCTCGTGATCGATACCACCCAGCACTCCGTCGACCATTCCGTCGAGCTGGTGATGACGCTCCTTCGAGAGCGCGGACTCCTCGGCTGATCAGGACCGTGCACCTGAGGACCGGGACCACCGGGCCCTGCTGGCGTCAAGGTTCGACCGTACCCACTGCCGCCGCAATCTCTTCTGCCCACATTTCGTACTGAGCCGGGGACGGGTGAAGCCCGTCGTGCGTCACGAGTTGGGGATTTCCTCGCGTGATGTCGGTCACGTCCACCCAGCCCGCGCCGTTCGCTTCGGCATGCTCTCGAGCGATGGTGTTGAACGCGTCGACCCGAGCCGCCGCTTCCGGGTCGTCCTTCCGGCTCCCTTCCGGCGTCACGGTGTAGTCCGGGATGGAGACCACCCAGACGCGCGAGGCGTCGCCCCGGGCGAATTCCACCGCCGTGGAGAACGCCTGCGGAAAGTCGGCTCGGAACTCCTCGGCGGGCACACCCAGATATGCGTCGTTCATCCCGACCTGCAGGGTGACGAGCGCATAGTTCTGGCTCGAGATTCCCGCCTCGGCGATTCCTGTTTGCAGGTCTCGCACCGTCCAACCCCGCCGCGCGACGATGACAGGATCCGCCAGCCCGAGCCGCTGGCTCACGAGCTTCGGGTAGCGCTCGCGCGAGCTCACCCCTTCCCCGATGACGTAGGCGTCACCCAGCGCGAGGTACCGAGGGGTCACGTCGGCCGCGGCCACCAACTCGTCCACGTCGGGCTTGCTCTTGCAGCCGAGCGTGACGAGCACCACAAACAGCAACGAGAGAGAGAAACGGAGAGGCATTTTCATGGTTTCGATTGGGAAAGTAGGAAGTTGAGGACCGCCTCGGTCCATTCGCGTTTCAGAGTCGGGATGTGGTCGCTCCCGTTCATTTTCCACAGCTCGACCGAGACCCCGCCGTCGCAGCCCGACCAGGTCGAGACCTCGGTCTCGTCGCCGACCACCTTCACGTCGTAGTTGAAGGGACCGGAAGACGCCGAGTCCTCTTCACAACCGTTGAAGACCCGCCACTGCTCGACGGTCTCTTCCGCACCCGGCTGGGGGCCGCGACCCCCGTACGGAACCGTCGAGTCGAACGTCCCGTGCATCTGAACCACGGCGACGGGCTCGCTCGGTTCACACTGCGACGCGTCCTCCCAGGTCGCCCCCGCCAGACTCCCGATCGCCGCGATCAGGTCGGCGTGGTCGCACGCCATCCGGTAGCTCATGAAGCCACCGTTGGAGTGGCCGAGCAGCACCGTTCGCTTCGGGTCCCCCGAGTAGCGCGCGTGCACGTCGCGGAGAACACCGGCGAGGTATTCCGAGTCACCCGGATCGTCGCCGCCGAAGTCGCAGCACGCGTTCGTCGCTTCCCAGAACTGCTGGCCAGCTGAATTCGTGGTCCCCTCCGGAAGGACGAGGATGTATTGCAGCTCGTCCACGTAATCGCCCGTCTTGAAATATGCGTTCTGCAGCGTCGAGTTCGCCGTGTAGCCGTGCAGCACCATCACCACCGGGTACGTCTTGTCAGCGCTCCAGTCCGAAGGAACCACCACCTTCACCGGGCGCTCTCCCCCGATCGGTCCGGCGTCTCCACCTCCATCCAGCGACGCCGCGTCTGCACCCGAGGTGTCCGCCGACATCGGACCGCTGTCGCGGATTTCGGCGTCACCAGAGCCTTCACCGAGGTCGGCTCCCCCAACTTCGCCTCCGACGTCGCTCGAACCTGCGTCGGGCGAACCGTCGTCGGGCGTCGGACTCCCAGAGCACCCCGCCAGCGCCGTCGCCAGTGCGAGAAACACGATTGCTTTCATGGTACTACCTCCGAATTTCGAGCCCGTTCTACCACTTTGTTCGTGCGAACGCCTCCGTGTTGACCGCGATGCACGGCAACGGCGTTGCACTCTCGACGCGAACGCCGCATCCTCCGACGAGCTCTCGAGGCCAGAGAATCAGAATGCGACGCCACTCCGGAATGAGCGAAGGACAGACCCTCGGCTGGCGACATGTGCGCCAGATCATCCCGTACCTCTGGATGTACAAGTGGCGCGCTGGGTTTGCGCTGCTGCTTCTCGTCGCGGCAAAGGGCGCCACCGTCTCCGTACCGCTGCTCCTCCGATCGATCGTCGACCAACTCGACGCCGAGGCAGGTACCCTGATCGCGCTCCCCCTCGGATTGCTCATCGCGTATGGCGCGCTGCGGCTCTCCTCGACCCTCTTCGGCGAACTCCAGACCACCGTCTTCGCCCGCGTGCGACACGGCATCATGCGCCGCATGTCGATCCGGTTGCTGCGCCATCTCCACGATCTCTCGCTACGCTTTCACCTCGAGCGCAAGACCGGGGCCGTCACCCGAGACATCGATCGCGGGACGAACAGCATCTCGACTCTCCTGAACTATCTACTCTTCAACATCGTGCCGACCTTCCTCGAGCTCGCCATGGTCTGTGCGATCCTCGTCGCCGAGTACAGTTGGAAGTACGCCGCCATCACCCTCGTGACGTTGGTCGTCTACATCCTGGTGACCCTCTCGCTCACCTCCTGGCGGCTCCGTTTCCGCGTCGCCGCAAACGAGCAGGATTCCCGCGCGAGCTCGCGCGCCATCGACAGCCTGTTGAACTTCGAGACCGTCAAGTACTTCGGGAACGAGGAGTTCGAGATGGAGCAGTACGACGAAGCGCTGTCCCGCTGGGAAGATCTCGCAACCCGCGTCATCTCCAGCCTCGCGCTGCTCAACGGTCTGCAGAGCTGCGTCATCGCCATCGGCGTTACCTTCACCATGGTGTTTGCCGCCCAGCAGGTCGTCGAAGGCACCATGTCGATCGGTGACCTCGTCGCCGTGAACGCCTTCTTGCTCCAACTCTTCATTCCCCTCGGCTTCCTCGGCACCGTCTACTCGATCCTGAAGAACGCCGCGTCCGACATGGACCGCATGTTCAAGCTCCTCGACGCGGAGCCGGAGATCGTCGACCGCGACGACGCCCAACCCCTCGTCATCGCCCAGCCCTCCGTTCGATTTCGAAATGTCGATTTCGCCTACGACGCCGACAGGAAAATCCTCCATGACGTCGACTTCGTCATCCCTCCCGGCGCGAAAGTCGCGGTGGTGGGGCCGAGCGGGGCAGGGAAGAGCACCATCGCGCGGCTACTCTTTCGCTTCTACGAACCCACCGCCGGTGCGATCGAGGTCGATGGCCGCGACCTCAGGGAAGTCACCCAGCAGAGCCTGCGGAGCCACATCGGAATCGTCCCCCAGGACACCGTCCTCTTCAACGACACGATCCGCTACAACATCGCCTACGGCAGGCTCGACGCCTCCTTCGACGAGGTGCAACAGGCCGCCGAGATGGCCGCGCTCACGAGCTTCATCGCCTCTCTCCCCAACGGATGGGACACCATGGTCGGCGAGCGAGGCCTCAAGCTGTCGGGAGGGGAGAAGCAACGCGTCGCGATCGCCAGGGCGATGCTCAAGGCTCCCAAGATCCTGATCTTCGACGAAGCGACCTCTTCGCTCGACTCTGCGTCGGAGCGCGCCATCCTCGGAGCGATGCGAGACGTCGCGGCGGACCGAACGACCCTGACGATCGCCCACCGGCTCTCGACCATCGTCGATTCCGACATCATCCTCGTCCTCGAAAACGGTCGCCTCGTCGAAAGAGGAAACCATAGGGAACTGCTCGCCGCTGGCGGCACCTACGCGAGATTGTGGCAACTGCAACAGGACGACGGAGAGGCGAACGCGGCGGAGTGACCGCGGTCAGCGAACCTTCCCATGGGGAGTTCCTTCGTAGTACCCCGCCGAAGTCTGAACGCCGATCACGGACCGGTCCGTGAATTCTTCCAGATTCATCGCGCCGACGTAGGTGAGGGAAGACTGAATCCCCGTAATCGTCTCGACCAGAATGTCTCCGACCCCCTCCCGACCGGGGTGAAGATAGATGCGCGACGACGAGATCCCTTCGCGAAAGAACGCCTTCTTCGCTTGCTCGAACGGGTCGAGCCCCGAGACGCGATCCCTCACGGCGCGGGCCGACGCCATACCGTAGTTCTCCTTGTACATCGCCCCTTCTGCGTCTTCCCGAATGTCTCCGGGGGACTCCCACGTCCCGCACAGCATCGTCCCGACCATGACTCGGGACGCGCCGGCAGCCAGGTACAGCGCGGCGTCGCGAGGGTTTTTCACCCCCCCGTCGGCCCAGACCCACCGTCCGTGTCGGGCCGCTTCCACCGCGCAAGCGCGGACCGCGCTGAACGTCGGGCGACCTGCCCCCGTCTGCATCCGCGTCGTACACATGGCGCCCGGTCCGACGTTCACCTTCACGATGTCCGCTCCCGCTTCGATCAGCGCAGCCGTCCCCTCCGCCGTGCAGACGTTCCCGGCGACGATCGGCACCGCATCGCCGACCTCCGTACGTACCGCGCGAATCGCTTCCAACATGCGACGCTGATGTCCATGCGCCGTGTCGAGCACGAGGACGTCGACCCCCAGCTCCACGAGCGCGGAAGCCTCTTTCGCCGCCCGGCTAGAGATGCCCAGCGCCGCGGCGACCTGCAGCCGCCCTCGGCTGTCCAGGCTCGGACGCAGGAGCTCCAGCCGCACGGAGTCTTCCCGCGTCAGAATCCCCATCAGTCGCCCGTCGTCGTCGACCACCGGAGCTCCACGCACCCTGCCGGTCTGCATCGCGAGGAACGCATCGTGGTTGTCTACCCCCGGCGCGATCGTCACCAACCGCTCCGACATCAGATCCGACACCTGCGTGTACTGGTCTCGCTCACGAAGATCCCGCTGTGTCACGACCCCGATCGGGCGACCCTGGTCGTCCACCACCACCACCATCCCGTGCGAACGCTTTCGGATGATCCCCGCCACGTCCCGCAGCGTCGCCTGAGGCGTCACCACGAGCGGCGTGTCGAACCGAGGGTGGGCCGACTTGATGTGGCTCAGGATCCGCTCGATCGTCTCCCTCGCCATGTCCTGGGGCAGGACCCCCAGGCCCCCGTAACGCGCCATCGTCTCTGCCATCCGCTTGCCGGTCACCGCGTTCATGTTCGCGCTCACGATCGGATGCGAACCGCCCGCGAAGTCGCGTGGGGTGAGATCGACGTCCATGCGCGACACACCGTCGTAGTAAGACGGCACGATGAACACGTCGTCGAGCGACAGCTCCAGCTGCTCGTCACGCTCGGGATGCAGAAACTTCATGCCACCTCCACGATGGCTTCGATCTCCACCGGGCTGTTCAGTGGCAGCGAGGGGACACCCACCGCCGAGCGAGCGTGCCGTCCCCGGTCACCGAACGCAGCCGCCATCAGTTCCGATGCCGCGTTGGCCACCAGATGCTGATCGGTGAAATCGGCCGTCGAAGCGACGAACACGTTCAGCTTTACGATCCGAACCACGTTCTCGAGGTCCCCGACCGCCGCCTTCACCTGGGCGAGTACGTTGATCGCGCATTGCCGGGCGCACGCCTGCGCCGTCTCCAGATCGACGCCCGCGCCGACGATCCCCTGCGCCACGAACTCTTTGTTGCCATCCACCGCGATCTGACCCGCCGTCAGCACCAGGTTCCCCGTCCGGCTCCATGGCAGATACGCCGCCGCGGGGGCGGGCGCATCCGGAAGCTCGACGCCCAGCTCGTTCAATCGATTCTCGACACTCATCTCATTCTCCAGGTGTGGCACAACGGGACATAGCCCGACGGCCTATGTCCCAATGGCATATAGATACAGGCCGCCTGCGGCGGCCGAAGCTTCGATACGAAAGACCTGTCAGGCGCGCAAACCATTGAGCGCCAGCCGAACCGACTCCATCAGCCAGCGCTCGAAGTTGCCACCGCGCGCCGCCCACTGAGCGAGCGAGCTGTAGTAGATCCCCAGAAGATACATCGCCATCCGGTCCGCCAATACGTCCGTTCGCAGCTCGTCGGTCCGTTTCCCCGCTTTCGTCAGCTCCGACATCACGCGCTTCAGTCGCTCTTCCTCTGGCTCCATCACGGCCTTCACTGCTGGATCTCGCGCCAACTCCAGCCACATCCGCGTCGTCTCCGCCGATTGATCCACGGCCCGTGCGAGCGTTCGGAAGACGTGCTCCACCTGTCGGTCGAACGGCCAACTCGCGATCCGCTCTCCCGACTCGATCATGTCGAGCGCACCGGCGAGCTGCTGCCGGCCCAGCTCTCCGACGATGCTCGCCTTCGACGGGAAGTGGACGAAGAAAGTCCCCTTCGCAACCCCCGCAGACTTCGTGATCTGGGACACCGATACAGAGTCGTATCCACCGTCCATGAATAGGTTCGTCGCTTTCTGCAGGATCTTTTCGCGCGTCTGCGCGCTCTGCTCCTCGCGGCTGGGCATCTTCTCCTCCTGAGTGTTCACGTGTTCGAATGACCGCGGTCAATCTGAAGCACGCGAACGCCGGAGTCAACGCTCTATCTTCCCACCGCGGCGCCCAGATACTCCCAGAAGGCTGCGGAAGTCTTCCGGAACCCGTCGCCGTCCGGCACGACGGAGAGGACTCCGTCCCAGCCCCTCGACCCACGAAAGTCGGCCGGCAGTGGCTCGACCACCAGCCCTTCGGCCGCGGCGAGCCGTGTCGAGCGACGAAGGTGCCACGCCGAAGTGAGGAGCCCGACGGCGTGCCAACCCCGCTCGTCGGCGAGCCGGCCGAACGCCCGCAGCTCCTGCGACGAGTTCTTCGGTTCGCGAAGCTTCACGATCGCGCCGGCCGGGACCCCCATCATCTCCAGAATCTCGGCTGCTTCAGTCGCAAGGTCCCGAGGAGGGCCGAGGCCCGCGATCGTGGAGCCGGAGACTACGAGCGTGTCGGTGCGTCCCGCTTTGTGAACCATCGCCGCAAGCCGAAGGCGGTCCCCCGACGTCGCCAACTGTGTCCCACCGTCAGGCCCAACGCCCGTCGAGCCCCCCATCACCAGGACCGCGTCGAGCTTCTCGCCCGAAAGCGGAACGAGGGGGACGTAATCCGCCTCCAACGAAGCGAGCAGTCGGTCGCCGGTCGCAGGTGCGCCAGCGGCCGTGTACGCCACAAACGCGAACGTCGCGAGCGCGGCGTCCAGCCTCGACCCCCGATACCACGAACGAACCGCCATCGCGCCCAACAACAGCCACAGGATTCCGGTCGGCATCGCCAGACGCCCAATGACTTTCTGCAGGTAGAGGATGTTGGGGAGCATCGCCGCAGCCCCCACGACGCAGGCGATCGAGAAAGCCCCCGCCAAGGCTCGTCGGCTCGTCGACCATTCGTCCCGCCGGACGCCCTCGATGGCGCTAATGATCGCCAGCAGACTGAGCAGAATCGTGAGCATCGCGCGATGGTAACTTCCCCCGACCCACGCTGCCACCTGCCACTCCCCGCGGACAAATCCTTCCATGCACGAGCGTCGGTGTAGACACGCCCCGGCGCCGCGCACCACGCGGCGCGATTCGCCACTCCATCCGCTTTTCGTTCCGCATTCGAAGCGCTATACAGAGCCGACGTGATTCATCTGGAGGATGTCATGGCAGGACACAGTAAGTGGGCGAACATCAAGCACAAGAAGGCCCGCGAGGACGCCAAGAAAGGAAAGATCTTCACGAAACTCGTGAAGAACATCACCGTCGCCGCACGGCGGGGTGGGGGGGACCCCGACATGAACCCGGAGCTGCGGCTCGCCATCGAGAAGGCAAAAGCCGCGAACATGCCGTCGGACAACATCACCCGGGCGATCCTGAAGGCCACGGGGCAGCTCGAAGGCGTCTCCTACGAGGACTTCACCTACGAAGGATACGGGCCCGGTGGCGTCGCGATCATGGTGACCGGATCGACCGACAACAGGAACCGCACCGTCGCCAACATCCGCCACTACTTCTCCAAGTACGGCGGCAACCTCGGACAGGACGGCTGCGTCGCGTGGATGTTCAAGAACAAGGGCGTCATGACCTTCGCCGACGACGGGCTCGACCCCGACGAGGTGATGCTCGTGGCGCTCGAGAGCGGCGCCGAGGACTTCGAGCAGGAAGACGGCACGATGACCGTCACCACCGAGCCCGGTGACTACCCCACCGTCCGCGAAGCACTCGTAGGCTTCGGGATCGAAGAGTTCATGGAAGACGACCTCGTCCATGTCTCCGACAACATGACGACCCCCGATTCGCTGTCGGACGCCAAGAAGACTAGCAAGCTGCTCGATCTGCTCGAAGACGACGACGACGTCGAGACGGTCGCGCACAACCTCGAGATGACCGACGAGCTCGCCGCGGCCCTCGACGAATGATCATTTCTTGAACAACGCTTCGAGCTTCGCTCGGGCGTCGTCCACCTCGCTCTTCACCTCGATCCGGTCGCGGCGAGGATCGAAGTAGTCGCAGTAGTTCGCCCGGTCCTTGCGGTGCACGTAGTCGGCCGCCGTCTCCCGGCAACCGTTGGAAACGCTCGCGTCGTAGTGGCGGCAGTTCGTACACGTCTTCACGTCCGCCTCGCAGCCCCCGCAGCGGTCGGTTCGAAAGACCGCGTCCGACTCGATCGGGTCGCCGCACGAAAAACATTGAAAGTTGTATCGGGCCATCTCGCCTCCAGCGTGGTGTCAACGACGCCCGTCCATGATATCTCTGCCCGCCACGGTCGCCCAAGGGAGGTTCTCATGCTCTTTCGTAATACGCGCGTCAACCACATCCTCGCCGGAAAAGTACCCGTCGGCGAAGAAGTTCTCGTTCAGGGCTGGGTCCGTACCAGGCGTGATTCCAATGCCGGGATCTGCTTCATCCAGATCAACGACGGCTCCTGCCTCGATTCGGTGCAGGTCGTCGCCCCCGAATCACTCGAAAACTTCGAGGAGCTCGGACAGCTCACCACCGGCTGCTCGATCAGCGTCCGGGGAAAGGTCATCGAATCGCCCGCCAAGGGACAGGCCGTAGAGATCGAACCGACCGACATCGAGATCATCGGTCTCGTCGACGATCCCGAGACGTACCCGATGCAGCCCAAGCGCCACTCGATGGAGCATCTGCGAGAGCACGCCCATTTGCGGATGCGTACCAACCTCCTCGGTGCCATCACCCGAGTTCGCCACTGCCTCGCGATGGCCATTCATCGCTACTTTCACGAAAACGGGTTCCTCTGGATTCACACCCCCATCATCACCGCGAGCGATACCGAAGGGGCAGGAGAGATGTTCCGCGTCTCGACGCTCGACCTCGCGAATCTTCCGCGCAAGGAGGGTGGCGGGGTCGACTTCGACAAGGACTTCTTCGGCAAGGAGACCCACCTGACGGTTTCCGGCCAGCTCAGCGTCGAAGCGTTCTGTGTCTCGATGTCCCGCGTCTACACCTTCGGTCCGACGTTCCGTGCCGAGAACTCGAACACCCGCCGACACCTCGCCGAATTCTGGATGGTCGAACCAGAGATCGCGTTCGCCGACCTCGCCGACGATGCCGATCTCGCCGAGGATTTCCTCAAATACATCTTCAAAGCGGTCCTCGACGAGCGTCAGGACGACATGGAGCTCTTCAACAAGTTCGTCCAGAAGGGCGTCCGGGACCGGCTCGAGTCGTTCGTCGAATCCGACTTCGCGAGGATGGACTACACCGAGGCGATCGAGCGATTGCAGAAGTCGGGCAAGAAGTTCGAGTTTCCCGTGGAGTGGGGGGCGGACCTTCAGTCCGAACACGAGCGATGGCTCACCGAGGAAGAGATCGGGCGACCGATCGCGGTCCTGAACTACCCGAAGGACATCAAAGCCTTCTACATGAAGATGAACGACGACGGGAAGACCGTCGCCGCGATGGACGTGCTCGCGCCCGGGATCGGGGAGATCATCGGCGGGAGTCAGCGCGAAGACCGCCTCGACGTCCTCGACGCACGGATCGAGGAGATGGGGCTCGAGACCGATGATTACTGGTGGTATCGGGATCTGCGCAAATACGGGACCGTGCCGCACGCAGGCTTCGGGCTCGGCTTCGAGCGGGCCATTCAGTACGCCACGGGCGTCGACAACATTCGAGAAGTCATTCCCTTCCCTCGAACGCCCCGCCACGCCGAGTTCTGAGACGGCGCTTCGTCAGCTCAGGAACGTCAACAACACCGCGGCCAGCACCATCGTGACGAGCGTGAGCGCGACCCCGATGATCATCCCGCTCCGAGCTTCGTCACTCGTGAGGAGCAGTTCGATCGGACGGGTGATCGGGATCGGCGCCGTGGGGCGCGCCGCGATCGGCGGGAGGGCGATCTCCGTCGTCTCCTCGATGCGAGGATGCTCGATGACGACCTCTTCCTCCTCCGCCTCCGCCTCGGCCGGCGCAGCCTCTTCTTCGGGAAGCTCCACGTTGGGAAGCTGATCCAGGGTCGGCAGGCGCTCCCGGCCGGTCGTGACCTGGGTCGCGTCGTCGTACGCTTCGCTGTCGAGGGTGTCCTCGGCCAGCCCGGACGGAACGACGAGCTCCCCCGTCGACGGAGTTTCGACGATGTGGCGGGCGAGGACGTCCCGAACTTCCCGGGCACTCGGCCGGTCACCTGGCTCCTTCGCCAGCATCTCGTAGACGAGCTGTTCGATGTCGGCCGGAAGCCGCGAATCGTGGATGTCGGGAACTTCGTCGTGAAGGTGCGCGAACAGGATGCTCGGGATCGCTTCGGCGTCGAACGGCGGCCGCCCGGCGAGCAGTTCGTACAGCATCGCCCCGAGCGAGTAGATGTCGGTGAAAGTGTCGATCTCCGCGTTCCCGGCACACTGCTCGGGGCTCATGTACAGAGGTGAACCGTGAATCTCGCCGGTGACCGTGAGCCGGCGCTTCGACTTCGAGTTCTCGAGCTTCTCCTTGCCCGGATCGAACAACAACGCGAGCCCGAAATCGAGCACCTTCGCGTGATATCTTCCGACGTCGTCGGTCACCAGCATCACGTTCCCGGGTTTCAGATCACGGTGCACGATGCCGCCGAGGTGGGCGTGGTGCAGAGCGTCCGCGATTTCGTACCCGATCCGAAAGACGGTCCCGAGGTCCAGCTCGTGGGGCGTCGCGTCGAGCGTGCATCCGTCGACGAGCTCCGTCACCATGAACAACCCTTCGAACTCCGGCGCGTAGCCGTAATCGAAGAGCGTGATACATCCCGGGTGATTGAGGCGGCCGATCGCTTTCGCTTCGCGATGGAAGCGTTGCACGATCTTCTCGTCGGAGCCGAATTCGGGTCGCAGGATCTTCACCGCGACGGGGCGATCGATCCGGACCTGCGTGGCGCGATACACCGTCCCCATCGCACCCTCGCCGAGCGGTCCGCTCACGCGGTAACGCCCATCGAGAAGCTGACCGATCACGGGATCTTCGACGTCCACTTGGAACGAATGCACCTACTGCCTCCGGGGTGCCATCGCTGCTGCGGTGGTGGGAAGTTTCGTTGGATCGAGCGTACCATGCGCATTGGCGGCCGCAAGCGCTTTTGGTACCCACTCCCAGGCCGATCGTCACTACTCATCCCGTATTCCCGAACGACGCCAAGGACATCGACGTGAGAATCGCCACATGGAACATCAACGGCGTTCGAGCTCGTCTCGACTTCGTCAAACTATGGCTCGCCGAACGAAAGCCCGATCTCGTCGGCTTCCAGGAGCTCAAAGCCACCGAAGACCAGTTCCCCTGGGACGAGCTCGCCGAGTTGGGCTACGAAGCCGTCGTCCACGGTCAGAAAGCTTGGAACGGTGTGGCGATCCTGAGCCGCGTCCCCTTCGAGGCCCGCACGCTCGGCCTCCCCGACCGGGACGAGGATGGCGCGAGGCTCGTCACCGTCGCGACCCAAGGACTCGATTTCACCACCGTCTATTGCCCGAACGGGAAGAGCCTGCAGCATCCCGACTTCCCCAAGAAGCTCGCATGGTTCGACACTCTCGTCGCGCACCTCGACGAGGCGATGGACGCCGGACGGGAGACCGTCGTGTGTGGAGACTTCAACGTCGTCCCCGCGCCGATCGATTCGTGGAACGAGGAGTTTCTGGGGGGCGGAATCTTCCATACCGTCGCGGAGCGAGAACGGATCGGTAAGCTTCACCAGCTAGGCCTCGTCGACCTCTGGAGGTATCGCTCCGACGACCCCGGCTACACGTGGTGGGACTACAGGGGAGGGGCGTTCCACAAGAACCGCGGCCTCCGGATCGACCTGATCCTCGCTACCCCCGGCATCGCGAATAGGTGCCGTTACGCGCAGGTCGACCGCGATTGGCGCAAGAAGGTCGACGGATTGACGCCGAGTGACCATTGCCCCGTCTGGGCAGACCTCGAAGACTGATACGGTGACCGAGAACTTCGCCGAGGCCTCCGACACTGCGCGAGAGCTCTCTCCGGGCTTTGCCGACAGGCCGCTCGCTGCGTCGAATTTCGTCGACGGAGGGCACGCAACTCACTAAGATTTCGCTTCAAATACATCGCGCGGCGCGATGTCGAGAGGTAACGCGGATGGCGGTCCAACGGCTGTCGTTCTTCGTGGGTGCGGTGGCGGCCACACTGCTTTTCGGTGCGTGCGGACGAAGCGCGACGACGCGCGTCGAATCTGCCCCCGCTCGCGTCTGCAACACCCCCGGGACCTACCAGTCCGTCTCGATCCCCAGCGACGGGGAGCAACGGTTCTTTCTCCTCCACGTTCCAGAGTCGTACGTTTGCGGACAGCCGATGCCGCTGCTCGTCGACTTTCACGGCACCACCACACTCGAGACCGCCGAGGAAGACCTCCTCACCGAGGAGTCCATCGCGCTCGCCGAAAAGGAGGGCTTCATCCTCCTACGCCCGCGGTCACGATGGGCGATCGACGAAGGAGAACCGCTCTACCAGTGGGACATCAATACGGGTGATCTCGAGAAGAACGAGCGCTTCGCCCGCGCCGCCGTCACCTACGTTCGCGAGCAGTACGACGTCGACCCGAAACGGACCTACGCCCTGGGATTCTCCAACGGGACGAACATGACCAGCCTCTTCCTCGGGCGCGCCAACTCTCCTTTCCACGGTTATGCCCTCCTGGGGGGCGGGACCTGGGGGGAGACCCAGATAGACCGCGCACGCGGAGACGAGCGCGTCTACCTCGCGACGGGGCATCGCGACTACATGCACGAGTGGCACCGCGTCTTTCTCGAAAAGTGGGCCACCGCTGGATACGATCGAAACCTGAT
This sequence comes from uncultured Bradymonadales bacterium, assembly GCA_964411125.1. Classification (GTDB taxonomy): domain Bacteria; phylum Myxococcota_A; class Bradymonadia; order Bradymonadales; family Bradymonadaceae; genus JBFIHF01. The sequence continues at coordinate 13,898 of CAYPJU010000051.1, read as the reverse complement.
CTTCGAGCGCGCGTTCCACGGGGGCCACGAGCTCTACGCATGGCAGTATGAAGAGGCGTGGGCCTGGCTCGACCGCGGACAGCGCCCCGAAGCACGACGGCCGGGACCCGAATGGGAACGCATCGAAGTCCCCACCACCGTCGATCTCCTCACCGTCGCGCGAACCCCCGATGGGCTCGTCGTCGCCGGTGAGGAGGCTTTCCTCGCGCGGCAGGCCGGGGACGGCTGGGTGGTCCCGATGGCTGAAGCACCCTCCGAGCAACCGATCACCGATGTTTGCTTCCGAGACGACGGGACCGGAATCGCCGTCGGCGACAATCAGTACGCCTTCACCACCGACTTCGGAAGAACGTGGATGATCGAGGCCACTCCGATGGAGGCGTTCGGATACCATCTCGGCAACTCCCACTTCCTCGGTGCCCTCTGTGGAGAACGCATAGCGGCCGGCGGGTACTGGTCAGCAGCGGTGTTGAATGACCGCGGTCAATCCTGGTCCGGGCTCCTCGTCATGGACTCCGCCGGGATCTCGGAACACGTCTCCAGCATCGCGCAGACTGCCGATGGCGCCGCAATCTTCGTCGGCGAGAACTTCATCTCGAGGAGCGCGGCGTCCGACTGGGGGACTTTCACCCACGTAGACGAACCGAGCGGCTGGGTCTATGCCGTCGCACAGGCGGCCCCCGGAAAGTGGTGGGCCGTCGGCGCTGCCGGAATGCTCCGCATCTCCGAAGACGACGGCTGGACATGGCGAGGGCTCACTCTTCCCAACCAGAAAGAGGACATGTTCGGCATCGACTTCGTCGATGAACGACGAGGGGCGATCGTCGGGTCGAGTGGCCGCCTCCTCGTCACCGACGACGGAGGAGTGTCATGGACCGAGCACCGCACCGGCCTCGACAACTCCCTCGCAGACCTCCTCGTCGAACAAGACGGGTCCGTAGTCGTGGTCGGCGAGGACGGATTCCTCGCGCGCTGGCGACGAGCGCTCGATCGAAACTGACGCTCAGTCCACGACGAATTCCGCCGCCGTCTTCGCGCGGACTTCGTCGACGGACTCGGCACCGAGCAGCTCCCGAAGGCGCATTCGTCCATCGGAAAACCCGAACACCGCCAGATCCGTGATCAGCGTGTCGACGCGACCGAAGACGGTAGCCGGCAGCGACAGCCTCTCCACCACCTTCGAAGCCCCCTTTTTCGTCACGTGGCTCATCGTCACGATCAGGCGCCGAGCCCCGCTCGCGAGGTCCATCGCCCCCCCCACACCCAGAACCGGACGCCCCGGGACCGCCCAGTTGGCCAGGTTCGCCGAGGCGTCTACCTGGAGCCCTCCCAACACCGCCACATCGAGATGGCCGCCTCGGACGAGGCCGAAGGAGTCGGCGCTGTCGAAGTAGGATGCGCCGCTGACCGCGGTCACTGGCTGCTTCGCCGCGTTGACCGGATGTTCCAGGGCACCACCCGACGAAGGGGATGGACCCACGCCGAGCATTCCGTTTTCCGTATGCAGGATCAGCTCGTGCTCCGGGCGAACGAGGTCAGCGATGATCGTCGGGATGCCGATCCCGAGGTTCACCACGCTCCCCGGAGCGATCTCGGCGAGGGCGCGCCGGGCGATCGCGACCCGCACCGCGTCGTGCTCGTCGCTCGTCACTTCCGCCGACGACCCGAGGTCAGCCGGGTCGATCGCAGCCTGAACGACGTGGTCCACGTAGATGCCGGGCGTGTGGATCTCGTCGGGGTCGAGCTCCCCGACCTCCACGATCTCGTCGACCTCGGCGATGACGAGGTCTGCAGCCGTCGCCATCACCGGGTTGTAGTTCCGGTCCGTACGGCGAAACACCAGGTTCCCCGACCGGTCCGCTTTCGCCGCTCGCAGGAGCGCCACGTCCCCGCGAACACCCTTCACGAAGACGTACTCCTTGCCGTCGATCTGCTTCGTCTCGTCCCCCTTCGTGATGTCGGTGCCCACCCCCGTCGGGGTGTAGAACCCCCCGATACCGTAGCCCCCCGCTCGAATCGCCTCCACCAGCGAGCCCTGCGGCAAGAGTTTCACCTCCAGCTTCCCGTCGAGCCACAACTGAACCGCACTGCGGTTCGAGGTGAAGTAGCTGCCGATCGCCCCCGTCACCCTCCCGCTCTCGAGGAGCCGTCCGACACCGAGCCCGCGCTCGCCGAGGTTGTTGGTGACCACGGTCAGTCTTTCTACCGGGAGGTCGCACAGAGCGTGCAACAGGTTGAGCGGGTTACCCGTCAGCCCGAACCCCCCCACCAGAACCGTCGCCCCCGATGGGACCAACTTCGCGGCCTCTTCTACGGACATTATCGAAACGTTCTTCACCATCGACTCCACTGCGGGCACATGAGCGCGCCATCATGGCGCATACCCGATCGGTTGTGAAGGCGACGGAGCACGTTGACTCACTCCCCCAACCCGGCGAACCTCGGACATGTTCTCGATCGACCGCGCGCCGAACTGGGCCCTCTACGCAATCTTCTTCGCGTCCGGGTTCGCCTCGCTGATGTTGCAGGTCGTATGGTTCAAGCAGTTGGGGTTCGTCCTCGGCTCCTCCACCTTCGCGGTGAGTGTGACGGTGGCAGCCTTCTTTCTCGGGCTCTCCGTCGGCAGCGCTGCGGGAGGCCGCCTCGCCGACCGGGTCCGCAGGCCGCTTCGAACCTACGGGCTTTTGGAAGTAGCGCTCGGCGTGCTCGCTGTCGGCCTGACATGGGCGCTGTCGAAGTGGGCTGTCTGGATCGCGGCGCTGCAGCCGTTCCTCGACATCGAGAGTCCTCTGAGGACACCCGTCATCGCGCTCGTGGCGGTCATGGTCCTCGCGGTCCCCACGCTCCTGATGGGAGCCACGCTCCCCTTCCTCGCGAGGTTCGTCGTCACGACTCGGGAAGTGCTCGGCTCTCGGATCGGAATGCTGTACGGAGCCAACACCCTCGGGGCCGCTCTCGGGGCATTCACGGTCGGTTTCGTGCTCCTCGGGGTCGTCGGCGTGTGGAACTCCGCGATGGTCGCAGCCGGGCTCTACGGTATCGTCGGTGCGACCGCGCTCGCACTTTCGACCGGAGAAGAGCCTGCCGTCCCTGAGGAGGACCCCGAGGAGGGGAGCTCGGATAGCGCTCCGACGCGCGCCCTCATGCTGGTCTTCGGCGCGTCGGGCTTCGCCGCCCTCGGCTACGAAATCGTCTGGTTCCGAATGCTCGCGTACGGTGGTCACCAGTCGGTGTTCACGTTCTCGGGGCTCCTCTTCGTCTACCTCGTCGGGCTGGTGCTCGGCTCGATCGCCTGCGCACGGTGGCTGCGCACCCGGCGCGACAACCTCGCGGCCGCCTTCGCCCGGCTGCAGCTCTTGCTCGCCGCGAGCGCCACGCTCAGCCTCGCGCTGATCGGGAAGACGTCGACCTTCAAGCGCTGGCTCGCGCCGCTCCCCGAGGCGCTCGGAGTCCCGCTGGAGGTCAGGGCGTTCCTCGGATTCACCCTCACCGCACTGATTCTCTTCTTCGCCGTCCTGATCGTCCCGACGACCCTCCTCGGCGTTAGCTTTCCGTTGGCGAGCGAGCTGACGATCAAGCGCCTCGGGGGGCTCGGTCGGAGGCTCGGGGCCCTCTACAGTCTCAATACGCTCGGCGGCGTGCTCGGGTCGTTGGTGACCGGCTTCGTGTTGCTCCCGACGCTCGGCTCCCAGGGAGCCCTCACCGTGATGATCGCGCTCAACTTCTTCCTGTTCGCGGTCGTCGTCTACACGCAGCCCGAGACACGACACGACCGGACGCTGCGTCGGACGGGCGCACTCGGGCTCGTGGCGATCGTCGCGGCGCTGGTCGTTCTGGGCCCCGACTACCTGCTGCAGCGGCAGACAGCCTTTCGCGACGCGACGGTCCTCGACGTCCGAGAGAACAAGGAGGCGACCTTCGTGGTGCTGCAATACGGAAGACCGGACGGGCCGAAGGCGCAGCAGCTCGTCGTCAATGGAGAATCCTATGCGAACAACTCCCCGTCGGGGCGGCGCTACATGGCGCTCCTCGGGCATCTCCCGCTCCTCCTCCACCCCGACCCGAAGAGCGCGCTCGTCACCTGTATCGGCACCGGCACCACCGTCGGTTCCCTGACCGCGTGGGAGCAGCTCGAGACGATCCACGCCGTGGACCTATCACAGACGGTGTTCGACGTGGCGCCGCATTTCGTCCCCATCAACCACACGTTCTACGAAGACCCCCGCGTTCGACAGATCACCGCCGACGGCCGGCACTATCTCCTCAGCACCTCCACGGCCTTCGACGTCCTCACGTTCGAGCCACCGCCCCCCTCCGATGCGGGGATCGTCAACCTCTACAGCGAAGAGTTCTACGAGCTGGCGAGGGGGCGCACGGCCGACGGGGGCGTCCTGGCGCAATGGATTCCGTTCTCGCAGCCGCGCCCGATGATGCCCCGTCTACTCCTGAAGGCGATGCTCGATCAGTATCCTCACGTCTCACTGTGGATGCCGGCGATGATGGAGGGGATCGCCATCGCTTCGGAGCAGCCGCTGCGGATCGACGAAGCGCTCATCGCCGAACGAATGCGAGATCCCGAGATCGCCGCGGACCTCGCCGCCGTCGGCGTCGACTCGCCCTCAGACGTCCTGGCGATGTTCATCGCCGACGAGGACGCGCTGCGCGCCTACGTCGGGGACGCGGGTCGCCTCACCGACGACATGCCGAGGGTCGAGTACCACAACCTCTTGCCCCTCGGAGCGCACGAAGTGGACGAGCTCGAGCGCCTTCGGACCCCCGTCCACGAGCACATGACCGCACCGCCGTCCGATCCCGTCGCCCTCGCGCGTTCACAGAAGTTGATCGACCACCTCTGGCGCTTGCATGCCGCGAAGACCCGCGGCGAGTCGGACGTGGTGCAGGAGGAGCGCGAAGCGCTGGAGGCGTACCGCGACAACCGCTACGTCGATCACCTCCTCGGGCGCCGCTGAGGTCCGCCCCACAGCGGTACGCAGGCGAGTTCGTTGGACAACCGCGGGCCCACTGTGGTTGATTGTCGGCCTTCGAAACCTCACGGAGCCAGCCATGTCCCTTCAGCAGAACACCGATCCCGTAGCCCTCGCCCGGCAACTCTCCGGAAAGAATCTCGTCCACGGAGAGCTCGTCGGCGCCAAGTCCGGCAAGACTTTCGACGTGCTCAACCCCGCGACGATGGAAGTCATCGCGCAAGTTCCGTTCAGTGAGAGCGAAGATGTCGACGCCGCGGTCGCTTCGGCGAAGTCGGCACAGGTCGATTGGGCGAAACGCCGCTCGCGAGAGCGAGGTCGCCTCGTTGCCGACTGCGGGCGCGCGCTGGAGCAACATGTCGAAGAGCTCGCGCGGCTCGTCGCCTACGAGACAGGCAAAGCGATCCGCACCGAGAGCCGCGTCGAAGCGTCGGTCCTCGCCGACGTGTTTCACTTCTACGGAGGGTTGGGGTCGGAGATAAAAGGGGAGACCATCCCCTTCAACGCCGAATCGCTGACGATGACGATCCGTCAGCCGATCGGTGTCGTCGGCGCCATCATCCCGTGGAACGCGCCGCTGCTGTTGATGGCGCTGAAGCTTGCCCCGGCGCTCGTGGCGGGGAACACCGTCGTCGTGAAGTCGGCGGAGGAAGCGCCCCTCGGCGTGCTCCGTGTCGCCCAGATCATGTCGGAGATCTTGCCACCGGGCGTCTTCAACATCGTGTCGGGCATGGGGCCCGACGCCGGTGCACCGCTGGCGTCTCATCCCGACGTCGGAAAGGTCAGCTTCACCGGCTCGGTGCCGACGGGGCGTATCGTGAACAAGATCGCCGCCGAGAAGCTCGTCCCCGCGACCCTCGAGCTCGGAGGCAAGAGCCCGATGCTCATCCTCCCGGACGCCGATTTCGAGAAGGCCGTCGCCGGGGCGATCACCTCGATGCGGTTCACTCGACAAGGGCAGTCCTGCACGGCGGCCAGCCGGATGTTCGTCCACGAGAGCATCCACGACGAGTTCGTCGACCGGCTCACCGCGGCGGTCGACAACATGGTGATGGGGGATCCGCTCGACGACGCCACCGACATCGGTTCGATGATCTCGCAGCAGCAGTACGACACCGTGAAGCGCTACATCGAGATCGGAAACGACACCCCCGGGGCGAAGAGCCACGTCTGCTCGAAACTTCCGACCGACGATCGCCTCCAGAAGGGCCTCTTCATCCAGCCCGTCGTCTTTACCGGCGCGCCGAATGACTCGCAGATCTGCCGCGAAGAGATCTTCGGCCCCGTATCGTGCGTGCTGAAGTGGAACGATTGGGAGGACGTGCTCGCCCAGGCGAACGACACCGAATACGGACTCTCGGCGTCGGTGTGGACCAACGACATGAAAAAGGCGGTCGAGGCGACGCAGCGGCTCGAGGCCGGCATCGTCCAGGTGAATCAGAACCTCGTCGTCCAGGCCGGACTGCCCGTCGGGGGATGGAAAAACTCGGGCATCGGCGCCGAGGGCTCGCTCGAGGTGATGCTCGACCACTTCACGCGCCGAAAGACCGTCGCCCTCAACTTCGGATGAGGCCGAGCGGGGGCGTCACATCCCCCGCTTCTTCAATTCCGCGGCGTACGTCGGGTTCAGCCGAAGTCGACTGCGGGGTACCGCTTCGTCGTACTTCGAATCCCACCCGTCGTAGTGCACTCGAAACGTTCCGTCGGGCATCACCTTCGTGACCTTCCCCTCGTACCACTCGCCGCTGCGTTCAATCTGAACGTACGACCCGAGCCCCAGCTTCGTCTGTTCGGTGACCGGAGGGCCGGTGGGGTCGACCGCGTGGCCACGCCGGTACGGTCCCAGATCGTGGTCCCCGTAGCCGTAGTAGATCGCTGCCGGGATTCCGACCGCGAGGCAGATCCACGGCATCACCTTCGCCATCTTGCTCTTCTCTTTACTCATGTCGACGACAGTACCCTCCGTCCATCCGCTCGCTCAACTGTCATCGCGTCGATCGCTACGACGAGGGCGGAGGGAGAGGAAGGCGAGGGCCGGGTGAGTCGACTTCGCCCAGGGCCTCTCGGACCGCCCGCTCCACTTCGAACCCGTGCGCGTTGGACACGGTGTAGACCGTCACGCTGACTCGGCGCGGAGCGGTCGGCTCGACCTCCGGGTCGCGACCGGCCGCGGCGCGCGGATGCAAAAGAATGGTCCGCTTCACGACGCGCGCGACCTCGGGGTGGCTGCGGGCATCGCGCCACTCCACGTCGAACCGGTGGGGGAGGGGGCCCACCCGCTGGCTGCGACGGTGAACCACGCTCCGCGCGAGTTTCGAATACGGTACGAGCAGCCTGCCGCGAGGGTCGTCGAGCGTCAGGTTCAGCCGGCCGACCTCTGCGACGACACCTTCGTGCCCGTCCACGATCACCACGTCACCACGGCGGACCCGTCCGCCGGCCCGCATCAGCACGCCGAGTACGTAGTCGCGGCAGGCGTCGTAACCCGCCGCCAGCGTCAACACGACCACGACCACGAACGCTACGCCGAACTTCACGCTCTCGAGCAGCGCGGCAGCGATGATCGCGACCGACAGCACCACCGCGATCAGCTCGAGCGGCGCCGCGCCGAGCTTGCGCACCGTGCGCTGCGACCAGTCGATCCGGCGCACCGCGATCAAGACGAGGAGGAGCGCCAGCAGAATCCCTGCGATGACTTCGATGTTCACTGCAGCACCCCCTGGTCGGTGAGCCATGCCTCGGCGTACGGACGCATCGTCCGATCGAACCGGGTGACCCCCTCCCGCCGCACGAAGACACCGGCGCGGGCTAGAGCGCGGGCCGCCGAGAGGGCTTCGTCCCCCAGCATCCCCACCAGCGCCTCGTCGGAGAGCCGACGGTGGACCGCCAGCGTCGACAGCACGTTCACCCAGTCGCCCGGCAGGGCGGAGAACGCGTCGAAGTCCGGCTCCGACACGGGCGCGAGCACGATCGACTCGCCGTCGACCGACGCGATGTGCGCGAGCCACGCCGAAAGGGCCGGCCCCGCTGCCCCCGCCGTGATCTGCCGGATGTTGCTGAAGTACCGGGCCAGCTCGAGGTCGCTCGGACTTTCGCCGTCCGCGAATCGCAGGTCGAGCCCCGCTGCGCGGTGTCGGCGCATGACCGCTTCGAGAACTTCTGCCGCGATGAGGGGCCGCGTCCGGATTCGGCTCACCACGCTCGACTCGAGGAGGTCGAGTCGCGCGAAGAAGTCGACCGACGAGCGCCCGGAAGTGCAGACGAAGAGGAACCTGCTGCCAAACTGCTCGATCAGATTCTCCATTCGCTCGATCGCCGCCGTCCCACCCTCGCGTCGGAGCCACCAGAGCTCCAGGTCTTCGATGAGGATGACCGTGCCGCGTGAGAGCCCGCGAAGGGCATTCTCCAATGGGGTGCCTTCCGGAGCCCGCAATACCTTACGCAGCGCGTCGTCGAACGCGTCCGGGTCCGCGGTCGCGACGCGCGGCGGATGAAGCTCGACGGTCGGCCGACTCCCGAACACTTCGTGCAAGATTCGGCGGGCTGTCGTCGTGACTCCCGTCCCCGGACGCCCCGTCACCAGCAGTGCACCGACGTGCCCTGCCTCGTACCGACGGACTGCTTCCCGCGCTTGTTCGATCTGTTCGTCTCCTCCGACGACCAGGAAGGGATCGTTGGTCTGCGCGGTGAAAGTACGGCGATAGAACACCGGGAGCTCGTCCATCACGGCGGCCGAGGGAGCGACCTGAGACCGAAACTCGATCAGCCGCTCGACCGGGCTCGCGTTCTCGGTGTGGGAATCGTCCGCGGCTGTCCATCCTGCGTCCCATCGGAGCGCGATGTCCACCAGTCGTTGGGAAGCCTCGGCACGGAATCTCCCCAGAGCGCGCGCCGCCGAAGAGAGCAGCTCACGCTGCTCGTGGGTTCGGACGAACCGCGACAACTCCTTGGCAGCACCCGCCAGCCGAGTAGCGGTGATCCGTTCGAACACCTCTTCGAGATCGTCGCGCACGGTCGTGGCGAAGAGGGAACGCGACGCTTCGAGTTCCGATTGCGCGGCGTCGAGCCGCGCGAGGAGCTCCTCGCGCGCAGCACCCAACTCCGTGTCGGGGTCGGAGTCCTCCGACGTTTCCAGGTCGCCCACGACCCGCCCGGCATCACGCAACAGATCCTCGGCTCGGCGAGCCGCGCGCTCGAACTCGCGTGTCGCAGCCTGGCTCTGTCGCAGGAATTCCGTCTCCAGCAGGTACCCGACGAGCTGGCGGACGGCGATGTTCTGCGCCTCCGTCTCGTCGAGTTCTTCGTCGGCTTCGAGCCGCGCCAGGGCAAGCTCCGGTACGATCCGGATCGTGTCTGGCACCTCGGTGAGCGCGTCTTCGATCGTGAGCGCGAAGTCTCGCAGAACCTGGCTCGGGTCGAACTCACCGCCGCGACGCGACACGGCCTCTTCGACCGCACCTTCGTCGAGGGCGCGGCGGAGCCCCTCGAGATCGTCCAGCAACCCCGCCTCCAGGCGCTGGTTCATGCGGTCGAGCGCGTCGTGCACCCCCGCGCGAAGCGCCTCGATGACGACCGACATCCGCAGCTCAAGCTCCGTGACCTCCAGTGCATCATCGATCGCGTCGAGCCGCGGCGCGTGCACCGACGCGAGGTCCTCCCCGTCGAGCCATGTCGCAGAAGACGCAGCACGCTGCGGGATCAGCCGCCGTGGAGCGTTCTGCATCCGCTCCACCAATCGTTCGACGACCGAACGAGCCGCGGTCCGAGCAGCGGCCTGCTCGACGCGCACGATGGTGGCGAATCGATCGCGCCAGGCCTCGGGCGCCCCTTGCGAGAGGTTCGCGTCGACCTCGCCACGCGCCGCTGCGCCGATCGTTTCGGCCATGTCCACCGCGAGCGAATGCAGGGTCGTCACGTGCTCGAGGCGAGCTGCGACCAGACGTTGCATCGAGATGCGTACGATCTCCTCGACCTGCGTCGCGACGATCGTGGCCAGCTCCGCCTGAAGATAGAAAGACCGTGCCCGGAACAACGCGCCGACGTTTCCACCAGCCATCGCGATCTCCCCATTCTCCTTCCGCTGGATTCGAATGGAACGGAAGGTGGATAGGATGATGTCCCCGAGCGCGCGGTCGGTCGAGTCGATCGCCTCGGTTATCCAGCGGGCGTGATCGTCCACGTCACGACCGACGCGCTCGATCTTGTCCGCGAGCGCGTCCCATGCGTCCGTTCGAATGCGGGTCACCACCCCGGGGACGGGCGCCGATTCGTTCGAATGCAACCGGTCGAACCGACGCATCGTCCTCGACCCTACCTCCTCGCACTCCTCCACCAGCTCCACCAGCGGAGTCAGCAACGCGCGATCCATCTCACGCAGCGGCTCGAGAAACGCATCAGCCAGCCCCGACTCGATCGCGTGCACGAGCTCCGCGAGCGTCGGATCCGTCAGGAGAACGTCGGCATCCTGCGCGATGTCGATTGTCGACACGTCTGCGCGGCTCTCGCGGTAATCCCCCAGCGGATCGTCGAACCGCTCCGACGGACGGATGAGGAGGCAGTTGGGAAGCTCCCGCGTCAACGACCGCAGGCGGTTCGCCCACTCTTCCGGTTCGGTCGCTGGGGGGAGCCCGAGGACCGCAATCGCCGCGTCAGCCGACTCCGTCTCGAAGTCGGGCCGCTCGTTCGGGTTGACCGCCCGCAGATCGGCCTCCACGCGCGCCTGTTCGAGCCAGCGAGAGATGCGCCGCTCCACGACTCGGCGCTCCGCCGCATGGTGCATCGGGATGTTGAACCGGACCCCGGCTCGCCGCCACCGACGGTTCGCCGTGAGGCTCCGCACGAGCGCCAGAGCGAACGCGAGGCTGTTACCCCGTCCACGCCACCACACGTCGATCCGTCCCGGCGGGATCGACGCCCGCGACTTCGAAACCAGCACGTTGTATCGATTCGCGTCCAGCTCCTCCAAAAATTGCTGAGCCTGCTGCGGCGTCGCGAGCATGTCGTCGAGCTCCAGCAGCACCGTGTTGGGTTCGAGCCCCGGAAGGCCGTGGTACCGACACGCCTGCAGACGTGCCGTCCAGGCGTTCGATGCGCCGGGGCCCGCCTGCTCGGACAGATCCGAAACCAGACCCCCGCGGCCGGCGAGCTGCTCGGCGAGCGCTCGGGTGCCGTCGCCGCCGAAAGAGATGACGTGAGGACGCCAGTTACGCTCGTGTTCCTGGCCATCGCTCGACAGCCGCGTCAGCGACCACCGCACGATCGCGGCAAACACCCCCGACCACGCATCACCCCCTTCGAGAGCCAGCTCCCTGCGTTTCAACCAGGCATAGAGTGCTCCCATCGCGATCGTCGCGCCCGCCATCGCCGCGATGTCCATCTGGATCATCAGCGCGAAACACGTCAGCGCGCCGATCAGGCTGATCGTCTTCGGGATGCGGAAGTCGGGGCGGAAGTCGGGGCTGACCCAGCTTTCGATGAAAGCCGCGAGGTTCAGGAAGCCGTAGCTCGTCAGGAAGAACATCGAGACGACGCGAGCGATGACGTCGAGCTCGCCCACCAGAACGCCCGCCCACGCGATCAGCGTCGTCAGGATCAGCGCGTTTCGCGGCTCGTTCGCCGCGCCGACACCCCTGGCGAGGAACTTCGGCCCGATGCCGTCCACGGCACACGCCTGCAGAATTCGCGGCGCTCCGAGGATGCTGCCGAGCGCCGACGAGACCGTCGCGCCCCAGATGCCCGGGACGACGAGCTCTTCGATGTAGGCATAGTCGAGCAACACCCGCGGGTTGTTCGCGAGCTGCTCGGTCGGGATGCGCCAGGTCAGGAAGTAGGCGAGGGCGAAGTAGACGACGAGGCCCACACCGATCGCCGCCATCGTCCCCACCGGGATCGACTTCTTCGGGTCCTTGAGGTCCCCCGACATCGAGACGCCCGCCTCGAACCCCGTCACCGCGGGAAAGAAGATCCCGAAGAGGACCGCGAACCCCGCGCCCCCCACCATCGGATCCAACTGCGGAGCCCCCGACGGGGGCAGATCGCTGCCGATCAAGATCGAGATCAGCGACAGGATGATCGCCGCCATGATGAAGTACTGCGTCTTGATCGCCAGCGCCGTGCTGATCAGCGTGACGGTCGCCACCAGCGCCAGGAGCCCGCTCCCCACCATCCGGATGTTCTGGGTCGTGATCTCCTGGTCGAAGTACCCCAGGAAGCTCTCCGAAAAGCCGATGACGTAGAGGCTGACGCTGAACGACAGCCCCACGAAGAGCGCGATGCCGAGAGCACCCCCGATCGGCAGGCCCAGGCTGCGAGACAAGATGTAGTAGCTGCCCCCCGCTTTGACCCGCTTGTCGGTCGCCATCGAGGAGACAGATAGCCCGGTCGTGACAGACACGACGTGCGCCACGGCGATGACGCCCCAGGCCAGAAAGAGCCCCCCGTTCCCCACGACCCACGGCAAGCGCAGGTACATGATGACACCGAGGATCGTGAGAATCGCGGGTGTGAACACCCCCCCGAACGTCCCAAACTTCGATGAGCTCGCCATGCCCCGAGGGTACCGCGACGACGTGTGCGCCTACCAGCCGGATCATGACCGGATCGAGGAGGCCCCTCCGTGGCGCGGCGCTCCGACCCCGCGCACCTCCGCCGTTCCGTCGCGCGGCGCTCCGACCCCGCGCACCTTCGCCGCTCCGTGGCGCGGCGCTCCGAGACCGCCTTCTCCTCCACCAAGCAGTCCGACGATCCTCGGAAGAAAAATTGGCCCGACTGCGTTGACACGATCCCCGACATCGGGCATACACACTGCTCCCGAAAACGGGCACATATTCCGGATTAGCTCAGTTGGTAGAGCAGTCGGCTGTTAACCGACTTGTCGCTGGTTCGAGTCCAGCATCCGGAGCTTCAAAAGGCCCAGGCTAGTCAGCCTGGGCCTCTTGTTTTTATGAGATCCCCGTCGGCATCGCTTGCGGGGGTTTTGTCGTATCTGCCATGCCGGCGTGGTTTGCGGCGCGTCGCTTGTCCACGTCGGTGCTCTTATGCCGGCGTTAGCCGGCGTCGCCGCGCAGCGGCGTGTAGCGCCGCGCGTAAGCGCGGGGTCGTCGACGCCCACACAACCGGGTGTCCGGCCCGAGCGAACAATAAAAAATCCACCCTCGCACTCCTTGGAGCGGATGTTGTGCGCAACACCCTTGTCCGCCAGGCTCAGACTTCGGGCCGGCGCGCGAGCAGCCGGTTCGACTTCGGCTTCAGCAGCCCCCAACCGCTCTCCTCGACCACCCCGCGGAGGCGCGAAATTCCCTTCGGCCCCTCGACGACCAGCAGATGACCGAACGGCGCGACCGCTCGTGGAGGAAATCGCACGTCGGTTCCCATGACCGCCGGGCTCTACCCGTACACCCGCGATGGCGTCACGCACACGCCGAAGGTCACGCTTCAGGAGATCCCGGCGACCTCCAGGTCAACCCGAGCTACTGCGATGCCCTGCTCGTGCTCGCAAAGGATCGAGCTTGGGCGGAGCAGCTCGAGTCGTTCGGGCTCCGAGTACATCGCGTGTTCGACGACGCGCCGGCAGCGATCCAGCGGGACAAGCCTCGGTCTGGACGGCTGGTCTTCCACACCCCGACTCCGCTCTTGCTCATGTGGAGGAAGCCTGCGTCCTGCAGTGCCTGCTCGAGGGGCGGGATCTCGTCGAGCAGCTCGGGGTCGAGGGCGAGCTCGGCGTCTCCCGTGTGCAGGTAGATCGCCTGCGCGCCCACCAGGATGGTCGCGTCTCGGTGGGGTCCGAGCGCCTCGAGGGCGTCCAGCAAGACTCGTCGGGCGATCACGTAGAGCTCATCCACGCCACACATCCTCGTTGGTCTCCATCCAGTCCATCAGGGCCTCGGCTTCTGCGGGTGAGCGCCCAGGACCGGT
>CAYPJU010000050.1:17462-45716 GCA_964411125.1 uncultured Bradymonadales bacterium | reverse complement strand
GGTCCCACACCGAGCGCAGCGAGGTCCCACACCGAGCGCAGCGAGGTCCACCTGTGACCGGCGCTGCGCGCCGGTCACAGGTGAACGAGGGGGCCGCCGCCGAGGCCGGCGACGACGAGGTCGCAGTCTTCGGCTTCGGTAAGCCAGACGCGCTCGGCGCAGGCGGGGATGATCATGGTTTGCGAGGGCCCGAGCTGGACCTCTTCGATGCAGCAGGAACCGCGTAGGACGTGAACCACCTGGGCGGTGTGCGCGGAGACGTGCCAGGAATGGCTGCCCCGCGGTCGAAACCGCTCGATGCGGTAGGCGTCGACGTTCGCGAGCACCGTGACCCCCGGGACCTTCGACGTCAGGTCGCCACGGCGGTCGGGAAACGACGGGGCGAGGGTCAGGACTTCGAGCGCGTCCTCGACGTGCAACTGGCGCGGCTTCCCATCGAGGCCGGGACGTCCGTAGTCGTAGACGCGGTAGGTCGTATCGGACGGTTGCTGAATCTCGAGCAGCGCGACACCCGCTCCGATGGCGTGGATCGTCCCCGGCGCGATTCGGTACACGTCGTCCGCCGACACTTCGACCCGCTGCAAGAGCTCGAGCGCGGCGCCCTCGGCGACCGCGGCACGAAAGATCTCCGACGGTGTCTGCGCACGAAATCCATGGATGATCGAGGCGCCGGGTTCGGCGTCGAGCACGAGCCAGCACTCGTCTTTGGCGTGCACCCACGGCTTACCGACCACGTGCTCCGGACCGGGATGAACCTGGACCGAGAGGTCGTCGTTCGCGTCGAGGATCTTGACCAGCAGCGGGAAACGGCCGCCCGGAGCGGCCGAACCCACCAGATCGGTGCCGAACAGGTCGACGAGCTCGCCGAGCGGAGCCCCGTCCATCGGCCCGCCGTCGACCAGACATTGCCCCTCGGGGAGGTCCGCCACCTCCCACGACTCGCCGTATCTTCCCCGAGGATCGGGGAGTTCTTTCGAGAAGACCTTCGCGAGCTTGCGACCGCCCCACACTTTCTCTTTGAGGACCGGCCGAGTTCGGAAGACCTCGAGCATCAGAGCACCTGGGTAGGGGTGTCGTCCGCCGCCGGCGGGTTGAGGATCTGCTCGATCGCCTCCATCACCTCGGGGTCGTCCGAGATCTCCGCCATCACCTTGGCGCGGTAGATCTCGTCCCGGAACGTCTCGAAGTCGCGCTGCTCCCGTGCGAGAATCCCGAGCCACATGTGGCACATCGCGGCGATGTCGAACCGGGCGGTTCGAATCGCGTAGAGCACGCCGCGCTGCAGCACCATCTGACTCTCGTCGAGCGCGCCTACTCGGAGCAAGAACGCCCCGAGCCCGAATAGGGCCTCGCTCGCTTTGCTGTAGTTCCCCTGGGCGAGGGAGGCCTGAATCGTCGCGGCGAGGACGTCGCGCGCTGCCCCGAGCCACGGGCCGGGGGCGATCTTTGCGTCGAAGTTGACGTAGAGGGCCGCGAGGCGCTCGTAGGTCTGAGCCGCCGAGTCGAAGTCACCGAGCTGCCGCTCGCTCTCGATCGCCTCCATCGCGAGTTCGAAAGCCTTCTGTGGGTCCTGGAGCGCGATCTGCGTGAGGAACATCAGGTGTTTCGTGCGCGCGATGCCTGGCAGATTGTTCGCCGTGCCGAAGAGGCGTTCCGCCTCGAGAAACGCGATCAGCGCATCCTCGAGGTTGTCTTCGCCGAGCGCGGCGAGCCCCTGGTAGAGACGAGCCGAAGCGAGACGCTCTTTCGAGCCGGCCTGCCCGAGGGCGAGAAGCTCGGCGAGGAGTTCTGCGCGCAGCTCCTGGTTCTCCGGTGGAACGCTCCAGTAGACCCCGGCGATCAGCCCGAAGAGGTCGCCGGAACAGCCCGTCGGGCACCGTTCGCGAAGGTCTGCGATCGCGGCGCGGGCCTGTTCGATCTCTCCGGCGTTCATCAACATCTCGGCGTGCATCCCGAGCGCGAAGAGCACCGGGGACTCCGCCGGGATCTGCTCGGACTTTCGCCGCGTGAGATAGTTCTCCGACGCCTGGACCGCTCGATCCTGCAGGCCCAGCATGTCGTAGAGCCGAACCCGGGTTCCGAGCGCGTTGAGATAGGCGCGGTCGTCGCTCTGGTCGAGCGCCACGGCCTCGTCCTCGAGGACCAACCAGAGCGCCTGCTCTTCGTGCCCCAGCGCCGCCCACCGCATCGCGTACTGATCGCGAGCGTGCCAGCGGAATGCCCCCTGGAACGAGGGATCGGAGAGCAGGAGATGCAGATGCATCAACGCCTCGCTCGTCTGACCGCGGTACACCAGCATCGCCGACCAGACGGTCCCGGCGAAGGCGCGCAGATCCGCGTCCGACACCTCGGAGACTTTGCCGAGGTCGACGCCCCCTTCCGGCGGCGCGGCGACCATCCCTGGTCCGGTCGCGGGCCCGACGCCCGTGTAATTCACGAAGAGGTGCGGCACCCCGTCGACGTCGACGACTTCGGCTGCCACGACCAACTGCGGCGCTCCACCATACTCGAGGCTCTCCTCGGCACGGTGCAGATCCGCCGAGCTGGCCTGGATCGAGGCTTCGACGGGCTCCACGCCGGCCTTCGGCTGGGGCAGCGACGAGACGTAGGTTCGAAAGGTCTGAAGAAGCCGCTCCTGAACGCCCTCTCCCCCCGTTCCGGCGACGTTCGCGATCTGGATCACGCCATCGCGCGGGGCGTTTCCGTACGTGTGTTCGAGGAACACCGCATCGTCGCCGACGGCGATCGGTCGGCGCCCGGGCACCATGGAGCTTCCGCGCCAGAGCCGGCAGTTGCTCCCTTCGTCGCTGGTCTCCTCCACGAGACAGATGCCGAGCAGGCGGCGCGCCATCTGAACCGACTTCGAATCGTCCACGGTGTCGACCGGCGCGAGGAGCGCGTAGATGTCGCCGGGCTGCACGCCGACGTCGTCGGGAGCCGAGAGCTGCAGATCGGTGGTGCGGGTGGGGCTGAGCTTCTGGACGGTCGCGACCCCCTTTCCGATCTGCTCCTCTTCGGCGCCGTCGGCGACCCAGGTGACCTCGAGATCAGACAGCGAAGAGTCCGGCATCACGTAGTCGAGCTGCGCGACCGCGACGTCACGACCGTAACGTTTGAGGACGCGCCCCGACGCGAGCGGTGGACGGGGGAGATCTTGCAACGGCCAGTCGCCGCTGTAGCGCGCCATGAAGCGCGTTCCCGTGGCGACGTCGTCGGGAAGTCCGCCCACCACGTAGACGAAACCGTCGCTCCCCGGCCGAAGCACCGTCGTGGGGGCGGTTCGCTCGAGGTCTGCCGGAGGCTCGCTCGGCAATGCGTTCACCTGCGGCCAGGTCAGCGCTTTCCGGGTAGGTGTCGACTTGCACGCCGACAGCAGGAGGAGCACCAGTGCGAGGAGGACGAATGAACGTTGCATCGGGTTCTGCTCGTTTCGAGTCGCGGGTCGCGCGACCTCAACGCAAACCGTATGCGATGAGTCCCGCGGCGCCGACGAACCAACAATACCACGCGAAGTGGTGAAATTGCGCTTTCTCCAGCAGCAAGACCAGCAGCCGGAGACACACGTACCCTACAACCGCGGCGAGGAGCGCTGCGATTCCGAAAACGGCCATGGAGGGACCGCCGCTCCCCGCGAAGACCGCGGGGTCGAACTTGAGGACGAGCGCGCCAAGGATCGCCGGGATCGACAGGAGGAAAGAGAACCGCGCGGATTTGGTTCGCGCCGCGCCGAGCATCAGCGCCGCCGTGATCGTCGTCCCCGAGCGCGAGATTCCGGGGACGACCGCGATCCCCTGCGCGATGCCGATCAGGAGCGCCGCGCCGAGGGTCAGGTTCCAGACCGTGAAGCCGTCCTCGCGTTGAACGTCGCGCTCGCGAAGCCAGCGGTGGGAGATGAGGATGAAACCGTTCAGGATCAGAATGCCGAAGACGACCGGTGCCGTGATGATCCGTTCACCATCGACCGGATCCAGCAGGCTCTCGAGCGCGACGCCGATGAACCCCGTCGGGATCGAAGCGAGAAAGACGAAAGTCGCGACGCGGGTTCCTTCGCCGGCGAAAAAGTCGGCGAGGAGCTTCGTGCGGCTGAATGCGCGCAGCCCCGTGAGGGTGTCGCGCACGATGTCGGCGATCGAATCACGGTAGAAGAAGACGACGGCGAGGAGCGTGCCGACGTGCAAGACGATGTCGAAGAGCAACATCGGCTCGTCGATGCCGAGGAACTCCTGCATCAGGACGAGGTGCCCCGAGCTCGAGATCGGGAGGAACTCGGTGGCCCCCTGAACGACCGCGAGCAGCAGCGCCTCGAAGAAGCTCATCGTCGACTCAGCCCGGGTAGAGATCGCTGTCGGGGTCTTCGTCCGAGGCGATCCACTCCTTCATCGCTCCGATGAAACGCTGATTCCATGAGTCGGAGAGCCGCTCCTTGAGGAACTCTTTGTAGATCGCGTGGAGCACTTCTTCGACCTCTTCGATGAGGTACATTCGCTCGTAGAACTGCTCGTCGGCTTCCTGGGTGAGGAGCGCCGGAATCTTGAGGCTCGCGATGTCGAAGGTTTCGGCCTTGAACGTGAACGCCCACTCCCGTCCTTCTTTGATGATGCGCAGCTTCGCCTTCGTAGGGCGCTTGCCTTCGCGCATCGCAGTCAGAGCCTCTCTCGAGTATGCCGGCGAGCCGCCGCGGAGCTCGTTTCGCTGCGTCTCGGCCATGTACGCTTCGAGGGTGAGCTGGTCGTCGAAGATGACTTCGATTCGGCCCACCCCGTCGACGTCCAGCAGGCCGTCATGGCAGTCGACGCGAAACCAGAGCCACTGCAAGAATTCGCTGCCGACGAAAGTTCGGCTCTGTATGAGATCAATCAGATCCATCCGTGGTCCTCCTGGATGTGGGGAGCTGCTATTCGGGCATGATACCTACGCGACCTTCGACGAAGTTCGTCGGCTCGATGGTCGCGAGGAGCTCGGCCTGCTCGGGCTCGAGCCCGATGTTGATCGCGCTGATGTAGGGCCCGGCGGGCAGCAGCTTCAGCCCGAAGGTGTCCTCGAAGTAGCCCTGGAAGAGCTCACAGAGCTTCGCGGACTGGCTCCAGAAGCGAACCTCGTGGGAGTCGAGGTTCCAGCTCATGTCGACGACCTTCATCGTCGGGATCGAGCGCCGCTTCAGGTCGTTGCGGACCATGCGCGTGATGTCTTCTTTCTGGAAACGGGTCAGCTTCTGAATCTCGTTCTGCTTCATGAACTCGTGGCTGACCTTCTTGACCTCGGCGCGAAAACGCTCCGTCGGGATCGAGAAGCGGTCGCGCCGAAAACCGAGGTTCAAATACGAGTTGTACAGAACGTTGGCCAGGTTGAACGAGCTCTCGAGCGGAGCGTCGATCGGAACCCACCCGTAGCGTTCCTCGTCCTCCTCGTCCGGCGAGAGTTCCGTGAAACGCCGGTGGTTGATGCGTTCGAAGAACGCCTCTTTCCAGCCCGAGGGAAGCTCTCCCTCGACGAAGAATAGTTTGTAGGAGATCGAACCCTGGAGAGCGCCCATGCTTTACCGTCGTCGTCGTGACCTTCGTCGCGCGAACGCGACAATTCCCAGGAACAGGAAACTGGCGGGCACACTACCGGAGCCGCTCGCCATTGAACAGCGAGGTTTCTTCTCGCCCGGGTCGTTCGCGGCAGGCGGGTCGGGGAAGATGATGATCGTCGGGTCTTTGTCGACCTGGTTGGACGTGTCGCTCGTCCCGTTGTTCCCGCCGGTGGAGTTGTTCCCCGCGGTGGTCCCGTTGTTGTTCCCGCCGGTCGTTCCGTTGTTTCCGCCGGTGCCGTTGTTTCCGCCGTTGTTGGTCTGGTTGTTGGTTCCGCTGCCGTCGTCGACGCACGTGCCGTTCTGGCAGACCTGACCGATGTCGCAGGTGACGCTCGCGCATGGGTCGGGCGGATTCTGGCAGCGCTTGCCCGTCGTGCTGTTGAGGCATTTCTGGCCGCCCGAGCACTCCGAGTCGGAAGAGCACTGGTCGACGATCGCGGAGTCTTCGCAGACGTAGCCGTCGGTGCAGAGCGACGTCGTCGCGTTCGGGTCACCGCAGGCGTAGACGGTTCCACCCTGCCCGTCATCGAGGGCATAGCACACCGAATCGCCGGGGCACGCGGAGTTCTGCCCGCACAGCACGATGCAGATCGACCCGCCGTCATTGTCGTCGACGCAGACGCCGTTCGCGCCGCAATCGCTATTGTCCGAGCAGTTCTGGCGGCAGACGGGGCAGGCCGAAACGCAGATGTTCGAGTTGTTGCAGATGAACCCGCTCGAGCAGTCCGCGTCCGAGTTGCAAGGCGGAATGCGGCATTCGCCGTTCGCCGTGTTGCACTCCAGTCCGCTCGCGCAGTCGGCGTTCGACTGGCAAGGGCGCGGGATGCACTGGCGGTTCGAGCAGACCTCGCCGGTGGCGCAGTCGCCGTTCGTGACGCACGAGCAGCTCTTGGTGTAGAGCGAGCAGACGCCATCGACATCATCCTGATGCAACGTGCGTGCGCCGGTCCCGCCGACGTAGGCGGCGAACATCGTGGCGTCCTGGAGCTGCGAGTGCCCCAGGCCGAGCATGTGGCCAATCTCGTGGGTGGCGATCGATTGAAGGTCCGTGCCGCCGCCATTCGAGGTGAATCGGAAACCGACACCGTTGAACAGGATCGGGGCTTCGGCGATCGTGCAGTTGTTGTAGACGCTCGAGAAGGTGATACCGATCGTCTGGTTCACGCTTCCCCACTGCGGGTTCCACGTCTGCTCGGT
Organism: uncultured Bradymonadales bacterium; assembly: GCA_964411125.1. Taxonomy (GTDB): domain Bacteria; phylum Myxococcota_A; class Bradymonadia; order Bradymonadales; family Bradymonadaceae; genus JBFIHF01. The sequence goes on along the minus strand of CAYPJU010000050.1, from coordinate 38,944 downwards.
CCAGCTCAGGACCACGCGCCCCTGGTTGTTCGAGGCCGTCAGGGCCGTGGTTCCGCGGTAGCTCGCCGAAAAGTTCGAGCAGCACGGGTCGCCCCAGACATCAAACGAGTCTTCGATGATCGACTCCACCGAGCTCAGCCCGATGTCGGCCGACCCGTTCTGGTTGATCCAGTAGGAGACAGGCAGTGAAGCCCACCTGGGACCACACGTGAACGTGTAGCTGTAGGCGAAGCCGGAGGCGGGGACGAGGAGAAGAGCCGCGAGAACGGCGCACATCAAGCGAATCTGCTTCACTGGGCACCTCCCGGGGCGTCGGCGCCCTTGATCCCGGCGATCAGCGCTTCGAGCTCGGCCACGAACGTTCGGTATTCGTAGATCTCGCTGCGACGCGGCTCGATTTCGTTGGTGGCGACGTCCATGAAGGCGAGGTCACCGAGGTTGCGGAAGACGGAGATTTCGCCGTTGCTGCGAAGCATCGTGTACTTCGACTGGCCGAGCGCGGTCAGGTAGCTCCTGCCCGCCCACTGGTCTTTCCCCTCCACGAGGAAGAGGACGGCCTCTTCGTACGGATCGAAGAGCGCGTCACCCGGGATACGCGACAGTTTGTCGTCGTACTCGCCGCCCCATTGGCTGATCGTCACAGTCTCGACCGGCTCACCGAAGAAGACGTGGTCGACCTCGACCGTCGTCTCCGTCGTGACCTGTCGAGTCTTCGGATCGAGGAACGTGTGCTGGTCGACGACGCGACCCTGCACGATGGTGTCCGACAGCTCGACCAGCCGAGCAAGGTCGGCGTAGAGCATCACGGTCGCCGACGCCGCGGCGCCCACGAGAGACACGAATGATACCAGCAGCAGGCTCACGAATGTTCGGGCCCGATGAGAGTGCTTCGTCAACGACATGGGTTCACCTCGAAATCACCGCATACGACGTGCGGCGACATGATAGAGAATGAGGATGCTTTCTCAAGAGCGTGTGGGGAAAAGTCCGACGACCGCTCACATTCTGTGCAATTCCGTGTCAATTACGCACGACCGGACCCCAACATTCCCGAAACGGTCCTGTCGGACGGGCCACACCCCTTGCGGTTTGAGGCGCAGCGCTTATAGTTGCGCGTCTTCCATCCTCCGGAGAATTTCGATGGCACGAGAGAAAATCTACGACGTACGCATTTTGGAGCGGAACCTGGCGAAAGGCCTGCTGAGCCGCGAGGACTACGAGAAGCATCTCGCGGAGCTCGAGGACGCCGAAGGCAACTCGGTCAAGCTCGAGGCAGAGTTCGTCGAAGGCGTCTTCGACAAGGACGACAGCGAAGCTGCCAGCGACGAGGAAGAGTGATGGGTGACGAAGAGAAAGACGAAAAGCCGGGCTTTCGCGTGACGGACAAGCGCAAGCGCCCTGCCGCTGACGCCCCGGCGGCAGCGCAAGAGGCCGAAGAGCGTGAGGTGAACGAGCTCCCCGGAGGCGGTGTCCACCTGGGCTCCTCGGGGCCCGAGAGCGACATCGACTTCGGAAACTTCATCCTCAGCCTCGCCTACAGCGCGCACGTCGCGATGGGCCTGGTGGAACATCCCGAGCTCGGCGACACGGAGGTCGATCTCGAATCGGCCCGGCAGACGATCGCGATCATCGGGATGATCCAGGAGAAGACGCAGGGCAACCTCGACACCGAGGAAGAACAACTCATCGGTGGGGTGTTGTACGAGCTGCGTCTCGCATTCGTCGACGCGAAGAAGAAGAACGCCTGAGCCCCGAATCGCGGGGCCGAGGTCCCGCCGCGTAGGCGGGACCCGACGGGCACCGACCACGAGGCAACGAACGATCATGAGATTCGCCAAGGAAACGACGCGAAAATTCATGGCCGCCGTGGGCTCGTACACCGTCCCGATCCTGATCGTCGGGGCGACGGCCTGCGAGCAGCCCCCTCCCCCACAGAACACCGAGCCGGCAAAGGTCGCCGATGCCGCGCCCGCCGCGACCGCGGCACCACCGACGAGATCCGACGTCTCGCGCGGGTTCGCCGACATGGTCGAGCGCGCGAGGCCGGCCGTCGTCAACATCTTCACTCGTCAGCAGGTGAAGACGAACCGCCTCGTGATGACGCCGTCTCGCAAGCTCGTGCCGGAGAAGCGAGTCGCGCAGAGCCTCGGCAGCGGCTTCATCATCGACGCCGACGGGTACGTCCTCACGAACTACCACGTCGTGAAAGGGGCCACCGACATCGAGGTCCGCCTGCTCGACGACCGGCGCTTCGCCGCGACGCTGGTGGGAGACGATCCGAAAACCGACATCGCGCTCCTCAAGCTCGAGCGGGCGAACGACCTCCCCGTGCTCCCGATGGGAGACTCCGGAAAACTGCGAGTGGGGGATTGGGTCGTCGCGATCGGAAACCCCCTCGGCCTGACGAGCACCGTCACCGCCGGCATCGTCAGCGCTACGGGGCGAAAGTCCCTCCCGCTGAGCGGCCTGCGTTACCAGGATTTCATCCAGACCGATGCATCGATCAACCCTGGCAACTCCGGAGGTGCCCTCCTCAACGTCGACGGGGAGGTCATCGGGATCGCCGCCGCGATGAACGAAGCCGGCCAGGGACTCGCCTTCGCGATACCGATCCACATGGTGCAGGAGATCTTGCCCCGACTTCGGGAGGGGGGGCGAATCCAGCGCAGTTGGCTCGGGATCTACGTCGACCCCGTGCCCGGCGCTCTGCGAGCGGAGCTCGACCTCCCCGACGAGAACGGCGCGCTCGTGAAGCGGATCGTCAAAGGGGGCCCTGCCGACAAGGCTCGGCTGCAGCCCGGCGACGTCATCCTCGCGCTCGACGGCACGACGATCGAAGACTCGGAACAGTTGGCGTGGTTGGCCGGAAACGTAGGGGTCGGAAAGACGGTGAGCCTCTCCGTCCTGCGCGGCGCAGAAAAGCTCGATCTCCCCCTCACCCTCGGCGCCCTCCCCGACTAGTGTTCGGCCACAGTTCTCAGCGGGACAGCGCGGCGTCGATGCGCTCCCGCAACGGCCGAGGTGCCTGCTCGCGCTCCGCCTCCAGGAACCGCCGGGCTTCGTCGGTACGCGTTCCCCGCAGCAGGTCGATCAGCGCGAGTTGGGTCTGAACCGAATGTCCGTACGGCGAGCTCTTCTTGAGCGCGCGGTACATCTGTTCGGCCTCGTCGTACTTGCCGAGCTCGTACTTCACGTTCGCGAGGTTGAAGTAGAGACGGTCTCGATTGCCGCGCCGGGTGAGGTCGAGCGCGCGTTCCAGGACCTGCTCGGACTCGCGATACTTCTCCATCGCCGAGTAGATCAACGCCAGCTTCGACAGCATCTCGCCGCGCGGCCCGAACTTCCGCAGAAACCACTGTGACCGGTAGTACTCGAGCAGGCCGCGGTAGTCTTGCTGCTGAAACTTCTGAGCGAACGCCTTGTCGAACTCGGTCCACTTCTTCCGCAGGTACCAGGGGTACGCGATGTAGTAGAGCGGAATCCAAAGCGAGAAGAGCGCGAGGACCCACACCGGCGCGTGGAACTGCGTCCACAACACGAACATCGTGAAGAGCGAGATCGGGATCAGCGCCTTGTGCCAGTCGATTGAAAGTCCGCCGCCTTTGGGCGCCATGTTTCCTCCGCGAAGCGGTCGCCGGTGCGCCGCGTCCGACGATTGTAGCCGCTGGGCCGCCGCATGACCACCGATGCGGCTGATCGGCGGGCGGCGGGCGAAGGTCGGGATGTTCGAGGCGGGGTGAGGGTGCTGTTTCATCGAGGGGTCTCGTCGGCGGGAGTCGATGGTTCGACACCCCCAACCAGAGAATGTTCCCCAACATTCTGCAGAGACGAAAAAAGGCAGCCCCAGCGGGCTGCCCTTTTCCGTCGAGATGACGTCGTTCAGCCGAACAGCGGGAGCGTCTCCTGCATGTCGAGCGGGAACTGCAGAGAGAGGGAGTCGCGCTCGAAGCCGGCGAGTTTGCGCAACGAGTGGTGAACGTGCTCGGGTCGCAGGCGAACTCCGTTCTCGTCGAGGGCGAGGGACTGAGGGTTCACCATGAGCGGGCGATGACCTTCGTCGGAGGCGCCGATGACCTTGTTGCCCGGGATGCCGGCGCCCATCAGCATCATGGAGTTCACCGACCAGTGGTCCTTACCGTTGTTGTTGTTGTATCGCGGCGTACGCCCGAAGTCGGAGCCCACGACCACGACGATCTTGTCCGCGATCCCCATCGTCTCGGCGTTCTCCCAGATGTAGTCGACCGCCCGCAAGATGTCGGCCAGCCGGGGGATGTGGTTGTTGTCGTGGTTCGAGTGCGTGTCGAACCCGCCTCGCTGCATGTTCACCGAGACACCGAGGCCCGCACGGAACGCGGCGAGCGCGACGGCTGCCTGGTCCTGAAGTCCGTTGCCGTTCATGTCCTGCGGCAGATACTGCAGGACGTCCTTGAGCTCCGCTTCACCGAGCCGCGCGGTGTGCAGCGCCGCCATCGCGCTGCGGACGTGCGGCAGGGCAACCTTCTGCTGGTCGGCGGCGAGTCGCTCGTCGGACGCCGCGCGGATTCGCTCCATCGCGTAGTCCGAGTGGAACTGCGCGTCCTGGTCGGGGCGGATCTTGTTCGAGTAGGCGATGCGAGGAATCGTATCGACATTCTCGGCGCGAGTCGGAGCGATGATCCCGTTGGTGACGTCGTAGCCACCGTTGGTGATGTACGCCATCGGAAGCGCCGGGCCCGACTTCGCGGCGATCATCGCGGCGAGCGACGGATGCCCTTCGTTGAGCCGGCCACTGAACGTGTAGCGCGTCCCCTGCTCGTGACCGTTCGTCGACATGTCGATGCCGTTGATGATCAACGTCTTGTCGAAGTGCTTCTCGAAGAACTCCTGCTGGAACTCGAGCGGCGCGTACCGGATGTTGCCCGACTGCAGAATCCCGTCGGTCGGGTACCGGTTCATCCCCTCCGCGTCCCCTTTCGGGTCCATGAGCGAGGTCGGGTCCCATCCACCACGAGCGTGAATGAAGAAGTAGTAGGGCCCTTCGTGAAGCCCTCCAGCCTGGGCTCGTGCCTCACGCGGGGTGAGAGCTACGGGTGCTGCGACCGAAAGTCCGGCGGCTGCTGCAGCTTTGAGAAACGTTCGTCGGTGCATGGACATTGGAAACTCCTATCTCCTCGATTGCTCGTGGGCGCTCGAATGATTACTCGTGAAGGAACTTGTAGCTGGACAGCATGTAGCTGACGACAGCCATCCAAGCCCGGACGGTGTAGTTGGGGTCACTGTCGACACCGTCGGCGCGACACGCTCCGGGGAGATCCCCGTAGTCGTTGTTGTTGCCGTCCTGCCAGACGTCGCGGAACAGGTCGTATGCGCGCTGCAGTTCGGGGTCATTGTCTTCCAGTTTCTCGCCGAGAAGCTGCCAGTGCAGGTGCTTGATGTTAGCACGAACCGCGGCGTCGTTCGTATCGGGCGTGTCGTCCATCGTGACGTTCGGGAACATGACTCGCTCACCCATGGGGCGTGCGAAGTCGGTCGCCGTCGCCTGGCACGACACTTCGTTCGACATGCGACGCGCGATGCTCGCCGCCAGCGGGTTGAGCGCCTTCATCCGCGACGTGATCGAGATGGAGTCGATGCCGCCGTAGAGGAGCTTGAACTCTCGCGTGTCCATCAGGACGTCGCGGTTGTTCGCCCGCCACGAGGTGCCCGTCGTCGCGATGATCTTGCGGTGCAGCATCTCGGGGGTCAGAAGACGAGCCGTGCCGATCTCTGCCAGTTCGGCCTGGCGCTTCGGCGAGACCGACCGTGCGTTGTAGGCGCGGTAGTACGGGCTCTTCACGATCTCTTTGATGAGTGCTTTGAAGTCGTAGTCTGCTGCGACGAACTTCTCGCCGAGCTGCTTGAAGTACTGGTACTGGACCTCGTAGGCGCGGAACGCGGCTTCGTAGTCGGGGCGCGTCGCGTCCGTCGGAAGCGTCAGGGGGCTCTCACCCGTGAGGATCTTGTAAGCGTGCTCGATGGCGCTTTCGACGAAGCGGTTGTCCGTCGCAGCCTTGTTCGCGAGCCAGGCGAGCGAGTTGCCCCACTCTTCACTCGACATGTTCTGGCCTTCCATACCGGGCGGAAGCATGTCGGTGTACCAGCCATCTTCCATCGGGTTGTACTGGCCGTCGTCGTCCCAGTTCTGGAACGCGCCGGCGATCGGGTCGACGACTCCGTGGCACACCGTGCACTGCTCGTTGAAGAGCGTCGGGTTCTGCGAGAGGTCGGCCTGCGTCGGGTCGATCGGGCGGTCGGCGAGCTTCAGCACGTCGGTCGCCAGGAAGTAGCGGTAGAAGATGGCCGAGCGATGACGGTTTCGGTTCGTGTCCGTCGTCGGGTAGCGGTTCAGGAAGGTCACCGTCGTGAGAACGCCGGCGTGCGGCTGTCCGGGGATGGTCGCCTCGACCCACTCGTTCGGGTCGGAGTCGTCCTGGAAGGTGACCTGGTCCATGATGCCGTAGACGCGCGCCGAGAACGGATTCACCATCGTGTAGTCGGCGGTGATGACCTCCGTGAAGGGGCGGTTGTTCTCGACGACGTGACGGAAGAGCGCCAGCGGCTCGCGAGCGACGGCGTCGTTCGCGCGGTCACGCTCGGCGCGACGAGCGTCGTCGTCACCGATGTCTTCGTAGTAGCGAGCGTTCGGGAAGACGTCCTCGTCGAGGAGGTCGATCGCGTTGTCGCCCGGCAGGTACTGGTCAGTGAGCAGCAGGTCGTTGAAGGATTCGGTCAACCGGTCGTAGAAGGCGTCTTCGCTCATCACGCTCTCGAGGACCGTGTCGATGTCGCCAGCGAGCTCTTCCTCCGTCGGAAGGCGACCGGCGAGTGACAGGGTCGCCTTGCGAAGGGTCTGCTCCGAATCGAGGAAGAGGACGTCCTGGTAGAAATCTTCGTCGGTGACCTCGGCGCATTCGACCGGGTTTTCGACGCGGTCGACGAACGCCTTGAGCCGGTTGTAGCTGTCGTCACCTTCCTGGATGACCGCGCCACCACCGTGGCTGACGAGGCCCGACGGTTTGAGCAGCAGAACCGACTCGCCGTTCCGCTTCGTCTCCGCGAACTCCGCGAGGAGGTCCATGTTGCGCTCGATGTAGTTGCCCCAGCCTTCACCGTAGAAGATCAGGTCGGAGTCTTTCGCAGCGCCCATCGGATTGTGGCAGCTCTGGCAGTTGTCGTGAACCACCGGCGCCCAGACCTCGCGCATGAAGAATCGATCCTGCGGCACACAAGCTTCCGGAGCGTTGACGAGGTCGTCGATCCCGCCGGGGCCAGCTTCGCCGTCATCTCCCGTGGAACCCGGGCGGCGCTCGCCGTCGACCATTTCGTCGTCGCCAGCGTTCTGCCCGATCGACATGAACCCGTTCTGGCACGCCGTCGTGGTCGCTGCCATCGCGAGGCCCATCACCGTGAGAGCGATTTTCGTTTTGAGGTCACGCATTGAAATTTCCTTCCGATTTCGACCGATTCACTCGGTTCGTCCTGTCACGGCCTCATGTTATACAAGGAAGATGCCAACCCCCTGATTTGGCGGAAATTCGCATGGAATGGGGATGAACGCGTTATCCTACATCAGAGCACAGTGTCGCCAGGGGCCGCATGGTCACTACATGATCCGGTGTTGTGGAACGATCGCACGTCCAGATCTCATGCGGGGCACAGGATCCTCGCCCCACGCCCGAGCAACGGCATGAGCCCGCAACTGTGGCCCCAGCGCCACACACCACGGAGCACATGTAGGTGCACTCAAACCACGGTGAGGCTCGCGAGCCTCACAAGACCTGAATCCGCGACGCAGTGCGCGCCCGGAACGCCATGATTCCAAAACCCGAAAACGTCGTCCGTGCTCCCTCCCTCTCGAAAGTTCCCTGGCCATCGCACGCGGTTTTCGTCGTCGATCAGAGGGTCGCCGAGCTACATCCGGAGCTTCCGGAGCCGGTGGTGACGGTTCGGGCGGGCGAGGAATTGAAGACGCTCGAGGCGGTCGGGAGGCTCGCGGAGCGCGTGCTTGCGGAGCGGTCGACCCGTCCGATGACGATCGTCGCGGTCGGCGGGGGATCGCTGACGGACGCCGTCGGCTTTCTCGCCAGCATCCTGTGGCGCGGGGTCGATCTCTGGAACGTTCCGACCACCGTGCTCGGTGCGGCGGACTCCGCATTTGGTGGAAAGACGGCGGTGAACCTCGGCAAACGGAAGAATCAACTGGGGACGTTCTGGGCGGCCCGGGCGGTCGTCCTCGTGGACGACGTGCTCTCCACCCTCCCCCGCCCGCTCCGGGCCGACGGAATGGCGGAAGTGGTCAAGTCGATCTGGCTCGCCGGTGAAGACGACCTGCCGCTGCTGGACGCGGGGGTGGATCGGCTGGCGTACGGTGCCTGGGACGTGGTGGGGGACGACGTGATGCGGGGAATCGAAGCGTCCATCGCCCTCAAGCGCGACATCGTCCGTCGCGACCCGCGGGAGACGAAAGGGATCCGGACGTTCTTGAACCTCGGCCATACCCTGGCCCACGCGATCGAGCTGACCGACGGATTTTCCCACGGCCGTGCGGTGTCGTGGGGCCTCGCGAGCGTCGCGCATCTGTGCGTGCAGCGGGGAGAGCTGAGCCCCGACGACGGGGGGCGACTGTGGCGTCATGTTCGTCCGCTGCTCGGAACCCGCCCCCCCTCGATCGACCTCGGGACCCTCGAGTCGCTGCTGGTCGCGGACAAGAAACGCGTCGCTGACCGTCTGCGCTCGGTAGTCCTGCGCGGTCCCGGGGAGCCGGAGGTGACCGACGAGGTCGACGCGCCTGCATGGCAGGCAGCGCTCGCCGCGGCATCACAACGGCTTCGGCAGCCGATGGCGATCTCGATGGAGAAGCCCGCCTCGGCGAAGATCGTCCCCTCGGCGGGGAAGTCCGCGATGAATCGACTCCTCGCGATCGCGAGCATCCGACCGGGTTCGACGACGGTCGTCGGGAGCTCGGACGCCCTCGACGTCGTGACGATGCGCCGTGGCCTCGAAGCGCTTCGAGACGGGCAGACGATCTACGCGGGAGCGGGAGGGACGACGTTCCGTTTCCTCCTGGCGCTCGCCGCGCTGCGACCCGACACGCGGCGAATCCGGCTCGATCCTCAACTGGCTGCCCGCCCTCACGAACCACTCTACGAGGCACTTCGCGGTGCGGGAGCGGCGGTCGAGGTCGACGGGGACGACGTCCTCGTCGGGACGCTCCCCGGAGGACCTCTGCAGTTCCTGGTCGACGCGTCGCGCTCGTCGCAGTTCGCCTCGGCGCTCGCGCTGCTCGCCGCCTCGGGGCGCGAGGTCTCGGTCCGGATCCAGGGCGAAGTCGCGAGTCCAGGCTATCTGGAGATGACGTTGCGCTGTCTCGAGGAAGCGGGGATCGAAGTGACGTCGGGGGGCGGGCTCGTGCGGCTCGTACCGACCGAAGCACTGACGCTCCCTGCTACCCTGGTCGCTCACCCCGACGCGAGCAGTCGCGCGGTCTGGATAGCGGCCAGATGGCTCGGTCTCGAGGATCTGGAGCTTCCCGAGGCGGACCCGCTTCAACCCGACGCGGTGGTCGACGCGCTGCTCTGGGATCCCGATTCGACCGAGATGGTCGTGATCGATCTCGCGGATGCTCCGGATCTAGCGCCGGTCCTCGCCGCGGCGGCTGCGTCGAGCCCGGCGGCGGTCCGGATCACGGGCGCCCCGCATCTTCGCGACAAGGAGTCGAATCGCATCGACGACCTCGCCGAGTCGTTCGCGGGAGTCGGCATCACGGTACATCCCCTCGACGACGGGCTTTTGGTCCCCGCGGGCATACAGGTCGCCACCGCGGGGAGCACGTTCGTCACGAAGGGGGACCACCGGTTGGCGATGGCCGCATGCCTGCTCGCGCTGGAGGCAGAGCTCGTGGTCGACGACCCGACGGTCGTCGCGAAGAGCTATCCGGAGTTCTGGGAAGATGCGGCGCGGGCCGGATTTCGGCTCAGCGACAGGAGCGGTCCGTTTCCTGACATTTGAAACGGATGTGAACGTGGGTGCGGTGACCTCGTGCGTGGCGCACGATGGCGTTGGTCCCCGAGTAATTCGGGTACTGGAAGACCGCGTCGATCCACTCCTGCGGGGCGCCCTGTTTCTCCGCTTCACGGATCAGGAGCCGCTGGAAGTGGCGGTCCACGAACATGTATTCGACCTGCCCGCCTGCGATGAACGACTTCAACATCCAGAGCGTCCTCGGGACGTCGAGATCTCGAGCGCGAATCGGATGGAAACGGCGGTAGTTGGGCGGTTCGTTGACTCTGGGGTACGTAATGTCGATGTCCCGACCGCTCTGGTGCGACTTGTGCGGTCGGATCCGCTTTCCGTTTCGGAAGCTGAGGTCTCCCATGATGACGGGTGAGGCCTCCGGAAACCTGACGGCAAAGGCATCGAGCACTCGCACGACTTCGCTGATCGTGTAGTAGGTGCCGAACGCGCGGTGCGGGTACATGACGACGTAGTTGTCGCCGGGGGGGAGCGGCTCGCCGTTGCTCACGCGGCCGCGGTTTGCTGCAGCGACGCTCTGCGAGATCTTCGCGGTGTCGCGCTGCCAGACCAGAATCTCCTGGCCTTCTTCGAGGTTGTCGAGGTCGACGCCGGGATTGAGGGCCTCGATGCGAGAGAGCCGACCGCCGAACATCTCACGGAGCCGGTGTTTCGACTTTCCGCGTCCGACGGTGTGCCACAGTTCGTCGATCTGACGGGTCGTCACGATCGGATTTCCCTGGGCGTCGAGTGGCCACGGCTTGATTTCGTCTGGCATCGGCCATTCGTTGTCCACCGCGAGCTGCTCGATCCTCTCCATCGTCGCCGAGGAGAAGAGGCTCGGAGTCGGCAGGGGCCCGAACCATACTGCCGCAGCCCGGAGCGTCGCAGCCGGCGCGGCTCCCCCGCCCTGCTGTGCCGACACTGGTTCGACGGGAACATACGTGAAGAATGCGGCGGCCAAAGCCACCAGAATGCTCGTGATCTTGATGCGGGTCAGAGCCATTCGACAAACCGCCGTTACATGGGTGATCAATCGCACAATATGCGGAAACGGAAGGACCCCGTCAACACCAGCCGCGTCTCGAAGTGAACCGCGACCGTTACGACGAGGCCGCCGACGCCCCTCGCGCCAGCGCCGCATACCGCGACGACGTCTACCAAGACAAACGAAGTAGAAGCTGCATTCCCGAACGATTCACCGCAGGTACGACGGCGATCGTCTCCTCTTCGCCGTCGTCCGCCAGGAAGTGAGAGAGCACCAACGCCGCGCCGGTCAGCGCGAAGACACCGCCGCCCCCCACGAGACCGAGCCAGATCCGCTGCCGGTTCACGTATGCCTGGCGTGCCGCGGCGTAACTCTCGTCCGTCGAACCGGCCGGCGCCGACGCCTCTTCCTCCAGGTCGGTGCGGACGTCGGCGCTGAGGAGATCGAGGGTCCCGGCGCTCGCGAGAAGCGCGCCGCCCGCGGCGAGGAAGACGTAGCCGGTGCTCGCTCGGGTCCAACCGTCGGCGTCGGCGGTGACGATGACCTCGGCGGGCGCCGACATGTCGCTGATCGTCGTCAGCGAACGAGGGCGGACGACCCGGACCACGCTCTCCACCGCTGCACGCTGCGCGTCGATCTCGGCGAGCTCCGCTTCGCTCCCTTCGAAGGTGTTCTGGCACACCTCGAGGCTCTCCAGCGCAGATTCGATCTCCGTGAGCTGAATCAGCACGATCGCGCGGTTGCAGAAAAAGATCGACTCGGGGGAGAGCTCGATGGCGGCGTCGAATTCGTCGAGGGATTCTCGGTAGCGCCCCTCACCGAACAGCCTGACGGCCGTCTGGTAGTGGGCCTCGGCGTCGGCTTTCGGAGAATGGGGGTCGCTCTGCGCGGAGGCGCTCGACGTGAAACAGACCATCATCGCGAGAGTGGCGAAAACCGCGGCGAACCAATGCATGGTCTGTTTGTAAGTGCCCGTGATTCGGGGGGCAAGCTCAATCGATGAGGCGCAAATGGTCCTTCTCGAGCGTCGCCTCGATCGTCGCGTGGGGCTGGTCTGGCGTCACCATGATGGTGCGCTCTTTGTAACCGATGTGCGTGAACCTGACCTCGACCTCGCGACCCGCGGGGAGCGATTTCTTCAGCGGGGTCGATCCTGCCGGAAAGCCATCGATACGGACGCTGGCGTTGGTGGGGATGCTGGCAAATCGAACCTCGACGAGTTCGACCGCCGGTTCCGGCGGCGGGGTCCGCTTTCGTGGTGACGAAGGACGCTCGGCCGCAGGTTCGGCGGGCGGATCCCGTTCGTCGTCGTCCAGCGCCTCGGGGGCCTTCGCGACGGCAGCCGTCCCCGCGTCGGATTCCTCGACGAAGAACCGCATCCCGACGTCCGCGGCGGACTCGCTCTCGACGCCGGAAGGTTCGGCCACCTCGGGTTCGAAAATGACGGGCGGCTCGAGCGCTTCCTCGGTGACGACCGGCAAGGGCAGCTCGCCTGCTTCGGCGATTCCGTCGGGCCCCTCGTCCTCGCGCTGGCCGACCAGGATCAATACCGTCAGGAGCGCCACCACCACGAGCAGCGCCCCGCCGAGCAGCAGCGCTCCCCGGCGGTGCGACGCGGGCCGATCGATCAGCGTCGCCTCGGGATCGACGTTCGGGATTTCGACCGCCTCGGCTTTCGCCCCCATCTGCGAGATTCGTCCCGACGCGGGTCGGGGGGATTGGGGCAACTGATGCGCGGGCGTCTCCAGAAGTTCGATGAGCTCGCGTGCCGAACCGATTCGGTCCCACGGTTGCTTCTCGAGCGCCCGCTCGATCGCGACGGCGAGCCCGGTCCCGGCCACCGATTCGGGCGCGGGGGGCGGGTCGTCGCGCAGGTGGCGGACCATGACCGCCGAGGCGCTCGGCGCATCGAAGGGATGCACCCCCGCCAGCATCTCGTAGAGGATCACGCCGAACGCGTAGAGGTCGGCGCGGTGGTCTATCGGATCGCCGACGATGTTCTCGGGGCTCATGTAGTGGGGAGTTCCCAGGACGGTACCGTCCTGCGTCAACGACTTCAGGGCGCTCGACTCGCCGTCGCCGCGGATGAGCTTCGAGATCCCGAAATCGAGAATCTTCACGACTTCGTATTCGGCGCCCTCCGTCGTCTGTGTGCGCAACAGAACGATGTTGTCCGGCTTGAGGTCGCGGTGGACGATCCCCTGCCCGTGGGCGTGCTCGAGCGCGTCCAGGATTTGCAGCGCGAGCTCGCGCACCCGCGTCGTCTCCAACGGCGCGTCGTTCTCGATGACGTCCATCAGCGTGCGGCCCTCGACGTACTCCACCGCCATGTAGAGGATCCCCTCGTCGACGCCGTAGTCGTACAGCCGGATGATGTTCGGATGGTCGAGCCGGCTGATCAACTGCGCCTCGCGATGGAAGCGCTGCACGATGTCCTGTTGGAGGAACGCCTGCGGCAGGAGGGTCTTCACCGCCACGTCGCGGCCGAGCTCTTCCTGTTCGGCGCGAAACACCACGCCGTATGCGCCTCGGCCGAGCTCCGCATCGACGCGGTACTTGCCCGCGATCAGATCGCCGACGGTCGGTATGGAGAATTGTTCGGCCACGCCGTCAGCGTATCCGCTGGCATGAGGGGGCACAAGTTGGCGGAAGCCTGATGGAGCGGTATAGATGCAGGGCTCCTCTCTACTCGGTCCGGGGTTCGCATGCGCGCTTCAGCCTTCCTCATTTCCCTGCTGTCGACGGTGGCCTGGGGAGCCACGGCGTCTGCCGTCGGCGTCGACGAGGTGCCCAACCCTCGCCACGCGAGCAGTTGGGTGACGGACATGGCCGACGCGCTGACCCCGCAGGAAGAGGCCGAGCTCGACCGAATGGTCGACGGGCTCAACGCCCGAACCGGCGCCGAAATCGCCGTGGTCACCGTCGAATCGGTCGACACCGCGACACCGAAAGATTTCGCCACCGCGCTCTTCAACCGTTGGGGCATCGGACGCACCGGGGTCGACGACGGGCTCCTGGTCCTGATGGTGATGAGCGAGCGCCGCCTCGAGATGGAGACGGGATACGGTATGGAGACGGTCCTCGCCGACGGCTGGCTCAAACAGATGCAGCAGGACGAGATGGTGCCGCGATTCAAGGAGGGCCGCTACGGAGCGGGGCTCCTCGCCGGCGTCGGCTCCTCCATCGAGAAGATCGAGAAGGGCCCCACCTTCGCCGACCGATACCAGGCGGTCGCCGACGACTCTCCTCTCCCGCCACTACCGGTCGCCGGCGGAATTCTCGGACTTCTCGGCCTGGGCGGCGGGGCGGCAGCTCTCCGACGACGAAAGTGGAAGCACGATCGGACCTGCCCAGAGTGCGGCGAGCTGATGGAGATGCTCCCCGAAGACGAGGACGACGAGCATCTGACCGAGGGGCAGCAAACCGAAGAAGCGATCGGAAGCATCGACTGGGAGTACTGGTACTGCACGAAGGACGAATTCGGGAGACTCCTCGCGAACCAGAAATGGTTCTCGGGGTACGGGCCGTGCCCAAAGTGCGACAACCGCACGCTCTCCTCCACCTCCTCGACCCTCGAGGCAGCCACGCAGTACTCCACCGGGCTGCGAGAGGTCGTGAAGGACTGCGCGCACTGCAACTATCATCGGCGTACCACGCACATCATCCCGCGGCTCCCCGAGCCGAGTTCGAGCTCGTCGAGCTCGAGTTTCGGCGGCGGGAGCAGCGGCGGCAGCTTCGGTGGCGGCTCCTCCGGGGGCGGCGGAGCAGGGAGTAGCTGGTGAAGACGAAGGCGGAAACCGAGACCGAAGTTCGCGTCGACGACGAAGATCTCGACGACGTCATCGAGATCGCGTCGCGAATGATGATGGACGAGGAGGAGAGCCTCAGCCTCGACGAGCTGCGGGAGGTCGGCCGCGACCTCGACATCCCCGAAGAGTACCTCGACCGGGCCCGAAAAGAGCTCGAGGTGCAGCGAGCCGAAGAACGAAAGGCCGAACGACGCGCGCTGGAAGAGAAGAAGTCGGGGCGGCTGATCGTGGCGTCTGTCGCCGCGCTCCTCACGGCCCTCCTCCTCGGCTGGATCGGGTTCGCACACTCCGCGCTCTCCACCCTGCACGCCGAGCTCGAGACCGCTCGCGCACAGGTCGAAAACGTTCGGGAGCGCCAGGCCGACATCGAAAAGCTGTACGAAGAGCGCGCGGCGAGCCCCGACCGTGACGCCGAGCTCATCGGTGCCCAGAACCGCGTCCGCGTCGAGACGAAGCGCTACTCCGAGCTCGCCGCGAAATACAACGCTCGCGCTGCGGGTTTGGCTGGCGGAGTCGCCACCGCGCTCACCTCACTTCCTGGCGAAGTGCCCGTCTCTCCGTGACGAAAGGCTGGCATCGCGCGCGACAATGTTCTAAACCGCAGCCTGACGCCTTTGACGGAGTAAAGGCCGAGCCTTTGATGGAGTAAACATGGGGTTTCTCGATTTCCTGTTCGACAAAGAGAAGAAAGAGGAGCGCAAATACGCGCGCCTCGAAAAGCAGATCACGGAGATGTACGGCCAGGCCGCCGAGCGCGCCTACGTCATCGAGGAACTGCGTGAAATGGCGACCCCGCAGGCCGTCGAAATCTTGATGAAGCGCTTCGGCGAGGCGTGTCCCAATACGACGGTGGACATCGACGAGAAGCAGCGCGTCTACGACATCCTCGTCGAGCTGGGCGGTGATCCGCGCCTCGACGTCCGTGGGGTCGTCCGACGCCACCTCGAGAAGACCGACGAGCTGATCAACTGGCCGATGAAGGTGATGTCGGACCTCCTATCGCTCGACGAATTCGTGGCGTTGACCCGCGAGCTGCTCGCCGGTTGCTCGACGGAGTATCAGCAGAACCCCGAGAAGAAGCAGGAGCTGATCCTGCGCGCACAGGAACTGAAGGACCCCGAGCTCGCCCGAGAGCTCATCCGGTTCCTCGACGACATGAACGAGACGATCCGGTTCCTCGCCGTCGACGCCGTGCTGGCGCAAGACCAGCCCGAGCTCGCGGTCGAGCCCCTCGCCGATCGTTTGGTCGAGGAGGAATCGCTCCGCATCGTCCAGAAGCTCGCCGAGGCCTTCGCGAAGCGCCAGAACTGGAAGATCCCCGAAGAGAAGCGGGCCGAGGTCGCCGAGATGCTCCCCGACGAGTACGGCGTCCACGACCAGGGACACGTCTACAAGCATCGCCACTGAGACGACGCGTGCTCACTTTTCTCGACGAGCCGCAACGCCTGATGTTGGACTGGCCCCCCGCAGGGCTCGACGTCGAGCCTCGCTGGCTCGCCTGGCTCGAAGGTCCCCAGGGCCCGCGCGTCGGCGGCGCATATAGCGAGACGGCTCGCTCGGTGTGCGGGCTGCGAGTGTGGGACGACGCCCGAGAAGGGGTCGTCGACCAGATCCCCTGGGTCCTCTTCGAGGTCGAAAAGCTCGTCCGAATGCTGTTGCATCGCTCCGGCCTCGCCTTCGAGATCCTCGCCGCGGGCCGTGCGACACACGCCGACTTCGACGGTCGCGAGGTCTTGCGGTGCGGCGTCACCCGCGGGGTTCTCGCCCATTTCCGCGACGTCGCGACCCCGCTCCTCGAAACGAATGTCGATCACGCTGGCTGGCGCTGGCGCAACCTCCTCACGGGAGCCGCTCTCGCCAACGAAGGAATCGTCTCGTTCGACGAAGCGGCCCTGCGCGACGCGACCGCGAAGACGCATCGCCTCGGCGAAGGCGAGCCCCCGAACGGAGCGGCAGTCCGTCGGCTGTTGGACACCCTCGATCAGGGCGACGCCCTCCCCGAGTCGCCCGCCGACTACGCGTGGCTCGACGAGTTCGTCGCTGCCCAGCGGATGGGGGACGCATGATTCGGATCCTCTGCATCGGTCGAGAAGCGGACGCCGAAGGATCGCGACTGCGCGAGTTGGTCGGCGATGAGGTCGAGGTCGAGACCGCGAGACTGCCTGCCGAAGGGATTCGGCGGATCGAGGACCTCCTCCCCGACGCGGTCATCGTCTTCGGGCCCCGCAGCGCCGCGCGCCTCGGAAACCTCGTCGAAGGGATCCGGTCGCGCGCGGTCGGCGCCCTCGCGCCGCTCGTGCTCGTGAGCCCCGAACGCCCCCCCGCCGACGTCGCGGCGCGCTGCGACGCCATCTTCGAAGCCGCGGCGAGCCCGGAGGAACTTCTCCGGGAAGTCGCGCGGGTGCTCGAGATCGAAGCGGTCGAACTGCTCGGCGCCGCGTCGCCCGCTGCACAAGCGTCCGTTGGCGCTGAGCCGATTGCGCCCCGAGATGCGAGACGAGAGCGCCGCGAGAAGCGAGCATCGGCCCCATCGCGCGTCGAGACAGCGTTGGAGCCCCCGACCGAAGATGAGGTCGACCGGAAGTGGCGCCAGATCCGCCACGAGAACTACTTCGTCGTAATGGGCCTCGATCCAGGGGCGGAGGTCGCCGTCATCCGCGCCGCCGTCGAGAATTTGCGGCGCCGGTTCTCGAAGACGGAGGTGCCGCCGGAGCTCAGCGCGGCCCGCTCCCGCGAACTCACCGACATTCGGGAGGCGCTCGACGAGGCGGCGACTGTGCTCCTCACCGACGCGCTTCGAGACGCATACACCTCGGGCATTCACCACTGACCTCGGCCGCCGGGCTCCGAGGTTCGGGGAGCCAGACGGCGACATCGGTCGGCGGTGGGCGTACCTCTCGTTGACCATCGGCACGTCGTCCGCTATCCCTCACCGCTGGACTCTGGCGGGAATCTGAAACATGGCCGTACGCGAAATCGTTCTCTACCCCAACGACGTGCTCACGACTCCGACCGAGCCGGTCGCCGAAGTGAACGACGAGATCCGGGAGTTGGTCCAGGACCTCGCCGACACGATGTACGACGCACCCGGCGTCGGCCTCGCGGCGCCGCAGATCGGCGTCCTCAAGAGGGTCGCGGTCATCGACGTCTCCAAGCCCGACGCCCCCGCGGACCTCAAGGTCCTCATCAACCCGGAGATCGTCGACCGGAGCGGGGAAATCACGTGGGAGGAAGGCTGCCTGAGCTTTCCGCAGCTCTACGAAAAGATCGACCGCGCGTCCGACGTCGTCGTGCGTGCGCTCAACGAAGAAGGAGAGACCTACGAGATCGAGGCCGACGAGCTCCTCGCGGTCGCGCTCCAGCACGAGATCGATCACCTCGACGGCGTCCTCTTCATCGACCGGATGAGCCACCTGAAAAAGCGCCGCGCGCTCAAGAAATACAAGAAGATCCTCGACGCACTCGCGCGAGCCGAAGAAGAAAAGACGGACGAGGACGAGTGAGCCTTCGCGTCGTCTACATGGGAACGCCCGAGTTCGCCGTCCCCGCTCTCCGAGCAATCCTCGAGTCCGACCACGACGTCGTCGGCGTCTTCACGAACCCCGACCGCCCGAGCGGGCGCGGCAAACGCGTGGCGATGTCCCCCGTCAAAGAATGCGCAGTCGAGCACGGCGTGCCGGTTTACCAACCGCAGCGCGTGCGCGGGAACGACGAGGCGCTCGAACAGCTCCGCGCCTGGGAACCCGACGTCGTCGTCGTCACCGCCTACGGCCAGATTCTCCCGCAGGCGATCCTCGACGTGCCGCGCCTGGGCTGCGTGAACATCCACGCGTCGCTCCTGCCGAAGTACCGCGGAGCCGCGCCGCTCAACTGGTGCATCATCCGGGGCGAAGAAGAGACCGGGATCACGACGATGTTGATGGAGGCTGGCCTCGACACCGGCCCGATGTTGCTCCGCCGGGCGGTACGCATCGGCGAACTCGAGACCGCCGGCGAGCTGCACGACCGTCTGATGCAGCTCGGCGGCGACCTGATCCTCCCGACGCTCGAAGGGCTCTCAGATTCTTCGATCAAACCCGAAGAACAGGACCACGAAGCCTCTACCTACGCGCCGATGATGACCAAGGACACCGGCCGCATCGACTGGACCGCCTCGGCCCGCGACGTCGCCAACCTGATCCGCGGCGTGAACCCTTGGCCTGGCGCCTGGTCGATGTTCGGCGGCGATCGCGTGAAGTTCCACCTCGCCCACCCGACCGACGGCGCCGGGGCTCCGGGCGAAGTACTCGTCGCGGACAAGCGCCTCGTGATCGCCACCGGAGACGGCGCGGTCGAGATCCTCGAAGTGCAGGCACCGGGCGCCCGCGCCATGGCCGCCCTCCCCTTCCTCAACGGCTACGACCTCGAAGTCGGCGCGCGGTTCACCTGATGGCGCGCGAGACGGCTCTCGGAGTACTGGGGCGAATCGAAGACGACGCGGCGTACAGCCACCTCGCGCTCGACGCGGCGCTCAACGCGAGCGACCTCGACGATCGCGATGCCGGGCTCGCGACCGAGCTCGTGTACGGAACGCTGACCTGGCGACGGGCGCTCGACGCAATCCTGAGCAAGCACGTCCGTGGTGGGCTCGCCCGGCTCGACCCGGTCGCGCTGAACGCACTGCGGCTCGGCGTCTACCAGCTCGTCTTCCTCGACCGAATCCCAGACCACGCCGCCACCGGCGAGATGGTGGAGCTCGTGAAACGGCAGGTGAACAAGGGCGCCGCCGGCCTCGTGAACGCAGTGCTCCGAAAGGTCGCCGCGACGAAGTCCCCGCGGTGGTGGAGCGAGGCAGACCGAGAACGAAAGCCGGTGCGCTACCTCGGCGACCGCTACTCGCTCCCGAACTGGATCGCGAACCGCCTCATCCAGCAGTTCGGGATGGCACGCGCCGAGGCGATCGCGGCGTCGTTCAGCCAGCGCCCTCCGCTGTGGGCCCGCGACGTCGCGACCTCCGAGCCGATCAGACTCGAAGGGATGGACGACGCCGCGCGCGCCGCGATCCTCGGCGGGTCGCTCGTCATCCAGGACCTCGGCAGTCAGCTCGTCGCCCGCCTCGCCGAAGGTTCGGGGCGCGCGCTCGACGCGTGCGCCGGGGTCGGCGGCAAGTCACTCGCCATCGCACGGTTCTACGACGAGGTCGTCGCCCTCGACCCGCAGCAGACCAAGCTCGAGATGCTGCAGGCGACCGCCGAACGCGTCGGGATCTCGAACGTCACGGTGCGCGCGGGCACCCTTCAGAACGCCGACTTCGACGAGCCGTTCGACACGGTCCTCGTCGATGCTCCCTGCACCGGGCTAGGCGTCGTCCGCCGGCACCCCGAGACGCGCTGGACCAAGCGCGAAGCGGACGTCACGACCCTGAGCCGTCTGCAGATGGAACTGCTCGACGCGGCGGCACCGCTCGTGAAACCGGGAGGGCTGCTCGTCTACAGCGTCTGCACGTTCACGCGTGAAGAGACGTCGAAGCAAGCCGAACGGTTCCTCGAGCGTCACCCCGAATTCACCGTCGAGCCCCTCCCGGCGGAGCTCGCCGACTACGCCGACGATGCCGGGTATCTGCGACCGATGCCCGACGAGCACGACGCCGATGCTTTCTTCGGCGTTCGGATGCGTAGAGCAGGCTGACAGCGGCGGGCGGCGTCGGAGCGCCGCCCCACGAACGACGTCTCGCGGTCTCCGTTCGCACGAACGACGTGGCGCGGGACTCCGTTCCCGCGCAGGGAATTGGCTCCACACTCCACCTCTCGATATACTGCACCCAGAGCCATCCACTCAGGGAGCCCCAATGCGCCGTTCACTCGCCTTCGCTGCGATGCTTCTTCTGCCGTCGCTGCACGCGTCCGCCGAAACCATCCTCTCCAACGACAGCGTCGGGGAGAACTTCAACGGGACGACGGCGACGGCGGAGCTGATCGAAGGAGAGATGTACGAGGCGGTCTTCGACATTCCCGAAGACCTTCAGGGGACCGAGCTGCTCGGCGTGCAGGTCGTCATGGTCGAGGGATCCATGGGTGGCGAATACTGCGCCCAGTTCGGCATCGAAGTGTGGGAGGAGGGGAGCGCGGCCGTCGCCACCGACAGCTGCAACTTCATGTCGATCCCGGTGGCGAGCGTCCGCTCCAAGGAGCCGGGCACCAACATCTTCTCGCAGGAGCTCGACGCGATCGACCCGATGACGCAGACCCCGATCGGGTTCGAGATCGTCGGGGATGCGACCCGCGGAAATGCGACCATCAAAGAGATGCGGTTCGCGGCGCTCAACCAGGGTGGGCTGCAGCTCTTCCCGATCATCATCAACTCCGACCGCATCCGAGTCGGCGTGAAGGCCCTCAGCGACCAGTGCACGGCAGGCGGCCAGATCCGTTCGGCACGGCACCCTGTGTTGCTCAGCGATACGGACGGCGTCTCGGGGTCGCTTCGCAACCTCATCTACGGCGAACCGATCGCGTTCAACACCTCGATCTGCCCGAACGCCCCCAAGCACTACGCATGGGAGGACTTCGGCCCCGCATTCGCCAACTCGCAGCCCGGCGACTGGGTGATGCGACTCATCTTCCGCGGCGACCAGGTCACGCCTCCCGACATGGGGATGGGGGGGACCGACATGGGCTCGG
>CAYPJU010000050.1:1230-17362 GCA_964411125.1 uncultured Bradymonadales bacterium | reverse complement strand
GGCGACCAGGTCACGCCTCCCGACATGGGGATGGGGGGGACCGACATGGGCTCGGACATGGGCGCGGCCGACATGGGTTCGGACCCGATGGACATGGGCGCAGCCGACATGGGCTCGGACCCGATGGACATGGGCGGCTCACCGGTCGACATGGGTTCGACCGAGGCTGACCTCGGAGGAGGCTCCAACAACGGCAACAACAACCCGGGCGGCGAGAACAACGGCGTCGGAGCCACGCTGATGGTCGAGTCCATCACGCCGTCGGAGGCCGGAAACGACGGCTCCACCGCCGTCGTCATCGTCGGCGTCGGGTTCGCGCCGGGCGTCGAAGTCCTGTTGGACGCGGAGTCGATCGGCGTGACCGAGACCCGCTCCGAGAGAATCCGGGCCACGGTGCCAGAGGGCCTCGCGCCGGGGACCTACGACGTCATCGTCACGAACCCCGACGGAGCCAGCGACGTGCTGGCGGATGGATTCACGGTGCTCGAGGCAGATCAGGAAGCAGACCCCGACGGTGACAGCATTCCCGGAGGTACCAGCGACGGCTGCTGCAGCCAGGTCGACGCACGGCGAACGACCCCCGGCGCGGCGTTCCTCTCGCTCTTGCTCGCCGGCTTCCTGGGGGCCCGCCGCCGGAGACGCCGATGACCGGCACGCCAATCGCCGCGGGTCCGGTCGGATGGCTCTTTCGATTGTTGGTGTTGATCGGGAAGTTCGCCTACTACTTCGTCCGGATCCTGCTCTGGATCCTTCGGCGCCTGCGACCGCGGTAGCCCTCGCCTTCTACTCTTGATCGTCGCCGTGCAGAAAGCCGTCGACCTGGTCCCACGGATCATCGGAGGGATCGAGCTCGTCTTCGAGCAGCTTCCAGAGCTTTCGGTTTTCTTCGCGCAGGTTGATGACCTCGGCGACGAGCCCCATGTAGTCGTCGCACTCGGCCTGGTTCGTCGCCCGGTGGCGGAGCTCCCCTTCGGAGTCGTAGATGACGTAGAAGCGCGACATCCGCTCCACCTTCCAGCCTCGGGGCTCCTCGGGGGTCGGGCTTCGAATCTCACGAAGCTTCTGCTCGAACGCTTCGCGCCCCTCTCCTTTGAGCCGGAGCCTGTCGCGCGCCTCTTTGCAGAGACACTTGTAGGTGCCGCGGTACTCCTCGCATTTGGACCAGGCGATCGTGCTCATCTTGAGCGGGCAGTTGATAGGGGCGTTCGTTCGATCGCTATTGCTCATGGTCGCCGACGCAAAAGGGGAGTGGCGAATTTACCCCACGTGGCGAAGTTCCGCTAGCCGCGTGAAAGTGCCGCCTGACTCAGCGACGTTGCCTCGAGCGGCGGGCCGCGGTACGCAAGGCCCCCGTGCACACATGAGAAGGACATGGAGCTCTTTGGATTTCCGTTGAATCCCGCGTACTGGGACCTGGCGCAGACCTACGCCGCCTTCTCGGTGGCAGGTCAGGCCGTCGGCGTGCTCAGCGTCCCGAGCGTTCTGCTGCGCCGCGCGAAGCGCCCGATGGCCCAGCTCGCCTGGATCCTTTGCCTCGTCACCCTCCCCGGCCTCGGCGTTCTCCTCTGGTGGTTCATGGGTCGCACCCACCTCGACCGCAAACGTCGGCGACGCGCCGAAGCCCGCCAGCGAGTCGCCGAGGGGCTCTCGAAGCTGAGCCGCCGCGGCGAGCTGCCCGACCCCGACCCCGACGACGAAGAGCCGCTCGGCGACCGCATCTTGTTCGTCGACGACAACGAGATCTTTCCCACCACCGCCAACAACCGCGCCAAGATACTCGTCACCGGGGTCGAGGCGTTCCCCGAGTTCGAGAAGGCGATCCGCGCCGCGAAAGACCATATCCACGTCCAATTCTACATCTGGAAGAAGGACGACACGGGGCGACGGCTGCGCGACGCGCTGGTCGACAAGGCGAGGGAAGGGGTGGAGGTGAGGTTCCTCTACGACGCCTTCGGCGCAGCGGGCCTGCGCACGGGATCGTTCCTGAAACCGCTGAAGGAGGCCGGCGCACAGATCCAGCCGTTCCTCCCCTTCCGGATCGAGCGGAGCATGCGGGTCAACTTCCGCAACCATCGCAAAATCCTCGTGTGCGACGGAGAAGTGGGCTTCACCGGCGGCCTCAACGTCGGCGACGAGTACAACGAGTGGTACGACATGGCGTGTCGGATCGAAGGGCCCGCGGTCAACCAGTTGCAGGAGGTCTTCGCCGAGGACTGGTACTTCGCAACCCAGGAGAACCTCGCCGAATCGAAGTATTTCCGCGGAACGCAGGCCACGAGCGACCTCGACGACGGGGAGTTCCGGCACGTCATCGCCCGGGTCATGGCGTCGGGCCCCGACAGTTGGAAGAAGGTCTCCCACGTCATGTTCTTCCTCGCGATCACCAACGCCGAAGAGCGAATCTGGATCACCAACCCCTACTTCGTCCCCGACACCGCCATCATGGTCGCCCTCACCACGGCCGCGATGCGGGGGGTCGACGTTCGACTCCTGCTCCCCGGGAAGAGTGACGTCGCCGTCGCACGCCGCGCCGGGCGCGGCTACTACGAGGAGCTCCTGCAGGCCGGCGTGAAGATCTACGAGTACCAGCCGGAGATCCTGCACGCCAAGACGCTCGTCTTCGACGACAACTGGTCGATCGTCGGCTCGGCGAACATGGACAACCGCAGCTTCAATCTCCAGTTCGAAGTCAATCTGGTCTTCGGCGGCGAGGGGATCAATGGACGACTCGCCGACGAGTTCCTGGAACGATTGGAAGACGCCGACGAAATCACGGCCGAGGAGTGGGAGGAGCGGTCGACGTGGCAGCGACTGGTCGAATCGGGGGCGAGACTCTTCAGCCCCGTCCTGTGAGCTAGGAACCAACGGCCTCGCGCATCGCTCGGATGGCGCCTGCGTACGACTCCGCCTTGAAAATTGCGCTTCCGGCGACGAACACGTTCGCCCCCGCCTCCGCGATCGCCGCGACGTTCTTCGGGCCGACACCCCCATCTACCTGGACGAAGACGTCGTCGCGACGCTCGGCATCGCGCAGCCGCTGGTCGAGCTGGCGCAGCTTCGGCAGCGTACCCTCGATGAAGCCCTGCCCACCGAAGCCCGGATTGACGCTCATCACCAACACCATGTCGACGTCGTCGACGAGATGATCGAGCCAGTGCAGCGGGGTCCCGGGGTTGATCGCGAGCGACGCCTTCCCCCCCGCCCCGCGGATCGCCTGAAGCGCGCGATGCGGATGATGCGAAACCTCCGGGTGGAACGAGACCCAGTCCGCCCCCGCCTCCACGAACTTCACGACGTAGTCGTCGGGGTTCGAGATCATCAGGTGCACGTCGAGCGTGACGTCCGGGAACTCCGCCCGCAGGGCCTCCACCACCGGCAATCCGATCGTGAGGTTCGGGACGTAGTGTCCGTCCATGACGTCGACGTGGAGCCAGTCGGCCCCTGCATCGAGCACCGCGCGGCACTCGTCGGCGAGCCGGGCGAAGTTGGAGGCGAGTATCGAAGGAGCAATGATCGTCGGTCGCATGCCCGACATTATGCACCCGATCTCGCCGCGGCCAAGCCCGCACGAAACGGAGTGCCCGCCCACGGTCGCGTGATGCCAACCGCGCCGGGTTCTGGTAAGCCCGTGAGGCCGACCGTGGAGATTCCGATGAAGTCATTGTCCGTTCCCGCCGCCGTTTTCGCCGCCGCACTTCTCTTGACGCAGACAGGCTGCGCCTCGGACTGCGACAAGATCCGAAAGCAGTACGAGGAAGCGCTGGCCGCCGAGCCGCAAATGTTGGAGCAGGTCCCCGCCGACGGACCCGTTCAGCTCGGGGTGGTCATCCGCGACCGCGTCCTCGACGAGGTGGTCGACACCGCGCTCCGAAGCGGACTGACGAAGGCATTGGCGTTCTCCGACAAGGTGTCCCTCGCGACGGGGCAGTCGGTCGGGCTGAAGGCGAACGCCGACGTCGCGAAGCTCGGGCTACATGCCGACGCGAGCTGCGAAGAGTGCATGCGCATCGACGGGCGGCTCGGCGGTGACGTGGAGATACGCTTGCCGCTCCTCGGCATCCAGAAGGTGCCGCTCACCGGTTCGATGACGCTGGTTGCTCCGGTCGTGCTCGAGACCACCAATGACGGCCGCGGCGCCGTGAAGCTCGACCTCGCGAAGGTCGCGCAGGTCGGAAAGTCGCACGTCGATCCCGAAGTGACCCAGCTCCCGCCGACGTGGTGGAAGGTGATTCAGAAGCCATTGAGCAACATGATGCTCGAGGCAGTGACGAAGAACCTCGCGCCCGTCACCCTCTTTACGTTCGCGGCACCCGATCTCGGCGTGGATGGCCTGCGCGTCGCTCCCGCGCGTGTCGTCACGAACGCCAAGCGCGGAACGGTCTTCGTCGGGTTCCGCACCAACCTGCCGGCCGCGTCGGCGTCGGAGCTCGCCCCCCTGACCGAGCTCGCCGCCGTGGACGACATCGCGGTGGGGGTCGAGAGCGGCTCCGCCACGAGCTTCGCGAACGCTCTCCTCACCTCCGGCAAGCTGTCGCGTCGCTGGACCGCCGACGGAAAGTCCGACCCCAACGGCCCGATCCACGTCACGCTGCGAGAGGTCACGGTCCGCCCCGGCAATGCCGACGTCGCTCCCTTCGACGTCAAATTCCGCGCCTGGCGCATCGCCGACTCCGGCAAGTGCTGGTGGTCGGACGTCGACGCGACCGGAAAGGTCACCGTGGCCGACGGCATGCAGATGACTGCCGAGATCGAGAGCGCGTCGATCGTCGAATCCTCCCTCGCCGGCGTCTTCGAGCCCGTCGCCAACTGGGTCACCTCCGAGTTCCTTCTGAGGACCGCGCGCGTGGTCACGAAGTCGCTCGATCACGAAGGGACCTCGTTCCCCGGCGGCAAGATCGACCTCACGAAGGGCCGGCTGTCGAGCGACGGAAGCGCGGTCTGGTTCAAAGCTTCGACGAAAGTGACCTCCGCCGACGACGAGGAAGGCGGGGACGACGAGGAAGAGAGCGACGAGTGAGTTCGCCCTGCCCGGTCACGGGATCCGAGGCTTCGGGATCTGCGGCTCGGGAATGTGGGGCGTCGGTATCTCGCCCTTTGGAATCTCGACCGGCTTGAAAGGTTCGTCGCGTGGCGCGCTGTCGCGGTATCGAGGTCCGGGGTCGTCGGCAGCAGCCCCCGCCATGTCCGGATCCTGCTTCAACAGAATCTGCCGCATCAGCTCCGCCTCGGCCTCGTGCTCCTCTTCGCTGCGCGCGCCGGGCGACCCCAGGCCGCGCTGCTGGTCGTCGTCGGCGAGCTCGAAGAACGAGTCCATGATCGGCGAGCGCCGCGGCGACGTGGTGACGCGGACGCCCACGCTCCCCCGGGTCGCGCCGTAGTCGAGCAGCGCGCGGAGCAATCCGCCGGCAGCCTGCGGCATCCGCGCCTGACGCATCGCCTGCGACATCAAACCCTGCCCTTCCACGACGGCATCGGCGACGACGGCCCCCTGCACCGCTTCGCAAAATGCCAGCTCCGGCGATTCGGTCACCACGAGGTCCTCGTCGAAGTGCTGCGAGCACGCCGCGGTCCACAGCCGCACCGTCGTTTCGGTGGCGGGGTCGAGGTGACATTGCGGGCTGCTCACCGCGTCGGCGACCACGTTCGACAGGGTCGGACGCCAACGCGCCCCGCCCTCGGTGAGCCCTTCGCAGGCGAGGCTGAGCGCCCAGGCGCGCTCGTTCGGGCCGTCGAGTCGAAGCTGCTGACGGATGAACGCTTCCCGCGGCTCCTCCGAATAGATCACCTCGAGCAGCCGCGGCACGCTGTCGGTGAACCCCATCTGGATCATCGACGCGACGTCGGGGAGCAGCGCGGGGGCGGTCGCCCCGGCGGGCCCCAGCAACCCGCGGAACGACTGGGCGCAGCAGTCGCGCGCCGAGTCGGACTTCGCCTGCAGGGAGCACTCGAAGAGCCGCATCGACGCGGGGGCATAGCCGAGCTGGTCGGAGACCCCCACCCGATGCGACAGCCGGCAGGCGCGGTCACCGTCCATCTTCTCGGTGTGGACGAGCTCCGTCGCCCATCGATCGGCGACCATCGCAAGGACGAAGGGAGCCTGCTCGCGCTTCGCCATCGTCCCCAACACACAGTCGACGACCCGATCGTCGGGATCGTTGAGCCGCTCCGCGAGCTGCAGATCGACCGCCTCGCGCCCCCCCGCGTCGAGCGCCTCGCAGGCCGCAAACCGCACGTCGGCCTCCGGATCGTAGAGCGCACGGCCCAGCGTCGAGGTCATCCGCCACTCGCCGGCGGCCGTCGCGACCGCTTCACGAACGCCGGTATGGGTCCACATCGTCGTCAGCAGCAGGAACAGAAGGCCCACCGCCACGATCGGCTCGAACGTCAGCCGCAATCGCTGCCCGACCCGCGGTGCGGTCTTTCCCGCGATCGCATCGGACGTCTTCGTCGGGTCGAAGATGAACGCGCCGAGAAACCCGTAGAACACGAGCGGCCCGAGCCCGAAGACCGCAAAGCCGATCGGCGGAATCCACGCGGGAACCCAGCGTTGAACGGTGATCCCGACCACGACCAGAAACGCGAACCCGAGCAGCGATGTGACCGCGAACCAGTAGCGTCGAGGGACCTTGTGCGTCATGCGCTCAATCTAGCGGATGCAGCCGGGCGGTGCCATGTTGGAGGCTCGAGGCGCGAGGCTTTCGCACGGCAACATCGGCGCGCTCCGCCCTCCTAGTGCCCGCAGGCGCAGCCTGCGGTGTTCGCCTTTCGCGGCGCGAAGCGACGCTCGTTGCCGCGGGCAAGGCCCGCGGATCGCTCGCACCGCCGCCCCACGCCGCTCCTAGGCCTCCGGCGCAAACCCTCGACGCATCGTGTTCTCGCTGACCGACCGCGGCACCATGAAGTGCTGCAGGTAGTCCGGACCGCCCGCCTTGGTGCCGACGCCCGACATGTCGAAGCCTCCGAACGGCTGACGGAAGACCAGCGCGCCGGTGCACTTGCGGTTGATGTAGAGGTTGCCGACGTCGAACCCTTCGTACGCCTTCTGGATGTTGATCGGGCTGCGGCTGTAGATGCCGCCCGTGAGCGCGAAGGGCGTGCCGTTCGCGATGCGCAACGCTTCGTCGAAGTCGCTGGCGCGCATCAGCGCCAGCACCGGCCCGAAAATCTCTTCCTGCGCGATGCGGGCGGTCGGCGGCACGTCCTCGAAGATCGTCGGGCCGACGAACGTGCCGGTGCTCGGCACTTCCCGCTGCACCAGCAGCTTGCCCTCCTGCTTGCCGAGCTCGATGTAGCTCTCGATCTTCGCCTTCGCCTCGGCGTCGACGACCGGCCCCATGAAATTGGCGGGGTCGGACGCGTCGCCGATCACCAGGCTCTTCGTCGCCTCGACCAATCTCGTCCGGAAATCGCCATAGCAGGAGTCGAGGACGATGACGCGGCTGCACGCCGAGCACTTCTGCCCTTGAAACCCGAACGCCGCCCCGAGCACCCCCGACACCGCTTCGTCGAGGTCGGCGTCGGCGTCGACGATGACGGCGTTCTTGCCGCCCATCTCGCAGACGACCTTCTTCACCTGCCGCTGCCCCGGGCGCGTGACGCCGGCGGCGCGCACGATCTCGAGGCCCACCTGCATCGACCCGGTAAACGCGATGAGGTCGACGTCGGGATGCTCCACCAGGTGTTTGCCCACCTCTTCGCCGCGCCCCGGCAAGAAGTGGATGACGTCTTTGGGGAACCCGGCGGCGCGCACCAGCTCCATCATCTTGTACGCGATGACGCTCGACTGCTCGGCGGGCTTCATGACGACCGTGTTTCCGGTGACCGCCGACGCCATCACCATGCCCGTCAAGATGGCGAGCGGGAAGTTCCACGGCGCGATGACCGCCGCCACACCGCGGGGTCGATAGAACATCAGGTCGAGCTCACCCGCCACCCGCCCCAGCCGACGCGGCACGGCGAGCCGCTCCATCTCGAGCGCGTAGTAGTTGCAGAAGTCGATCGCCTCGCAGAGATCGGCGTCGGCCTCGCGCCAGTTCTTGCCGACCTCGTGGCACATCCACGCCGACAGCTCGTGGCGATGTTCGTGCAGTTGCGACGCCAGCTTCTTCAGGAGCTGCGCACGCTGGGCCGGCGGCGTCGCCGCCCAGCCCGGCTGCGCCTTGCGAGCCGCCGCGACGGCACGGTCCGCGTCCGCCACGCTCGCCATCGAGATCTTCGCGATCGTCTTCCCCGTCGAGGGATTGACGTTCGCGATGGTGTCGGTCGACGTCGACTTGTCGCCCGAGATCACCATCGGCACCTCGAGCCCGAACTGCGAACGGGTCGCGTCGATCGCCCGCTGCATCTCCGCGCGGTTCTTCGCCACCGCGAAGTCGACCATCGGATGGTTCCGAAAGCCCGTCGCCGGGTCGAACGGGCCGATGTGCTCCATGCCGTTGCTCGGCTTGTCTCCCGTCGGCGACTGCGGCTCGGCGAGCAACTGGTCGACACCGTAGCCGTCGGCGTACGAGTGGCGGAGCCACGATTCGTTGCTGGTGTTCTCGAGCAGCCGGCGCACCAGATACGCCATCCCCGGGATCATCTCCCCGATCGGGACGTACTCGCGGACGCGGTAGCCCATCTTGGTCATCGCGAGCTTCATCGGCTCGGCCATCCCGAAGAGCATCTGAAACTCGAGCGTCCCCTGCGGCAGTTTGCAGGCGCGGGCGTACGCGATGGCGTGCGCGATCGATCGTACGTTGTGCGACCCGATCGCCGTCCGGATGTACTTCGCGTTGTCGAGCAGGATCTCGGTGCACTGCTCGAAGCAGGCGTCGGTCTCCCATTTTTCGGTCCATACCGGATTGCGCCAGCCCTCCTGTTCGGCCCGGATCGTCTCGAAGTCCCAATATGCGCCTTTGATCAGCCGCACCGTCACCGGCGTCTTGCGCTTCTTGCACCACTTCGCGAGCTCCGTCAGATCGTCGGGCGTATTGCGCAGGTAGGCCTGGATCGCGATCCCGGCGTCGGCGAAGTCGGCGAACTCGGGTTCGTCGAGCAGGCTCTTGAAGAGCGCGATCGTCAGGTCCTTGTACTCGTACTGCTCCATGTCGAGATTCACGAAGCTGCCGGTCTGCTTCGCCTTGCGGAAGAGCGGCCGCAGCCGGTCCTTCACCGCGTCGATGCTCCCCTGAAAGTCGATCGGATCGATCTGGCTGAAGAGCGACGAGACCTTGATGCTGACGTTGACGCGCGGCACGCGGCCCCAGGGCGCCTGCTCGAGCTGCGGCTTCTGCGGCCAGTCGCGGGTCTGTGCCACCAGCGTGTCGAGGATTTCGTTGTACCGCGCCACGTAGTCGAGCGCTTCGGCCTCCGACACCGTCGCCTCTCCCAGCAGGTCGAGCGTGAACGCCAGGTCGCTCTTCCAGACGTCGCGCAGTGCGTCGATCGCCTCGGCCGCGGTCGTCCCGGCGATGAACTTCTGCGCCATCCCGACCATCTGTTTCTCGATCTGCCCGGCCGCCATCTTCGCGATCATGCCGTCCGGCTTGACCTTGTTGAGGCCGAACTGGAACGCGGCGGGGAAATCCTGCTCCGGCCGGCAGAAGTACTCCTGGATGTGCTCGGCGACCTGGACGTGGTCCTTCAGCGTCGGGAAGACGTCGACGAACCGGAACATCTCGACCTTGAAGGCCTCGTCCTTCATCGACAGCTCCATCACCTTGCCGCTCCACCAGTCCTTGTTGAAGACGGACGGCTTCTGGCCTTTCATCTTGTCGAAGATCTCTCGACCGACTGCGACGATTTCCTTCTCTTTGGCGCGCGCCATGTGCTTTCTCGACAATGGGAGTCGCACAATCGGTAGCAGAAGCCTGGCGACCCGCCAACACGCACGCGCGGAACTGCGTCGCCGCGAAGATGGGAACAGGCTTCGCCGAGGAAAGACACCGTCCGCTGGATCGACGACGACCGACGGCGAGGGCACGGCCCCCCCCGATCCCCCCTCGGGAAGCTTCGGTCGGGTCTCGGCAGGGCCCCGTGTTTCCGGGTGTTTCGGCCCTACCGCGCCGCAGTTTGCCTGCAGAGGCCAGAACCGTGCTACAATCAGTGCAGGAAGTTTTCCGAAAACCGAGGTTTGCGATGAAGCGAATTCTGCTTTTTGTCCTGCTCTCTGCGATCACTGTCGGCTGCCGCGGATGCGGCCCCGGCGCTCCCGGTGAAGGCTGCAACCCCAACAACAGCGACTCTTGCGAAGAAGGACTCGTCTGCGCGCCCGACGCCGACGACAAAGACATCTGCCAGATCCCCCCCGGCGCCGAGTGCGACCCGGAGGATGAAGAAGACTACTGCCTCGAGGGGAGTGTCTGTTTCCCCGTGGACGACGACGAGGACGACACCTCCGGACGTTGCCTCTCCGAGCGCAGCGGTTCGTGCGAGACCTCCGACGATTGCGCCCCGGGCCTGGTGTGCGCCGAGACTCCCGAGGAAGACGACCAGTGCTACGAAGACGTCGTGATTCGCGGAATGGTCTTCGACGCGGGCACCGAAGAATCGATCGAAGGGGCGCGCGTCATCGCGCTCGACGACAAGGCGAGCGCTGCCTCGAACGTCGGTATCTCCGACGAGAACGGTGACTACGAGCTGTCGGTTCCGGTGGAACGTGACGGTGACGGAAAGCCGATCGGGGACATCTTCTTCACCTTGCGGGCCAGCGCGCAGGACTACCAGACCTTCCCCGGCGGCATCCGAACCGCCCTCCCCGTCCAGACCGACATCGCCGAACGCGACGGTGAAGACGGACCGTGGGTGCTCCAGAACGCGATCACCGACATCGCCCTGATCATCCATCCCGAGGAGCGGCGCGGGCTTCCGGCGATCGCGGGCCAGGTGATCTCCGACGTCCGCGAGGCGGGCGTGCTCGTCGTCGCCCAGAACGCCGGCGCCGGCTACACCGCGGTGACCGACCTCGAGGGGGACTTCGTGATCTTCAACGTGCCGAACGGCGACTACGAGGTGAAGGGCTTCGCCCAGGGTGTCTCGCTCGAACCGGTGAACGTCACGATGGAGGACGAAGAGATCGACGACGTGGAGCTCGTCGACTCCGAGGACGGCGTCACCACCGTCACCGGCAGCATCAACCCCGTCGAAGGCGCGCCGCCGACCAGCGTCGTGCTCGTCGTCGAATCGACCTTCAACCCAATCTTCCTGCGCGGTGAAATCCCCTCCGGGCTTCGAGCCCCCGAGGACGGTCCTCCCTCCATCACCGGAGCGTGGACCATCGAAGGGGTGCCGCCCGGTCGCTACGCGGTCCTCGCGGCGTTCGAAAACGACGACGCCGTCCGCGACCCCGATCAGGCGATCGCCGGAACCGACATTCCGTTCATCACGGTACCGGCCGGCGGTACGTTCGAGGTCCCCGGCTCGCCGAAGATCACCGAAGCGCTCGACGTCATCTCGCCGGGAGCGAACGAACCCGAAGGGCTCGACTCGGCCCCGACGCTTCGCTGGCAGGACGACTCGAGCGAGAAGTTCTACGAAGTGCGGGTCTACGACGCCTACGGCGACGAAGTCTGGAACAACCTCATGGTCCCGAGCGTGAGCGGCGGCGACGATGTCTCGATCCAGTACGGCGGCCCTTTCGAGGAAGGCATGTACTACCAGTTCCGCGCCACCTCGTACCGCGAACCGGGCGGCGGTCCGACGCCCATCTCCACCACCGAGGACCTGCGGGGCGTCTTCTACAAGAACTGACGCCGGCGTCAGGACGGCACGTGACCTCGCGAGCGAGGCGCGGTAGATCGAGAGGCGGGGACTTCCCCGCCTCTTGTCTTTGCCGGAAGAGCCATGAGATCCACCGAGACGTTTCGCGCCTGCGCGTTCGCGGCGCTCGCCGTCGCCTTCGTCGGTTGCGCCAGCCACCAGTACCGAAAGAGCGACGAACTCGCCCTCGAGAAGAGCTGCGACATGCAGACGCCGGCCGACGCGCTGAGCGACGATGCGTGCTCGACGCGCCTCGCGATCGACACGGCCGAGGCCGCATGCCGCGCCGACGAGCCCGATTCCTGCGCGATCGCCTATGCCCTGATCACCGGCTCGCGCGGAGACGTTCCGACGACCGCTTCGGGAGAAGACGGCCTCGGTTACCGCCTCGCCAAGCACGGCTGCTCGCTCGGTGACGAGAGCAGCTGCGCGTTCGAAGCCGTCTCCGTCATGGTGAGCGGCGGAGCCCAGGGGCTCGCCAACGGAAAACGCAAGCTCGAGGAGTCGTGCAAGCGGGGCGGCAAGCTCGCGTGCCATACGCTCGGCACGGCGCTCCTCGACAGCGGAGTCGAAAGCGAGATTCAGCGCGGGGCGGACCTCCTCGGGCGGATGTGCGACGAGAAGTTCGCCACTTCCTGCACGGGGCTCGCCGTCGCCCACCTCACCGGGCGCGGAATGGCGGTGAACGAGGCCGAAGCAAGAACGCTGTTCGCGCGCGGCTGCGATCTCGGCGACGAAGACGCTTGCGGACAGATTGGACGGGCGGTCGACGGCGAGCAGGAGCTGATGGTCGCCGACATCGGGTTGACCTACTCGCGCTATGTCGAGCTCGGGCGCGTCGCCTGCACCAACGGGTACCGACACGCCTGCACCTACGTCGGCCACCAGATCCTCGTCGGCGACCTGCGCTCCCGCTACATCGACGACAGCACGGCGTTCTCGATGTTCGAGCTCGGTTGCGAGAACGGAGCGATGGCGAGCTGCATGTTCGCCGCGACGATGTCGTACGACGGGCGTGGCACCGAGGCGAACACCCGCGTCGCGTCGGAATACGCCGAGAAGGCTTGCCAGGCCGAGGTACCCGGGGCGTGCGACCTCTGGGAGGACTTCCGGTTCCGGCTCTTCACCGCCGAGGACGCCGAGGAGTTCGCCGGAAAGTGCGAGGCGGGGGATGGCGCCGCCTGCTACCTCGCCGGTGCCGCGTTCGACTACGGCTCCAACTTCCCACGCGACCCAAAACGCGCCGCGGTGATGTTCGTCCGAGGCTGCAAGCTCTCCGACGGCGGCGCGTGCAACAACGCCGGACTGATGGCCCCGGTCGACAAGTCGTTCGCGCTGTTCGAGAAGGCCTGCGGCTTGCAGAGCCGCGCCGGTTGCCACAACGCCGGGCTCGCGCTCTGGAACGGCAACGGCGCCACGAGAGACCCACGCGCGGCCGCCGAACGTTTCGCGAGCGCTTGCCAGAAGGGGCTCGGGAGCTCGTGCCACATGCTCGGCCTCTCTCTACGCGCCCTCCCCGACCTGGGGGGCAACGCCTCGGTCGCCTTCGAGCGGGCGTGCATCGACGGCTCCCCCGCTTCGTGCGACGAGCTCGGCGTCGAGATCTACCGAGACGAGCCCGACCGCGCGCTCGCACTGTGGGACTTCGCCTGCAACGAGGACATCGGCAGCGCGTGCCGCCGCGCAGCGATCATCAGCCCCAACTCCGACGACCCCGAGGATGCCCGCCGAATCACCGAGTACTTCGAGCGCGCTTGCGTCCTCGAGGATTACACGGGGTGTGCGAACCTCGGCCGACGCTACGTCAGTGGAACGGGGGTCG
Organism: uncultured Bradymonadales bacterium; assembly: GCA_964411125.1. Lineage (GTDB taxonomy): Bacteria > Myxococcota_A > Bradymonadia > Bradymonadales > Bradymonadaceae > JBFIHF01. The sequence continues at coordinate 3,801 of CAYPJU010000050.1, read as the reverse complement.
CACAGTCGTTCGAGCGAGGCACCCAACTACTCGACAAGACGTGCGCCGACGGCGGTTGGGAAGCTTGTGAGTTCCTCGGCGACGCGCTCGACGCCGACGGCGAGAACCACGCTCCAGACCGGGCGCTCGCCGCCTACGACAGAGGTTGCGAGCTCGGTTCGTACTCGTCGTGCCGAAAGAGCGCCCTGAGCGCACTCTACGACACCGATTACACCTACGATCCCGACCGAGCGCTGAAGACGATGGCCGACGCTTGCGCTCGCAATGTCGAAAGCGCCTGCGTCTTCGCGGGCGACCTCCACCAGCGAGGCTCCCACTTCGAGCGCGACCGCGCGAAAGCAGCGGAGTACTTCAGAACCGGCTGCGAAGCCGGGGATCGCGAAGCCTGCACGGAGCTCGTCCCTTACCTGTTTCTCGGCATCGGTACCGACAAGGATCGCGCGCGCGCCGACGCCATCATCACCGCTCAACTGGAGCGACACGTCTCGATCTGCCGGTCGGAGGGCGGATGGCACTGCGCGGAAGCCGCGCATCTGCTCGCCCATGGCGCTTCCCGAACCGACCGCGCCGCCGCGCAGGAATTCCTCGCGGCACGCTGCGCCGAGGGGCGCGTCATGGCGTGCATCGAGCGTGGCGAGCAGCTCGCCACGGGCGAGATCTTCGACACCGACCGCAACGCCGCGATCGCCGAGCTGAGCGCCGCGTGCGAGTCGGGCGCGACCAATGCGTGCGAAATGCGGGCGCAGTTCTGGTCGGACGGGGACGATCGTACGACCGACCTCGGCAAGTCGACCCGCGAATGGGAGCGGCTCTGCCAGGAGGGGGGCGCAAACGGCAGGCACTGCGAGAACGCGGCGTTCGGCTACGCGACGGGCCGCGGCGTCGAACCCGATCCCGCGCGCGCGCGCGTCCTCTTCGACAAGGCTTGCAACCTCGAGACGGGGTCCCGCTGCACGATGAGCCCCGCCGTTCACGACCCCGAGGCTGACGCGGAATCACTGACGAAGTTGAACGAGCACCTGACCTCGACGTGCGAACGAAACACGGACTGGGCATGCGTCCTGCTGGGGGACCAGCAGGCGTACGGATTGGGGACGTCACGCTCCAAGCGGACCGCAGCGAAGACGATGGAGAAAGCGTGCGGGCTCGGCAACGGGATCGCCTGCGTCGCCGCCGAAGGGCTGAAGAGTTCGTGGCGAGCGGCGAAGAGCTGCGACGGCGCGCGGCAGTGCACCGCGGCCGGCCTCGCGGCCCAGTACGACGCCCGTGACTTCGCGAAGGCCGCCCAGCACTTCGACGCCGGCTGCGATGCCGGCGGCAAGCTCGCCTGCCGGCTTCGCTTCGCGCTTCACAGCAACATGCTGGCTCCGCTGGAAGGTGCCCGCCGCGCGGAAGTCGTCCAGCGCGGCTGCACGGAGGATACCCCGGAGTTCTGCTACTGGGGAGGCTACGCGATCTCGCGGTACGACTGGGAAGCAGGTACGCCGGTCATCCAGACGGCGTGCGCCTCGGGCTACGACGAGGCGTGCCTCTTCTCGGTCCGCAGCGGCGTTCCGCTCCCCCCCGAGTGATGCGGGGTCTCAGAGCAACTCGCAGCTTCCGCCGTCGGCCGCCGCGCCGCAGACGAACTCGTCGGTGTCGCAGAAGCCGCTCTCGCACTCGCTCGAACTGAAGCAATCCTCGCCATCCGCCTTCAGCGGCGCACAGGCGTCATCCACGCAGGAACCGGAGATGCAGCCTGACCCTCGGGTGCACGCTTCACCTTCCTCCTTCGGCGCGACGCACGTGTCGTCGATGCAGGTGGTTCCTTCGGCGCACTCGCCGAACGAGAAGTCGTCCATCTCGTTGACCAGGCACGGCTCGCCGTCACCGGGCAGAGTTCCGCACTCGCCTTCCTCGGCGTCGAAATCGGGCAGGATGCACGTGCCACCGATGCATTCGAGGTCCTGCGAGCAGACGCCCCCGTCCGCGACGAGCGGCACGAAGATGTTCTCGCACGCGAAGCCGGCCCCGTCGGGGGCCGTGTCGGCCGCGGCTTCTTCGCAGCTCACCGCGCGGTATTCGGCGAGGCACTCGCCGGCAGCTTTGGGGTCGTACTCGAGCCGTCCGTCCTCGATCGACTGGCGGACGGAGGGGAGGACGAAGAGCGCGATCAGCTTGTCGTACTCCTCGACGCAACTCTCTTCGTCGTCGAACTCCCCGAAGAAGATGTTCACCGTGCCGATCTCCTCGGCCGTGCAGCACTCGTAAAGCTTCGAGCAGGTCGCGTCCGCGAGCTCCTCGTCGAGCTCGTCGAGCTCGACCTTCTTCGCGCCACCCCCACAACTTCCGCAACCGACCGTCGTGGCGAACGCCGCTCCGACCAACCAACTCGTCCATCGTCTCATCGCTTCCCTCCTGAACCGCCATCGTCCGCGAGATCGGAGGTCCGCACAAGAAGTTGATGACTCCGTGCGCGAACCGCAACGCGCAAAGCGCAACGCGCAAAGCGCAAAGCGCAACGCGCAAAGCGCAAAGCGCAAAGCGCAAAGCGCAAAGCGCAAAGGAACCCGTTCGATGCGCCGCGCTCCG